>CADCVH010000133.1 GCA_902806085.1 uncultured Rubrobacteraceae bacterium | reverse complement strand
GCGGAAGTGGTGGAAGTTCTCGCAGAAGCGCTGCCAGACGCGCCGGTGATCCGTCTCTACCGGCGTCCCGTCGACCGTCGGCACGCCGAGGTCCTCCATCGGGACGCCCCGGCTGTAGAGCATGCGATAGACGTAGTGGTCGGGGATGATAAAGAGGTCGGCTGGGGTCCCCAAAGTGGCGTCTGGGTCCGAGAGGAGCGCGGGGTCGACGTGCCCGTGCGGGCACACGAGCGGCAGGTCCTTTACCTCTTCGTAGAGGTCGCGGGCCGCATCACGCCGCGAGGGGGCGAAGAGCAGGTCCGGCGAAGGAGCGTAGGACGTTTGCGTCGTCTCTCGGGTCTCGCTCAAGATCTCCCCTCTCCATGGTCGCAGTCCGATCCCGTACCCGGATGACCGGCGCCGAAAGCGTCCACGCTATTCACCCCGAGCCAGGGATCCGGCGCTAAACCTCCGGACGAACTCCAGGTTGTGTCTTAGTGCCTCGCGGCTCGGGCGCGCGGCGCTGAAGTCCTCGATCACGAGCCACCCGTCGTAGCCTGCGGCCTGCAGGCCCTCGAAGAGCAGGTCGAAATCCACCACCCCGTCCTCGAGCGGGGCCCACCTGGCCCTCCACACGCCACCATCCTCTGGCCGGTCGTACGCGGCGTTCTTCAGGTGTACGTGCGCCAGGTACGGGCCGAGCAGATCCAGGCCGATCCGGTAGTCCTCGAAACCCTCGAACACCATGTTGCCGGGGTCGAAGATAACGCCCACCCTCTCCGGGTCGAGGCCGTCCACCAATCGGTGGGCGAGGGAGGCGCTAGGATAGATGGTGCCGTGGTGGATCTCGATGAGCGCCTTGACACCGTATCCCCCCGCGAGGCCCTCGACCTCTTCCAAGAAAGCCCGACTCTTCTCGAACATCTCCCCGAAGGATCTCCCGATCCCATCCGGCCTGCCGACCCGTATCTGCGGCGCCCCCGCGCTCTTCGCGAAGCGCATAGCCTCCTCCGTGGCCTTAAGGTCCCCAACGTCGATGTAGGTGCCGAGCCCCGGGATCTCCAAACCCGCCCCTTCGGCGAGGGACCTGGCCCGCTCCGCCTCTTCCACCACGGGCTCCAGGGTGCAAAGGTTGTTTCCCCAAAAGGAGGGCTTTTCTCCCCTGATCTCCTCGGGGACACGCGCGACGCGCCACTCAACGCCGTCGTAGCCGGCGTCGGCCAGCTCCCGGACGGCCTCCTCAGGCGTTAGGTCCGGCAGACCGACGGTAAACACACCTATCTTCATCTGGCTTCCTCCTGGTTGTTGCGGGCAAGCCTCCGACCGGAGAACGGTTCAAGATGGCGCAGGAAGTGCGCCTCCAGGCGCGCCGCGTAGGCTTCGGGGTTGGCGCGCAAGAACTCGAAGAGACCCCGCTTGAAACTCTCGTCTCCCAGCACCGAGCCGAAGGTGACGTGCAGGATCTGACGCTCGTCGAACCGCTCGAGAAGATCCGGAAGATCCCCGTCGAGCACCCCTTCGGGCGGGGCCGCGCTCTCCAGGCTCGCTGAGACGTGGTAGCTTGCCCGGTCGTCCTCGTACCGGTCGCGGGCGAAGGCGTAGATCCGTCGGAAGAAGTCGGGATCCAGTCCGGCCATGGTGCGGAGCGCCTCGAGGTAGCTCGTGCCGGCGGTCTTCAAGTGGACGTTCCCCTCCGTCTGGCGGAAGGCGGTGGGGTAGACCGAGAACTTGTCCGAGCCTGAGTGCAGGCTGAGCTTGTATGGCCCGTCCGGCAAGGCCTCGCGGGCGATGGCCGCGTGGACGGCGAAGTCCTCTTCGAACTCACCCACGTCGCCAACGTAGTCCACGCCCTTCTCGAAGGTCCCCGCGTAGCGCGGCGCGAGGCTGATCCAACGCACACCTAGGCGTGAGAGCTCGTGCGCGATGAACAGGTGCTGGGCGTGGGTCGTTGGGCTCTCCGTCTCGTCTACGGAGACCTCGACCTCGAACGCGCGGTCCCCCATCGCGCCCTCAAGACGTCGGTACAGGCCCGCCGCGTGCGCCACGGCCGGGCCGTACTTGGCCGCGGCCCGGAGCACGGCCTCCCGGTCCATGACGACCTCGCACCCGTTAAAGGCGACCCGTCCGACGGCGCGGTCCCGCAGAAGATCGCCCTCGGTCGTCTCCATGGTGTCCCAGGGGAGCCCGTCCAGTAGGGCCCGCAGCGTGGCGGCGTCGGCGCTTTCGGCCCGGTCGTCCACGTGGTCGCCGGGGTCGAAAGTGAAGAATGTGTAGCCGGCCGCGGCGCAGACGTCCACGTGCTCGGCGGTCTTGAGGTGGTCGGCGTCGGCGCCAAAACCGTCGCGCCAGCCCTCGGCGAAGACGCCCCACATCGCGTCGTCCAGGACCTCTTCAGGGGTGCGGCCCGTACGCTGCATCTCGCGGATCGACTGCTGGGCGAAGATCGGGGCGATACCGCCCTCCGCCGCGCGAACGGCGCGCACGTGCCCCGGCGTGGCGAGCCCCAGCCTGTCGCCCATGCCGGCGGACGTACCCCGCCCCAGGGGCCTCGGGCGCAGCCACGGCAGCAGGCCGCGCAAGGCGTCGAGATTCTTCGTGTCCGCAGGGCAAAGGAGGAGCGTTCCTTCGCCGCACTGGACGCGCTTGCCGCGGAACCCCGATGGTAGCGGGGAGCCTGACGGAGTCAGGACCGTCAGCCGCGGACCTTCCTTCCCGCGGGCGAAGCCGGCCTCCGACCCCTCTACCCTAACCACGGACTGCGGACCGACCTCAAGGCCATCCAACGCCAGGAGGCCGCCGCCTCTTCTCCGGCTACCGGCGGTCATCTCCACTCGATGTCCTGCTCGCGCAGCAGGCCTTTGAACGCGCCTGCTGCGCGGCTGAAGAGGTCGGGACCACTGAAGCCGGAGTAGCTGCCGGCGGAGGCCAGGTGCGGCTCCAGCGAGAAGAACCCGTCGAATCCCGAAGCCCGCAGCGCCGAGACGGTCTCCCGCAGCTCCCCATCCCCCTCGCCCGCGGGGACGACCCCGCCTGTCTCTGCGACGGCGTCCTTGACGTGCACGTACTCGACAAAGGGCCGCAGGGCCTCGAAACCCTCAGAGTAGGGGCGGGTTACGCCGCACTGCACGAAATTGGCAGCGTCCCACGCGGCCCGCAGGGCCGGGGAGCCGACCTCTTCCAGGATTTCGCGGCAGCGTTCCGGCACGTCGCCGTAGATCTCCTTCTCGTTCTCATGCAGCAGCGTGACGCCCGAGCCTTCGGCCTCCCGCGCGAGCGCGCCCATCCTCCCGAGGACCTCGTCGCGGTAGCTCGTAGGATCTTCCCCTTTGGGGATAAAGAAAGAGAAGACGCGGACGTAGGGTGCGCCTAGGATGTGTGCAGCCTGCAGGGCGCGGCGGAAGCGCTCTACGTGGGGTTCGAAGGGGTCCGCCACAGGGATCTTACCGATGGGGGAGCCTATGGAGGAGACGCCGATCCCGCGTTCTGCGAGCGCGGTCTTTATTCCCCCCAACTCTCTGTCCGTGAGGTCGAGTACGTTCTTATTCCAGACGCTGCGGAGCTCCATGAAGCGCATGGACTCGGCGTCCAGGGTCTCCAGTTGCTCTTCGAGGTCTGGGGAGATCTCGTCGGCGAAGCCCGTCAGGGTCCACATAGGGCAAGGCCTCCTTCCGGAAAGGTATCCTCTCTCATCCTTTGACGCCCCCGGCCGTGAGGCCGCCAATAAGGTAGCGCTGGAAGATCATGTACAGGATCACGACCGGCAGAGCGCTGACGACCGAGGCGCCCATCATCTGCCCGTAG
>CADCVH010000132.1 GCA_902806085.1 uncultured Rubrobacteraceae bacterium | reverse complement strand
GTTCTCTATGACGCCCTCGCGCTGGAACTCGCTCATCACCTTGGAGACGGCCTCCCTGGTGGAGGCGATCATGTTCGCCAGGTCCTGGTGCGTGAGCCGCACGTCTATGAGCGTGCCACTCCCGTTCTCCTGGCCGAAGCGGTCCCCGAGGTTGGTGAGCAAGGTCGCGAGCCGGGTGGAGACCTCCCGGTGCAGCAGGCTCTCTATGACCTCGTCGGACTGCCGCAGCCGCTCGGAAAAGGACGAGAAGAGCTTGAGGGCGAACGAGGGGTCCCTCTTGATGACCATCTCGAGGGAGCTCTTCTGGATGCTGGCGACCCGCGCCTCGGTGACGGCCTCGGCGAACACGTTCTGCCAGCGGCCCTCGACGAGGTTGAGCTTGCCGAAGATGCCGCCGTTCTTGAGGAGCGCCGTCGTGGCCTCCTTGAAGTCGCCGTAGATCTTGTACAGCCGCACGGTGCCGGAGAGCAGAAAGTAGAGCTGGTCGTCCGGGTCCCCCGGCGCGAAGATGGTGTCTTTGGGCGAAAACCTGCGCTCCACGGTCCTGAGGCCCGCCTCCTCGAAGTCTTCGAGGCTGAACCCCTCGGGCGCGGTGGTCGCGGCAAATCCCCCGGTGTTATGGCTCAAAAGCATCTTGCTCTTCTACCTCTCTAAGAGACCCCCTGCCCCCAACACTTCGTGCCGGGCGGCACCATTATACCCAAACATTCTAGCGCCTAGCGACCCCGTAATGCATATTCTGGTGTACTTTTTCGAGAATCGTTCCTGTAAGCGCTCTTGTTCGCGGTTTCAGGCGGCGGTCTCGCGCCACCGGAGCTCCACGCCCTGGCGTTTGGCGACGAAGAGGAGGTCGTCGCGCAGGGCGTCGACGTCCTTATCGTAGAGGCTGACGATGCAGAAGCCGCAGTGCCGGTAGGCCCAGACGAACGGCGCGAGATCCCCCACCACCTTCGACTCGGTGTCCAGGCCCCAGGCGTCCGCCAGCCCCAGGCGCCCCTCCACGAGGTCCAGGGTGATGCGCCAGCCCTCGTCCGTCGGCACCTCGAAGTACCCGGGAAGGTGCCCCGCGGGGACCATGCCGTCCTGGAGGTCCTTCGCGAAAGACCTCTTGTGGGCCTCGACGCCGGCGAGGTAATCCGTGTCGTCCACCCGGCGCGGCGAGCGGGGCGCGTACTTGCGATGCCGGGTAACCTTGACGCCCTCGGGCGGGTAGAAGCCCACGAAGGGCACCGGGGAGCGCCACAGGTGCTTCACGACCCCCAAAGTCACGTTGCGGCGGGCCGCCGGCTTGCCGACCGACTCGGCGAAGCGCATCCCCGCGAGGCGCATGTGGCGCGGTTCCCACGGGTGCGGCTCGCCCACCGTCCGGAGCCTGCGCCGCCTCTTCGTTATCCGTCGAACGTCTTCCATAACGGGGGTATTCTACAACCTGTTCGGGCGCCTCGCCCGCGCCTTGGGGAACCCGGGGCAAGAAAAAGGCGGGGCCCGAAGGCCCCGCCCGGTTACCCCGTCCGCGTCCCTCTTACTGGCGGGCGGCGAGCAGCAGGTACACCACCATCAGCAGCGAGGTCAGGGCCGCCGCTATGTAGGTCATGGCCGCCGCGGAGAGGACGCGCTTGGTGCCCGCGGCCTCGGTGCTGGAGAGGAAGCCGTAGCGGGTAAGCTGGCCGTAGGCCCGGGTCGAGGCGTTGATCTCGACGGGCAGGGTGACGACGTGGAAGGCGAAGACCGCCATAAAGACGACCGCCGCGCCGAGCACGAGCATCTGGCCCAGGCCGCCCTGGCCGCTGAAGCCGCCGAGGATAAAGCCGCCGAACAGGAGCGGCATGAAGAGCTGGTTGCTGAAGTTCACGATCGGCACGATCCCCGAGCGGAGCTTCATCGGCACGTAGCCCGAGGCGTCCTGGATGGCGTGGCCGACCTCGTGGGCCGCCACGCTGGCGGCGGCGATGGAGTCGCTGCGGAAGTTCCCCTCCGACAGCCGCACGACCTTGCTGCGCGGGTCGTAGTGGTCCGTGAGCTGGCCGGCCACCGGCTCGACCGGCACGTTGTTCAGGCCGTTGCGGTCGAGTATGGCCCGGGCCACCTGGGCCCCGGACATGCCGCTGTAGCTCCTCTGCTTGGAGTACTTAGAGTAGGTCCTCTTGAGCCAGATGGCGACGACACCGGAGATGGCCATACCGGCGAACATTACGACGTAAAAGCCTAACAACGCGTTCCTCCTAGAACCTGTTATCCGATGCGCCTATTCTACTACACGCAGGTACGTCGAAACGGCCCGAAGGTTTCGGCAATACCGGAGGTAATACCGGACGCGGGAGGCCGGAGAGCGGGGCGGAGAACCCGAAGGCCCCCCGCCCCGGTATCGGGGGCGTCTGTCCGTGGCGCGGCTTACTGGCGGGCCGCCTTCAGGTCGTCGACCACGGACGGGTCGGCCAGGGTCGAGGTGTCCCCGAGGTCCTGCTCGCCTTCGGCGACGCCGCGGAGGATGCGGCGCATGATCTTGCCGCTGCGGGTCTTCGGGAGGTCGGGGGTGAAGATGATCTCCTTGGGGCGGGCGTGGGCGCCGATGGTCCGGCGGACCTGCTGGTTGAGCTCCTGGATCAACTCGTCCGAGCCCTCCCTGTCGCCTTCGAGGATCACGTAGGCGACGATGGCCTGGCCCGTGTCCTCGTCCTGCCTGCCGATAACGGCGGACTCGGCGACGGCCTGGTGGCCGACGAGCGCGCTCTCGACCTCGGCGGTGCTGATGCGGTGGCCGGAGATGTTCATGACGTCGTCGACCCGGCCCGTTATCAAGTAGTAGCCGTCCTCGTCGCGCCTGGCCCCGTCGCCCGCGAAGTACACGTCACCGTACTTCTCCCAGTACGTCTCCTTGTAGCGGGCGGGGTCCTTGTAGAGGGTGCGGAGCATCCCGGGCCAAGGCCTCTTGACGACGAGGTTGCCGGAGTCTGAGGGGCCCTCTATCTCGTTGCCCTCCTCGTCGAAGAGCCCGGCGGAGATGCCGGGGAACGGGAGCGTGGCCATACCTGGCTTCGTCGCCGTGATGCCGGGGAGCGGTGAGATCATGATGCCCCCCGTCTCCGTCTGCCACCACGTATCCACGATGGGGCACCGCCCGCCGCCGACGTTCTCGTGGTACCACTCCCACGCCCTCGGGTTGATGGGCTCGCCGACCGTCCCAAGCAGCCGCAAGCTCGTCAGGTCGTGCTTTTCGAGGTCCTCGGTGCCGCCCTTCATGAACGCCCGGATGACGGTGGGCGCGGTGTAGAGGATGTTGACCCCGTGCCGCTCGATGATGTCCCAGAAGCGGTCGGCCTCCGGGTAGCTCGGCGTCCCCTCGTAGATGAGGCTCGTCGCCCCGTTGGAGAGCGGCCCGTAGACGAGGTAGGAGTGCCCCGTCACCCAGCCGACGTCCGCCGTGCACCAGTAGACGTCGCTGTCTTTGACGTCGAGCACCCAGCTCGTCGTCGCCTTGACGTGCGTGAGGTAGCCGCCCGAGGTGTGGACGATCCCCTTGGGCTTGCCGGTCGAGCCGGAAGAGTAGAGGATGTAGAGGATGTCCTCGGAGTCGACCTCCTCGGCCGGGCACTCGGCGTCGGCCTCCTGCATGAGCTCGTCGTACCAGTTGTCGCGGCCCTCGGTGAAATCGACGTCTTCCCCGGTGCGCCGCACGACCACCGTGTTCTCGATGCTCGGCGTGTCCGCAAGCGCCTCGTCGGCGTTCTTCTTCAGGGGGGTCTTACGGCCGCCTCGGGGGGCCTCGTCGGCGGTGACGAGGACCTTGGCCTCGCAGTCGTTGATGCGGTCCCTGAGGGAGTCGGCCGAGAAGGCGCCGAAGACCACCGAGTGCGGGGCGCCGATGCGGGCGCAGGCCAGCATGGCGATCGGGAGCTCCGGGATCATGGGCAGGTAGATCGCCACGGGCTCGCCCTTCTTCACCCCGAGGCCCTTGAGCACGTTGGCGAACTTCGAGACCTCCGCCGTGAGCTCGGAGTAGGTGTAGCTCTTCCCCTCGCCCGGCTCGTCCGACTCCCAGACGAGGGCGGCCTTATCCCCCCGGCCCTGCTCGACCTGGTAGTCAAGGCAGTTGTAGGCGACGTTGAGCTTGCCGCCGACAAACCACTGGGCCTCGGGCGGGTCCCACTTGAGCACCTGGTCCCACTCCTTGAACCAGTGGAGCTGCCTGGCCCTCTCTTCCCAGAAGCCTTCGTAGTCCTTCTCCGCCTCGTCGTACACCGAAGCGTCTTTTACGTTGGCCTGCCGGACGAACTCCTCCGGCGGGTCGTAGGTGCGGATCTCGGTCTCCTCGGCCATCTTCCTCCCTTTCTTCGTGCCACGCGGCAGGGCTGCCCTATGGGCGAGGGTCGCCCCGTTCGGGCCCGCCTTCGGGCCGCCGCCTGCTTGTCGTCTTCACGGGTTCCCTTTCCACGTCACCCATACTGCCCGTACAATATTACCCGCTGCGCCGCCGGTCAATCTTTGGCATCTCCCGCGGAAGATCGTGGCCCGCCGCGGGCCGGGCGAGGGCGGGGTTGCATGAAAATTTTGTTAAACTCTGCCGCATTTGAGGCGGCAAACGAGGGAAACGTGGGCGCCGTGAAGCGCTTCGATAGGCTGCTGACGCGTGGGGATTGGATCTACCTCGCGAGCCTCCTCGTGCCCCTGTTCGTCTACAACGTCGCCCTGAAGGTGATCCGCATCGTCACCCGGCCCGACCCGCCCGGCGTTCTCGGCTTTGTGGACCAGGTTCGCTCGGACCTGCTCTTCAACCTCGGGTTCGCCGCGCTCTGGGTCGGCGTCTTCGCCGTCGTTAGGGGCGGTTGGCCCCGGCGCGCGGTCCTGGGGCTCTTCCACCTCTCCGTTGTCGTCGTCGTGATCCTGACGACCAGCGCCCACTTCTTCTACACGACAACCGGCTCGACGCTGGACTTGAGCTTCGTGATCGTCTCCGTCTCTTCCCTGGGGGAGATCCAGGGCGCCATAGGATCCGAGACGACCACCCTTCACTGGGCCCTGATCTCCGCCGTCCTCTTCTACACCCTGGCGGGCCCGGCCCTGTTGACCCGTCTCCTAACCGGCACCTGGGGTTCCCCGGCGGAGCAGGAGGGCCGCCCGGGGCGCGCGCCGCTCACGGTTGCCCTGGCGGCCCTCCTGCTCTTCTCCCTCTCCGTGGTGCCGAGCGTGACCAACGCAGGAAACGCCTTCGCCCGGGACCCCCTGGCGAACATGGTCGTCAACGAGGTCGCGACCACGGAGGTCGAGGCCACGGTCCCGCCCGAATCCCTCCCCACGGACACGAGCCTCTCCCCCACGCCCGGGACCGAGAAGCGCAACGTCGTGATGATCTTCCTGGAGTCCACCCGCGCCCAATCGACGACGCCGTACAACGAGGAACTGGACACGACGCCGTTCCTCGACGAGCTCTCCAGGGAGAGCCTGATGGCGGAACGCGCCCACGCGGTCGTCCCCCACACCTCCAAGGCCCTCCTGGCGACCACCTGCGGCGTAGAGCCCCCCCTCGACACCCAGAAGACCGAGTCCGAGCCGGGCATAATCCCCGGCAGGTGCCTGCCGGAGTTGCTGGAAGAACAGGGCTACAACAGCGCCTTCTTCCAGTCGGCCACGAAGACCTTCGAGCGGCGACCGCAACTCGTGGAGAACTTCGGGTACGACCACTTCCAGGCGATAGAAGGCATGGACAAGACGGGCTACCAGAGGGTCAACTACTTCGGGTACGAGGACGAGATCATGCTGAAGCCCAGCCGCGAGTGGCTGGAGAAAAACGGCGACGACGGCCCGTTCATGACGAGCTATCTGACGGTAACGCCCCACCACCAGTACGTGGTTCCGGGCCGCTACGGCACGAAAAAATACTCCTCAGACCCGGAGTTGAACAGGTACCTGAACACCGTGCGCTACCAGGACTTTTTCCTCAAGAAGCTCTTTGAGCAGTACAAGGACCTCGGGCTCTACGAAGACACCGTGTTCGTGATCCTGGGCGACCACGGCGAGGGCTTCGGCGAGCACGGCCTCAAGCAGCACGACAACACCATCTACCAGGAGGGGTTGCACATCCCGCTCCTCATCCACGACCCGAAGAAACCCGAGCCCCGGCGCGTCGGGGAGCTCACGAACGAGCTCGACGTCCTGCCGACGGTCGCGGACGTGCTCGGGTACGAGGTCGAAGGCGGAGACTACCCAGGCTTCTCGATGCTCTCGCCGCCGGAGGACAGGAAGCTCATGGCGAGCTGCTACCACGAGCGGACGTGCCTGGCGAGCATCGAGGGGGACGAGAAGTACATCTACTCCTACGGGAACCGGGGCGAGGAGTTCTACGACCTCTCGACGGACCCGAAGGAGAGGAAGAACCTGATCGCGGACCAGGGCGAGAAGAAGATAGAAGACCTCCGCGACGACCTGCTGGCCTGGGAGGCCCGCGTAGGGTCCTCCTACGACCAGCAGCGCCCCCAGGAAGAGACGAACGCCTCCGAGTAGGTCCCTGGCAGCGTTCGACCTCTTTCCCTAGACTGTGCCGGACCTTTTGTAGAACGAAGCTTTGGGAGGCGAGATGTCCGGACTGCTCGAAGGCAAGAAGGTGCTGGTCACGGGCGTCCTGGACCGCCGCTCCATCGCCTACTCGGCCGCGCGGCTGGCGGCCGAGCAGGGCGCGGAGGTGGCCCTGAGCAGCTTCGGACGCGCCCGCAGCCTCACCGAACGCACCGCCAGAAAGCTTGACCCCCAGCCCCCCATCCTCGAGCTCGACGTGAACAAGCCCGAGGATATCCGGGCCGTCGCCGAGGACCTCAGAGGGCGCTGGGGCGAGCTCCACGGCGTCGTCCACGCCGTCGCCTTCGCCCCGGAAGACGCCCTCGGCGGCAACTTCCTGACCGCGGAGTGGCCCTCCGTCGCCACCGCCGTCCAGACCTCGGCCTTCTCCCTCAAAGCCCTGGCCGTCGGCCTCTCGGACCTCATGCAGCCGGGCGCCTCCATCGTCGGCCTGGACTTCGACGCCCGGGTCGCCTGGCCCTCCTACGACTGGATGGGGGTGGCGAAGGCGGCCCTGGAGTCGACCTCGCGCTACCTGGCCCGCGACCTCGGAGAGAAGGGCATCAGGGTAAACCTCGTCTCGGCCGGCCCCGTAAAGACGCTGGCCGCCAAGGGCATCAGCGGCTTCGAGGAGATAGAGGGCGAGTGGGGCCGTCAGGCGCCCCTCGGCTGGGAGACCACCAACCCTGAGCCCGTGGGGAAGGCCGTCGTGAGCCTCCTCTCCGACTGGTGGCCGGCGACCACCGGCGAGCTGATCCACGTTGACGGCGGATACCACGCGATGGGGGCGCCGATAAGGTAGGTTTCGGAAGGTTGGACGGGGCGGGTTGGCCGGCGGGAAAAGGCCGGCTGGTCAGGGTTTCGGATCGTTGGTAGTAAGGTCGCGCAACGACGTTCCCTGCTCCTGACCACTCCCCGGCGCTTGGGGTGGAGACGGGGTTGGAGGAGGGGATCTTCGACCTGCGCGTCGACGCCGAAGACCTCCCCCGCGCCTTCGAAGACCTGGGGGCAGGAATACTTCACCCCGCGAAAGTCTTGGTAGAGATTACCGGACGGCCCGGCCCTAACCGTACCGCTCGACCCATTCTCTTCTGCGCCGCTTGTAGTGTTCGTCTTCGCGGGCCCGTACGTACTTTTCGTAGAAGACGCGGGCGGCGCGGGCCTTCTCGCCGTCGAGGGCGTCGGGCTCTTGCGGGCGCACCCGGCCGTCTTCGTCGTACTTCTTGCCGGATCGGTGGTTGGCGTAGCGCCTGGCCCTCGTGTAGCCCATCTGGAGGAACTTGCGCGCCAGGTCCATGCCCACGAAGTCGTCCTGCTCCTTGTAGGAGAGGAACATGGCGTAGATCTTCTCCGACGACCCGCGCGCCACCTCTTCGGTCCTGAAACGCCAGTGCGGCAGGATCTCGGACTTGTACGGCTCGACGAGGAGAACCCCCTGTTCCCCCTTCCCCACCCTGTACAGGTGCGGCTCCTCGCGCAGGTCGAGGTTCTTGTAGTCGAGGGAGTAGTCGAAGCCCGAAGACAATTAGCCGCGGCGCGCGAGCGAGGCAAACTTGGTGTACTGCTCCAGCCACGCGAGCTGCACCTTGCCCGTCGGCCCGTTGCGGTGCTTGCCCACTATAACCTCGGCTATGCCCTTGTCGTCCGAATCGGGGTTGTAATATTCGTCCCGATACAAAAACATTACCATGTCTGCATCTTGCTCGATGGCGCCCGAATTGTGGCTAACGATGCCATCGGCGAGCCAGGAGGCGGGGCCGGGCACGGTGAGGTCGAAGACCTCTTCCTCTCCCGAAGGGATCACTTCTTTCACGCGGTCCCAGAAGATGTCGCTCGCCGCATTCGCGAGTAGCGTTTCGTCTTCGAGGAGCGCGGCGTATTCGGCCATCAGAGGGCGCGAGGGCGCGAACCGGAAGCGCGACGAGCCGCCGTAAGACGTACCCCTGACCGCGGACATCGCGCGATGGGAGACGCCGCGTGCGGCCATGCTCGTCTTGACCTTCTCAAAGAATTCGACAGGTAGCGTGTCTACGTTGGTGCTGTCGTGGCGGGTCATCAGGATCTGGGCGAGTTTCTCCGCACCGGCCCGACGCGGACCGAAAGCCCCCACGCGTTGCAGGAAGAGCCCCTGGTCGCGGGTGCCGGAGACCGAGATGGTGAACATCGGACGGTGTTTGCCCTGAGCGACCTTACGAAGCCGGGCCACGATGTCTAGGCGCAGAAGCAAGGCAGCGACGTCTTCCGCGAGATCCTTGCTGTTTGTGGAGAGACAGATCGTGGAGGAACCACGCGTGCCCGGCTTACGGGCAAAGATCGTCCCGTCCGTCGCCCACAAGTGCTTGAGGAGAACGGCTATGGACCTGTTGCTGAGGCCGAAAACGGATTCCGGGATACGTTTTCTGTGGGACCTCTGTCCAAAAATGCCGAGCTCGCGCAGCCAGCGGTTTACTCCGGCGGGATGCCATCTGTTGCCGTTGCCGCTCAGGACGAGTTGATGCCAATTGCCCCTCCCGGCGTAACGGTTCACCTCCATGCCGAACTCGCCGATGGCCGCCTCGGCGACGAGGCGACTGTTCTCTTCAGACGTCGTGCAGTAGCGCATCGGTTGCCCGCTCAAGTAGCTGCCGTCCCCGATCAGGTGTCCGAGCAGTGCCAGGCGGGCTTCGGACCACCCACCGGCATCCGCCGGCTCCGGCACGCCACGCGCCAAGGCGAGCCTGTCGCCGGGACGCAGTTCGCCCACCCGGACCCAGCCGTCCGGGCCGAAGAGCCGGTGCCTGGTCGTGGTCCTGACCTCGCGTCCGCTGGCAAGCCTTACGATGGAGACCGGACGTCGTCCGACCGACCACACACGGTCGCTCTCGGCTTCGATGATCTTTCCTCCGGGCGACATGGCGAGCACACGCGGCGTCGTGCCTACGAGCTCCCGCACGGGCACGCGACGCCCATCCGCCAGCAGCACGGGCGTATCCCCGGTTACGCAATCTCGAAGGTCTGAGAGCATGGGGCGTTTGTCGTGGCGGGCTTCGACGGCGCGGGAGAGCTGGGCGATGGCGAGGACGGGGACGTCGAGGTCGCGGGCGAGGACTTTCAGGCCGCGGCTGATCTCGGCGATCTCCTGCTGGCGGTTGTCGTTGCGGCTCCCCTGCCCGACCATGAGCTGCAAATAGTCCACCACGACCAGCGAAAGCGGCGGGCCGCTCAGCGCGCTGAGCTGGCTCGCCAGACGCCTCACCTTGGCCCGCATCTCCATCAACGTGACGCCGGCGGTGTCGTCGATCCAGATGGGAGCCTCGCTCACCTGCGCCACGCCGCGAAGGAGCTTCGGCCAGTCCTCGGCCTTGACGTTGCCGCTTCGAAGCGCCTGGGCCGGGATGCGGGTCGTCTGCGAGATGAGCCTCTGCACGAGCTGCTCCTTGCTCATCTCCAGCGAGAAGATCGCCACCGGCATCTTTTTTTCGCCGCTCGCGTGCCATATAGCATTGAGGGCCATGGCTGTTTTTCCCATAGCCGGCCTGGCGGCGAGGACGACGAGGTCGCTCTTGTGGAAGCCGGTGGTGAGGCGGTCGAGGTCCTCGAAGCCGGTCTCGACACCCGTTACCTCGCCTTCCTGTTCGTAGAGGCGTTGGATCATCTCTAAAGCCCCCGGCGCGAGCTCGGAGACGGGGGCCAGGTGCTGCTTGAGCGTACGGTTGGAGACGCCGTAAATGAGCTGCTCGGCGGAGTCGAGCGCCTCGGTCACGTCCTCGGGTTCGCGGAAGGCGTCTTCCGTGATGCGGCTGCCGACGTCTATGACGGCCCGAAGCAGGGCCTTGCCGCGGATTATCTCGGCGTAGCGGGCGGCGTTCGAGGCGGTCGGGACGCTCTCCACTATCTGGAAGACGTAGGCCCGGCCGCCGACGCGCTCGAACTCGTTGATGGAGCTGAGCTCGTTGGTCAGCGTGATCTGGTCTATGCGGTCCCCGCGCGAGTAGAGCCGCATCATGGACCCGTAGATGATCCGGTGCGTCTCCGAATAGAAGTCCTCGGGGGAGAGCTGCTCCGCCACGGCGGCCACCGCCGTCTCCGAGACCAGCAACGCCCCTATAACCGCCCGCTCGGCGTCCAAGTCATGCGGCGGCACGCGGGACGCATCGGCCCCCGTCTCAACGCTCCGCATCCTTCCCCGGCGCTCCATAGACGGTCTAGGATGCAACACAAAGGCCCCCGTTACAAGACGGGGGCCTTTACCCTGTGGTCCAGGTAGCGTATGAACCTAAAGTAGAGCCGCAGAGACGCCCGGCACGGGGGGCGTTTCGCGAAACGCCCCTACAATTTGGGGACTACGATGACCTTGACGCTGGCCTCGACGTCGCCGTGGACCTGGATCGGGACCTGGTGGGTGCCGAGGGACTTTATGGGCTCTTCGAGGCGGACCCTTCGCCGGTCGAGGCGGACGCCGCGGGCCTTCTCGACCGCGGCGGCCACGTTGGCGGCGGTGACCGAGCCGAAGAGGCGCTCGTCCTCGCCGGTGCGGGCCTCGATGGTTATGACGGTCTTGTTGAGGGTGGCGGCCACCTCTTCGGCGCGCTCGGCGAGGCGGCGGTCCCGCTCCTCGCTCTCGGCCATCTCGCGGCGGGCCTCTTCCATCTTGCCCGGCGTCGCAACCTCGGCGAGGTTGCGGGGGACGAGGAAGTTACGGACGTAGCCGCGGCTGACGTCCACGATGTCGCCCCTCTGGCCGATCTTGTCGACGTCCTGGGTCAGTATCACCTGCACGGCGTGCCCCCTACCTTCCGACCACGTAGGGCAACAAGGCCATCTCGCGGGCGCGCTTGATCGCCGTGGCGGCCTCGCGCTGGTGCTGCGGGCAGAGGCCCGTGACCCTGCGGGCCCGGATCTTGCCGCGGTCCGAGACGAACCGGCGCAGCACGTTGTAGTCCTTGTAGTCGACGTAAGCGACGTCTTCCTTGCAGAAGACGCACGGCTTGCTCTTTACCGGCCGGCCCCCGCGGGGCGGGCCCCCTCTTTTCCTACCCATTCGTGACCTCCTGGATCTTCTCGAGCGGCATCAAGCCGGGGCCTCTTCCGTCTCCAACGCCTCCGCCGGCAGCGGCTTGTGGGCGTAGTTCGGCGGGAGCTTGACTATCGTGTGGCGCAACACGTCGTCGGAGACGCGCAGGATGCGCTTGAGCTCGACCAGGGTGCGCTCGCCCGCGGTGAACTCCATGACGACGTAGAAGCCGTCCGTGCGGTGGTCTATCTCGTAGGCGAGCTTGCGGCGGCCCCAGTGGTTGGGCTCCCCGGCCTCGCCGCCCGTGCGCTCGATAACCGTGCGAAAACGCCCGACCGTGTTCCCGACCTGTTCTTCGTCGAGCTCCGGGATGACTATGAGCATGGCTTCGTAGGTAGTTATTTCTGCCTCCTCCGGTCTAGAATCGGCTCCCCGGGCCTCGTGCCCGGCGGAGCAGGGGCTTATGTACAAGCCGCGAGAGTCTACCAGCGGGGCGCAGGTGTTACAAACCGCCCGGGCGCCTGTTTTTGCCTGTCACCGTACGGCCCGCGGTCGCGGATATACTCGGCGGGTGGAGAACGGTTCCCCAAACGCTGTCGAGACGGTGGGCCTGCGCAAGGTCTTCGGGGAGGGCTCGACGGCGGTGCGGGCGCTGGACGACGTATCTTTGGGGTTTCCAAACGGGGAGTTCGCCGCGATCATGGGTCCTAGCGGCTCGGGCAAGAGCACGCTCCTCCACATCTTGGGCGCCTTGGACAAGCCGACGGGCGGGCGAGTCGTCGTGGGCGGGACCGAGTTGTCGGGGCTCTCGGACAGGGAGCTCACGCTGCTGAGAAGGGAGCGGATGGGGTTCGTGTTCCAGTTCTTCAACCTCATACCGACGCTCTCGGCCGAGGAGAACGTGCTGCTGCCGATCCTGATCTCCGGCCGAAAGCCGGGCAAGTACGCCAGGAGGCTGGACGAACTTCTGGACCTCGTCGGCCTGTCGGGCCGCCGCTCTCACCTGCCGGACGAACTCTCCGGCGGCGAGCAGCAGCGGGTCGCCATAGCCCGGGCCCTCATACGCTTCCCGGATATCATCCTCGCCGACGAGCCGACCGGCAACCTCGACTCGAGGACCGGCGCCGAGGTGCTCGACCTGCTGAAAGAGTCGGCCTCCCGCTACGACCAGACGATCCTCATGGTCACCCACGACCCTCGCGCCGCCTCGGCCGCGGACCGGGCGGTCTTCCTCTCCGACGGCCGGGTGGTGGACGAGGCCCGCGACCCCAACCCAGACGACATCCTGGAGCGCCTCAGGACCCTGGAACCCCCCGGCTGAGATGCCCCCCGGCTACCTCTTCCGGCAGATGGACGACGCGGACGCGAACAGGGTCGCCGGCTGGCGGTACGAGCCCCCCTACGACTTCTACGATTCGGACGCGGACCCGGAGGACCTCGCGGAGCTCTTGGACCCCCAGAGCAGGGAAGGCGTCTACTTCTCCGTGCTGGACCGGAGGGGAGACCTCGTAGGATTCTTCCAGTTCGAGAAGGGAGACGAAACCGTGGACGTCGGCCTGGGGCTCAGGCCGGACTTGACCGGAGGAGGGATCGGGATGGGGTTCTGCCCGGCGGGGCTGGAGTTCGCGCGGGGGCGGTTCGCGCCCCGGCGGTTCGCGCCCCGGCGGTTCGCGCCCCGGCGTTTCACGCTCTCGGTGGCGGCCCCTAACGAGCGTGCGATCCGCGTCTACGAGCGCGTCGGTTTTCGGCGGGGCGAAGGTTTTGCGCAGCGGACGAACGGCGGCGAGTATCCGTTTCTATCGATGGGGCGCGAGGCGTGAGGACGGCCGCGCCATCGAGGGATGCGATCCGCGGGGCCGGTCCCGGTCAGATCGTGGTGCCGACGACCACGAGGAGCAGGACGAGGGCGAGCAGGCCGAGCAGGATCAGGCCGTTGGCGACGGTCCCCAGCACGGCGAACAGCCTGCCGCGGCGCTTCTGTACCAGGCCGGCGATGCCGAGCGCGACGCCAAGCAGGTACAGCAGGGGGCTGGCCGCCAGCCCGAAGCCAGCGATCCCGAGTACGCCCGCCGTTCCGGGCGAGTCTTCGAGGTTGCGCTGTATGTCCTGGGGCGTGACGCTCTGCGGGTCCTCGCCCCCCAGCAACTCCCCGCCAGCGCTGAAGATCACCACGCACAGCACGACGACCAACACCGTGGTCAGGACGGCGATGACGAAGGACGCTATGCCCAGCCGCGAGTGCCCGCCCCGCCCGCCGGAGACCCTCGTCGGCCCGCCGTGCTCTTCCATCGACCCTCCCCGCTTTGACGCCTGCGCTCCGACCGCGTGTAGGTTAGCACGCGCCCGACGGGGCACACCCTCGTGAAGCTGCGTCGCTTCTCGGGCTTGAGCCTGCGCAACCTGCGGGCCCGGGCGCAGCGCACGCTGCTGACCGCGGTCGGCATCGTGCTTGGCGTCGGGATCGTCTTCGGGGTGCTGACGCTCTCCAACACGATGTCCGGCACCTTCCAGCAGCTCTTCTCCCGCGCCTACGGCTCCGCCGACCTCACCGTGACCGCCGCCGGTGGCTCGGGGGGCTTCGACGAAGGGACGGTCGACAGGGTGCGCGGTTTCGAGGGCGTCGAGTCCGCGGCGCCCCGGTACGCGAGCTCCGCCTCCCTCATCCTTGACCGCAAGACGGAGGCCGGGCTGCCGGAGATCCAGAGCATGCGCCTCTTCGGCGTGGAGCCGGAATCCGCGGAGCTCGCGACCGGCTTCGAGCTGACGGACGGCAGGTTCCCGAGGAACGGGCGCGAGCTCACCCTCGACGGCGCGGCGGCCGAGGGCGCGGGGCTCGAAATCGGGGACGAGGTGACGCTCGGCACCCCGGGCGGCCCGAAGGAGGCTGAGGTGGTCGGGCTGCTCAGGATACCGGGCGGCTCCTTCGGCGGGCTCGCCTTCGGGATGGCGCCGCTGCCCTTCGTCCAGGAGGCCTTCGACAAGCCAGACCAGGTCTCCGGCATCTCCGTCGAGGCGGAGGAGGGCGTGCCGGTCGGGGGGTTGCGGGAGCGGCTGGACAGGGATCTGGGCGAGGGATTGCAGGCCGAGCGGTCGGAGACGCGGACCCAGGCCGTCACGGGGCAGTTGCAGGGGTTCAGGCTGGCGCTGCTCTTCTTCGCGGGGACGGCGCTCTTCGTGGGGGCTTTTCTGGTGTTCAACGCGCTCTCCATGACCGTGCTGGAGCGGACCAGGGAGCTTGGCATGCTGCGGGCGCTCGGTTCGACGCGGGCAATGATCGCGCGCTCGGTCATCCTGGAGGCGGCGCTGCTCGGCGTCTTCGGCTCCGTGCTCGGGCTGCTCTTCGGGTACGGGATGGCGAAGGGGCTCGTCTACCTCTTCGGGAGGGCTTACCTGTTCGAGATCACGACGCTCATCCTCTCCCCCTTCGCCCTCGTCTCCGCGGTGGTCGTCGGCATCGCCGTCACGGTCGTAGCCGCCCTGCTCCCGGCGCTGCGGGCCGGGAGGGTAAGCCCGGTTGAGGCGATGCGCTCGCGCGCCGGCGGCGGGGGAAGGCGGAGGGCCTCGCTCCTGGCGCCGGTGCTCGGCCTGGCGCTGGCGGGCGTCGGGGTGCCCTGGATCTACTACCTCGCCAAGAACCTCTCGGCCAACCTCGACGGCCTGGTCTACGCCTCGGGGATAGCCGGCGTCATCGCGACCTTTCTCGGCGTCTCGCTGCTCATCCCCGCCCTCGTCCGGCCGCTGGCTTCCCTGTTCTCCCCCGTGTTGCGGCTACTCTTCGGGGTGGAGGGACGGATGGCGGCGGCGAACGCGACCAGGAACCGGGGGAGGACGGCGCTCACGGCTTCGGCGCTCATGGTCGGGATCTCGCTCGTGGTGGCTTTCGCGGCACTCGGCGGGAGCCTGCTCGGCTCGATCCGGGCCTACCTCGACGACTCTTTGGGCAGCGACTACGTCGTGCAGCCCACCCAGCAGAACTCGGGCGCCGGCTTCTCGGCAAGCCTGCCCGAGAGGGTCGGGGCCGTGGAGGGCGTCGAGAGCACGACGAGCATCGTCTCGAGCTTCCGCCGCAGCGGCGAGAAGGTGGATATCGTCTTCGGCGTGGACGGGAACTACCCGGAAATCTTCCGCACGGACTTCGCCCCGGGCACCCCGCCCGGCGCCTTCGACAGGCTGGACGAGGGCGGCGCCCTGATCGGCAAGCAACTGGCGGAGTCTCGCGGGCTGCGGGTGGGCGAGAGCATAGAGTTGGCCGGGCCCCGGGGAGAGAAGAAGTACCCCGTGGAGGGCATCCTGGAGAACGACCTCGTCGGCGGCGGGACCGGCGTCTACCTCTCGAAGCGGGCCCTCGCCAGGGACTTCAACGAGACCGAGGGCGAGTTCCTCGCCGTAAAGGCCCGTCCGGGATCCGACCGGGGGGCGTTGTCCGATGGGATCGTGGAGGTGTTGCGGGACTACCCGCAGTTCACGCTCTACTCAAACGCCGAGTGGAAGGCGCGCATCGAGGACGACTTCAACCGCCAGTACGTCTTCTTCTACGCCATCATGGGCGTCTCGGTGGCGGTTTCGGCGTTCGGGGTGGTCAACACGCTCTCCATGAGCGTCTTCGAGAGGACGCGGGAGATCGGCATCCTCAGGGCCATCGGGACGACGCGCCTCCAGATCGGCCGGCTCATCGTCGACGAGGGCGTCGTTATCAGCCTGATCGGCTGCCTCGTCGGCGTGGTCCTTGGCTCCTTGCTCGGCTACCTGTTCGTCCAGGGCTCAGGCGCCGGGGGGTTCGAGATCGAGTTCTACTACCCGAGGCTGCCCGCGCTCGCCGCCCTCTTCTCCGGCCTCTTTATAGGCATCTTCGCCGGCCTCCTCCCCGCCCGCTCCGCCGCCCGCAAGACCATCGTCGAGGCCGTGGGCTACGAGTAGATCGTCCGGAGGTCCGGTCGGCGGCCGCGCAACGCACGGGTCCCGGCGAAAGCCTCGCGCCTCGTCCCGGGGTCAGGGATTGCCGATCCCGGCCAGCAGGGTGATGGCACCGAAGAACAACGAAGCCGCCAGCACGATCCAGAGCGCCGCGTTGGCCCGCGCCCGCGCCAGCCGGGAGTGCCTCCTCGCCTCGAAGTAATGGCCCGCCGCGAGAGGTTCGTCAGTACGGGGACGTAGACGGAGACGAGGCCAACTACCGAGCAGAGCAAGGGCGCGACGATCGCCCGTTTCGTATGATCGGGCACGGCTCCAAAACGGTCCCGCAATTCGGGCAGCGGCGCCGGCGAGCATCTCCGTTCCATGTGCTGCAGTTCGGGCAGCGCACCTGGTCCTCTCCGGTTGCCCGGCACATACTCCCGGGCTCCAGCTCACATCGCTGCACGGCGCAAAGGCGAGGGTTCTCGACAAATATGGGACCTGGCTCCCACGCGAACCGGTAGCCTCCCGTCCTACTATGGGCACCACGGGACCCGTGAGGCAGGCATCGGGCCTCTTGGCAAGGGGAGGCTGAGGATCTGCGGTGCTCAGGCCACTAGAGGGGCAAACGCGTTGCAAAGAGGGCGATGCTAGTGTGCCTGGCGATAGCGGCGGCGTCGGCAACAACCTGATGGTGACGCACAACAGTCCGGCATCCGGGGACGGTGCCTCAGGAGCAGTCGCCCCGAACGATGCGCGGCCCGCCGTTTGGTGTCGCGGCGTCCCCACGGATAGAGGCCGCGGCGTTCGGGGAGTAGGGGGATGGTAGGGTGGCTATCGACGCCGCGGTTCTGGATCCCGGGGTGGCGGCAGGCGCTCGTGTTCGTGGTTCTCGTGGTCTTGGGGCTCCTGGCGTGGGGGATGGGCGCGGACCCGTCTGGCGGCGCCCCGTTCTTGGGTGGGTCCTTCGAGGACAGGCCCTTCACCTACGGCTTCCCGTTCTACCTGGGGACCAACCTCTACATCCTCTTTGCGGTGCTCTCGGGTCTCCTCTTTCCCAGGCGCTTCTACCTGTGGGGGACGGCCCTGCTCCTGACGTATCCCTTCGCGGGCGTGGCGCACTTCCTCTGGCTGGAGTCGGTGGCCGGTTTGGACATCGTTCCGGACGGCGCCCACGGGTGGCCGGGCGTGGTGTTCGGGTCGATGGCTTTCGCGATCCTGCTTGGGTCCGTGGCGACGGCGCTCTGCACTTTCGGCGCGGGCTTGCGGTTGGTGGCGCACCGCTTGCGGACGGGCGAATGGTAGGTCTTTGCCGGCCCAACCCCGTCCGTGCGTCGTGGGCATCGTTGACGGGCCCGGTGTGACGGCCTTCCTGGGGCCGCGGTTGATCGTGAGCCGTGGTCCGTCCCGACGAGACGCGGGCACCCGTTCCGGTCACCACGCCCGGCTCCGGGCGTGGGTGGGCGGCTAGTATAGTTTCTGGCATGGCGAGACGGGGGCTACTGGTGGTGGGGGCCTGCGCGGTCCTGATCGGGGCCGCGGCTTTCCTCATCGGCGGGGCGGGGCCGGCCACCATCTACGGCACGGGCGGCGAGGACGTCCTGCGGGGCGGATCCGGCATCGACGAGTTGCGCGGGTACGCGGGCGACGATCGCCTCCACGGCAACGGGTCGCCGGACGGCCTCTTCGGCCACGCGGGCAACGACCGTCTTTACACCGGCGGTGCCGGGGGCACCGCCCAGGGAGGCCCGGGCAAGGACGAGCTCCTCGGGGGCTACGGGCTCGATCGCCTGGACGGCGGGGCCGGCGTGGACGAGATCTCCGGCGCCTCCGGCGACGACCGCCTGGAGGGCGGCGCGGGCAAGGGCACCCTGGAAGGAGGAAAGGGAGGAGATTCCCTCTTCGGGGAGTCCGGCCGGGACAGACTACTGGGCGGGGAAGGCGACGACTCTCTCTACGCGGTCGACGGGATGCGCGAGACCGTGGATTGCGGTCCCGGCGCCAACGACGCCGCGTCCGTGGACGAGTTCGACAGGGTCGTGGGCTGTGAGGGCCCGTGACAACGGTCGTGCCGGAGGGGCGGTTTTGAGAGAGGCCGCCGCGAAAGCTCCGTGGGCGTCCGTGGTGGAGGCCCGGCCCGCCGCGCGCCTGGCGTGGTCCTTGTGGGCGGTTTGCGCGGCCCTGATCTTCTCCGGCCTCCTCCTCGACGCGCTCACCCCGGACTTCCTGGTCCCGCCGGAGAGGCCGGGTCCGCTCTTCGCCATCTCCACGGCCCTGCTCTCGCTGGCCTGCCCGAGCGTGGGCGCGCTCGTCGCCTCGCGCCTCCCCAGGAACCCTACCGGCTGGATCTTCTGCGGTGTGGGCCTGCTCTACGGGACGCGGCGCCTGGCGGCGTCATACGCGGACCAGGCGTTGCTCGCCCGGCCCTGGCTGCCCGCGGGAGAATACGCGGCCTGGACCTCGACCTGGCTCGGGTTCCCGGTCCTGATGGCGGCGGGGGTCTTCCTGTTGCTGCTCTTTCCCGGCGGCCGCCTGTCCTCGGGCCCGGCGCGCGTGGCGGCCCCAGTCGCCGCGGCCGGGGCCGCGCTCGTGTGCCTCGCGGATGCCCTCCGGTTCGGCCCGCTGCCAACGTACTACTACGCCAACAACCCGTTAGGTATACCCGGCTCGGCGGGGGCGACGGAGGCGTGCGGCCTGGTGGGCGGCGTCATGCTCTCGTTCGCCTGTGCGGCCTCGGTCGTGCTGCTGGTCTTGCGCCTGCGGAGGGCCCGGGGGGACGAGCGTCAGCAACTCGGGTGGTTCGCCTGCGCCGCGGTCCCGGCGTTGCTCGGGGCGGCCGTTATGCTGCTGGACCGGGCCGTTCAGAGGTTCTCGCTCCTCTTTCTAGACGCCCCGTTCCGGCCCGTGCTGCGGGCGGCCGGGGAGCTGGATCTGTTCGTCAGGGAGGACAGGGTCCTGGGACCCCTGGTGGAGTTGCGGCTGGAGACGACCTTCGAGCTTCTCTCCGTGACGGCGCTGTTCGCGGTTCCGGTCTTTACGGGCGTCGCCATCTTGCGTCACGGCCTCTACGACATAGACGCGGTCATCAACCGCGCCCTGGTCTACGGGGCGCTTACCGCGGTCGTGGCGGCCCTGTACGTCCTGTTGGTGGCCGGCCTTGGTGGCCTGTTCGGGATCGGCACCGGGGGCAACTTGCTGGTCTCGCTGCTCGCGACGGGACTGGTCGCCGTCCTCTTCCAGCCGCTGCGCGCCCGCCTGCAACGCGGCGTGGACCACCTCCTGTACGGCGAACGCCGCGACCCTTACGAGGCGCTCTCGCGGCTCGGGGAACGCCTGGAGGCCGCGCTCGCGCCCGAGGACGTGCTGCCGACCATCGTGGAGACCGTGGCCCACGCGATGAAGGTCCCGTACGTCGCGATAGCCCTCAAGGGCGAAGCCGGGTACGAGACCGTCGCGGCCCACGGCTCCCCCGCGGGGGAGCCCACCGTCCTGCCGCTCGCTCACGGCGCGGATCAGGTGGGGCGCATGATCCTCTCCCCCCCGGCCCCGAACGAGCAGTTCTCCCCGGCCGACCACCGCCTCCTCCGCGACCTCGCCCGCCAGGCGGAGGCGGCCGTCCACGCCGTGAGGCTGACCGCGGACCTCCGCCGCTCGCGCGAGCGGATGGTCAAGGCCAGGGAGGAGGAGCGCCGGCGCCTGCGCCGCGACCTGCACGACGGCCTCGGGCCCACGCTCGCGGGCCTCACCTTCGGGCTCGAAGCGGCGCGGAGGCTGGTGGACGAGAGGCCGAAGGACGACGGCGGCCTGCTCGCCCACCTGGAAGACCAGGCCCAGGAGGCCGTTGCGAACGTGCGGCGACTGGTCTACGGCCTCAGGCCCCCGGCGCTCGACGACCTCGGCCTCGCCTCCGCCATCCGCCAGCAGGCCGAGGCCTACGGTCCACTCGGTGGCCGGGAAGGACGAAGCGGGGCCCCCAGGTTTTTTGTGGATGCCTCCGAAGATCTGCCGGCCCTGCCCGCGGCGACGGAGGTGGCCGCCTACCGCGTGGCGCAGGAGGCGCTCACCAACGTCGCCAGGCACGCGCGGGCCCAATCGTGCCGGGTGCGCCTCTCCGCGCGGGATGGCGTGCTGGAGGTGGAGGTCGTGGACGACGGCGTGGGCATGGCGGAGGACCGCGGCGAGGGCGTGGGGCTCACCTCGATGCGCGAGCGGGCAGAAGAGCTCGGCGGGACGTGCGAGATCTCATCCACCCCAGGCGGCGCCCGCGTCCTGGCCCGGCTGCCGATGGGGGTTCCGGGAGAGATACCCCTAAACTCCGACGCAAAAGCAAGCGTAGACCCCACGCCCGGCGCAGCACAAGGGATCGAAGATACGGGTCGGGCGCGCGGGGCGCGTCCTGAACCCAAAAAGACCAGGAGCCTGAACCCCGATGCCTGAGGCCTCGAAGATCCGGGTCCTCGTGGCAGACGACCACGCCGGCTTCCGCCACGGGCTGGTGGCCCTGCTGGCCTCAGACCCCGGCGTCGAGGTCGTCGGCGAGGCGGAGGACGGGCACGAGGCGGTGGAGAAGTCGTTGAAGCGCTCGCCCGACGTGGTGCTGATGGACCTGCAGATGCTCGGGCCGGAGATCGCGCGCAAGCTCACCGGTTTTCTGCGCCACCCCGCGGCAGACCCTTCGGGGGCGTTTCCGGAGCTGACCGCCAGGGAGCGGGAGATACTGGGCCTTATCGCCCGCGGCGTCGACAACGCCGGGATCTCTGCCCGCCTCTTCCTGAGCCCCAACACCGTCCGCAACCACATCTCCCGCGTCTTCGCCAAGCTCGGGGCCGCCAATCGGGCCCAGGCCATCGTCCTCGCGCGCGAAGCCGGAATGGGCGGCGAGGGCTCGTAGCGCCTCCCCCACGCGGCGAGCATCGCCAATAGCACACCCGGAGGACCGAGGCGGTGCCCTGCCCGTAAACTCCTCCGGGGCGGCCCACAAGACCCGTAACGCGGCGTTCGTGGAACTCCAAAAATAGGACCTGGCTCCCACGACGAACGGTGCGCGGCTCCTTAGGGTGTTGCGCATGGCAGCCGTTTACAAAAGCACGTTGGCGTTCGTCCTGTCCCTGCTGGTCGGCGTGGTCCTTGCCGGCGGCCTGGGGATCACCGAGGGGCTCGGCCGGCAAGCGGCCGGGCGTCCCAACATCGTCTTCGTGCTCACCGACGACCAGATGCCGGGCACGGAGAACCGGATGCCCGCCCTGCAGAACAACCTGGTCGCCGGGGGCGCGAAGTTCTCCAACACGGTGAGTACTTACCCGTTGTGCTGCCCCGGGCGGGCGACCATCCAGCGCGGGCAGTACCCGCACAACACCAAGATCTACGGCAACTCCGAGCCGCAGGGCGGCTGGGAGAAGTTTCAGAGGCCCGGCCTGCACCGGAGCACCATGGCGACCTGGCTGCACGGCGACGGCTACAAGACCGGCCTCTTCGGCAAGTACATGAACAACTACCGCGACCGGCTCATCCCGCCGGGCTGGGATCGCTGGTACGCCTGGAACGGCGTCGACGAGGGCTGGACTTCCGTCAACGACCAGGGCAATGTCAAGGACCTGGACCGCCAGCAGGCCGACGTGCTGGTCGCGAACAACGCCGCGGCCTTCCTGGAGAACCGGGTCCAAGATCCCGGCCCCCTCTTCGCGTTCGTCAACTTCGGGGCCATGCACCAACCGTTCCCGTACTCCTCCGAAGACGCCAAGAAGTTCAAGGGGGCCAACGTGCCCCGCACCCCGGCGTTCAACGAGGCCGACGTATCGGACAAGAACGCCGAGATCCGGCGCCAGGGCCGGCTGACGCAGGGCGAGATCTCCACCCTCGACTCGGACTACCGCCAGTCCCTGCGCTCCCTGCAACGGGTGGACAGGTTTATCGGACAGGCGTCCGAGATCCTCCGCAGGAAAGGCGAGATGGACAACACCTACTTCGTCTTCTACACGGACAACGGCGCCCATTTCGGCCAGCACCGCCTGCCCCACGGCAAGCTCCAGCCCTACGAGGAGGACATAAACTTCCCCCTCATCGTGCGCGGTCCCGGGCTCCGCAAGGGCGTCGTGGACTCCCGCCTCGTCGGCAACCACGACATCGCCCCCACCATCGCCGACATGGGCAACGCCGGGGCCCCCGGCTTCGTGGACGGCCGCTCCGTCCTGCCGCTGGCCCAGAGCGGCACGACCCCGTGGCAGAGGACCGCGATCCTGAGCATCCGCGAGCCCGACCTCAACCCCCCGCCGCGTTGGGAGACGCTCCGGATGCGCGACGAAAAGTACATCAGGTTCCAAAACGGCGAGAAGGAGTACTACGACCTGACCGCCGACCCCTACGAGTTGCGGAGCGACCCCGGCTCCGTGGACCCCGGGACGCGCGCCTACTGGGAGGGCCGGATGGACGACCTGCGCGCCTGCGGCGGGGCCGAATGCCGGACGGCCGAGGACGCCCCCAAGCTTCCGGAACAACCCTCGCGTTAGGGTCTGCTCGGGCGCTATCCCGGGCGGTACTCCGTAACAGAAGGAGGGGCAAAAGGTGGCATGATCCTGGTCGCGCTCATATCCGGCGCGGTGGTATTCTCGATCCGCGCGAGGTCCCTCGTGCTGCTGCTCGGGTACTCTCTTCCTCTAGGCTTCGTAGACACGAACTACGACGACTACCGCGGCGCGGAACAGCAAGCCGTCATAGACGCCGTGAGCGAGACGCACCAGAGGGAGCAGGACGGTTTGGGCACCTGCCGCGCGACCACCTGGCGGGTGACGAGCGCGGAGAAGTGCCGGACCGGGTGCCCGCGGCCTTACGCGGTGGAGTTGGAGCTCTTCACGCTGTTCGGCATGCCGCACGGGGAGACCGGGGTCGGATGCGGGCGTTCGGGTGCCGAAGTAGGCGAGGACCGTTCTTGAGGGGCGGCCCGTTGAGGAGGGCCCTCGAAAGGTTAAGCCCGGCGGAGGAGTATCTCGTGCCGGGCGGTTTCCTCGTCGTGGCGGTCGTGGTGATGGTCGGCACGTACTGGTACATGCAGCGCAAGATGCGATGACGCGCCCGTACGCCCGAACGTGCCGCAAGACGGCGTTCCCGCGACGACGGGTGTAAGGCGCTTTACCCGGGTGTTCGGCAAACGCTGCTAGCATCGAGGACGTATACTTCCAAAGATGCCACCGGAGAAGTGAGGTGACGCCCTGACGGCGTCGACGCGGCCGAAGAAGCGGGTTGTTATCGTGGGGGCCGGGATGGGCGGCCTGGCGGCGGCGATCCGGTTGGCGGCCATCGGCTTCGAGGTCGAGGTCTTCGAGAAGAACGCCCAGGTCGGCGGCCGGATGGGCCGCCTGGAGGCGGAGGGTTTCTCCTTCGACACCGGGCCCTCCCTGCTGCTCATGACCGACACCTACCGCGAGCTCTTCGCCTTCGCGGACCGGGACCTCGACGATTACGTCAGGCTCATCCCGCTGGACGGGGACTACCGGGTCACCTTCGGGGATGGGGATACGCTCACCATGCGGCGCACCCTGCCCGAGATGATCGGGGAGCTCGAACGCATAGAGCCGGGCGTCACCCCGCGCTTCTACCGCTTCCTCGAGGACGCCTGCCACAAGTACCGGCTCGGCCGCAGCGAGTTCGTCGAGCGGGACTTCGACAAGGCGAAGGATTTCTTCGGGCTCAGGAACCTGCGGCTGTTGCTCAAGACGAAGGCCGTGAACAACTACTACCGCCAGGTCTCGAAGTTCTTCAACACGGACAAGCTCAGGCAGGCGTTCAGCCTGCAGACGATGTACCTGGGCCTCTCCCCCTTCTCGGCGCCCGCCGTCTACGCCCTCCTGCCTTACACGGAGATCGCCGAGGACGGCCTCTGGTTCCCCGAGGGCGGCATGTACGCCCTCGTCGAGGCGATGCAGCGGCTGGCGGTCGAGCTCGGCGTGAAGTTCCGCCTCAACAGCCCGGTCGAAAAGGTCGTCGTGACGAAGGGCCGCGCCAGCGGCGTTCGCGTGGGGGGCGAGGCCGGCGGAGCGGAGGTCGGGGCGGACGCCGTGCTGGCGAACGCGGACCTCCCCTACGCCTACCGGGAGCTGCTCGGGGGCGAGGCCGATTCGGACTTCAAGCTCCGCAGGCGCGAGAAGCTGCAGTACACGGCGTCTGCGTTCATGCTCTACCTCGGGGTGGAAGGCAAGCTGGACGGCATGCTCCACCACAACTTCTACCTCTCCCCCGAGTACCGGGAGAACTTCGAGGCCATCTTCCGCGACGGACGGCTCCCGGAGGACCCTTCTTTCTACGCGGTCGTCCCGTCGAAGACCGAGCCGGGCATGGCCCCGGAGGGGCAGGACGCCCTGTTCGTGCTCGTGCCGGTGCCGCACCTGGGTCCGAACGTGGACTGGACCCGCGACGGTCCCGCCTTCAAGGAGAAGGTCTACGGGATGCTGGAGAGGCGCTGCGGGCTGGACCGGAGCCGGGTCGTCTACGAGAAGGTCAAGACGCCGCTGGATTGGCGGGACGACTACAACCTTGAGGAGGGGGCGGCGTTCGGGATCGGGCACGGCATCCTCCAGGTCGGGTACTTCCGGCCGCCGATGGTCTCCCGCAGCGTGGAGGGCATGTACTTTGTCGGGGCGAGCACCCGCCCGGGGACGGGCGTGCCGCTGGTCACCATAGGCGCCAGGCTGGCCGCCGACCGCATCGGGCGCGAGGTCGGGGTTTGAGGCTCGACCCGGCGAGCGGCGTGAAGCTCGACGGCGGGCTCTCGCTGGCCGAGAGCTACGAATTGTGCCGCCAGGTCCAGAAGGCCCACAGCCGCACGTACTACTTCTCGACCCAGTTCTTCCCGCCGCACGTCCGCCCGCGGGTGCACGCCCTGTACGCCTTCATGCGCTACGCCGACGAGATCGTGGACAACCCCGGCGTGACGAGCCTGGGGGAGCAGCTGGAGGGCCTCCGCGCCTTCGAGCTCGAGACGATGGCCGCCGTGGCCGGCGAGCCCGTCGCGAACCCCGTGCTGCGGGCCTACGCCGACACGGTCCGCAAAAGCGGCATAGAGCCGGCCCACATAGCGGCCTTCATGGAGAGCATGAAGATGGACACCCGCGTCTTCCGCTACGCGACGTACAGGGACCTCGAGGTCTACACCTACGGCAGCGCGGCCGTCGTCGGCCTGATGATGTGCCGGGTCTTGGGCGTCGAAGACAGGAGGGCCGACCCGCACGCCGAGGCATTGGGCGTCGCCATGCAGCTCTCCAACTTCTTGCGCGACATGGCCGAGGACTGGCGCCGCGGGCGGGTCTACCTGCCCCTCGAAGACCTGGAGCGCTTCGGGTACCGGGAGGGGGACCTCGCGGCGGGCGTGGTGGACGGGCGGTTCGTCGCGCTCATGCGCTTCCAGATCGACCGGGCGAGAGAGCTCTACGCGTTCTCCGAGGAGGGGATCAAGTACATACCCCCCGGCAGGCGGTGGCCCGTGGTGGTCGCGCGCGAGCTCTACGCCGGCATCCTCGGGCGCATAGAGGCCAGGGACTACGACGTGTTCTCCGGGCGGGCGGAGACCTCCCGGCCCCGCAAGCTCTTCGTCGCGGCCCGCTGCGCGGCGCGGGACCCGCGCGAGATCCTGGCCCGCTCTACCGCCCACCGCTAGCCTGGCCCCGGTTTCGGGCGGGGCATCACGCGCTTCGGGGGGAAGAGGGTCCCCTCCCGGATTGAAAAGGGGCCTACGCCGTGCTGTAATTCGGGGGTCTGGGGGCGGCTTGCCGTCCCGGGCGCTCATCGAGAGCGGTGGAGGGATGGGCCCTTTGAAGCCGCGGCAACCGGCGGGGCAACCCCGTGTCAGGTGCCAACTCCCGCGGAGGATACTCCGAGAGATGAGTCGGAACCGCATCGACTGGCCTCTCTCCTCCGCGCCGACGCGCAGCCAAAGAGGAGAGAGGTTTTTCTTTTGAGTTTCGATCTCAGGGAGAGGGCGGATTCGCGGGTCCTGATCGGGGACGGCGCGATGGGCACGCTGCTCGCGGAGCGCGGCGTCGGCTTCGGCCACCCCTACGCCCGGGCCAACGTCACCCACCCCGAGATGGTCGCCGGCATCCACGAGGAGTACATCCGGGCCGGGGCCGGCGTGATCGAGACGAACACCTTCTCCGCCAACCGCTTCAAGCTGGAGGTCCACGAGATCGAAGAGCGGGTGCGCGACGTGAACGAGGCCGGCGCCCGGCTCGCCCGCAAGGCGGCGGACGGCGTCAAGACCGGCGACGGTAACAGGGCGCTGGTCCTCGGCGCCGTAGGCCCCCTGGGCCGCTCCCTGTGCCCCGTCGGCCCCGTGACGGAGAGCGAGGCCCGCGCCGTGTTCCTGGAGCAGGCCGAGGCGCTCCTCGAGGGCGGCGCCGACGCGCTGGTGCTGGAGACCTTCACGGACCTGGTCGAGCTGCGCATCGCCCACGAGGCGGTCCGGGGCCTCGGGGTCCCGACCGTCGCGTACAAAACCTTCGTCGAGGACGGCGAGACGCTCTCGGAGGGGCTCCCCGGCCGCGCCGCGCGCGAGATCTCGTCTTTAGGCGTGGACCTCGCCGGGGCGAACTGCACGGTCGGCCCGCAGCGGATGGTCGGCATCGTGGAAGGGATGTCAGCCGAGGTCGGCCCGGTGGCCGCCTTCCCGAACCCGGGCCTCCCCCAACTGGTGGATGGCAAGGTCCGCTTCCGCCGCGACGTGGACCACTTCGCCCTCTACGGTCGCAGGCTCGCAGCGGCCGGCGCCCGCCTGGTCGGCGGCTGCTGCGGCACGACCCCCGAACACGTCAAGGCCCTCGCTGATGCCCTCCGCGATTTCCGCCCGGAGGCGACCGCCGCGCGCGGCGTGCACGTGAGGACGATAGAGGAAGAGGGGCCGGCTGAGGCCATCGACGGGCCCTCCACGGAACTCGCCGAGAAGCTGCGGACGGGCTTCGCGGTCGCCGTGGAGGTGGACCTGCCCCGGGGCAACGACATCACGAAGGTCGTGGAGGCGGCCAGGCGCCTCAAGGGGCGGGGTGTTGACGCCATAGACATCTCCGACGGGGCGCGGGCGCGCCTCAGGATGCACCCGGTGGCGGCGGCCAAGATCGTGCAGGACGAGGTCGGCATCGAGGCCGTCGCCCACATCTCTTGTCGCGATCGGAACATCATAGGCCTCCAGTCTGACCTTCTGGGTGCCGCGGCGCTCGGGGTGAAGAACATACTCGCGGTCACGGGCGACCCGACCCAGATCGGGGACTACCCGGAGGCCACCGGCGTCTTCGACACGGACTCCGTGGGGCTTGTCCACGTCCTCTCGAAGATGAACGGGAGCGAGGATCTGGCCGGCAACTCCATCGGTGGGCCGGCGGGCTTCCTCATAGGCTCCGCCTTCAACCCGACGGCGGAAGACCTCGACGGCGAGATAGAGAAGCTCAGGCGCAAGATCGGGGCCGGCGCCCACGCCTTCTGGACGCAGCCCGTCTTCGAGATAGGCGCCCTGGAGATGGCCCTCGAACGCATGGGCGACCTCGACGTCTCCCTGCTCCTCGGCCTCATGCCCCTGCGCAGCGCGCGCCAGGCCGAGTTCCTCCACCACGAGGTCCCGGGCGTGAACATCCCGAAGCCCGTCCGCGAGAGGCTCACCGCCCTCTCCCCCCAGGACGCCCCGAGATACGGCGTCGAGGTCGCCCAGAACCTTCTCGCGAAGGCGCAACCGCTCGTAAACGGCGCGTACATAATGCCGCCGGCGAGCGCCCCGGACCTCGCGGGGGACGTGTTGGAAGCTATAAGGCTCAAGGCATAAGGCCCCGGAACCTAGAGGAATAGAGGCACATGGTTCTTAAAGACACCATTCGCGAAGAGAGGGCGGCCCGGCTGGAGAAGTTCCGGGCCGCCCTGAAAGAACGCATCCTCCTGCTGGATTGCGCGATGGGGACCATGATCCAGTCCTACGACCTCTCCGAGGACGACTACCGGGGCGACCGGTTCGCCGACCACCCGGGCGAGCTCAAGGGCAACAACGACCTGCTCTCGATCACCCAGCCGAAGATTATCCGGGATATCCACGAAGCGGTCCTCGAAGTGGGCGCCGACATCGTCGAGACCAACACCTTCTCCTCCACGTCCATCGCCCAAAGGGACTACGGGATGGAGGACCTGGCCTACGAGCTGAACTTCGAGGCCGCCCGCGTCGCCCGCGAGGCGGCGGACGCCTATACGGACAATACTCCGGATAAACCGAGGTTCGTGGCGGGCGCCCTTGGTCCGACGAACAGGACGGCCTCGCTCTCGCCGGACGTGAACAACCCGGGCTTCAGGAACGTCACCTTCGACGAGCTCAGGGGGGCGTACGGGGAAGAGGTGCGGGGGCTCGTCGAGGGCGGGGTCGACCTGTTGCTCGTGGAGACCATCTTCGACACACTCAACGCGAAGGCCGCCATCTTCGCGGTACAGGAGTACCTGGACGAAGAGGGCCTTGAGGTCCCCGTCATGATCTCCGGCACCATCACCGACGCGAGCGGCCGGACCCTCTCGGGCCAGGTGACGGAGGCGTTCTACAACTCCGTCAGGCACGCAGACCCCGTAAGCATCGGCCTGAACTGCGCCCTGGGCTCCAAGGAGCTGCGCCAGTACATCGAGGAGCTATCCAGGATCTCCGAGACGCACGTCAGCGCCTACCCGAACGCGGGCCTGCCCAACGAGTTCGGCGAGTACGACGAGAGCCCGGAGTTCATGGCGGCGGAGATCGGGGAGTGGGCGGCCAACGGCTGGCTGAACATCGTCGGCGGCTGCTGCGGCACGACGCCCGAGCACATCGAGGCCATAGCGGGCGCCGTCTCCGGCCACCCGCCGCGCGAGCTGCCGGACCTGGAGCCCAGGTTGCGGCTCTCGGGGCTGGAGGCCGTCAACATCGGGCCCGATTCCCTGTTCGTGAACGTCGGGGAGCGGACGAACGTCACGGGGTCGGCGCGGTTCAAGGACCTTATCCTGGGCGACGACTACGAGACGGCGCTCGAGGTGGCGCGCAGCCAGGTCGAGAACGGGGCGCAGGTCATAGACGTGAACATGGACGAGGGGATGCTCGACGGCGAGGAGGCGATGGTCGAGTTCCTGAACCTCGTCGCCGCCGAGCCGGACATCTCGCGGGTGCCGGTGATGATCGACTCGTCCAAGTGGTCCATCATCGAGGCGGGGCTCAAGCGCGTGCAGGGCAAGGCGATCGTCAACTCCATCAGCATGAAGGAGGGCGAGGAGGAGTTCGTGCGGCAGGCGAGGCTCCTCAAGAGGTACGGGGCGGCCGTGATCGTGATGGCGTTCGATGAGAAGGGGCAGGCGGACACGAAGGATCGGAAGGTCGAGATCTGCACGCGCGCCTACAAGCTCCTCACCGGGCAGATCGGCTTCCCGGCCGAGGACATAATCTTCGACCCGAACGTCTTCGCCATCGCAACCGGCATAGACGAGCACAACAATTACGGCGTGGACTTTATAGAGGCGGTGCGCGAGATCCGCGAGACCCTCCCCCACGCCGGGACCTCGGGCGGCATCTCGAACGTCTCGTTCTCTTTCAGGGGCAACAACCCGGTGCGAGAGGCGCTCCACGCCGTCTTTCTCTACCACGCCATAAACGCGGGCCTGACGATGGGCATCGTCAACGCGGGCCAGCTCGGCGTATACGACGACATAGACGAAGAGCTGCGCGAGGCGGTCGAGGACGTGGTCCTGAACCGCCGCGACGACGCCACCGAGCGCCTGCTCGACCTCGCCGAGAAGTACCGCGATCGGGGCGAGGAGGCCGAGGAAGAGGCGCAGGAGTGGCGTTCGTGGCCGGTGGAGAAGCGGCTGGAGCACGCTTTAGTCAAGGGGATAGCGGACTTTGCCGAGGAGGACACCGAGGAGGCGCGCCAGAGGTCCGAGCGCCCGCTCGACGTGATCGAGGGCCCACTTATGGACGGGATGAACGTGGTCGGGGACCTGTTCGGGGCGGGGAAGATGTTCCTGCCGCAGGTAGTCAAGAGCGCCAGGGTGATGAAGAAGTCGGTGGCGTACCTGATCCCTTACATAGAGGAAGAGAAGGGCGAGGCCAGAAAGCCGAACGGCACGGTCGTGATGGCGACCGTAAAGGGCGACGTCCACGACATCGGCAAGAACATCGTGGGCGTCGTGCTGCAGTGCAACAACTTCGAGGTGATCGACCTCGGGGTGATGGTGCCCGCGGCCAAGATCTTGCAGACCGCCAGAGACAAGGGCGCGGACATCATCGGGCTCTCGGGGCTCATCACGCCGAGCCTCGACGAGATGGTCCACGTCGCGGGCGAGATGCAGCGCGAAGGCTTCGAGCTGCCGCTCCTGATCGGGGGCGCCACCACCTCCCAGACGCACACGGCTGTCAAGATAGCCCCCGGCTACGGGCAGCCCGTCATACACGTCAAGGACGCCTCGCGCGCCGTCGGCGTGGCCCAGAACCTCGTGACGGAGAACAAGAAGGGCGACTACGCAGCCGGGATCGCCGCCGAGTACGAGGAGGTCCGCCGCAAGCACGCCGGGCGCCGCTCGAGGACGAAGCTCGCGACGCTTGGGCGGGCGCGGGCGAACCGGGCGAAGATCGACTGGGAAGGCTACGAGCCGCCGAAACCGAACGTGCTCGGCGTGCGGACGTTCGAGGATTACCCGCTCGAGGAGATCCGGCCCTACATAGACTGGACGCCGTTCTTCCACTCCTGGCAGCTAAAGGCGAGCTACCCACGCATCTTCGACGACCCGGAGAAGGGCGAGGAGGCCCGAAAGCTCTTCGCCGAAGCCCAGGAACTCCTCGACCGCATCATCGAGGAGAGGTGGCTCACCGCCCGCGCGGTCTTCGGCCTCTTCCCGGCCAACGCCCTGCCCAACGACTCCCTGGAGGTCTACGCGGACGGATCGCGCGGCGAGGTGCTCGCGGAGCTAGAGCTCCTGCGGCAGCAGAAGCAGAAGCCGCCCGGCCGCCCGAACCGCTCGCTGGCGGACTTCGTCGCGCCGAAGAGCACGGGGCTTGAGGACCACGTCGGCCTCTTCGCGGTGACGGCCGGCATCGGGGCCGACGAGGCGGCGCGCCGCTTCGAGGAGGACAACGACGTCTACAACGCCATCATGGTAAAGGCGCTGGCCGACCGGCTTGCCGAGGCCTTCGCCGAGCTCCTGCACCGGCGCGTGCGCAGGGAGTTCTGGGGCTACGCGGCCGACGAGAGCCTCGACACCGACGCCGTCATCCGGGAGGAGTACACGGGCATAAGGCCTGCTCCCGGCTACCCGGCCTGCCCCGAGCACACCGAGAAGCGCAAGATCTGGGACCTCCTCGACGCCGAAGAGAACGCGGGCATCTCCCTCACGGAGAGCTGCGCCATGACACCTGGGGCGGCGGTCAGCGGCTACTACTTCTCCCACCCCGACTCCACCTACTTCGGCGTCGCCGAGATCGGGCGCGACCAGGTCCAGGACTACGCCGAACGCAAAGGCTGGACGCTCCAAGAGGCCGAGAAGTGGCTCTCCCCGAACCTGGGCTACGAGCCCGAGAGCCCCGATGGAGGGGGCGCCACAGAGGTTCCGCAGGCGAGGAGCAAGGCGGCGAGGTAAGGCGAGCGCCTCCCCACGAAGCCCGAAAGCTGCAGCGGCGAACCGCCCGTCCTGCCGCGGCGGGCGAACGCCCGCGTGGGATCTCCTCCGGTGCTGTGCGGTACCGTCATCGCTTCGCGCTCCGACTCCCGTCGGGGTCCGTACCGCCTACAGGTTACCGTTCGCAGACGCCGAACGCGCCCCCGAGAACCGGCCGGCCCTACTCGAAGCGCACGGCCTTACTCGAACCGCACCTCTTCGAAGCCCAGGGCTTTGACGAAGGCACGGATGGAGGATTCCGCGTTCGTCTCGGCGGTGTCGAGGATGCCGTTCTCGCGGGCGGCGGCCTCGATCCTCTCCTCGGCCGTAGAGCGGGCCTCTTCGACCAGGTCGTCGTCGGGGCGGAGGTTCAGCGGGCTGTAGTCGCGGTCGTAGACGCGGGTCTTGTCCTCGTCGAGGCTCGCGGAGAGGACCTCGGGCTCGGGCAGACGGATGGTCACGGTGTCGTTCGTGACTCGCACATCGTTCCCCCCGACCCCGGAGAGGTCCACCCCCGCCTCGACGTTCCCGGTCGCGACCAGGAGGACCTTCTCGCCGGAGAAAAGGCGGCCCAGGAAATCTCCGCCGCTCTCTCGTGTCACTATTATCGACTCGGTCACGCGCACGGTGGCGAGTTGGTCCAGGCCCCTGATCCCCTCGACGACCACGGGCGACGTCGTGGTTTGCGCGGGCCTCTCTTGCAACAAAGGCCCGATCAGGGGCACCCGTTCCGCGAAATCGAAGCGGCTTACCCCGACGCCGAGCCCCACGCTCAACACGACGATGACGAGCGCCAGGACCAGCGTCGTCGCGAAACTCCCGCCCTTCTTGCCCACAACAAACCTCCCCACGCGAGAAAAAGCAGAATCCCTAAAGAGTATATCCCCGCGCGGGGAGGGAGGGTTTTACGAAGCGGTCTCTAGCTGAACTCGGGCAGGATCTCCTTGCCGAAGAAGTCGAAGAAGGCCTTCTGGTTGGGGCCTATCTGCTGCACGTAGACCTCGTCGTAGCCGGCCTCGGCGAACTGGCGGAGCATCCCGCGGTACTTCTCCGGGTCGGGGCCGCAGGGCATCGACTGCGAGATCATCTCTTCCGTCACGAGCTGGGTCGCCTGCTCGAAGTGGCGGGGTGTGGGCAGTATCTGCGCCATCTCCCCCGGCAGCGCCTCGTTGGGCCACGTGCGGTGCGCCGTCCTCACGCTCTCGGCCTCGTCGTCCCCGTAGCAGGCCTTGAAGGCGCTGTGGGCCGGCTTGTCCCCGCCGCCCGAGGAACGGTAGAGCTCCAGAAGCTCCGCGTCCGGTCCGATGTTCACGTAGCCGTCCCCGATCTCCGCCGCGACCCGCACGGCCTTCGGCCCGAAGCCGGAGACGAGTATGGGCGGCGGCTCGTCCGGCAGCGTGTAGATGCGGGCGTTCTCGACGACGTAGTGCCGGCCCTCGTAATCCTTCGTGCCGCCCTCCCACAACAGCCGCATCACCTCGACAGACTCCTCCAGCATCTCAAGCCTCACGTCGGCAGACGGCCACGCGTCGCCGAAGATGTGCTCGTTGAGCGCCTCGCCGGTGCCGATACCGAGGTTGAAGCGACCCCCCAGCATCACCGCGGAGGTGGCCGCGGCCTGGGCGATCACGGCCGGGTGGATGCGCATCGTCGGGCACGTAACCGCGGTCGTTACGGGGAGCGACGTGGTCTGGGAGAGGCCCCCGATCACGCTCCACACGAACGGGCTGTTGCCCTGCGCCTCGACCCACGGGTGGTAGTGGTCGCTGATCCAAAGCGCCTCGAAACCCGCACCCTCGGCCATCCGCGCCTGCTCAACCAGCGCCCCAGGCCCGAACTCCTCGCAGGAAAGAAAGTACCCGATCTTCATAGAACCTCCCGGTAAGAACGATCCGTGACCTCGCTAGAGTACCCCGAAAGGGTAGGTTTCAGGCACCAGGTTTTGAGGTTCGAGGTTTTGAGGCTGACGCAGCAACCTCCTCCCGACCACGCCCACAAGGCAGAAGAAGGCGTAAAGACGGCGTATCTGCTGCCGGACCAACGTTTCGCCTCCCGGCCAAAACCTGCAACCTTATGCCTAAAACCTCAAAACCTTATGCCTGTATGTTCGTCTCTTTCCAGCGGGTGTGTTCGCCGAGGTTCTCGGCCTCCGGGAACTCCTCGCCCTTGGCCAGTTGGACCCGGATCGGGGGCAGCATCGTCCCCCGGTCGCAGACGTAGGTGCCCGAGAACGGGGCCTTGTCGCCGGGGCCGAAGGTGGGGCCGTAGTGCTTGTAGCGGGCGAGGATGTCTTCGAGCCTGGCCATCACAGCGTGACCGCGCGGGCCTCGTTGAAGCCGGGCGCCCCGAGGAAGGTTTTCAGGACGTCCTCAGGCACGGGCTCGTCCACGGTGACGGCCATCGCGGCACGGGAGCCCGGCTCGCCGCGGCCGACGGCCATGTTGCCGATGTTGATGCCGTGCTCCCCGAGGATGGAGCCGACCCTGCCGATCATGCCGGGCACGTCCTCGTTGCGGATAAAGAGCATGTGCTTCTCTGGCATCACCTCGAAGTCGAAGCCCAAAGCCTCGACGAGGCGCGGTTGCATCTTCGGCCCGCTTAAGGTCCCGCTCACGACGTTCTCCCCGTCCCCGCCCGCTATCCTGAGCACGACCAGGCTCGTGTACTCCGCGCTCTCAGAGAGGCGCGAGGTCTCCAGGCGCAGCCCCCTGTCTTTCGCGAGTATCGGGGTGTTCACGAAGTTGAGCGGCTCGTGGACCATCGGGGCCAGGAGCCCCTTCTGGGCCGAGACGTCGAGCAGGCGGGTGTCGAAGTTCGCCACCTCGCCCCTGTACTCGACCTTCAGGGTGTCCCCGGGGCGGTCTGTGAGCTGGTAGAGCAGGCTCCCAAGCGCCTCGCACAGCCCGGAGAACTGGGCGACGAACTCAGCACCCTCCCCCACCGGCACGGGCGCGTTTATGGCGTGTACGGGGACCTGGCCCCTGAGAGCCGTCGCGACCTGCTCGGCCGCCGTGATGCCCGCCCGGTCCTGGGCCTCCGCGGTGCTAGCGCCCAGATGCGGGGTGACGACGACGTTAGGGAGGCCGAAGATCGGGGACTCCGTCGTCGGCTCCTCGGCGAAAACGTCGAGCGCCGCACCCCCGATAACGCCCCCCTTCAATGCCTCGTAGAGCGCGGCCTCGTCAACGATGCCCCCGCGCGCCACGTTTATGAGGTACGCGGTCGGCTTCATCTTCCCGAGGGACTCCTCGTTGACGAGGCCGAGCGTCTGGGGCGTGCGCGGGACGTGCAGGGAGACGAAGTCCGCGTTCTCGAAGACCTCGTCGGTCGTCTCCGCCCGCCCGACGTTCATCGAGCGCATCCGGTCCTCGGAGACGTAGGGGTCGTAGGCGAGGACCCTCATGCCCATGCCGATGGCGCCGCGGGCGACGATGGCGCCCACGTGCCCGAGGCCGACGAGGCCGAGCGTCTTCTCCCTGACCTCGACACCCTTGAACGCGCTCCGCTTCCACTCCCCGCCCTTGAGCGAGGCGTCGGCGGCCGGGATGCGCCTGGCGGCGGCGAGCATGAGACCCAAAGTGTGCTCGGCGGCGGCGACCGTGTTGCTCTCGGGGGCGTTGGCGACGATGACGCCGCGCTTGGTGGCGGCCTCTATGTCTATGTTGTCCACGCCTATCCCCGCGCGGCCGATGGCCTTGAGGTTATCGGCCCTCTCGATGACCCCGGCCGTCACCTGCGTGGCGCTGCGGATGATGAGGCCGTCGTACTCGCCTATCCTCTCTAAGAGGTCTTCGGCGCTCAGGTCGAGGAGGACGTCGACCTCGAACTCCTTCCTCAGAAGCTCGATGCCGGGGTCGGCGAGCTTCTCCGGGATCAGGACCTTCAAGCGGTCACCCGGCTCTTGGAAAAGACCCGCTGGGCAGCACCCACGCCCCGGCCGAGCTCGACGGGGAAGTCCAGGGACTCCAGCGCGAGCTCCGTGGCCGCTATCGTGGCGATGATGTCGAAGGCGTCGAAGTAGCCGCAGTGGCCGATGCGGAAGATCCTGCCCGCCATGTCACCCTGGCCGCCCGCGACCTGTATCCCGTGATCCCTGAAGATCATGCGCACGAGCTGCTTGCCGTCGACACCCTCGGGCACCCACACCGCCGTGACGGCGCTGTTCATGTCCTCATCGGGCCCGAAGAGTTGCAGGCCCATGCCCTTCACGCCCTCGCGCGAGGCCCGGCCGAGCAGGACGTGGCGCCGGAAGACCTCCTCCACGCCCTCGGCCAGAAGCTGCTGCAGCGCGACGTCGAGCTGGATGATGAGGCTCACGGGCGGCGTCCAGGCCGTCTGGGCCGGGTCCTTGGCGTAGGCCTTCTTGGCCGCCGTCCAGTCGAAGTAGAAGCGCGGCATCCGGGCTTCCTCGTGCATCCGCATCGCCCTCTGACTAACGCTGACGAACCCGAGGCCAGGCGGCGTCATCAGCGCCTTCTGGCTCCCCGCGACGACCACGTCCACGCCCCAATCGTCCGTGCGCAGCTCGCAGGCCCCAAGCCCCGAGACCGCATCAACGATGGAGACGACGTTGCCGGCGGCCCTCGCGAAGCCCTCGATGTCGTTCACCGTGCCGGTCGAGGTCTCGGAGAGCACGCAGACGGCGGCCTTGATCTCCGGGTCCTTCGCCAGGGCCTCCGCGACCTCGTCGTTGTCCGCCTTCTGTCCCCAGTCGTATTTCAGCTCGGTCACTTCCAGGCCGAAGGCCTTGCCGACCTTCACCCAACGCCCGCCGAAGTTGCCGTTGTTGACCACGAGGATCTTGTCGCCGGGCGAGAAGAGGTTCTGGACGGCGCCCTCGAAGGCCCCCGTCCCGCTCGCCGCGTAGGTGAACACGTCGTTCTCCGTCAGGAAGACCCTCTTCAAGGCATCGTTGACGCGCGTAAAGATCTCGCCGAACTCGGGCGTCCTGTGGTGGATGATCGGCAAAGCGCCCGCCGCCGAAACCTCCGGCGGTATGGGCGTGGGTCCGGGCGACATGAGACGATACTTGTTCATCATGGTTTCGGAGGTTCCTCTCTTAATGCGGACTACTCGATGTTCCATTGTAGCCATGATCCTTGCCAATGGCTACATAACGGCTCAGACTCCTAACAAACTGTTGCTTTCGCCCGCATTTTCCGGAAAGCTTGGCACGAGAGCCGCGACCGCGACCCCGGCTCTCGAGCAAGGGGCAAAGAGACCGGCGCGGGCCTCCCCAGGCGACTACTATGGGCCCATGGACCACGAAGAGGTCGGCCGCCACTGGGACGAGAACGCCGAAGTCTGGACCGGGCTCGTCAGGGCAGGCTAGGCAGGTAACCGGCATCCCCATCTTGGGGGCGAGCATCCCCGTGAAGTGCATGGACCAGATGCCCACGTCCATCGCCAGGGCCCCGCCCGCGAGCCACAACCTTCTGGCCCGGCCGCCGGAGGACGCGACCCGCAAGGTCCAATGCCGCGTAGGAAAGCGCCACTAACGTAGGAAAGCGCCACCAACCAGGGGTCCCAGCCGGCATCCAACAGCATCCTCGTGTGGTTCATCCCAGGACCCTCGCTCCGCCGTTCTTTGCCGGCGTCCGGGGAACCGACGGTCCATCGTGCACGACCGCCACAAACACAACACATCGCCGTTACCCGCTGTGTACGAAGGCGTACACGAGCCCGGATCAGCCCCAGGGGTCCGCGAGAAGACCGGACCTCTCCGCGTTCTCTGGCCGATGGCCGGCGAGAGCACCGACCCCACGATCCGTCTTGGGCGCCGCGACGAGGGCGTCCGGTCTACCGGAAGCCGGCCCCCTCGATGGCGGGCAGCGCCGAGCGGGCATAGCGGGCGGCATAACCGGCGCCGGCTGCGCCGCCGGAGGAGACGTTCGCCGCCTCCCTGGATCCAAACTCCGCGCTCCCGACGTCGGTACGAACGCGGCCCCCGTCGAGGTCCAGCCGCAGGCCGTCCCCGTCGCGCAACCTCGCGATAACGCCCCCCGCCGCGGCCTCCGGCGAAAAGAGCGAGGCCCACACCCCCGCAGCCCCCTCCGGCGCGAGGCCGTCCGTGACCACCGACACGCCCGTCTCTGCCTCCCCCACCGCCGACCCGAGGGCGTCCAGCCTGAGGAGCCCGGGCCCCCCCCGCGGCCCGCACCCAAGCACCACGAGCACGTCGTCTGTCCCGGCCTCCCCCCCGTGCACGGCGCGAACGGCCCCCTCCTCGTCGGAGAAGACGCGGCACCGGCCGGCCACCCCAGGGACGCCGGTGGGGACCCGGCAGACGGCCTCGGCCCCGGAAGCCCTCGCCCGGACGAAGACGAAGCGTTGCGCCCCATCGGTAACCGGCGGCGCGGCCGGCAGGCCCTCCTTCAACCGCCCGGAGACCGTCGGGACGTCGTGCAGCGAGTCGCCGAGCGAGGCCAGAAGCGCGGGGGTCCCGTGCTCCGCCAGCCAGGCGGGTGCCGCGACCCGGGTCTCCGGGGCGAGCACCCGGGCCATCTGCGAAAACCCCGCGACGCCCGCCTCGCGGGCCAGGGCGGAGAGGTGGACGAGCAGCTCGGGGCCGCCGCCGGCCGCCACGCCGGCCCGCAGCGCGTTCGCCAGCGAGAAATTGTCCAGCAACCCGCTCGGGCGCGGCCCCACGCCCGGCGCGATGCCCGCCGCCACGCTCGTTACCACGCCCGCCGCGTCCCCGGACAGCGGCCCGAACCCGAGCGCCGTAAGGGCGGCCGACAGCGGCGTGGTGGCGGGGGCTGCGCAGACCGCCGGGAGGCCGAGCCGGGCGGCGGCGAGGAGCATCCCGAAAAGCTCCTCCGGTTCCCCCGAGGCGAGGAGCAGGGCGTCGAGGCCCGCGTCCGCGCAGGAGACCTCCGTCGCGTCCGCCACCCATTCCCGCGCGAGGGCAACACCGCCTGCCGGCCTGGCCGCCGGCAGGCGCAACGGGACGGGCTCGGCCCCGGCGGCGAAGACGGCGTCCGGGTGGGCGGAGGGTTCGAAGAACGGTATCCCGACGGCGGGCGCCGGGGGCTTCAAGGGGTCCTCAGGAGCTCAGCTTCTGGAGGAGGAGCTCGCGGGCGCGCCCGCCGTCGGCGTTGCCGCGGGTCGCCTTCATCACCTGGCCCATCAAGAAGCCGACGACCTTCTTGTCGCCGTTTCGGACGCGCTCGGCCTCGTCGGGGTTTGATGAGATCACGCCGTCCACCACCCCGTCGAGCTCGTCGGCTTCCACGGAGCCCAGCCCCTCGCGCTCCACGACCTCGGCCGGACGGTCGCCGGTCTTGAAGACCTCGTCCAGCACGGTTCTCGCGGCCGAGCGGGAGACCCTGCCGTCCCCGACCAGCCCGATCAGCTCGACCATGTGCCCAGGCGTGACCCTGGAGCCCCCGACGTCCGTGCCGGACTCGTTGAGGAGCGCCCTGAAGTCGCCCGAGATCCAGTTGGAGGACTGCTTCGGGTCCGCCTCCGCGGCGACTTCTTCGTAGAAGGCGGCGAGGCCCCGGTCCGCGATTAAGACGGCGGCGTCGTACGGGGAGAGGCCGTAGTGCTCCACGAACCTGGCGCGCATGGCGTCGGGGAGCTCGGGCATGCGGTCCCCTATCTCCCGGACGTACGACCCCGAGAGCTCCAGCGGCAGGAGGTCGGGCTCGGGGAAGTAGCGGTAGTCGTGGGCGAACTCCTTGCTGCGCAGCTCGTGGACCTCGTCGGTCTCGGGGTCGTAGTGGAGGGTGGTCTGCTCTATGCGGCCGCCGGATTCCAGGATCTCCTGCTGCCGCTCGAGCTCGCGGGCTATCCCCTTCTCCACAAAGCGGAAGGAGTTCATGTTCTTTAGCTCGGTCTTCGTGCCGAACGAGCCGTCGGGGTTGCGGATGGAGACGTTGGCGTCGCAGCGGAGCTGGCCCTTCTCCATGTCCGCCTCCGAAACCCCTATCGCCCGCAGGATGTCCTTGAGGTGGTTGGCCGTGGCGCGGGCGGCCTCCGGTGAGGGGATGTCGGGCTCCGTGACGATCTCCATGAGGGGCGTGCCGCCGCGGTTGAAGTCCACCAGCGAGCCGACCGAGCCGTGCATCCGGCCCGAGGTGCCGACGTGGACGTTCTTGGCCGCGTCCTCTTCGAGGTGCAGGCGCGTGATGCCAACCCGGACGGTCTCGTCGCCCAGAGGAACGTCCAGATGCCCGCCGAGGCAGATCGGCTCGTCGAACTGGCTGATCTGGTACCCCTTCGGAAGGTCCGGGTAGAAGTAGTTCTTGCGCGCGAAGACGGCCCGCCGGGAGACGTCGCAGTTCAGCGCGAGCCCCGCCATCACCCCGAGCTCGATGGCCCTCTCGTTGGCGACCGGCAGCGCCCCGGGGTGCCCGAGGCACACGGGGCACGTGTGGGTGTTCGGCGGCTCTCCGTAGGTCACCCGGCAACCGCAGAACATCTTCGTCCTCGTCGCCAGGTGCACGTGAAACTCCAGCCCTATGACCGCCTGGTAGGTGCGTCTCTCCTGTGTCTGCAAAGCGTTTTCCTCCGCCACGCGTCGCCTGCTCGGAACCATTCTAGCACCGGGGATAGAGCTTCAGTATCGGGGGTCAGGGGCGTCGGACGCCCCTACAGACCCGGGTTCTACAGGCCCTCGTAGATCTCCGCCAGGGGGATAGACGTCTCCGGGCGGGGGACGGAGAAACGCCCCTCGTCGACCAGATCTCCTCGTCGCCACGCACCCTCTTCGTCCCGGAAATGCCGCTCGACGCGCATCCGCTCCTGGTCCACGATCAGGTACGCCTTCAGGCCCGGGATACGCTTGTAGGCGGCGAGCTTCTCGCGCCGGTCTGTGGTCTCCGTGCTCGGGGAGACGACCTCGACCACCAGGCACGGATCGGCCTCGTAGTAGGGATCGTCCGGCTCGGGACCGCAGGCGACCATCACGTCCGGGTAGTAAAAGACGTCGTCGATCCGCAGCTTGACCGTCTCCATGTAGACCCGACATGGGCTTCCCGCCGCCGCATCAGCGAGCCGCCTGTATACGTTGCCGGCGATCCTGTTGTGCCGCCGGGTGGCCCCGGTCATCGCGTAGACCTCGCCGGCCACGTACTCGTGACGCACGGTCGCGGTCTTCTCCATTTCGAGGTAATCCTCTACGCTCAAGGAGCCCTGTGCGGCGGCGCGCTCGACCATGTAAAGAGTATAGCGCAGCCGCGCTCCGCACCCGACCCTCGTCTACGGCCTGGGCGAGAACCGGAAGTTCGCGGCCTGCTCGGCGGCGCGGGCGGCGCGGAGGAGCATCGGCTCGGTGAAGTGGTCGCCCATGAGCTGCACGCCGACGGGGAGGCCTTCGGAGAGGCCGCCGGGGATGCTTATGGCGGGGACGCCAGCCAGGGAGGCCGGGACGGCGCAGATGTCCTGCAGGTACATGGCGAGCGGGTCGTCGGTCTTGGCCCCGATCTCGAAGGCCACGGACGGCGAGGTCGGGGAGACGAGGACGTCGTAGCGCGAAAAGGCCCCGCGGAAGTCCTCTATGATCTTCGTACGCACCTTCTGGGCCTGGGCGTAGTAGGCGTCGTAGTAGCCCGAGGAGAGGGCGTAGGTGCCGAGCATGATCCGGCGCTTCGCCTCCGCCCCGAAACCGGCCTCCCTGGTCTTCCGGTACATCTCGTGCACCCCGTCGGCCGGCACCCGGAGGCCGTACCGGACCCCGTCGAAGCGGGCAAGATTCGAGGAGACTTCCGCCGGCGCGATGATGTAGTAGGCCTCCAGCGCGTAGTAGGCGTGCGGCAGGTTGACCTCTCCCACCTCTGCCCCGGCGGCCTCCAGGCCTGCGGCCACCTTACTCGTCACCTCGCGCACGCCGGCGTCTATGCGCTCGTCCATAAGCTCCGTCACGACCCCGACCCGCAACCCTTCGACGCCGTCTTCGAGGCCCGCCAGGTAGTCCGGGACCTCGACGTTGGCGCTCGTGGAGTCGCGGGGGTCGTGGCCGGCCGTGGCCTGCAAAAGCAGCGCACAATCCCTCACGTCGCGGGTCATCGGGCCTATGCAGTCGAGGGAGGAGCCGAAGGAGATCAAACCGTACCGGGAGACCCGCCCGTAGGTGGGCTTTAGCCCCACTATGCCGCACAGGGCCGCCGGCTGCCGCACCGACCCGCCGGTGTCCGTCCCGAGCGCCCACCAGCCCTCGCCCGCCGCCACCGCGGCGGCCGACCCGCCCGAAGACCCGCCCGGCACCCTGTTCGTGTCCCAGGGATTCCTCGTCGGGCCGTAGGCGGAGTTCTCCGTCGACGAGCCCATCGCGAACTCGTCCATGTTCGACTTGCCGACCATCACCGGGCTCTCGCCGAAGCTCCTGAGGGCCGAGGCGTCATAGAGGGGCGTGAAGTCTTCGAGGATCTTGGACCCGCAAGTCGTCCTGACCCCGCGCGTGCTGAGGACGTCTTTGACCACGAGGGGCACGCCCTCCCAGGGCTTCACGCCGCCGTTCCGCACTCGTTCGTCCACCCGCCCGGCCCGGGTCAGCGCCAGCTCCGGCGTGGTAGTGACGAAGGAGTTGAGGTCCCCTTCCACCTCCTCGACGCGCGCGTTGGCGGCCTCGGCCGCCTCGCGGACGGAGAGTTCGCCCGCGCCGATCTTCCCGGACAGTTCGCGGGCGGTGAGGTTCAAGAGGCCTTCCATCAGTCGATCCTCGGCACGGCGAAGAGGTCGTCGGCGGGGTCGGGGGCCGGGGCGAGGGCCTCCTCCCGGGGCAGCTCAGGGCGGGGTTCGTCCGGGCGCAGGACGTTCGAGAGGTTCAGCGGGTTCGCCGTCGGCGGGGTGTCCGCGAGGTCGAGCTCCCGGATCTTCTCGATGCTGTCCAGGATGGCATCCAGTTGCCCCCCCATCTCCTTTATCTCGTCCTCCGTCAAACCCAGCCGTGCCAGGCTGGCCACGTGCCGCACCTGCTCCTCGGATATCATCTCGGCCTCCCGATTATCTTCGCAACGGCGTCTTTTTCGCAACCTCATCTTATCTTAGAGGATTTGCCGCAGAGGCTTTGAGGTTCTAGGTTTTGAGGGACGGTTGGCGGGGCTTCTCCGCGCCTGCGGGCACCCGCCGTACGCCCGCCGCGCGAACAGGCCGCCGGTTCCAGGGTCCTCCACAACACCTTATGCCTTATAACCTCAAACCTTGTAACCTCAAAACCTAGAACCTACAAGATCGCCAGCAGCGCGGGCGCCACCTGCTTCTTGCGGCTCATCACGCCGGGCAGCTCTATGACGCCGTTCTGGGGCCGGGAGTCGAAGGCCTGGTGCACGGAGGAGCAGTCCCCGGTGCACAGGAGCTGGGTGCCGCCCTGGGTGATGTCCGTGACCATGAGCGCCGAGAAGACGTAGCCGTTCTTGCCGCGGAGGTCTTCGAGGGCGGCGACGAGCTCGTCTTTGCGCTCGAGCAGGCCGGGGCCGACGGTCTCTATCTGGGAGACGCTAACCCTGGCGCCGGAGCTCGTACCGTACTCCTTGGCGTCCCGGCCCACTATCTCCTCCCCGGAGAGGTCCGAGACGTCGGAGGAGGCCTCGAACATCTCCCGGCCGAAGGCCTCCGCGTCGAGGTCGAGGAAGTCTTCGAGGGCCTTCACGACCTCGCGGTCGCGGTCGGTGGTGGTTGGAGAGTTCAGGATCACGGTGTCAGATAAGATAGCCGCCAGCAGCATCTTCGCGGTGGGTTCCTCGGGACGCAGGCCGGCCGTCTTGAAGCGCTCGACGATGAGGGTCGCCGTCGAGCCCACGGGGTCGAAGGTGGCCGGTATCGGGGAGGCCGTCTCTATGTCGCCGACGTGGTGGTGGTCCAGGATCTCCACGACCTCGGCCCCCTCAACGCCCTTGACGCTCTGCCCGACCTCGGCGTGGTCCACGAGGAGCACCCGCCGGGGCTTGGGGTTCAGGAGGTTGGTCCTGGTTACGACGCCGATGGGGACCAGGTTTCCGTCGACGGCGATGGCGGCGCGGTAGTGGACCTCCATGACCTGCTCGGTTATGTCCGTTATCAGGTCGTCGGGGTGGACGGTCAGCGGGTTCTCGCTCATCACCTCCCAGCACGGGACCGAGAGCTGTATGAGGCGGCTGGTCACGTAAGAATCCAAAGGGGAGAGCACCACCGTCGTCCCGCGCTCCCCGGCCATCTTCAGGATCTCGTCCTCGGGCCTCACCCCGTTGGAGACGACGAGCACCCCGGCCCCGATCTCTATGGCCCGCCTCTGGGCCTCAGGGCGGTCCCCGACGACCACGACGTCTCCCCGCGTCATGGACTGGCCCATCGAGTCCACGCCCATGGAGATCACCCACAGCTGGCCCTCGCTCTCCCGGTCCTCCCCGACGAGCAGATCCCCTTCGAGCACCTCCAGCATCGCCCCGACGCTGACCGGGCTCTCCCTGAAAGACGAAGCCCCCCTGGACTCCCTGACGTACATGCGCGCCAGGTTCCGCTCCGTGATGAGCCCGACGAGCGACCCGTCGTCGTCGACTATGGGCAACTGGCTTATGTTCCGCCCGGCCATCGTCAGGCCCACGTTGCGAAGCGGGTCGTTCTTGTGGGCGACCGCGACGTCGCGCGCCATCACGTCCTTTACCCTGAGCATTATGTGCTCCAGAAGCTTCGGCTCACCCGCCCCGCTCGTTTTCAGGGCCCACGCCGTCTGGGGGTTGACCTTGCCCAGGCGGGCCGGCGCGTACTCGTTCTCCGCGTCGACGAGGTTCTTGAACTCCGCGTACCCGATGGCCGACGCTATCGTGTCGGTGTCCGGGTTCTTGTGGCCTGTGACGTAAACGTGTGGCATTGCGGTTCTCCTGTCAGGCTGCTCTTCTGCGGTGCGGGATCACACCTTGCTCAACGGCGCCATCTCCGGGACGAAGGTCCTCTCCTGGTTGCCGAACCTGACGATGACCTTCCCGCCGCCGGCCTCGACGACCTGCCCGACCCCGAACTTGGCGTGCCGGACCTTCTCCCCCGCGCTGTAGTCCACGCCGGCGGTCCCGGCCTTCTGGAACCCTCCCCCGCGCTGCCCGAACGACGCGACCCCCCAGCCACCGCGTCCCGCGGCCGACCCGGTGGGCACGGTGCCGGACTTGTACTCGTCGGGTATCTCCGAGAGGAAGCGCGAGGGCATCCGGTACTCCCGTTCGCCCCAGTTCGACCGGAGCTTGGCGTGCGTGAGCGTGAGGGTCTTCTTGGCCCGCGTGATCCCGACGTAGGCCAGCCTGCGCTCCTCTTCGAGGTTCTGCTCGTCCAGCGAGCGGGAGTGGGGGAAAGTCCCCTCCTCCATCCCCACCACGAACACGTGGTCGAACTCCAGGCCCTTCGCGTTGTGCAGCGTCATGAGCGTCACGCTGCCCCCCTCCGAGGTGATGGAGTCCTGGGCAGAGTAGAGCGCCTGCTCCTGCAAAAAGCCGTCCAGGGTGGGCTCCGGCTCGACGCGCTCGTACTCGCGGGCCGCGTTTATGAGCTCTTCGAGGTTCTCCAGCCGGGACTCCGACTCTATGGTGTTCTCGTTGCGCAACTCCCCCCGGTACCCGGACTCGTCGAGGACCGCCCCTATAAGCTCCGCCGGCGGGACTTCCCGCGCCGCGACCCGCCACCCCTCGAAGAGTTCCCTCACGCCGGCGCAGGCCTTCGCCGCCTTGCCCGCGAGACCTGCCGCGGGGGCTTCGGCGAGCGCCTCGTACAGCGGGATCCCGTTCAGGCGGGCGTGGTCCTGGAGCTTCGCGACGGAGGTGTTGCCGAGGCCGCGCTTCGGGACGTTTATGATGCGCTCCAGGCCCACGGAGTCCGCGGGGTTGGAGATTACGGCGAGGTAGGCCATCGCGTCCTTGATCTCGGCCCGCTCGTAGAACCTGACCCCGCCCACGATCTGGTACGGAACCCCCTCCCGCACCAGAACGTCTTCCAGAGCCCGGCTCTGCGCGTTGGTCCTGTAGAACGCCGCGATGTCCCTCGGCGAAGCCCCGCCACCCGTCAACTTCTCGATCTCGGACACGACAAACCGCGCCTCCGCGTACTCGTCCGAGGCCGCGAACACCCGGATGCGCTCCCCCTGGCCCCCGGCGGTCCACAGCTCCTTGGCCTTGCGCGAGGCGTTGTTCGCCACGACCGCGTTCGCCGCGTCCAGGATGGTCTGCGTCGAGCGGTAGTTCTGCTCCAGCTTCACCACCTCGGCCTCGGGGTAGTCCCGCTCGAAGTCCAAGATGTTCCGGATATCCGCCCCTCGCCAGCTATAGACTGACTGATCGTCATCACCAACGACACACAAGTTACGATGTTTGGCGGCGAGGGTGTTGACGAGGCGGTACTGGGCGTGGTTTGTGTCCTGGTACTCGTCGACGTGGACGTACTTGAAGCGGGTCTGGTAGCGGTCGCGTACTTCGGGGAAGAGCTCGATGAGGGCAACGGTCTGCATGATGAGGTCGTCGAAGTCCATCGCGTTGTTCTCGTAGAGGCGGCGCTGGTAGAGGTCGTAGACCTCGGCGACGTTCTCGGCGATGTAGCCCTCGGTGCTGCGCAGGAAGTCGTCCGGGGCCATGAGGACGTTTTTCGCGGAGCTTATCTGGGCCTGGAAGGAGCGCGGGTTGAACCGCTTCGGGTCCTTACCGAGCTCGACGATGCAACGCTTGACGAGCCTCACCTGGTCCGCGCCGTCGTAGATGGTGAACTCGCGTTTGTAGCCGAGTTTTTCGGCGTGGACGCGCAGGATGCGGGCGCAGAACGCGTGGAAGGTCGAGACCCACATCTTGCGGGAGTCGGGGCCTACGAGTAGGGCGACGCGGTCCTTCATCTCGCGGGCGGCCTTGTTGGTGAAGGTGATCGCGAGTATCTCCTCCGGCGCGGCCAACCCCTGGTCTATGAGGTGGGCGACGCGATGCGTTAGCACGCGGGTCTTCCCGCTACCGGCACCCGCGAGGATGAGGAGCGGCCCTTCCGTGTGCTCCACGGCGTCCAGTTGCGTCGGGTTTAGCGAGTCCAGGAGCATCGGTGGAAAAGTATAGCAGGGGGAGTCTCGCTATCCTCCCGCCGCGGCACCGACCGTCTTCTCGTAAAGGGACACCTCCACCCCGCAAACGCGCGCCCGCCCGCGGCAACGGAAACCCGCCCCCGCGTAGTAATCGTTGGGCGCCCGGTTCTCCGCGCCACAGTCGGGGCGCAGGTACGCCCTACCCGCATCAGCCACGCGAACCTCGGCCCGGCGGAGGAGTTCGCGTCCGAGCCCCTTGCCGGCCCCCTCCCGGCGGACCGCGAGCCCGCGCACGCAACCGGCGTCGTCGTCGGGCACGTCGTCGGGCACGTCGCCCCAGGTCTCCTCGTCGGACCACTGCAGCACCAGGGTCCCGACGGCCGGGCCGCCCAGCACGAACAGGTACACCTCCCCGCGCCCGATCCGGAGCCCGATCCGCCCGTGGGAGAGGGTCCCCGGCTCCCACTGGCGTGTCCCCCGCGAGGCCAGCCACGGGGCCGCCTCCTCCAGGATGGAATCCAGGATGGAAAGCACGGTGCCGAGGTCGGGGGGCCGGGCCCTTGCCGCCTCGATCGCCCCCGTCACCCTACCGGCGCCGGACGCGGTGCAACACCACCGTCGCCCCCCTCTCCAGCCCCTCGACCTCCACGTTCGTCTCTTGCGTATCGAACCGGAAACCGGCCCCGCCCATCAGCTCGCGGAAGAGCGGCTCGTAGCGCCGCCCTGGGTCGGCGAAGAGCGCCTCGCCGTCAGGCGCCAGCAGCGATGGCACGAGGTCCGCCAGAGCCCGGGCGCTGTCCTCCTCGTAGAGAACGTCGGCCGCGAACACTAGATCGAAGGCCCCGAAACCCTCCACGTCGGGGGCGCGCCAGTTCAGGAGCGCCGTGTCCGGCTCCGGGAGCCCGTTTTTCCGGGCGTTGTGGCGGGTGAAATCCAGGGCGGCCCCGTAGTAGTCGGTGGCGAGGACGCGGGCGCCGCGGTCGAGGGCGGCGAGGGTAGAGAGGCCGACGCCGCAGCCGAGCTCGACGGCCCGCCTGTCCTTCAAATCTTCCCGCCAGAGCCGGCGGGCCAGGGCTATGGCGCTCGGCCAGATCTCGGCCCAGTACGGGAGCCGCTCGTCCTCGTCGAACTCCTCTTCGTCGATCAGGGCGTCCGCGACGGAGGGGTGAACCAGTTGGTAGGCCCTGCCATCCACCTCCATGACGGACTCGGCGAGTTGGGTGCGGCCCTTGAGGTGGGCCGCCAGGCTATCGGCCGACGTGGGCGGCCTCGTGCTCTGAGCCCTCGTGCTCTGAGCCCTCGTGCTCTGAGCCCTCGTGCTCGGCCCGGCTTGCGCGCTCGGTCTCGGCGAGCTGGGCTATGCTGTAGCGGCCGAAGACCCCTTCGAGCGCCTCGCGGGCCTCGTCCCACACCTTGCTCGTCACGCACAGGGGGGCGTCGGCAATGTAGCAGACGCCGCCGGCGGAACATCGGGCCGGGCGGACCGCCCCGTCCAGAACCTCCACGACGTCCAGCACGGAGATCTCCTCCGGAGGCATCGCGAACCTGTAGCCACCGTGCGCCCCGCGCCGGCTCTCGAGCAACCCCTCGCGCCTGAGCTCGCACAGGATCTGCTCCAGAAACCTCTCCGGGATGCGCTGCAAACGCGCGATCTCCGCCACGCCTAGCGGCCCCTCGTGCCCGCTAACGGCGAGCTCGACCAGCGCCCTAACCGCGTACTTGCTTTTCTGCGTAAGCCTCATGACACAACACCACCCGCTTGCCAAACGTATTGGCCCCGATTGTAGCAGACAGCCGTTGGGGCGGTCAGCCAATTAGCTTGTCAGCACGGCGCCAGGCGGCGCCAGGCGGCGCCGTGCTGACGGCTATTCTCCGTTCCGGCCGATCTCCCTTTCCAGGTACTGGCGCATGGCGTCCTCTATGCGTTCGCCGGTCACGAGGAAGACCGTGCTGCCGCCGACGTCCACGCCGTGGTCGGCGATACGTTCCAGGTAGTGAACGATGAGGGCGGCCCGCATCCGCCACTCCGGATCGCCGGCCCCGGTCTCCGAGGGGTTCGCGATAAGGTTGAGGGCCTCAGAGTATAGGAGGTCCACCTTGTCGTCCTTGGCCTGCAGGTCGCGGGCGCGCTCGATGTCCCGGTCCCTGAAGATGTCGAGCCCCTCGTTGAAGATGTTGCGCGCCGTGCGGGCCATCTCAAGTAGGGCGGCCTCCAGGTCCTCGTCCCGCTCGGCCCCCGCGGTCTCCGAGAGCGCCTGGCAGATGTGCTCGGTGAGGGCGCCCGAGCGGACGAGGTGGTTCGTGAGGGACTGGGTGGTGTACAGGAGCCTGAGGTCCCTGGCGACCGGCGCCTGGCGGGCCTGCAGGATCATGGAGTCGCGCTCGATCTCCGCCCCGCGCGCCTTGTAGCGGACGTCCACCCCGAGCTCTTTCGCGGCCAGCTCGCCGTCGTGGCTCTCCATCGCCTTGACCATGTTCTCCAGCGAGCCCCCGACCTCCTTGCCGAGATCGAGAACGTCGTCGATAAGCCGGTCGAGCTCCTGCTGAAAACTCTCCCGCGGCATCCCGAAAATCCCTCCTTAGCCGAACCGGCCGGTAACGTAGTCCTCTGTCTCCTTGCGGTCGGGGTTCGAGAAGATCTTCTCCGTCTCGTCGAACTCCCAGAGGTGGCCCGGATCGCCCATGTTCTCGATGTAGAAAAAGCCCGTGTAGTCCGAGATGCGGGCGGCCTGCTGCATGTTGTGCGTCACGATAACGACCGTGTAGCTCTTCTTTAGCTCGGACATGGTGTCCTCGATCTTCTGGGTCGAGACCGGGTCCAGGGCCGAGGCCGGCTCGTCCATCAGGATGACCTCCGGCTCCACCGCGAGCGTCCGGGCGATGCACAGACGCTGCTGCTGGCCGCCGGAGAGGCCGAAACCGCTCTCTTTCAGGCGGTCCTTCACCTCGTCCCACAGGGCGGCCTGGCGCAAGGAGCGCTCCACCAGCTCGTCCACGTTGCCGCGGAAGCCGTTGATCTTGGCGCCCCAGGCCACGTTGTCGTAGATGGACTTGGAGAACGGGTTCGGCTTCTGGAAGACCATGCCGACCCTGCGCCGGATCACGACGGGATCGGAGTTCTTGGCGTAGATGTCCTGCTCCCCGAGCGCCACCTTGCCTTCGGCCCGCGCGCCGGGGATGACCTCGTGCATCCGGTTCAGGCAGCGGATGAAGGTACTCTTCCCGCAACCCGACGGCCCGATGAGCGCGGTCACCTTGTTGGCCTGGATGTCCATGCTGATGTCCGTGACGGCCCTGAACGAGCCGTAGAACGCGGCGAGGTTCTCTATCTTCATGCCCAGGGTAGAGCCGCCGCCCGGGGCCGCGCCGCCCGTTTCCGGCCTCACCTCTCTGCGCTCATCGGAAACCTCGGACACCCCGCGCCCCTCCCTGGTCTTCTTGGTCTCCACTAGGCTAGCACCTTTCCTTTGCAAACGGATCGTCTCACTAACTGGACCTCTGGAATCTGTTCCTGAGCAGTATCGCCACGGAGTTCGCGACGAGCAGCACCACCATGACCACCACGATGCCCGCTGCGGCGGAGTCCTGGAAGATCTGCTGCGGGCGGCTGATCCAGTCGTAGATCTGGGTTGGCAGCGCCATGTAACCGTCCAAGGGGCCGCTGGTGGCGTACGTCTGGTAGAGCGCGACCCCGACGACCAGGAGCGGGGCCGCCTCGCCGATGGCCCTGGAGAGCGCCAGGATCATGCCCGTAAGCGCGCCAGGCAACGCCATGGGGAGCAGGTGGCTCCGGATCACCTCCCATTTCGTCGCCCCGAGCGCGTACCCGCCCTCCCGGATGGCCCTGGGTATGGCCCGCAGCGCCTCCCTGGTCGCGACGATGATGACCGGCAGGATCAGCAAGCTCAACGTCAGCGCGCCCGAGAGCACGCTCCCGCCGCCCGTTATGGGCGCCAGCAACTGCACGAAGATGCCCAGGCCCAGCAGGCCGTAGATGATCGACGGCACCCCGGCCAGGTTGGAGATGTTGATCTCGATCAGGCGGTTGATGCGCGTGTCTTCCGCGTACTCTTCGAGGTAAACCGCCGCCCCGAGCCCGAGCGGGACGCTGATCAGGAACGTCAGGCCGAGAAGCCACAACGAGCCGACGAGCGCCGGGTAGATGCCGCCGTTTTCGGGGAAGATCTGGGACGGGAAGCTCGTCAGGAAGTTCGCGCTCAGCATGCTGGAGCCGTCCCGGGTCACGTCCACGAGCAGCACCGCCAGCACCACGATGCCCACGAGCGCCGCCAGGGTCACCACCACGCTAAAGACCCTGTCGAGCCCGTACCGGGCGGACATGTTCGCCTTGAACTGCGGCCCTTCGGTCCCCTCTCCCCGCTTCTTTACCTGCGTACCCTGCGCCACTAGTAGATCTCCCTGAATCGCCGGACAAACCAGTAGCTCGCCAGGTTGAGGGCGAGCGTCATCAGGAACAACGCCGACCCCACGGCGAAGATGGACTCGAAGGTTATAGACCCGCGCGGCGTCTCGCCGCCGACCACCTGAACGATGTAGGCCGTCATCGCCTGCATGCTCTCCGTGGGGCTCCCGCCGAAGTTCGGCTGCGAACCCATCGCGATGGTCACGATCATCGTCTCCCCGATGGCCCGCGAGATCCCGAGTATCACCGCCGCCACTATCCCCGAGAGCGCGGCCGGGACCACGATCTTGGTCGCCGTCTCGCGCTTGGTGGCACCGAGCGCGTAGGCGCCCTCCCTCAGACTACGCGGCACCGCGTAGATCGCGTCCTCGCTCACCGACGCGACCGTCGGGATGATCATGACGCCCATGATGAGGCCGGCGGCGAGCGCGTTGAAGGACCCGATGCCAGGCAAAACACTGTCCCTGAAGAACGGGGTGATAAACGTCAGCGCGAAGTACCCGTAGACCACGGTGGGCACGCCGGCCAGGATCTCGAGCGCCGGCTTGAGCCACCGCCGCAGCCGCTTCGGGGCATACTCGCTGAGATATATGGCCGTGAGCAGCCCCACCGGCAGCGCCACGGCTATGGCGATAAAGGTCGCCATCAACGTCCCGTAGACGAGCGGCAGCACCCCGAAGTCGCCCTGCTGCGGCGCCCAACGGGTCGTGGTCAGAAACTCCACGATCGAGACGTCGAGAAAGAACCGGAGGGTCTCCTCGAAGAGGACCACGACGATACCGATGGTCGTGAAGATGGACACGTACGCGCACGCCGTGAGCAGGAACTTTATTATCCGCTCCCGGGCCTGCCTGGCGCGGCTGTTGCGGTGCCAGTCGCCTTCCCTGGACCTCGCCCCTTGCGTCTCAACGGCCAATCTCTGATCCCTCCAACATTTCCTGCCTACGCCCGACCAGTGTCGGTAGAGCCCGACCAAAATACGCAGGACGAGGGGCCGGTGGTAAGCCGGCCCCCGTCGACGGTCGCTATTTTAACAACCCGTAGCCCCCTGCGACAAACCGCTACTGTGCCTGCTTGAGCGCCGCTTCCAGGTCGCCGCCCTTCGGCTCGCCCGCCTCGGTGAAGACCGTGCCGGTGGTCCGGTCCTGGTACTGCGCCCGCGACTCGTCGGCGAGGCTGCCCGGCAACGTCACGTACTTGGCGGCCTCGACCAGCCGGTCGAGGTTCTGCTCCGAGAGGTAGAAGTCCACGAACGGCTTCACCGCGTCGTTGTTCTTCAGCGCCTTGGTGCTCACGTAGATGAAGATCGGGCGCGAGAGGCCGTACTCGCCGGACCGGATGGTCTCGGCGGAAGGCTTCACGCCGTCGAGGGAGAGCGCCTTGAGCTTGCCCAGGTTGTTCTCGTAGTACGAGAAGCCGAAGTAGCCGAGGGCGTTCTGGTCGCCGGCCACGCCCTGCACGAGAACGTTGTCGTCCTCGCTGGCCTCGTAGTCCGTGCGGTTGACCTCCTCCTCGTTCCCGACGATGGTCTCGTTGAAGAACTCGTAGGTGCCGGACTCCGTGCCGGGACCGTAGAGGCTGATCTCCTCGTCTGGCCACTGCGGGTTCACCTGGCTCCACCGCGTGATCTCGCCCTCCGCGGCCGGCTCCCACAGCGTCTTGAGCTGCTCGCTGGTCACGTCCGACGCGAAGTCGTTCTGCTCGTTGACCACCACCGAGATGCCGTCGAAGGCCACCGGGATCTCGATAAACTCCACCCCGTTCTCCTCGCACACGGGCACCTCTTCGGCCACGTCTATCGGCCTGGAAGCGTCGGAGATCTGGGTGTCGCCCTGGCAGAACGCCTCGAACCCGTCGCTGGTCCCCGCCCCACCGACGCTGATGCGAGCCTTCGGATTCTGCTCCCGGAACAACTCCGCCGCCGCCTGCGTTATCGGCTGCACCGTGCTCGATCCCTCGATGGCAATCTCACCGGAGACCGGTTCACTGCCTCCACCGCCCTGGCTTCCTCCGCCACCACCGCCACCGCCGCAAGCGGCCACGACAAGCGACAAGGCCAGCACCAGAGCCACCCCCACAACGAGCCTCGCACGCAAGATCCTACTCAACCCGCATCCTCCCCACGCTACGACTACAAAAGACAGTCCTTCGGCGTTCAAGGCAGGATGATATGGGATGTGGCCCGGCATTTAGTTGCAGTTATGTAAACTCCAGGCTAAATCGAGGTTAAACGGGGTTCAGGTGTCAGGCCCCGAATGCCGAGGCCTTCGACGGGCTCGCGGGGGCGGGATCGCGTCACTCCCACTCTATGGTGCCGGGCGGTTTGCTCGTGATGTCTAGGGCGACCCGGTTGACGCCGGGGACCTCGTTGATGATCCGGTTGCTGATCTTCTCCAGCAGGTCGTAGGGTAGGCGGGCCCAGTCCGCGGTCATCGCGTCGTCTGAGGTCACGGCCCGGATTATGACCGGGTAGGCGTAGGTCCTCGCGTCGCCCATGACGCCGACGGAGTGGATCGCGGGGAGGACGGCGAAGCTCTGCCACAGGTCGCGGTAGAGGCCGGCGGCCCGGATCTCCTCCTGCAGCACCGCGTCTGCCCGGCGCAGGATCTCCAACCTCTCCGCCGTCACCTCGCCTATGACCCGTATCGCGAGCCCCGGCCCCGGGAAAGGCTGGCGCCAGACGAGCCGCTCGGGCATCCCGAGCTCCGCCGCGACCACCCTCACCTCGTCTTTGAAGAGGTTTCGCAACGGTTCGACGAGGTCCAGGTCCATGATCTCCGGCAGGCCGCCGACGTTGTGGTGGCTCTTTATCTTCGCCGCATCGCGGGTGCCGCTCTCTATTACGTCGGAGTAGAGCGTGCCCTGGACGAGGAAGGTGGCGTCCTCTATCCCCTTCGCCTCTTCCTCGAAGGTGCGGATAAACTCCTCGCCGATGATCTTGCGCTTGGCCTCGGGGTCGGTCACCCCGGCGAGCTTGTCCAAAAAACGCCCCTTGGAGTCCACGTGGACGAGCGGCACCTCGGAGTTCTCCCCGAAAGCCTCGACGACCTGCTCCGCCTCGTTCTGCCTCAGTAACCCGTGGTCCACGAAGACGCACGTCAGGTTGTCCCCGATGGCCCTGTAGACGAGCATGGCCGCCGTGGAGGAGTCGACCCCGCCGGAGAGGCCGCAGATGGCCTTCCTGTCGCCGACCCTCTCCCTTATGCGCTCGACGGCGTCGGTGATGATGTTGACCGGCGTCCAGTCCGGCTTGCAGCCGCACGCCTCGAAGAGGAAATTCTTGAGAATCTCCGTCCCGTACTCGGTGTGCCGGACCTCCGGGTGGAACTGGACGCCGAAGCGTCCCCCGCGAAGCGCGGGCTCTTCGAAGGCGATGATCGGGACCGACGGCGTCCGGGCCGTTACCTCGAAGCCCTCGGGCACGGCGAAGACCGCGTCGCCGTGGCTCGTCCACGCCTTCTGCTCGTCGGGGGTGCCGGCGAAGAGGCCCTCGTGGTCTTTGACGATCAGGTCGGAGCGGCCGTACTCCCTTATCTGGACGGCGCCCACCTCCCCGCCAAGGGAGAGCGCCATGTGCTGCATCCCGTAGCAGATGCCGAGCATGGGCGCGTCGAGGTCGAAGAGGGCCTCGTCCACCCGCGGGGCGCCCTCGCCGTAGACGGAGTTCGGGCCGCCCGAGAGGATGATGCCATCAGGGTTGCGGCGCCTTATCTCCTCTACCGGCGTGTCGTAGGGGATCAGCTCGGAGAAGACGCGGCACTCGCGCACCCGCCGGGCGATGAGCTGGGAGTACTGGCCGCCGAAGTCGAGGACCAGGATCAAGGCTTACTTGCCCATCCCGACGCGCTGGGCGGACTGCTCGGTCTTGCCCTCGGTGGCGAGGGAGGGCGCGAACATGACCTCGGCCTTCTGGAACTCCTTTATGTTCTGGTAGCCGGTGGTCGCCATGCTCATCTTCAAGGCGCCCATGAGGTTGAGGGTGCCGTCGTTCTCCCTGGCCGGGCCGACGAGTATCTCCTCGATGCTCCCCGAGACCTTTGTCTGGATGCGCGTGCCGCGCGGCAGGGTCGGGTGGAAGGTCGCCATGCCCCAGGAGTAGCCCCGCCCGGGCGCCTCCTCGGCCTTCGCGAAGGCGCTGCCGAGCATCACGGCGTCGGCGCCGCAGGTTATGGCCTTGGCGATCTCGCCGCCGGTGCGCATCCCGCCGTCGGCTATGACGTTGACGTACTCGCCGGTCTCCAGGTAGTGGCGCATCCGCGCCGCGGCGGCGTCGGAGATGGCGGTGGCCTGCGGCACCCCGACCCCTATGACGCCGCGGGTCGTGCAAATGCGCCCGGGTCCCACGCCGACGAGCACGCCGACGGCCCCCGTCCGCATGAGGTGAAGCGCCGTCGAGTAGCTCGCGCAGCCGCCGACGACGACGGGGACGTTGAGGGACGGCACGAACTCCATCAGGTTCAGGGGCTTGACCGTCCGGGAGACGTGCTCCGCCGAGACGACGGTGCCCTGGATCACGAGCACGTCCAGCCCCGCCTCTATGGCGGCCCCGTGGTAACGCTCCACCCGCTGGGGCGTAAGGGAGGCGGCGGCTATGACGCCGCGGTCTTTTATCTCCTGCACGCGGCGGAAGATGAGCTCCTCTTTTATGGGCTCTGCGTACAGATCCTGCATGACCCGCGTGGCCTTGTGCTCCGGCAGGCTCGCTATCTCCTCGAAGACCGGGCCCGGGTCCTCGTAGCGCGTCTGCAGGCCTTCGAGGTTCAGGACCGCGAGGCCGCCGAGGTCGCCGATGATCCCGGCCGTCGCCGGGTCCACGGCCGCGTCGAGCGCCGAGGCGAGGCAGGGCAGGTCCAGGCGTAGATCCCCTAAAGCCCAGGAGATGTCTACGTCCTCCGGGTCGCGGGTCCTCCGGCTCGGCACTATGGCTAGCTCGTCCAGGCCGTAGGCCCGGCGGGCGGTTTTTCCTCTTCCGATCTCAATATCCATAAGGGGAACGGTGCTCCTTTCCGCTCTTCGAAGGCGAGCAAGACGAGGCCCACGGGGTACGTACCCCGTGGGCCTCGATAAACTTTTCCGTCGACCGCTGCAAATCCAGTTAATGCTACACCGCGACCGGCGCGGCGGTCAAGCGGCGGCCGGTCCTTTTAGAACAGAGGGATGATCCCCAGAAGGGCCAACACCACTATCACTATTATGACCACCACGATGATGGTGACCAGGTTATTGCCGCCCATACGACCTCCCTGAGTACCTGCTCGGATCAGCGACCCGGTACTAGAGAAGGCGCGATAGCAGCAGTAAGGCCACGATCACCAGAATAATCACCACAAGTATAGGTATAAGCCCGCCCCGCATATGCTCACCTCCCTTACCGAAACTTTTCTCTTAGCCGAATACGTACGGCAACACGAGCACGATGAAAAGGCCGACCGTCAGAGCAACGATCATTATGCCAAGTCCCCTACCGATCCCATCCTCCCCTCTGCAGCTTGCTCCGTTGCCGACTAGGCGCAATATATACCCTTTGGGACCCGGGCGAAACTGCGAGGGGTACGAAAGAGCGGCGCCCCCGAAGGGACGCCGCCGGAAGAGTTCCCGTTGGGGGAACCTTACATCATGCCGCCCATGCCGCCGGCGGGCATGGCGGGCGCGTCCTCCTCGGGCTCGGCGACGACCACGTTGGTGGTGACGATGAGCGAACCGATGGAGGCCGCGTTCTGCAACGCGCTCCTGGTGACCATGGCGGGGTCGATGACGCCGGCCTGGACCAGGTCCTCGTACTCGCCGGTCAGGGCGTTGAAGCCCTGGGAGTCGGCCTGGTTGCGGACCTTGTCAACGACGATGGAGCCGTCGGCGCCTGCGTTGAAGGCGATCTGACGGATCGGCTCCTCGAGGGCGCGATGCACGATGCGCGCACCGGTCTTCTCGTCGCCGTCGAGCTGTTCCACGAGCTCGCCCACCGGGATCTGCGCCTTGAGAAGCGCTACGCCACCGCCGGGGACGATGCCCTCTTCGAGCGCGGCGCGGGTCGCGGAGAGCGCGTCTTCGACGCGGTGCTTGCGCTCCTTGAGCTCCGTCTCGGTCGCGGCACCGACCTTGATGACGGCGACGCCGCCGGCCAGCTTCGCCAGACGCTCCTGCAGCTTCTCGCGATCGAAGTCCGAGTCGGTGGACTCTATCTCCGAGCGGATCTGGTTGATCCGGCCCTTGATGGCCTCCACGTCACCGGCGCCGTCGACTATGACCGTGTTGTCCTTGGTGATGACCACGCGGCGGGCGCTGCCGAGCTGGTTGAGCTGGGTGTTCTCGAGCTTGAGGCCGAGCTCCTCGGTGATGACCTCGCCGCCGGTGAGGATCGCGATGTCCTCGAGCATCCTCTTGCGCCGGTCGCCGAAGCCGG
>CADCVH010000131.1 GCA_902806085.1 uncultured Rubrobacteraceae bacterium | reverse complement strand
GCGGGGCACCGGATAGGCTTCGAGGGGACGCCGTCCTACTACGTGTTTTTCCGCCTCGACGAATTGCGGGAGGGGGATGAGATCCGGCTCCAGGACGCCGCCGGGGACGAGTACCTGTACCGCGTGACCGAGACGAAGGTCGTCGGCCCGGACGCCGTAGACGTGATGAACGTGGTCGACGGGAAGTCCCTGATCACGCTCCAGACCTGCACCCTGCCGGACTACAAGGACCGCCTGATCGTGCAGGGCGAACTCGTCGAAGGGCAGGCCTGACCGCCCCGCCACCGTGCTAAGATTTCGCCCGTCCTGACCCCGACGGAGAGCACGGTGCGGGCTTGCGTTTGAGCGTCCTTTCGAGCGGCAGTTCCGGAAACGCAACGTACGTCGAGTGCGGCGGGGGCGGCCTGCTGATCGACGCCGGGCTCTCGCGCCGGCGGCTCGAAAAGCTCCTCGCCCGCGTCGGCCGGTCGCTGCGCGATGTCGGGGCCGTTTTGCTCACGCACGACCACTCGGACCACACCTGTGGCGCGCTGGCGCTTTCGAGGGACCGTGGCGTCCCGATCTTCGCCCCGCCCGGGGTGCGGGAGGGCCTGAAGGGTCCCGTGTCCGTCGCGGCGGTCGAAGCGGAGGAGCCGTTCGCGATTGGCGGCATGGCCGCGACCTTCTTCGGGGTGCCGCACGACTCGCCGACCTACGGCGTCCGTATCTCCGGCGACGGGCGCGACCTTGCCATGGCGACCGACCTCGGGGAGGCGGGGTCCGGGGTGATCCGCTGGATGCGCGGAACCGAGGCCGCGGTGCTCGAGGCGAACCACGACCCCGAATGGCTCGCGAGGGGGCCGTACGCGGCGCAATTGAAGCGCAGGATCTCCTCCCCAAACGGACACCTCTCCAACCGGCAGGCCGCCCAGGCCGCCGTCTCGCTCGCCCCGCACGGCCTGAAAGACCTCGTCCTCGCCCACCTCTCGAAGACCAACAACTCCCCGGCCCGGGCCTGCGGGACCGTCCACGGCGCGCTCAGGGAGGCGGGATACGGCGGCGTGCGGGTTCGGGCGGCCATCGCGAACCACCCGACGCCCTGGATCGAGGTGGGGGCGCCGGCCGAACCCCCAGAGTACACCTACCGCTACGCCCGCGGCGACGCCCGCGGCGACGCCGCCGGCCAACTCTTCGGCATCGAGTGATCCGGCGCGCCACCATCCTCGCCGTCGGCAAGCTGAAAGGCTGGCCCGCCGACGCCTGCGCCGACTACGCGAAGCGCCTGCGGCGCCACTTCCCCGTGGAGACGATAGAGGTCCCCGAGGAAGACATGAACCGCCGCTCCCCAGGCGAGGTGCTCGCGGCCGAAGGGGACCGCATCTCCAGGCGCATCCAGTCCGGCTCCCACGTCGTCGCGCTCGACCGCGAGCGCGGCAAGCGCCACTCCTCCGAAGACCTCGCCCGGCGGCTCGGGGCGCTCGGCGTCGCGGGCCGCAGCGACCTAACGGTCGTGCTAGGCGGCCCCCTGGGGCTCTCCCCGGAGGTGCTCGACCGGGCCGACGAGGCATGGTCGTTCGGCAACATCACGCTCCCTCACGCCCTCGCCAGGGTCGTCCTGCTCGAACAGCTCTACCGCGCCGTAAAGATAGAGCGCGGCGAGAAGTACCACTGGTGAGCGAGCAGGCCGCCTACGTTGACTCCCGGCCTGCCGGCCGCAAACCTCGCGGGCTGAGAGTCCGAAAGCGCAGGCGAAGCCGGAGCGCGTCCAAAGGCGACAATGGCGCCGTGCTGACTGCTATATTTACCTATATGCGCTTGCAGATCGACAGGTTCGAGGACGGCGGGTGGGCTGTGGTCTTGCCTTACCCGGACGGCGGGCGCGGGTTCGATGTGCCGCGGGAGTTTTTCCCCGAGGGGGCTTCGGCGGGTGACGTGTTCGAGGTGCGGGTCGAGCACGTCCGCGGGGAGACGGAGCGGGTGGCGGGCGAGAACCGGCGGTTGCTCGACGGGCTCGCGGGCGGTGGGCGGTGAGCTTCGAGGGGCGTCTGGCTGGGGCCGTCAGGGACGCGGTGAAGAAGGTCTACGACCTGGAGCTGGACACCGTCCACGTCGAGCGGCCGAACGACCCGGAGCACGGGGACTTTGCCACCAACGTCGCGCTGGCTAACGCCCGGGTGTTCAGGCGAAACCCGCGGGAGGTGGCCGAGAATCTGGTCGGGGCGCTCGACGCCCCTTACGTCCGGGAGGCCGGGGTGGCCGGGCCCGGGTTCGTCAACTTCCGGTTGGCGGACGAGGTGCTCTGCGCGGAGATCGGGGCGTTGCTCGAGGCCGGGGACCGGTACGGACTGAAGGAGCCGGAGGGGCGTCCCTTCATGCTGGAGTACGTCAGCGCCAACCCGACGGGGCCGATGCACGTGGGTCACGGGCGGCAGGCCGCCTACGGGGACTCGCTCGCCCGGATACTCGAGGCGGCCGGCCGGCCGGTCTACAGGGAGTACTACTTCAACGACGGCGGGAACCAGATCCGCATCCTCGGCGAGTCCGTCGCCGTCCAGTACGCCGGCATCTACGAAAAAGGGTGGCCCGTTGCCGACCCGGGGGCGCTGTACCCTGGAGAGTACGTGCGCGAGATAGCCCAGGCCCTCGCCGACGAGCGGGGCGAGGCCTACCTGGGGATGCCTTCGGAGAAGGCCCTTCCGGAGATACAGGCCTTCGCCACGCGCTGGTGCATGGACGACATCGAGCGGACGCTCGCCAGGGTGCGGGTGAGGTTCGACAACTTTTTCAACGAGAAGGATCTCTACGAGTCGGGGGAGATAGAGGCCCTGATCTCCGAGCTCGAAAAGTCGGGCCACGTCTACGAGAGCGACGGCGCCCTCTGGCTCGACTCCTCGAAACTCGGGGACGACAAAGACAGGGTCCTCCGCAAACAGGACGGCTCCTACACCTACATGGCGCCTGACGTCGCCTACCACCGCAACAAGCACGAGCGCGGGTTCGCGACGGCGGTGGACGTGCTCGGCGCGGACCACGCAGGCTACCCGCCCCGCATCCGGGCGGGGCTGCTGGCGCTCGGCCTCCCGGAGGACTTCTACGAGGTGGAGCTCGTGCGGCTCGTGAAGCTCGTGCGCGAGGGCGAGCAGGTCAAGTTCAGCAGGCGGGCCGGCAACGTGGTGACGCTAGACGAGCTCTTGGACGAGGTGGGGGAGGACGTGGCGCGGTACTTCTACGTGCGGTCTTCGCACAAGAGCGAGATCAACTTCGACCTCGAGCTCGCCGTGAACCAGTCCGACGAGAACCCCGTCTTCTACGTCCAGTACGCCCACGCCCGCATCTCGAGCATCTTCGAGCGGGCCGGGACCGCGCCGGAAGACGTCGGGAACGTCCCGGCCGGCGGGCTCGCCGCCGAGGAGCGCCAGCTCGTGCTGGAGCTTTTGGACTTCCCCCGGGTGGTCGAGAACGCCGGGGCGCGGCGGGAGGCGCACCCGATCCCGACGTACCTTGAGACCCTCGCCCACCGCTTCCACCAGTTCTACACGGTTCACCGCGTCCTTGTGGACGACGCCGACCTGCGCGCCCGCCGCCTCGCCCTGTGCGCGGCCACGAAGGCCGTGCTTCGCACGGGGTTGGACCTCGTCGGCGTCGCCGCCCCGGAGAAGATGTAGGGGAAGCAAGCCGGGGGGATGATCCCGGAGGGCGGCGCGGTCGTAACCAAAGCAAGACAGAGCCAAGCGGGGCTTTGCTATACTTTTCGGGGGTTTACCGGGATTGGTCGAGGACGGGGAGAGCATGAGCACAGGCGGCCGGCTGACGATCTGCCAGATCAGCGACATCCACTGCGGAAGCCCGTATTTCATCCCCGACCTTCTGGAGCGCTCCATCCTGGAGATAAACGACCTGGACCCCGCGGCGGTCGTGGTCTCGGGCGACCTCACGAACGCGGGCTACCGCCAGGAGTTCGAGATCGCCGCCGAGTACGTCCGGCGCTTCGACTGCCCGAACGTGATGGTCATCCCGGGCAACCACGACTCGCGCAACGTCGGGTACGTCCATTTCGAGCGGCTCTTCGGGGAGCGGTACTCCTGCATCGAGTTCGACAACGCGGTTATGGTCGGCATAGACTCGTCCGAGCCGGACCTCAACGACGGTAGGGTGGGGCGGGAGCATTACGGGTTTATCCACCAGGCGTTCGCGAACGCCGGGGATAAACTCAGGATCTTCGTGATCCACCACCACCTCATCCCCATCCCCGGAACCGGCCGCGAACGCAACATCATCTTCGACGCGGGCGACGTCCTGGAGCTTCTGGACGAGGTGGGTGTCGACCTGGTCCTCTCGGGCCACAAGCACGTCCCGTACTCGTGGAAGCTTGAGGACTTCTTTATCGTGAACGCCGGCACCGCCTCCACGACCCGCCTGCGGGGCAACACGCGGCCCTGCTACAACATCATCGAGATAGAGGACGGGCGCGTGAAGGTCTTCCGCAAGTACCCGTTCAAGCAGCGGGAGCTGACCGTGGACTTCGACTCGACCACCCACGAGTACGTGCGTTACGAGGAGAAGATCGACGCCAACGTGGGCGTGGACCCGGAGGTCGCGCTCGGCGGCGAGTAGCCCCGGGCCTCTCTCGTGCGGGCGCTCTTTCTTATAGACGGCGAGCACTACCCGCCCGTCGTCCTTGACGCCGTGCGCAGCGTGCAAGAATCCCTCGGTGCCAGGGGTGTGGCGGCGGCCTTTCTCGGCGGCACGGAGAAGCTGAAGGAGGGAACGGACTACGGCCTGCCGCTCGTCCACGGGGACGACCCGGTCTCCGCGGTCGGGAGGGCGCTCTCGGAGTACGAGGTGGAGGTCGTCGTGGACCTCTCCGACGAGCCCGTGGTCGGCTACCGCGAACGGATGCGGATAGCCTCCCTCTCCCTCGCGGCGAACGCCCGGTACGTCGGCAGCGACTTCGAGCTGAGGCCGCCGGAGCTGCGGGACGTCTCGACCAAGCCTTCCCTGGCGGTGGTGGGAACGGGAAAGCGCGTGGGGAAGACGGCCGTGTCGGGTTACCTGGCGCGTCTGTTGGCGCGGGAGGGCTTCGATCCTGGGGTGGTCTCGATGGGGCGCGGGGGCCCGCCGAGGCCCGAGGTCATCGAGGGCCACAAGCTGGAGGTCGGCAGCTCGTACCTGCTTGAGGCGCTCGGGCGGGGGGCCCACGCGGCGAGCGACTACTACGAGACGGCGGCCCTCAGCCGGGTTACGACCGTCGGGTGCCGCAGGTGCGGCGGCGGGCTCGCCGGGGAGCCGTTCGTCTCAAACGTGCTCGAAGGGGCCGAGATCGCCAACGGCCTCGACACCGGTGTGACGCTCTTCGACGGCTCGGGTGCTGCGATGCCGCCGGTTCGGGTGGACGGGAGGATACTCGTCGCCGGGGCGCACCAGGACCCCGAGTACGTCGCGGGTTTCCTCGGCGCGTACCGGCTCCTGATCTCCGACCTGCTGCTGCTCACGATGAGCGAGGAGCCGCTCGCCGGCGAGCGGAAGGTGGGCGACCTTATAGGGCGGGTGCGCGAGATCCGGCCCGACCTTCCCGTCGTGCCGACGGTCTTCAGGCCACGCCCCGTCGGCGACGTCTGTGGGATGCGCCTGGCCTACGTCTCGACCGCGCCGGCATCGGTGCTCGACAAGCTCGCGCGTCATTTGGAGGAGCGCTACGGGTGCGAGGTGGCGGCGTCTTCGGGCAACCTCTCGGACAGGAGGCGGCTCGCCGAGGACCTCGACCGGATGCCGCCCGTGGACGGCTACCTCACGGAGATAAAGGCCGCGGCCGTCGACGTCGTGACGCGTCGGGGGGCGGAGGAGGGGCGGCCCGTGCTCTACTGCGACAACGATCCCGTGGGGGAGGGCCTCGACGGGGAGTTGTTGCGGCTGGCGCGTCGGGCGGTGGGGGGAGGGTAACCTCCCGGTGGTCGTAATCCGGGGGACCGTGTATACTTTCCGCGTCCGATACGTCGGTTCCGATTCTCAAAAGGCGAGGAACCGCTTCGCGACGTTTCCGAGCACATCCTGCCATCAAAGGCGCCCGTCTCGGGCGGAGGGCCTTGGGCGGCACGGAAGGTCTGGTGAGAGCCCATTAGCGAGATCGATCCCCGCCCGGGGTCCATAGCATCCGTGGCCGTCGAGTACGCGGCCGTTACCGAGATGGTGGCACTGCAGGTCGCGCGCCTCGAGGGCTCCGGCGACCCGGAGCGTGCCTACAGCCTCGCCATGGAGGCCTTCGGCGACGGCTTGAGGGGCGTCTCAAACGAGGGCGAGGTGGCGAGCCTGCGCGAGGAGCGCCTGGACGAGAAGGGCAGGGTCCGGGGCCTGCAGGGCGGTCCGAGGGCTCTGAACGTGGGGGACGTGCTGGGGTCGGGCGGTTCGGAGGTGGATCTTGCGGTTGAGCCGGTCGAGGGGTTGCAACTGCTAATCCGGGGGCAGGAGGGGTCGATCTCCGCGGTCGCGGCGGCCCCGAGGGGCAGCATCCTTAGGACGCCGGACATGTACATGAGCAAGCTCATCGTCGGGCCGGGGGCGAGGGGGACCATAGACATAGACGCGCCGGTCGCCGAGAACGTGCGGGCGATAGCCAAAGCCATCGGTCGCCGTCCAGAGGAGACCACGGTCGCCGTGCTCGACCGGGACAGGCACGAGAACCTCATAGAGGAGATCCGGAAGACGGGGGCCAGGATCCAGATCCGCCCCGAGGGGGACCTCACGCCGGCCATCGCGGTGGGCATGAGGGGGGCGGAGGTCCACGCCATAATGGGTATCGGCGGCGCCCCCGAGGGCGTCCTTGCCGCCGCGGTCATAAAGTGCCTGGGCGGCGAGATGCAGGCCCGGATGTGGCCCACGCAGCGCTCGCAGGTGGACAAGCTCAAGGAGTACGGGTTCGATGACCCGGAGAGAAAGCTTGCCCTGGACGACCTGATCCGGGGGGACGACGTCGTTTTTGCGGCAACGGGCATAACCTCCGGCGAGCCCCTGAACGGGGTCAGGTACTTCCGGGGCGGCGCCCGGACGCACACGGTCGTTATGTCCACCGAGCCCCGTGTGGTAAGATTTATGGACACCATTCACGCCCTGGAGCCCGAGGCAGGGCGAAAGGGATTCCAGCTTTGAAAACCCCGAGAACCGATCTCGCGCTAGCCGTACCCGTATCGCAAAACAAGAAGGATGGAGCACCAGCATGACCGAAAAAGCAACCCTAGAGCGCAAACGCCTGAGCGACCTGCACCAGATCGCCTCGCAGCTCGGCATCAAGCAGTACCGCAAGTACCGCAAGCCCGAGCTGGCCGAGATGATCTACCAGGTCGCCACCGAGCAGGCGGGCCAGGCCACGGAGACCACGAACGGCGGCGCCCCCCCCGCCCCTGAGGCGCCGGCCGGCAACGGGAGCACCGCCACGGCCACCCTCCCTGAGCCCCAGACGGCCCCCGCCCCGGCCGAAGAGGCCGACGGCGAGGCCCCGACGCCTGAGGAGGGCCGCCCGCCGCGCCAGGAAGGACGGCGCGAGGAGCGCAAGGAGAACCGCAAGCGTCCGGACGGGAAAGACGGGAAGCAGCAGCAGGACCGGGGCGGACAGCAGGACGGGCGCGGTGGCGAGGAGAACGTCCAGAGCGGCATCCTCGACGTCTTGCCCGACGGGTTCGGTTTCCTGAGGACCGGCGGGTACAGCCAGAGCCGCGGCGACGTGTACGTCTCGACTAGCCAGATCAAGCGCTTCAACCTCAGGCGCGGCGACCAGGTCGTCGGCCAGATCCGGCCGGCGCGCGAGGGCGAGAAGTACCCGGCGATGGTCCGCATCGAGACGGTGAACGGCGAGGAGCCCCAGAAGGGCCGCTGGCGCCAGAACTTCGACGACCTCACCCCGCTCTTCCCGCAGGACCGCCTGCGCCTGGAGTGGAAGCCGAACGACATCGCCCCCCGCGTCATGGACCTCATTACGCCGATAGGCAAGGGTCAGCGCGGCCTGATCGTCTCCCCGCCGAAGGCCGGCAAGACTACGATCCTCAAGCAGATCGCCCAGTCCATAGCCGCCAACTACCCCGAGGCCAAGCTCTTCGTCCTGCTCGCCGACGAGCGGCCCGAGGAGGTCACGGACTGGCAGCGCAGCGTCCAGGAGGCAACGGTCGTCGCCTCCACGTTCGACCAGCCCGCCGACAACCACATAGCCGTGGCTGAGCTTCTCTTAGAGCGGGTCAGGCGGCTGGTGGAGGAGGGCGAGGACGTCGTCGTGATCCTGGACTCCATCACGCGCCTTGCAAGGGCGTACAACCTGGCGGCGCCGGCGAGCGGGCGTATCCTCTCCGGTGGTGTGGATTCCGCCGCGCTCTACCCGCCCAAGCGGTTCTTCGGGGCCGCGCGCAACATAGAGGACGGCGGGTCTTTGACGATACTTGCGAGCGCGCTCGTCGAGACCGGGAGCCGGATGGACGAGGTCATCTACGAGGAGTTCAAGGGCACAGGGAACATGGAGATCCACCTGGAGCGCAAGCTGGCGAACCGCAGGATCTACCCGGCCATCAACATCGAGGACTCCTCGACGCGCAAGGAGGAGCTGCTCATGGAGCCGGCCGAGGCCCAGCGGGTCTGGCAGGTGCGGGGCATCTTGAACGCCCTTGACGGGGCGCAGAAGATAGAGCTCCTGATCCAGAAGCTCAAAGAGACCCGCTCCAACGCCGAGTTCCTGCGCGAGATCCAGCGCGTCCGCGGCTAGAAGCATCGAGGGCAAGGTCCGAGGTTTCCGGACCTTGCCCGTTTTCGTGGTTAAACTGTAGGACCGTAGAGACGAGTAAGGGAAGAGGAAAGACGATGAAAAAAGGCATCCACCCGGAGTACAGGCCGGTCGTGTTCCGCGACAACAGCGCGGAGTTCTCGATCCTCAGCCGCTCGACGATAGAGACGAGCCGCACGATCACGTGGGAGGACGGCAACGAGTACCCGCTGGTCGAGCTGGACATCTCTAGCGCCAGCCACCCGTTCTACACAGGCAAGCAGCGCATAGTGGACACCGGCGGCCGGGTGCAGCGGTTCGAGAACCGCCGCAGGGCCCGCCAGGGCAACCAGTAGGGAGGCCCTTTGAGGGTCGGTGGGCAGGCCATAATGGAGGGCGTGCTTATGCGCTCCCCCAACTTCTGGGGGATGGCCGTCCGCGCGCCCGAAGGCAACGTGGAGATCCGGGCCGAGCCCTTCCGCTCCGTGACCCGCAAAAACAAACTCTTCAGGTTGCCGATCGTCCGGGGGGCGCTCTCCCTCGGGGAGACGCTCTGGCTCGGCATGAAGGCGCTCACCCTCTCGACGAACATCGCGCTCGGCGAGGAAGAGGAGCTCTCCAAGAAGGAGATCGCTGGCACGATGCTCTTCGCGCTCGTGCTCGGCTTCGGGCTCTTTCTGGCCGCGCCGGTCTTCGGGGCCAAGGGCCTCGGGGCGCTGCTTGGGACCAGCATCGAGAACCCGGTCGTGTTCAACCTCGTCGAGGGCGTGATCAGGATCGGGATCTTTATCCTGTACATCGTCGGCATCACCTGGATCAGCAAGGACATAAAGCGCTTCTTCGCCTACCACGGCGCCGAGCACAAGGCTATAAAGGTCTACGAACGGGGCGAGGAGTTGGTCCCGGAGAACTCGCACAAGCTGGACACGAGCCACGTCCGCTGCGGCACGAGCTTCGTCCTGTACGTGCTGGTCCTCTCTATCCTGGCGTTCTCGCTGCTAGGCGTAGAGGGCTGGCTGTACATGCTGGCGAGCCGGGTGGTCGTCATCCCGCTCGTCGCGGGCATTGCCTTCGAGTTCATCATGTGGAGCGCGCGCAACGAGAAGAAGCCGCTGGTGAAGGTGCTGGTGTGGCCGGGGCTGCAGATGCAGCGGCTGACCACGCGCGAGCCCTCCGACGACATGGTCGAGGTGGCCATGGCGTCCTTGAAGAAGGTGCTTTCGATGGAAGAGCAGGCCAAGATAGCGCCCAACGAGGCGACGAACAAGCTGGTGATCTAATGGACGGTCAAGTAGTGAAGCTGGCCGAGGAGACCCTCGGCCGCTACGAAGCGCTAACCAAAGAACTCTCGGACCCGAACATCTACAGCGACCAGCGGCACTACGCCGAGGTCGCCAAGGAGCACGCGAGGATGCGTCGGGGCGCCGAGATGAGCCAGGAGCTTCTCGACGCGGTCGAGGCCGAGAAGGAGGCGCGGGAGCTCGTTCCCCAGGCGGAGGACGCCGAGACGAGGGAGTACTACGAGGCGGAGGCGCGGGAGGCCGAGGAGAAGATCGAGGAGCTCTCGGAGACGATCCGGACGGAGCTTATCGACCGCGACCCGAACGACGACAAGGACGTGATCATCGAGATCCGGGCCGGCGCCGGCGGCGACGAGGCCGCCCTCTTCGCCGGCGAGCTTATGGAGATGTACTCCCGCTACGCCGAACGCCTGCGGTTCAAGCACGACACGCTCTCCTCCAGCCCGGCGGAGGTCGGCGGCTTCAGGGAGGTCTCCCTCGAAGTCCAGGGCGACGGGGCCTTCTCCGTCTTCAAGCACGAGGGCGGCACCCACCGGGTCCAGCGCGTGCCCAAGACCGAGAGCCAGGGTCGTATACACACGTCTACGGCGACGGTCGCCGTTCTGCCGGAGGCGGAGGACGTTGACGTGCAGATCAACTCCGGCGACCTCGAGATAGACGTCTACCGCTCCAGCGGGCCCGGCGGCCAGAGCGTGAACACCACGGACTCCGCCGTCCGCATCACGCACAAGCCGACGGGCCTGGTCGTGACGTGCCAGAACGAGAAGAGCCAGCTCCAGAACAAGGAGCAGGCGATGAAGATCCTGAAGAGCCGCCTCCTCGAACGCGAGATGCAGGAGCGGGCCCAGGAAGAGGGCGCCCTGCGCCAGGCCCAGGTCGGCACGGGCGACCGTTCGGCGAAGGTCCGCACCTACAACTTCCCCCAAGGGCGCATCACGGACCACCGCGTCGGCGTCACCTCCCACAACCTCGAGGCCACTTTGGGCGGCGACCTCGAAGAGTTCACCCGGGCCCTGGCCGCCAAGGAGCGCTCGGAGAAGCTCGCCGCCGAGGCCGCCGGAACCCCCGGCTGAGCGATGCCGACCGGCCTCCGCGCGCGGGATGCCGCCCGCGACGCCGGGCGAAGACTCCGGGGGTCCGGCGCTCCCGAGCCCGAGGCCTCCGCTGAGGTCCTCCTGTCGGAGCTTCTCGGCGTCGGGCGCGGTGAGCTTTCCCTTCACGGGCAACCGTTGAGCGACGGGCAGGCGCGGCTCTACGCCGGCTGGATCGAACGCCGCGCCAACCGGGAGCCCGTGCAGCGGATAGTGGGCCGTGCCTACTTCCGCAACCTCGTGCTCGGGCTAAACGAAGAAACCCTCATCCCGCGCCCCGACACGGAGAGCGTGGTAGACGCCGCCCTCGAACTTCTGGACGAACGCGGCGGCGAGGGCGTCGTCCTCGACGTCGGAACGGGCTCCGGCGCCATCGCGATCTCCATCGCCCAGGAACGCCCGCGCGCCACGGTGCACGCCACGGACTTCTCGGCGAGGGCGCTGGAGGCCGCGAAAGAAAACGCGACGGAGAACGGCGCATCCGTCCGCTTCCACCGCGCGGACCTCTTCGCCGGCCTCACCATCCTGGAACGCGGGGTGGACCTGTTGGTCTCAAACCCGCCTTACATCGAAGCGGAGGCCGTGGAGAAACTGGCCCCGGAGGTGCGGTATTGGGACCCGCGCCCGGCCCTCGACGGCGGACCGGACGGCCTCCTCTTCTACCGCCGCGTCTTCGAGGAGGCGCCACCGCTGCTAAGGGACGGCGCGGGCGTGGTGCTTGAGGTGGGGGACGGGCAGGGGGAGGCCGTGCTCGGCCTCGGCAAAGACGCCGGTTTCGTGCCCCTGGGCCTGCGCGAGGACCTCGCGGGCACGCCCCGGGCGGCGCTGCTGAGGTGGGGAAGGTGAAGACGGCTTTTTGCGAGGAGGCGGCCCGCGTTCTTCGGGGGGGCGGGGTCGTGCTTGTACCGACCGAGACCGTGGTCGGGCTCGTGGCGGCGGAGGCGGGGCCCTTGAACGAGATCAAGGGCAGCGACCCCGGCAAGCCGCTCGCCCTGCTCTGCGTGTCGGCCGAGGAGGCGTTCTCGCTCGCCGCCGAGGTGCCTCCGCCCGCGCGGACGCTTGCGGAAGCCCTATGGCCCGGCCCGTTGACGCTGGTGCTGGACCGGCGTGGAGGGGGAACCGTCGGGGTTCGCGTTCCGGACGGGGCCGTGGTGGGGGTGCTGCGCGCTTACGGTGGGCCTTTGTACGCGACGAGCGCCAACCCGTCGGGGGGGCCGGCGCCGCGGTCGCTCGGTGAGGTGGAGGAGGATGTGGCCGCCGCCGTGGATCTTGTGGTGGAGGGCGAGCCCGGGAGCGGCGAGGCCTCGGCCGTGGTGGACCTTTCGGGCGGGAAGACGCGGCTTCTGCGCGCGACGGAGGGGCTCACCGGTGAGACGCTTCGCAAATTGACCGGCGGTCCGCCCGGCTAACGTAGTACAACTCCTCCGATTGCTGGAACGAGATCCGGGGGTACTCAAGGATGGCGCTACGATACTTTTTCGACGTGGTTTGCCCGTACAGTTACGTAATGGGCTTCGAGGTCGAGGAGGCTGAGGACGAGGGGCTGGCGGAGGTGGAGTGGCTGCCGTTCGAGCTGAGGCCGGCGCCGGTCCCGCTGCCGGCGCCGCGTGGGGAGTACATCCGGGGGCACTGGCGCGGGCAGGTCTACCGGCTCGCGGGCGAGCACGGGGTCGAGATCCACGTCCCCCGCTACCAGCCCCGCTCGACGCTGGCCCTCACCCTCCACGCCTTCGCGGTGGAGAGAGGGAGGGGCAGGCCGTTCCGGAACGCCGCCCACCGGGCCTTCTTCGTGGAGGGCCTGGATATCGGAGACGACGCCGTGCTGCGCGAGGCGGCCGGGGAGGCCGGGCTCGACGCCGACGCGGCGCTGGAGGCCGCATGGGACCCGGCCAGGCTCGTCGCCCTGCGCTCCACCCGTGAGGAGGCCCTGCGCCTCGGGATACACGGCGTGCCTACCGTCGCCACCGCAGAAGAGGTCCTCTTCTACGGGGCCGCGGAGCCGGGCCGGCTCCGCTCGATGCTCGCCAAGGAGTCCGGAGTACGGTAAGGGCAGCCCCCGTTTGAGGGCGTGGCGGGCAGCCTCTATACTCCCGGTCAGTGCCAGGCGACAGGGAGGACGGGGGGAGATACAGGCCCACAGACCGCAACCCCGGCGTCACCGCCAAGAGAGAACACCCGAGAGGCCCAACCCCGAGCGGAGGTAGAACATGATAGGACCCTACACGGAGGTCGTGGACCGGCAGGTTCAGGAGGCGCTCGACGGGGAGCTCGAACGCCAGCGGACGACCATAGAGCTGATAGCGAGCGAGAACTTCGCCTCCCCGGCCGTGCTCGCGGCCCAGGGGTCCGTGCTCACGAACAAGTACGCCGAGGGCTACCCGGGCAAGCGCTACTACGGTGGCTGCGAGCAGGTCGACAAGGTCGAGGTGCTCGCCATCGAGCGGGCGAAGGAGCTTTTCGGGGCCGAGCACGTCAACGTGCAGCCCCACTCAGGGAGCCAGGCCAACGAGGCGGCCTACGCGGCCTTGATAGACCCCGGCGACAAGGTCCTGTCTATGGACCTGGCGCACGGGGGGCACCTCACGCACGGGATGAAGATCAACTTCAGCGGCAGGACCTACGACTTCTCCCACTACGGCGTGGGCGAGGACGGCTACATAGACTACGACGAGGTGCGCGAGATCGCGCTCAGGCAGAGGCCCAAGATGGTCCTCGCCGGCGCGAGCGCCTACCCGCGCGTGATCGACTTCGAGAAGTTCCGCTCCATCGCCGACGAGGTCGGCGCCTTCTTCCTGACGGACATGGCCCACATCGCCGGCCTCGTCGCCGCCGACGTGCACCCCTCGCCGGTGCCGCACTGCGAGATCGTGACGACGACCACCCACAAGACGCTCAGGGGCGCCCGGGGTGGCATGATCCTGTGCCGCGAACCCTTCGCCAAGAAGGTCAACAGCCGCGTCTTCCCCGGGATACAGGGCGGCCCCCTGATGCACGCTGTCGCCGGAAAGGCCGTGGCCTTCGGCGAGGCCCTCCAGCCCGAGTTCAAGGAGTACGCCGCCCGCGTCGTCGAGAACGCCCGCGCGCTCGCCGACGGCCTCCTCGAAGGCGGCCTGAACCTCGTCTCCGGCGGCACGGACAACCACCTGGTGCTGGTGGACCTGCGCGACGCCGGGGTGAACGGGCACGAGTTGGAGCAGTTGCTCGAATCCGTCGGGGTGACGTGCAACAAGAACATGATCCCCAACGACCCCGAGCCCCCGACCGTCACGAGCGGCGTCAGGCTCGGGACGCCCGCGATGACCACGCGGGGCATGGGGCCAGACGAGATGCGCGAGATCTCCTCCGTCGTCTGCGCCACCGCCCGTGGCGAGCTCACCGGCCTCCGCGACCGGGTTACGCAACTCACGGACGCCTTTCCGCTTTATGAGTGAGGCTAAAAACCTCTTCGTCGTGGACGGCCCGTTGAGCCGTCACAAGCTCGCCGTCCTGCGCGACGAGCGGACGCCTACGACGGACTTCCGGCAGGCGATGCGCGAGCTCGCCCTGATCATGGTCGCCGAGGCGACGAGGAGGATGCCGACCCGGCCGGAGAGGATAAACACCCCGCTCACGGAGACCGAGGTCGACCATATCTCGGGCCCCGTTTGCCTCGTGCCCGTCCTGCGCGCCGGCCTCGGGATGCTGGACGGCGCCCTGGCCCTGCTCCCCCGCGCCACCGTGGGCTTCATGGGCCTCCGGCGCGACGAGGAGACGGCCCTGCCCGTCGAGTACTACGTCAACCTGCCCCGGAACCTCGAAGAGTACCTGGTGCTCGTCCTCGACCCCATGCTCGCCACCGGCGGCAGCCTTTCGGCGACCATCGACAAGCTCAAGGAGGAGGGGGCGGCCTGGATCTCCTGCCTCCACGCCGTCGCCGCCGTGCCCGGCGTCGAGCGCGTAACGCGCGAGCACCCCGACGTAAACTTCTACACCGCCGCCATCGACCCGGAGCTCGACGACCGCTCGTTCATAGTTCCCGGCCTCGGCGACGCGGGCGACAGGCTCTATGGAACCCTTTAAGAACCCCGAGGTGGACACCGCACGCGAACACGAGACCCTGAAAAGGGTCCGTCCCTCCTGGGACGAGTACTTCATGCGCATCGCGCACGAGGTCGCGACCCGCTCGACGTGCCCGCGGCTCGCGGTCGGGGCCGTGATCGTGCGCGACAAGCGCATCCTCACTACCGGCTACAACGGCTCCCCGCCCGGGCTGCCCCACTGCGACGACGTGGGGTGCCTGATCCGGATAGTGGACGGCCGCGAGAGCTGCCAGCGTACCCTACACGCCGAGCAGAACGCCATCATCCAGGCCGCCTACCACGGCGTCTCCGTAACAGGCGCCTCCATCTATTGCACCCACCAACCCTGCCTCATGTGCGTGAAGATGATCATGAACGCCGGCATCGGTGAGGTCCGCTACGCCGGCGGCTACCCGGACCCGCTGGCTATGGAGCTCGCGGCCGAAGGCGGTCTGGAGATGGTCAGGTTCGGGCCCGCGGCTTAACCGTCGGTGCCGTAGAGCGTGCTGATCCAGACCGTCTCCAGCGTGCGGACTACCGCCTCGCGGTCGTCGCGCTTCCGCCCCGGGGTCCGCCCGTAGGCCTCGATCAGGTACCGCTCGGTCATGAACACGAGCGCCCGGGCGGTCTCCCGGGGGGCCAGGCCTTCGGGTGAGATGCCGGCCTCCACGTCGCGGGAGACCCTGGCCGTCACGGCGACGATGAGGCGTTCGATCAGGCCGAACCTGTACATCTCTTCGACCCGCCCGTCGTAGCTCGCCGCATCCGAGATCGCCCGCAGCACCGGCCCGTACCGCTCGAACGTCTCCGCCCCTCCCCGCAATGCCTGCCTCAAGATCTCACTAGACTCTTCCCGGCCCACGGCCGGATCCCCGACCAACCAGCGGCGGTCAACCGCGAACAATAGCCCGCCTATGCCCTCCAAAAGACGCGTCACCAACTCGTAGCGGTCCTTGAAGTACGCGTAGAACGCGGGCCGCGACAGTCCCGTGCGGGCCATCACGTCCTCCACCTTCATCTCCCGAAACGGATGCTCCGCCAGAAAAGACCTCGCCGCCGCCAGGATCGCACGCTCCGCCTCCTCCGGCTTTCGACGCCGCCTGCGCTCCCCACTCACCTTCCCACCCGGCTCCCTCTCTGCATGGCGACAATCTACCTCCTTATTGACACGATGTCTATTGACGTGATGTCAGTAAAGAGGTATCATGCTGTTACAACCCGACGAAGGGAGCGCAGGGTGACGGAATTGCGGGTGATGGGGGAGGAGAGGGAAGTTCGGTTGGGGCAGGACGTGATCCGTTACAGGGAGGTCGGGAGCGGGCCGACGATAGTCTTCGTGCACGGCCTACTGGCCAGTGGCGTGCTGTGGAGGGACGTGGTTGCGGGTTTGTCGGGGCGGTTCAGGTGCATCGTGCCGGATCTACCGCTCGGCGCGCACGCCCTTCCGATGGGCCGCGAGACGGACATGAGCCCGCGGGGGGTTGCCCGGCTCGTCGCGGACTTTATGTCGGCCCTGGGTCTGGGCGACGTAACCCTCGTCGGCAACGACACGGGCGGGGCCATCTGCCAGATCGTGATCGCCGAGCACCCCGAGAGGGTCGGCCGCCTCGTCCTGACCAATTGCGACGCGTACGAAGCCTTCTTCCCGTGGCAGTTCAACCTCCTTTTTCATCACGTTCCGCGCTTGCTCGGCCCGCGCTACGTGGACCTCCTGGCGTGGTTGCTCAGGGCCCGGTCGGCCCGGCGCTTATTGCTGAAAACCGTCGCGAAACGGCGGATGGATGAGGCCACGCTCGACGCCTACTTCGCGAACCTGATCGGCAACGCGGGGGTTCGCCGTGACCTGACGCGGTTTCTACGGCAGGTTTCGAAACGGTACACGTTGGAGGCCGCAAAGCGGTTTCCGGGTTTCCGGCGTCCGGTCTTGATAGTTTGGGGAACCGACGACGTTTTCTTCTTGCCGCGGTACGCCCGGCGCCTGCAGGACGACTTCCCCGACGCTCGACTGCGGTTCGTTACCGGGTCCCGTGCGTTCGTGCCAGAAGACCGGCCCGGGGCCCTTGCCGCGCACATAGCCGATTTCGTTCGGCCCAGAAGCGAAGCCGGGATCCTCCGATGACCCGACGGGCACGGAGCCGAGGAGCTTGAAACTCTTTGCAACAATTTTCGCCGTAGGGTATGATTCCCGTGATGCCGAACGCCGATTCTCAACGGGACGACTCCGGTGGCAACTACGCCCGTTTCTTCCATGTTGGGTTCGCCTTCATGTTCATCATAGCGATCTTTACGTTGGGCGGGTACGGGCTCGACTGGTTGGTCGGGACGCTGCCGCTCTTCCTGCTTCTCGGTATGTTGGTAGGTTTCGTGGCTTCGCTCTACTACCTGTACACGGCCCTGAAGCAGGTGGGGGGCGGTTGAGCACGCACTCGCGGCTCGCGCTGAAAGGCGCGGCCCTGGCGTTGGCGCTGGCGATACCCGTCGCGGGGGCGGTCTGGTACTACTTCGAGCGGGCGCACACGGTCTCGTTCCTATATGGTGTGGGGGTTGGGGTGGCCGGGTTCGCTTCCATCGCGCTCACCGTGTCGCTGTTGACCGTGCGGCCGTCCGGGGTGAGGATACTGCTCGGGGTCGCGTCTTACGGTGGCAGGCTCGTGCTGGTGGTCGCGGCGGTGGGGGTGGCGGTCTACCTCGATGCGTGGCCGGTTCTTCCGATGCTTTGCGGCTTGGCCGGGGTCTACGTGGTGGAGAACTTGTTGCTTTTAAAGATGGCGCCGAGGACGATGCGGGCGGATAGTTCGGCCCGTCCGGTGCGCGGGGGACTAGAACGGAGGACTGAGGTTTGAGCGGCTTGCTCACGTTGGGTCAGTTGAGTCCGGAGAAGGTGCGCGAGGAGATCATCCACACCTTCGAGGCCGGGCAGCACGCGTACGTGCACCTCTCGCTGTTGGGGATAGACATCTCGATCACCAAGGCCGTGGCGTTCTTGTGGATCGGGGCGGCGGTGACGTTCCTCCTCATGTTCGTCGGGAGCAGGATGCTCAAGAACCGGCCGGGGGCGTACCAGGTCATAGTCGAGGAGATCTACGGCTTCGGCCGCAACAGCCTCGCCGGGCAGATGGGCGAGGAGGGGAGGAAGTTCTTCCCGTACACGCTCACGCTCTTCGTCTTTCTTTTGGTGCTGAACCTTATCGGCCTTATCCCCAACAGCTACCCCGTGACGAGCAGCATCACGTTCACGTTGGGGCTCGCGCTGCTGACGTTCTTTATCACGCAGTTCGTCGGCATCCAGCGCAACGGGCTCGGGGGGTACGTGAAGGCCTTCGTGCCGCCGGGGTTGCCGCTGAAGATCGTGTTCGTGCCGTTCATGTTCTTTATCGAGTGGATCTCCGAGCTCTCCAAGCCGCTCACGCTGGCGATGCGGCTCTACGCGAACATACTGGCCGGCCATCTGCTCATCTTCATCTTCCTGAGCTTCATCCTGTACTTCGGCACGTACATGGCGGTGATCTCCGTCCCGATGGCGCTCGTGCTGTACGCCTTCGAGATATTCGTCGCCGTGTTGCAGGCTTACATATTCGCTATCCTTACGCAGGTTTACATCGAGATCGCCCTGTTCCGTCAGGAGCACTAACCACCAGGGCCAGACGTCGGACGTACAAGTGAACGAGAGGAGACAGAAAACATGGACATGATGATGCTCGCGCAGGTGCCCGAGGCCGGGTTGCTGGCTATAGGCTTCGGCGTGGCCGCAGGTACCGCGGTGATCGGGTCGGGGATCGGGATGGGCTACCTCTTCGGGCAGACCATCGCCTCGATCCACCGCCAGCCGGAGGCGTTCGAGCTCTCGAGGACGTGGCTCTTCGTCGGCATCGGGCTCGTCGAGGCGCAGGCGCTCTTCGGCCTGGCCTTCGCGCTGCTCATCGGGCTCGGGATCCTTCCGTAGTCGGGGAGGGTTCGGGGCAGATTTAAGGAGAAAGTATGCTGGACGAAACGGGCATTTTCGATCTGATCAGCACCAGTCTGTTGTTCTGGGAGATGATCACCTTCGCCATCCTGCTGGTCCTGGTCGCCTACTTCGTGTACCCGCCGATCCGGGACCAGATCCAGAAGCGCCAGGCCGAGATCGAGGGCGCCATTGACGAGGCGCAGAAGACGCGGGAAGAAGCCCGCGAGCTCCTGACCGAGTACCGGCGCCAGATCGAGGAGGCCCGCGGCGAGGGCCGACGCATCCTGGAGGACGCCCGCAAGCAGGCCGACGCCCAGCGCGAGCGGACGAAGAAGGAGGCCCGCGAGGAGGGCGACCGCATCGTCCAGCGGGCCCGCGACGAGATCGGGCGCGAGCGCGAGAGCGCCATCCGCGACGTCCGCCGCGAGGTGGCCGGGATGGTGATACAGGCCTCCGAGCAGGTCCTCGGGCGCACGGTGGACCACGACGAGCACGAGCGGCTGGTGGCCCAGGCCCTCGACGACCTCGAAGCCGAGGTGGCCGGGGCCTCGACGGGCAGCGGGAGCAGGACCGCTTGAGCGCCGCCTCCACCTACGCGGAGGCCCTCTTCGAGGCCGCCCGCGAGAGGGACGAGCTGGAGGCCGTCCTTGAGGACGTGAACGAGTTCTCCGCGGCCCTCGAAGGTAGCGAGGAGCTCAGGCTCTTCTTCTACGGCGGGCAGGTGCCCGAGCGCGAGAAGCGCCGGGCCATAGACGCCCTCACCGAGGGCATGACGCTCTCCACCCGCAACTTTCTCAAGATCCTCGTAGACAACGGGCGCGAGCATATACTAGAGGACGTGGCGCGGCGCTACGAGGACCTCGTCAAAGAACACCTGGGCCGCGTCGAGGTGGAGGTTACGACCGCGGTCGAGCTTTCGGAAGACGCGATGGGCCGGCTAAGGGAGCGGCTGGGCAAAGTGCTTGAGGGCCGGGAGGTCGTGCTCGAGACGCGGGTCGACCCGCATCTTCTGGGTGGCGCGGTCTTCCGGTTCGGGGGGCAGATGATGGACGGAAGTATCCGGGGGCGGTTGGAGAGCCTCCGGGAGGGCATGCTCGAGAGGAGTGTTGTTTAGTGGGTAGGCTCAGGCCGGAGGAGATCTCCTCCATACTCAAAGGCGCCATAACCGATTACGAGAACCGGGTCCGCACCGAGGAGGTCGGGCAGGTGTTGGAGGTCGGGGACGGCATCGCGCGCGTCCACGGCCTGACGAACGCCATGTACCAGGAGATGCTCGAGTTCGAGGACAGCCGCGGGAACAAGATCACGGGCCTCGCCCTCAACCTCGAAGAGGACAACGTCGGCGTCATCATCGCCGGCGACGACACCCACATCCAGGAGGGCAACGTCGTCAGGCGCACGGAGCGCCTGGCGAGCGTGCCGGTCGGCGGGGGCGTGCTCGGCAGGGTGATCGATGCCCTGGGCCGTCCGCTGGACGGTAAGGGCGAGATCGAGGCCGAGGAGCAGGTCCCGGTCGAGGTCGTGGCGCCGGGCATCATCAAGCGCCAGCCCGTAAAGCAGCCGCTCCAGACGGGTGTTAAGGCCATAGACGCGATGATCCCGATAGGCCGCGGGCAGCGCGAGCTCGTGATCGGGGACCGCAAGACGGGCAAGACCTCGATCCTTATAGACGCGATCATCAACCAGGCCGGCCAAGGCGTGAGGTGCATCTACGTCTCCATCGGCCAGAAGGACTCCTCGGTCGCCGGCATCGTCTCCTCGCTCGAGGAGGCCGGCGCCATGGACTACACGACCATCGTGAACGCCTCGGCCTCGCAGTCCGCGACGCTCCAGTACCTGGCCCCCTACGCGGGGTGCGCCATCGGCGAGTACTTCATGAACCGCGGCGAGGACGCCCTCGTGATCTACGACGACCTCTCCAAGCACGCCGTCGCCTACCGGCAGATGATGCTGCTGCTCAGGCGCCCGCCGGGCCGCGAGGCCTACCCCGGCGACGTGTTCTACCTGCACTCGCGCCTCCTGGAGCGGGCGGCCAAGCTCTCCGACGCCGCCGGTGGCGGCTCGCTTACGGCGCTGCCGGTCGTCGAGACGAAGGCCGGGGACATCTCGTCGTACATCCCGACCAACGTCATCTCGATCACCGACGGACAGATCTTCCTCGACTCGGACCTCTTCAACGCGGGCCAGCGGCCGGCTATCGACACGGGCAACTCCGTGAGCCGCGTGGGCTCGTCGGCCCAGATCAAGGCCATGAAGAGCGTGGCCGGTACCCTCCGTTTGGACCTCAACCAGTACCAGGAGCTTGCGAGCTTCGCCCAATTCGGCAGCGACCTCGATAGGGCCACCCAGCAGACCCTCAACCGCGGCGAGCGCCTCACGGCCATGCTCAAGCAGAACGAGCGCGAGCCGATACCCGTGGAGGAGCAGGTCGCGGTGATCTTCGCCGCCGCCAACGGCTACCTCGACGAGGTGGGGACGGACGACGTCCCGGACTGGGAGGCCCAGTACCGCGACTACCTGCGCGACAGCCACGGCGGGATCCTCGACTCCATCCGCGAGGAGCAGCAGGTCTCCGACGAGACGCGCGAGAACCTGAAGGAGGCCACCGGCCGCTTCAACGAGAACTACGAGCCCCAGACGGGCAGCATCGTCGACGCGAGCGCCAACGGATCTTCCGGCGGCGAATCGAACGGCGCCGAGGACGAGGGGAGCTAGGGTTTGGCGAGCCTCCGGGATCTCAAACGGCAGATCGGCTCCGTCAAGAACATCGCCAAGGTCACGGAGGCGCTCCAGACGGTCTCCGCGGTGAAGTTCCGCAAGGCCGAGGCGCGCGTCAAGAAGGCCCGCGCCTACGCGGACAACGTCGAGCAGATGATGCGCGACGTCTCCCGCAGCGCGAGCGGGGACAGCCCGCTGCTCGCGGGCCGGGAGGTCCGCCGCATCGTCGTCGCCACCCTGACCGCCGACCGGGGGCTCGCCGGCGGCTTCAACGCGCAGGTCCTGCGGCGCACGGCCCAGTTCAGGGCCGAGAAGGGGCAGGGGGCGGAGCTCGGGCAGGTCGCGAGCGGGCGCAAGTCCGTCGCGTTTTTCCGCTTCCGCAACATCGAGCTCGACCACGTCTACACCGGCTACACCGACAGCCCGACCTACGAGCAGGCGCGCGAGATCGGGCGGGCGCTTACGGGGCTCTTCGAAGACGAGAAGGCCGACGAGGTGTACCTGATCTTCAACCGCTTCGAGAGCGCCCTCACCCAGCGCCCGGTCCTCAAGCGCCTGATTCCGGTCGACGAGGGGGAAGAGAACGGCGAGGACGAGGAGCGCGACGACAACCTGGCGTACATGGAGTACGTGCCGGACCCCGAGACGGTGCTCCAGCAGCTCGTGCCGCGCTACGTGGAGACGATGGTGTGGCAGGCGCTGCTCGAAGGGGCTGCCGGGGAGCACGGGGCGCGCATGACGGCTATGAAGAACGCCACGGATAACGCCAACGACCTCGCCAAGAGCCTGACGTTGCAGATGAACAAGGCGCGGCAGGCCCAGATAACGGGCGAGATCATCGAGATCGCGGCGGGCGCGGACGCCCTCGCCGCGGGGTAGGGCGATTTTTGAAGGAGGAGCACGGCTAGTGGACAAGTTCGAAGCGGCCAAAGACAAGGCCAGGGATCTGCTGAAAGGGACTACGAACGCCGACACCGGCGATGAGCCCGGAAACGAGGCATCCGCGGCCCCGGCTGAGGATTCCCGCGCGGTCGGCGAGAGCGGCCAGGAGTTCAACCGCACGACATTCGGAAACCGCGAGGGCGCCGTCGGGGCCGGTCAGACCGGCAACGGTGCCCCCGACGGCCAACCCGCCGAGCGCGGCGGTCAGAACGGTGGCAACGGCGAGGTAAAGAGCGGCGTCGGGACCGTGGTGGAGGTCAAGGGGCCGGTCGTGGACATCAGGTTCCCGGCCGAGACGATACCCGAGATCTACAACGCCCTCACCGTCCCCCTGGACGTGAACGGCGAGGAGACGACGCTGACGCTCGAAGTCCAGCAGCTTCTCGGCGACGACATGGTCCGCACGGTGGCGATGTCCTCCACAGACGGCCTCAGGCGCGGCCTGGACGTCACGGACACCGGGGCCCCGATCTCCGTTCCGGTCGGCAAGAACGTGCTCGGCCGCGTGCTGGACGTCCTCGGGGAGCCGGTGGACGAGATAGGCCCGGTGGAGGAGCCGGACGCGTTCTGGCCGATCCACCGTCCCTCCCCGCGCTTCGAGGACCTCACCACCCAGGCCGAGCAGTTCGTCTCTGGCATCAAGGTTATTGACCTGCTCTGCCCGGTTCGACGCGGCGGCAAGGCCGGCCTCTTCGGCGGCGCCGGCGTCGGCAAGACGGTCCTCATCACGGAGCTCATCAACAACATCGCGCTGCAGTACGAGGGCACCTCGGTCTTCGCCGGGGTGGGGGAGCGGACCCGTGAGGGGAACGACCTCTACGGGGAGATGGAGGAGGCCGGCGTACTCCCGAACACGGCCATGGTCTTCGGGCAGATGAACGAGCCGCCCGGCGCCCGCTTCCGCGTCGCGCTCACCGGTGTGACCATCTCCGAGTACTTCCGCGAGGAGATGGGCCAGGACGTGCTCTTCTTCGTGGACAACATCTTCCGCTTCGTCCAGTCGGGCAACGAGGTCTCCGCCCTGATGGGCAGGATGCCCTCCGAGGTCGGCTACCAGCCCACCCTGGGCACCGAGATGGGGGCGCTGCAGGAGCGGATCACCTCGACCAAGAACGGCTCGATCACCTCCTTCCAGGCCGTCTACGTCCCCGCCGACGACTTTACCGACCCCGCACCCTTCACGGTGTTCGCCCACCTCGACTCCACGGTGGAGCTCTCCCGCTCTCTGTCGGCGCAGGGCATCTACCCGGCCGTGGACCCGCTGACGAGTTCCTCGACGATCCTGGACCCGTCCATAGTCGGGGACGAGCACTACCAGGTGGCCCAGCAGGTGCAGAACATCCTGCAGCGCTACAAGGAGCTGCAGGACATCATCGCCATCCTCGGCATCGACGAACTGTCCGAGGAGGACAAGGTGATCGTGGGTAGGGCCCGCCGCCTGCAGCGCTTCCTCTCCCAGCCGTTCTTCGTGGCCGAGCAGTTCACGGGCCTGGAGGGCAAGTTCGTGGAGCTCGACGAGACGATCCGGTCGTTCAAGGAGGTCGTGGAGGGCCGCCACGACGACCTGCCAGAGCAGGCCTTCTACCTCGTCGGCGGGATCGACGAGGCCATCGAGAAGGCGAAGACGCTTTCTGACGACGAGTCCGGGGACGCGGAGCCCGGGGACGAGGATCCCGAGAACGGCCAGGAGGAGCAGCCGCAGGCGACCGCCCCGGCCGGCGAGTCGGGCGAGGTCGGCTAGGTTGTCGGAGGACCGCGGGCAGGGGGGCGGGGGCCGGACACTTTTCTGCCGGATCATCACGCCCGAGAGGATGGTCTACGACGGGGAGGCCAACCTCGTCATGGCCCGCATAGCCGACGGGGACGTCGGGGTGATGGTGGATCACGCCCCGCTCGTCTCCACCGCCGAGGTCGGGGACGTCCGCATCAGGGAGGGCGAGGAGCTGCACGTCTTCGCCACCTCAGACGGCTTCTTCAAGGTGGCGGAGAACCTCGTCCAGATCCTGGTCGAAGAGGCCGTCGAGGCGGGCGAGATCGATGTCGAAGCCGCCGGCAACCAGGTCGAGGAGGCCGAGCGCGAGCTCTCGGAGATCTCCGAAGACGACGAAGATCGTGAAAGGGTCCGGGCCGAGATCGACCGCAAGCGCAGGATGGGGGAGAATCTCATGCGCGTGGCCGGCCGGTACGGGCAAGGCTAGGGCCGCCCAAAGAGACTTAACGCGGTTGTAACCACTTTGTGACATTACGCGGGCATAGTGTGGCTACGAGATAGCCCTTCGAGGGCATACAGTTCGGGAGACACAGAGGGGGACCGGTGTCCGAGAGGTTCTACGTCGAGGGCGGGGCGCGGCTAAACGGCGAGGTCGAGGTTTCGGGGGCCAAGAACGCGGCCCTGAAGTTCGTGGCCGCGGCGCTTCTCGCGCCGGGCAAGACCGTCCTGCACGGCGTACCGCGCATCAAGGACGTCTGGACCATGATCTCGTTGCTCGACGAGCTCGGGGTCAAGACCTCCTTTTCCGGGCACACGCTGGAGATAGACGCGTCCAGCGTCGATTCCTACACGGCACCCTACGAGCTCGTGCGCCAGATGAGGGCGAGCCTCGTGGTGCTCGGCCCGCTCGTCGCGCGGTTCGGGCAGGCCGAGGTTTCGGCGCCCGGCGGGTGCAACTTAGGGCTTCGGAAGTTCAACTTCCACGTGGACGGGCTCAGGCGGCTCGGGGCGGACGTGGAGCTCGACCACGGTTTCATCAAGGCGACGGCGCCTGGGGGGCTCAAGGGGACGGAGATCATCTTCGAGTACCCGAGCGTCGGGGCCACCGAGAACGTGATGATGGCCTCCGTGCTCGCGGAGGGTATGACCATCATCGAGAACGCCGCCAGGGAGCCCGAGATCGTGGCCATCGCGGACATGCTGAACGCGATGGGCGCGAGCGTGATGGGCGCGGGCACGGGACGCGTCGTCATCGAGGGCGTGGACGAGCTGGCGCCGACCGAGTGGACCGTCATGCCGGACCGCATCGAGGCCGGGACGTTCCTGATGGCCGCCGCGGCGACCGGCGGGGACGTGTTCGTCAAGAACGCCGCGCCCGAGCACCTCAAGATGGAGTTGGACAAGCTCCGGGAGATGGGCGTGGAGATCGAAGCCTCCCCCGGCACGCCGGGTATCCGGGCGCGGGTCGGGGACCCGGCCGTTCTCGCCGGCGTGGACGTCTCGACGTTGCCGTTTCCCGGTTTCGCGACGGACTTGCAGGCCCAGATGCTCGTGCTACTCACCCAGGTGTCGGGGACCTCGATCCTGACGGAGAACGTCTACGAGAACCGTCTGCAGGTCGCCGAAGAGCTCAACCGGATGGACGCAGGCATAGACCTGTTCGGCGGCCACCGGGCGCTCGTGCGCGGCCCGCGCCGGCTCGCGGGCACCATCGTCCAGTCGCCGGACCTCCGCGGCGGCGCCGCCCTCGTCATGGCCGGCCTTACCGCCGACGGCACAACGGTCGTGGACGGGGCCAACCACATCCTGCGCGGCTACGAGCTCTTCGAAGAGAAGCTAACCGCCCTCGGGGCGACCGTGGCCTTCGAGGCCGGCGCGCCGGTGGCTTCTTAGCACGCCCCGGCTCCGCCGGCTTTCAGCGCGGCGCTTTGCGTCTTTCAGCACGCTTCGGCCTGTTTCGCGGGCTTCGCCCCCGGCATTTTCGGCCGAAGAGTCCAAGTGCTGGCGGTGCCTTCGATTCGCATACCGTCCTGCAGATAGAGTAGACTCTCGTCGTTGAATGCCGAGGCGCTCTGGAGGCGGGATCTGGCGGTAGTGGAGAATAGTACGGAGGTGCTCGCCCTTACCCGGCAGCTCGTCCGCTACAGGTCGTATACGCCGGGCGTTGCCCTGTCCGCGATGGACTTTATAAACGGGTGGTTCGGGGCTCGGGGGCTGGAGACCATCCGGTACGGTGGCGCGGGCTCCAAGGGTGAGCTGACCTCGCTCGTCGTGCGCGTCGGTTCGGGGGAGCCGAGGATCCTGCTCCACGGCCACGTGGACGTGGTTCCAGGGGAAGAGGGCCAGTTCGAGGCGCGCGAGGAACACGAGGAGCTCTACGGCCGCGGCGTCTACGACATGAAGGGCGCCTTGGCGGCGATGATGTACGCCGTCGAGGACTTGCGGTCGGTCGGCTGCGAGGCGACCGTGGAGCTTCTTATCGTGCCGGACGAGGAGCAGGAGCACGGCGGTCCGAACGGGGCGGAGGTCCTGATCGGGCACGGCCACGTCGGGGACTTCCTCATCACGGGGGAGCCCACGGACTTCCACATCGGAACCCAGGCGAAGGGCGTGCTCGACCTGCGCGTAACGCTGCGGGGCAAGAGCGCCCACGGCTCCCAGCCCTGGCTCGGCAAGAACGCGGCACTTCTCGCCTACGAGCACTACCGCCGGGTTCTGGAGCTGCCGTTCGCCGCCGAGAGGTCGGACCTCTTCCCGTACCCGAGCGTCAACCTCGCCAGGATCATCGGGGGCGACGTGCTCAACCGCGTCCCGGACCGCTGCACCTACGACCTGGACATCCGCTACCTGCCCGGCCAGGACCCGAAGGAGATAGCGCGCCAGATCCGGTCGGTAGACCTTCCCGCCGAGGTCGAGATCCTGTCCGGCCGCGAGCCCGCCTACGTCTCCCGCGCCAACCCCTACGTGAAGACCCTGCGCGAGGTCGCCGCCCGCCACTTCCACGGAAACCCGGTGGGCGTCGGGCGCCACGGGGCGAGCGACATCGTCTACTTCCAGCGGGCCGGGGTGCCGGGCGTGGAGTTCGGGCCCGTCGGCGGCGGCCACCACGGCCCCAGCGAGTATGTCGTCACCGGCACCCTAGAAACCTACCGGCAGATGATCGTGCAGTTCGTCCAGATCGTCGGCCGCAACGGCAAGAGCCGTCGGTAAGGAGGTATCAGGTTCGAGCTCCCCTCCTTCGGAGGCTTTGAGCTCGTGATGGGCGTGTACGTCGGGACCCCACCCCGCCGACTACCCCTGGAGCCTATTTGCTCGAGTCGGCCTCCCGGAAAGGCTCGGCCTCGCCGCGGGGTGACGCGCCGCCGGCCATCGTCGCCTCGGCCTCGGCTTCAGCATCCTCCTGGGGAATCGCGCCGCCCGAGATGGCGACGATGTCGTTCTCTATAGTGGAGATTGCGCCCCCCACGCTCGCCCAGACGCCGATGGAGAAGCCCTCGTCAACCGGCTCTCCTATCTTCTGCCCGTACTCCACCTCGTCGCCTTCGCAGACGAGCGGCGTGGCCGGCTTTAACAGGCCGCCGCCTAAGGGGAGGTCCACGCCCGAGATCTTGCCGACCAGGGAGACGATGCCGTCTTCGGGGCATTCCGTCTCTATGTTGGCGTACTCCTTGCCCTGCCGGCCACGCGGGATCAGGAAGAGGGCGTTGGTCATCCGGCGCACGTAGGCGTCGCCCTCGCCCACGGCCTCGATGCTGACGTCGTGGAGGTAGGGCCCACCGTCCAGGACCGAGAGGTGGCCAGAATCCTCCAGGCCCAGGCCCGCGATCTTCAGGACCTCGCTCACCGCGGCGCCTATCGGCGTTTCGTAGACGTTCGTCTCGATTTCCTCGCCGTAGAGGGTGAAGAACTTGGTGGTAAGGGGTTTGCCGAGGAAGAGCGCGTTGTAGACGTTTAGCAAGGTCTCCGTGTTGTTGATGACCTTGCCGACGTCCGGCGGCATCCCGGGGCGCCTTATGCCGTCCGGGGTGTCCACGAACCGGGGCACCCTGGCGTCGGTGGCGTGCTTGACGAGCGTTTTCTCTTCGCCCAGCGCGTACGTGTTCGGCACGTAGCGGATGTCGAAGACGCCGTCGCCGGCGTGCTCGGCGTAGTCGGCGAACCACTCCCGGTCCTTCTCGTGGACGCCCATGGAGATCTGCTCGAACCCGAAGACCGTCTTCAAGGCGTCGAAGAGCTGGAGGAACTCGTCGAGGTGCTCTTTGTGCAGGAGCTTGTCCCCCCAGTAACCGGGCTCGCTCTCGGTGGCGTTGACGATCAGGTGCGGCAGGGGAGACTTGTACTTGAAGTAGGTCGGGAAACCGCCGCCGCCCGCGCCGACGATGCCTGCCTGGCGCATGATCTCCACGGCCTCCTCGACGCTAAGGGTCTTGACCTCTTCGAGGCTGCGCTGCTTTATTTCGGCCATGATCCCCCGCCCCCGGACGTTCGTCCTACGGATTGACCTCGACGCCCGGTGCGGTCGTCGAGTAGTCGAACTCGGCGGCCTTGCTCACGTAGTGCTGCATGTCCTCGGGCACTTCGTCGCCGGGGTAGATGGCCTCCACCGGGCATTCGGGCATGCACATCGAGCAGTCGATGCACTCGGCGGGGTTGATCACGAAGTGGTCGTCGGCGTCGTAGATGCAGTCGACCGGGCATGCCCCCACGCAAGCCGTGTTCTTCGTGCCGATACACGCTTCGGTTATGACGTAGGCCACTAAAATATCCCTTCTCGCCTCCGAGAACCCTTGTATCCAGTCTAACCAACGCACACCCCCTGTCAACGGATGGGGGGATCGTCGCCGGCCGCAACGGCAAGAGCCGCTGAGGACGGGATTCCTACGCCCTTCTAAAGGAACGTCGACGACGGTACTTAATCGTCGTTTGCTACGCTTAGTTACTCCTTGAAAGTTTTTACCCACAAGAGTATATTGCGGGCAGTTATCGGGTAGAAAGGTTCGGTTTGGCTCTAGGTCTGTTGCAGCAGGGCTCTTCTTACGGAGTACTCTACCTGTACGTGGGAATCTTCATGTTGCTGATAACCGGCTTCGTGGCGACGACCCTGGTGCTCGCGCGGTTGCTCTCCCCGGGCCGGCGCTCCGGCACGAAGGGGCAGATCTACGAGACCGGAGAGACGACCGTGACCGACCCGTGGCGGCCTTTTCCGGTGCGCTACTACGTATTCGCGCTGCTCTTCCTGATCTTTGACGTGGAGGCGGCGTTTCTGTACCCGTGGGCCGTCATCTACCGGGATCTTGGCCTCTACGGGTTTGTGGAGATGGTTATCTTTGTAGTGATCCTGACGGTAGGTCTCGTCTACGCCTGGAAGAAGGGGGCCCTTAAGTGGGTGTAATGCAGCAGTTCAACGAACCGAATATGCTCACGACGAGCACGGACAAGCTCTTTAACTGGGCCCGCAAGAACTCGCTCTGGCCGCTGCAGTTCGGCCTGGCGTGCTGCGCCATAGAGATGATGTCCACCGGGATGGCCCACAACGACCTCGACCGCTTCGGCGCCGGCTTCTTCACGGCCTCGCCGCGGCAGGCCGACGTGATGATCGTCTCCGGCACCGTTTCGACCAAGATGGCCGAGCGGATGACGCGCCTCTACGAGCAGATGCCCGAGCCCAAGTGGGTCATAGCGATGGGGGCCTGCGCCATCTCCGGCGGCCCGTTCCTCGACGGCTACTCAGTCCTGATGGGGGCTGACAGGGTAATACCCGTTGACGTGTACGTGCCCGGCTGCCCGCCGCGCCCCGAGGCGCTCATCTTCGGCATCATGACGCTGCAGAAAAAGATAGAGCGCGACCAGCAGGTCGGCTACAACAGGCCGCGCCCGTCGCTCGTCGACGACGACGGCAACGTCATGGAGTACCTCCCCGAGCGGGAGTACACGGACATAAGCGCGGGCAAGGCGCCGCGACTCGAGGGCATCCGGCCTCTCGATCGTACTTACGTCTTCGAGCGCAAGGGCATGCCCCCCGCCTCCCAGACGGACGTGGGCTGGATCCCGTCCGACGTCAAAAAGAAGCTCAAGGAGGAGGCGAGGGCGAAGAAGGCCGCCGAAAAGGAGGCCGCCGACGGCGGGACCGCGACGGCCACCGCCGAGGCCGGCGGCCAGAAGAACGGCTCCCCGGAGGAGCCGGCCGACCCGAAGGGGACGGCCTAGATGGCCGTGACGCTGCCGGAGGGGAACCTGGAGACCCGCCTCTCGCGCTACCTCGACGGTTTCAACGGCCGCCACGGGATCGAAGACTCCTCGGTCGAGGGCAACCTCGTCCTGGTGGTCGTGAAGCCCGGCGATCTGCCGGCGGTGCTGACCACCGCGCGCGAGACCCTGGGCATACTGCACCTCTCGTTTATCACCGTGGTGGATAGGCGGGGCTCCTTCGAGTTGACCTACGAGCTCCTGGATCTGCGCGGCGCGCAGGTCAGGGTGAAGACGACCATAGAGGGCGAGGAGCCGGTGATCGGCTCCGTTACCGGCATCTACCCGACGGCCAACTGGCACGAGAGGGAGGCCTACGACATGTTCGGGGTGGCCTTCAAGGGGCATCCGGACCTCAGGCGGCTGTACATGTGGCAGGACCACTTCGACCACCACCCGCTGCTAAAGAGCTTCGAGATCAGCACCAGGCGCACGTTCGAGGGGTTGAGGTAGGGATGCTTGGCGAAGAGCGCAGGACGGAAGGAACGGCCCTCACCCAGCCGGCGAGCGGCAGGCTCGCCAGCCCCGACATCAGGGACGAGTTCGGGCTAGAGACGATCGACATGAACATGGGGCCCCAGCACCCGGCCATGCACGGCCTGCTGCGCCTGATACTGGAGCTCGACGGGGAGACCGTGGTGCGCTGCGACCCCGTGATGGGGTACCTGCACCGCAGCAAGGAGAAGATCTCCGAGAACCGCATGTACCCCGCGGTCATCCCGATCACCGACCGCATCGACTACATGAACAACATGGCGATGGAGTACGGCTACTGCCTGGCGGTGGAGAAGCTCCTCGACGTGGAGATACCGCCGCGGGCCGACGCCATCCGCGCCTTGATGAACGAGTTCAGCCGCATCATGAGCCACATACCCTCTTTGGGCTTCCTGCTGCTGGAGCTCGGGGCCTTCACCCCGATCCTGTACGCTTTCAGGGAGCGGGAGCGCATCCAGTCGATCATGGAAGAGGTGACCGGCGCCAGGATGATGTTCCACTACATCCGGCTCGGGGGCGTGAAGGCCGACCTGCCCGAGGGCATGCCCGAGAAGATGTGGGAGTACATAGAGGGCCTCGAGAGCCGGCTACAGCCCGACTTTATAGACCTCATAGAGGGGAACGAGATCTTTATAGCCCGCACGCGCGGCGTGGGGAAGATCACGCCGGAGAAGGCCGTGGAGATGGGCCTCACCGGGGTGCCCTTGCGGTGCACCGGGGTGGAATTCGACGTGCGCAAGCACTACCCCTACGGCTGGTACGAGAACCTCGACTTCGACGTCGTCACGGATCAGGCCGGCGACGTCGAGGCCTCCTACCGCTGCAGGATAGGCGAGGTCAGGCAGAGCATCCGTATGATAAAGCAGATCCTTCAGAGCCTGCCGGAGGGCGAGGTGATGGGGGACATGGGCCGCCGCATCCGCCCGACGGAGGGGGACGGCATCGGCCGGGTCGAGTCCGCGCGCGGCGAGTACGCGGTCCACGTCGTCTCCGACGGCTCGGACACGCCCTACCGGGTGCACTACCGGACCCCGTGCACCGTCAACATGCAGCTGTTGCAGGAGATCGTGCCGGGCCACTACCTGCCTGACATCATGCCGATCATGGGCCTCATAGATCCCGTGTCGGGGGCGTGGGACAAGTAATGCAGACGGTTCTGAACCTGCTCGAAGCGGAGCCGATTCGGCTTTTACTCTCGTTCGCCCTCATACTGTTTTTGGTCCTGAACCTGGCCGGCATCCTCACCTTCGCGGAGCGCAAGGTTGCCGCCTACATACAGCTGCGTTACGGGCCCAACAGGGTCGGGCCGCGGGGGTTCTTGCAGCCGGCGGCCGACGTCGTCAAGCTGTTCACCAAAGAGAACGTCATGCCCCACAGGGCCGACATGTGGATCTTCCTGGGGGCCCCGATAGCCATGTTCCTCCCGGCGGCGGCCGTCTGGCTCGTGGTGCCTTTCGCGCCGAGGTCGGTGGTCGCGGACCTCAACGTCGGGGTCGTGTTCTTTATAGCGCTGACCTCCATCGGGGCTTTGGGCCTGATCATGGCGGGCTACGGAAGCCGGTCCACCTTCTCGCTCCTGGGCGCGATGAGGGGTGCCGCGCAGATGATCTCTTATGAGGTGCCGCTGATCCTGAGCCTGCTCGGGGTCATAATGCTCTCCGGGAGCCTCTCGTTCCAGGACGTGGTCAACTCCCAGAGCGGCGGGTTCTGGCACTGGTACTTCCTGCCGCAGTTGCCGATGTTCATCACGTTCTACATCGCGGGGGTGGCGGAGGCCAGAAGGGTGCCTTTCGACTTGCCGGAGGGCGAGAGCGAGATCGTCGGCGGGTTCATGGTCGAGTACTCCGGGATGACGTGGGGCCTGATCCAGGCCTCCGAGTTCGCCTCGATGGCCCTGGTGTCGGCGATCACCGCCACGCTTTTCCTGGGGGGCTGGCAGCCGCCCTTCGAGTTTTTGGACCTCGGGAACTTCAACTGGCTCTGGTTCGCCATAAAGACGGCGCTCATCATCTTCACGTTCCAGTGGATCCGGTGGAGCCTCCCGCGTCTCCGGATGGACCAGCTCATGGATTTCGGCTGGAAGATACTCGTGCCGGTCTGTCTCATCTGGCTGTTCGTCACCGCGGGCGCTATGCTCCTGCTCCCTTCGGTGTTTTAAAGGAAAGGTTTTTACAAATGCCCCAGCTAGGACAGGGAATTTTGAAGGGGATGGGGATCACCCTCAAGCACCTCTTCGATAACAAGGTCACGCGGCAGTACCCGGAATACAAGAAGGAGACGTTCGAGCGCAGCCGCGGGATGCTCACCGTGGACATGGACCGCTGCATAGCGTGCCTGCAGTGCATGCGCATCTGCCCGGACCACTGCATCTCCATCGAGCAGGAGAAGCGCGACGCCGACGGCTCGGGAAAGGCCAAGCCCTACGCGGTCGGTTTCGTGATCGACGACTCCAGGTGCATGTACTGCTCCCTGTGCGTCGAGGTCTGCCCGGTGAACTGCATCTACCACACGGAGGAGTTCGAGGCCCAGGCGTACAACCGCCTGGAGCTCGCCCGCCAGTTCGGTGAGCGCCCCGTGGACCCGACGATAGACCCCAAGCCGGCCGTGAAGAAGAAGCCCAAGGCCGCGAAGAAGGCGCCGAAGAAAGAGGCGGCGGCTTGACCATAGCGTTCGGGTTCCTCGCGGGGATGGTGCTCGTCTCCGCGCTCGGGGTCGTGGTCAGCCGGAACGTGGTCCACTCGGCGCTCTTTATGTCCGGGTCTTTTCTTGGGGTCGCGGGGTTTTTCGTGATGCTGAACGCACCGTCGCTCGCGGCGTTTCAGGTCTTGATCTACGTCGGGGCGGTTACGGTGGTGATCCTGTTCGGGATCATGTTCACCCAGAGGCCCCAGGTTCGGCATTACCGCACCATAATCAACCGCCAATTCTGGGCGGGGCTGTGCGTCGCGGCGGGCGTCGGGGCGTTCCTCTCTTACGTGTTGTGGATCGAGGATTGGAGCTCGGCGCAGGCCGGGAACGGGCCGCGCGAGGTGGCGCAGCTGGGGCGCGACATGCTCGGGGTGTCGCCGGGGTCGGAGATCTTCGCGCTGCTCTTCCAGGTGGTCTCCGTGTTGCTGCTGGTCGCCATCGTCGCGGCGATCGTCGTTAGCCGCCGGAAGGTCGGCACGGGCGTCGACCGGGGGGTGGAGGAGTAATGCCGGCGCAGGCGCAGTCAGTTCTGGATGCGCTGCTGGCTTCGCCGCCGCTCCAGGCTTACCTCATAGTCGGGGCGATCATGTTCGCCATCGGGGCGTGGGGGGCGCTGGTGCGCAGGAACGCGGTCGTGATCTTTATGTGCGTCGAGCTGATGATAAACGGCGTGAACCTGACGCTCGTGGCCTTCGCGGACTTTCTGCCGAACGCCGGCGGGCTCGGGGTGGGCTACGCCGTGCTCGTGATCGCCATAGCCGCGGCGGAAATCGCGGTGGGTCTTGCTATAGTGCTGGCCGTGTTCAGGTCCAGGAGGACCGTGAACGTGGACGAAGTCACCTCGATGAGGGGCTAGGAAGGTGACGGCTTAGTGGAGACGGTCGGCCAACAACTAATCATCACCGCGATACCCGCGCTGCCGGCGCTGGTCTTTCTGGTCCTGGCGCTCTTCGGGAGGGTGCTCAAGGAGAACGCCCAGTACGTCGCGATCCTCGGGGTGACGATCTCGCTCGTCTTCTCCGTCTTCGCCCTGCTGTTCGTCGCCGGGATCATCCCGGGCGGCGGCGCGCCCATAGAGTTCTCGAAACCCTGGATAAACCTCGGCGACGGCGGCGTCTTCTCGATGGGCGTCTTTATCGACGGCCTGGCGGCGGTGATGCTGGTCGTCGTGTGCTTCGTGAGCCTCATGATCCAGCTCTACTCAGGCGCCTTTATGGAGGGCGACCGCAGGTTTTCCTGGTTCTACGCGGTACTCAATCTGTTCACCGCATCGATGCTCGGCCTGGTCCTGGCGCCGAACTTTATCCAGCTCTACATCTTCTGGGAGCTTGTCGGCGTCTGCTCTTACCTGCTGGTCGGCCACTGGTTCGAGAAGCGCTCGGCCCGCGACGCGGCGCAGAAGGCCTTTCTCGTCACGAGGATCGGGGACGCGGCGCTGTTTATCGGGATCATCATCTTCTGGTCGACGACCGGGACGACGGCTTTCGAGGGGATCTCGGAGGCCGCCCAGGCCGGCTTTATAGGCGGATCGCTGCTCACGGCTGCCGTGGTGCTGGTCTTTGTCGGCGCGATAGGCAAGAGCGCCCAGTTCCCGCTGCACGTCTGGTTGCCGGACGCGATGGAGGGGCCGACGCCGGTCTCAGCGCTTATCCACGCGGCGACGATGGTCGCGGCGGGGGTTTACCTGGTGGCCCGCACCTACGACATCTTCGTGCAGAGCCCGGGCGCGATGCTCGTCGTCGCCTACATCGGCGGGTTCACGGCGCTTATGGCGGGGACGATGGCGCTGGTGAAGAGGGACATCAAGCGCGTGATCGCCTACTCGACGGTCTCCCAGCTCGGGTACATGATGCTTGGCCTCGGGATCGGCTCCTACACGGCGGGTGTCTTCCACCTCTACAACCACGCCTTCTTCAAGGCGCTGCTCTTCCTCTGCGCCGGCAGCATCATCTACGCGATGGACTCGTACGACATGTTCGAGATGGGCGGCCTGAGGCGCAGGATGCCTATAACCTTCTGGGCGATGGTCCTCGGCGGGCTCTCGCTCTCGGGGATCTTCCCCTTCGCGGGCTTCTGGTCCAAGGACGCCATCGTCGCGTCCGCCTACGAGGAGCACCTGTACGTGCTCTTCGCGATGGCGCTGCTGACCGTGTTCCTGACGGCGTTTTACATCTTCCGCGCGATCTTCGTGGCCTTCATGGGGGAGCCCCGGACGGAGGCCGCCAGGAACGCAACCGAGTCGCCCGGGATCATGACCGGGCCGATGCTGATCCTGGCCTTCCTCTCCGTGGTGAGCGGCTGGGTCGGCATCCCCGAGGGCTTCGGGCTCCCGATCCGGGACTACTTCGCCGCTTTCGTCACGCCGAGCGAGTTCGCGACGGAGACGCTCGGGCTCGAAGAACACTCCTTCAGCTTCTTGCTAGGCGCGATCTCGGTGGCCGTGGCGCTGCTCGGCATAGGGCTCGCCTACGCGCTCTACGTCCAGAGGCCGGAACGCTCCGGGGCCCTGGCGAGGAGGTTCGCGCCGATACACACGTTCCTTGACAAGGGCTGGTACTTCGACGCGCTCTACGGCGCGACCTTCGTCCGCGCCGCCAGGTGGCTCGGGCGGGCGACGAGGGGGTTCGACCGCAACGTGCTCGGCGGGATGGTAGGCGGGGTCAGGCGCGGCGCCATGGGGACCGGCGGCCTGTTGCAGCGGTTCCAGACGGGCGGGGTGCAGAACTACGCGCTCTTTATCCTGCTGGCCGTGCTCGTCATCGGCGTCATCGTGGGGGCGCAGTACGCGTTCCTCGTCGTGGCGCTCATAGCGGTGATAACCATAGCCGCCTTCGCCGTGGGGGTGAAGCTGTGATCACGACGATAACCATCTTCGTCCCGCTTCTCGGCGCGATCCTGATGCTCCTGCTCCCGGAGGAGGAGCGTCCCTTGCGCTACGCGGCGCTCGCCGTGGCGGCGGTGCCGCTGCTGCTCACGCTCTATATCTACCTCGCCTACGGTAGCGGCCTCGACGCCCCGTCGCTCACCCAGGACTTCACCTGGATCGAGTCGCTCAACATGGGCTACCGGGTCGGCCTCGACGGCCTCGGGTTCGGGATGTTCTTCCTGACGGCCCTGCTCACGCTCATAGCCGTGGTCGCGTCCTACGACGTGCGGGAGAACCTCAAGCAGTACTTCGCGATCCTGTTTATCGCGGAGGTCGGGATGCTCGGGGTCTTCGCGTCCGAGGATTTGATCCTGTTCTACATATTCTTCGAGATCACGCTGATCCCGATGTACCTCCTCGTCGGCATCTGGGGCGACGAGAACCGCCGCCAGGCGGCGATAAAGTTCTTCGTCTACACGTTCCTCGGCAGCACCGTGATGCTGGCCGGGTTCCTGGCCTTCGGCATCCTCGCCGGCACCTACGCGATGGAGGCGCTCTCGGCGGGGGGCGGTTTGGGCAGGACCGCCCAGATCGCGGTGGCGGCACCCATCCTCTTCGGCCTGCTGGTGAAGGTCCCCGCGGTGCCGCTGCACGGCTGGCTGCTGGACGTGTACGTCTCGAGCCCGATCTCGACGAACGTGGTGCTCTCGGGGATCTTGCCGAAGCTTGGGACCTACGGCCTCATCAAGGTCGCGATCCCGCTCCTCCCGCAGGGCGTGCAGCCGTTCTTGCCCTACCTGGCGGCGTTCGGGGTCATAAACATCATCTACGGCGCGTTCGTGGCCTTCGCGCAGCCCGACCTGAAGGCGCTCGTCGCCTACTCCTCGATCGGCACCCTCGGCTTTATCCTGCTCGGGGCGGCCTCCGGGAACGCGGTCGGGCTGAACGGGGCCGTGTTGCAGCAGGTGACGCACGGGCTCTATTCGGCGTTGCTGTTCGTGCTTGTCGGCGTGATCGCGGCGAGGACGGGGACGCGCAAGATCCGGGAGCTCGGCGGCCTCGCGGCCAGGATGCCGTGGGCGGGGGGCCTGCTCGCGCTCGGGGCGATGGCGGCGATGGGGTTGCCGGGCCTGGCGGTCTTCGTCTCTGAGTTCATGAGCATCATGGGCGGGTACGACGCCTATCCCGTGCAGGGCATCCTCGCGTCTTTAGGCATCGTGCTCTCGGCGATGTACCTGTTGTATATGCTGGCCCGCGTGGTCTTCGGCCCGATAGAGACGCCGGCTTACGAGGCCGTCGAGGACGCGAGGCCGATGGAGATGGCGGCGGCGGTGCCGCTCGCGGTTTTGCTTGTCCTGTTCGGGGTCTTCCCCGCGCTTCTGGTAAGCGTGCAGCGTCCGGGCGTGGAGGCCGTTATTAGCGCGATAGGGGGTGGATAGTGGTTACCGGACAGACTTTCGTCGCGCTCTTGCCTGAGCTCGTGGCGGTGGGGTTCCTGATCCTGGTTCTCATGGTCGGCGTGTTTTTCCAGCGCAGCGTCGGGGTCGTCGCCGGCCTCGCGGCCCTCGGGGCGCTCGCCGTGTTCGGGAGCGCCGCCGGCCTGCTCGCGGCCGGGTTCTCCGGGGAGTTCTTCGGGGGCGGGTTCGTGGTGGACAACTTCGCCCTCTACTTCAAGCTGATCGTGGCCGGAAGCGCCTTCTTCGCCGTGCTCGCGGCGGCCCGGTGGTCCGGCGACACGGGCGACGCCCCGGAGTACCTGACGCTCATCCTCGCGGTCGTGCTCGGTTCCATCCTGGTCGTCTCCATGCGCGACCTCTTCGGCATCTTCCTCGCGATAGAGCTCGCGACGATACCCTCCTACGCGATGGTCGCCTTCGACCGGAGGCGGCGGGAGAGCGCCGAGGGCGGCATGAAGTACCTCATAACCGGCGTCGTCGCCTCCTCGGTGCTGTTGTACGGCATCGTCCTGATCTACGGCGTCTCCGGCTCGGCCCTTCTCGGGGACGTGGCCAGGACGTTCTCCGGCAGCCTCTCCCCGGTCGCCCTGCTCGGCCTCGTGCTGCTCCTCTCCGGCTTCGCGTTCAAGGTCTCGGCCGCGCCCTTCCACTTCTGGACCCCGGACGCCTACCAGGGCGCCCCGACGAGCGCCGCGGCGTTCCTCTCGGTGGCCCCGAAGGCCGCGCTCTTCGCGGTCCTGCTCCGGATACTCCTGGAGGGGATGCCGGAGGCGAGGCCGACGTGGACGGCGGTGATGGCCTTCCTGGCGATCCTGACGATGTTCGTCGGCAACCTGGCCGCCCTGCGGCAGCGGAACGTGAGGCGGATGCTGGCCTACAGCTCCGTGGCGCATTCCGGGTACATCCTGGCGGCGTTCGCGGCGTTGCAGGGGCAGGGCGCGGGGCAGGCGGTCGAGGCGGTGCTCATCTACTCCGCCGCCTACGCGGTGATGAACCTCGGGGCCTTCCTCGTCATTGACCTCGTAGGGGAGGACGCGAAGAGCTTCAACGGGCTTTTCCGCACGAGGCCGGCGCTGGCGGCGAGCATGGGGGTTTTTATGGCCTCGCTCGTCGGTATCCCCCCGTTCAGCGGGTTCTGGGGGAAGGCCTGGATCATCTTCAGCGGGGCCCAGTCCGGGTCCGTGCTGGTCTACGTGGTCGTCGGGGCGCTGGTCGTGAACAGCGTCCTCTCGGTGCCCTACTACTTCGGCATCATCCGCAACATGTTCTTCGAGAAGCCGACGCTTGACGCCGCCGAGCCGCCCGGGGGCGGCGCTCTCAAGGCCTCCGTCTACGTGCTTGCGCTCCTGACGGCGTTGTTTTTCCTCCTCATCGTCCCGATCTCCGCCCTCGCCGGCGGCTCGGGATTGGGCTAGGCCGCAACTGCGCGCGGGATCGAAGCGCCTGGCACCGTCGCCGGCCGGCGGCGGTCGCGGGCCCGGGCGCTCATGAAGGCCGTAGTCCTCGTAGGCGGACAGGGGACCCGGCTACGGCCGATCACCTACGACATCCCGAAGGCCCTGGTTCCGCTGCGCAACCGGCCCTTTATGGGGTACATGCTGGACTTCCTGCGCGGCGGGGGGGTCGACGGGGCCGTACTCTCGTTGGGGTATCTGCCCGACCCGATCCAGGAGTACCTCGCCGGCTGGCGCGGCTTCTCCGTAGATTACGCCGTCGAGGAGCACGCGCTCGGCACGGCCGGCGGCGTAAAGAACGCCGAGGAGTACTTGGACGGAGACCCGTTCGTCGTCGTCAACGGCGACGTGCTCACTGGGATGGACCTGGCCGAGGCCATCAGGATCCACAAAGAGTCCGACGCGCTGGCGACGATCACCCTGACGAGCGTGGAGGATCCGACGGCCTACGGCCTCGTCGAGGTGGACCACGAGATGGTCGTCAGGCGGTTTATCGAGAAACCGGCGGCCGACGAGGTGACGACGAACCTCGTAAACGCCGGCGTCTACGTCATCGATCCGGAGGTCCTCGGCATGATACCGGCCGGCCAGGAGGTCTCCATCGAGCGCGAGATCTTCCCCGAACTCCAGGCCCGGGGCCGCCTGCGGGCGCACGTCTCGAGCTCTTACTGGCGGGACATAGGCACGCCGCGCAGCTACCTGGCCGCCTCCCACGACGTGCTCTCCGGCGCCGTCGGCACGAACCGGGGGACCTTCGAGTACATGGACGTGGCCGAGAACGCCCGTTGCGGCAAGAACGTCAAGCTCCTACCGCCGCTCTCCGTGGCGGGGGGATGCGAGATCTCAGACCTCGCCACCATAGGCGGGCGCTCCTCCCTCGGCCGAAACTGCCGCGTGGGGCGCGGCGCGGTCGTGGAGGGCAGCATCATGCTCGACGGCGCCCAGGTCGAGGCCGGGGCCGTGGTCCGAGGCTCGATCATAGGCCGCAACGCCAGGGTCGGCCGCGGCGCTATCGTCCGAGGGCTCTCGGTCCTCGGCGCGGGGTGCGTCGTCGGCGAAAGCAACGTCCTCGACCAGGGAATCCGTGTGAACCCCGGCGTCGTTCTTCCCCCGCGCAGCCTCAGGTTCTAGCTTCGCAGCACCGCTGCCTTTGGCAGATCTCAGCACGACGCTTCGCGACCCCCAGCACGGCTCCGGCCTCGCGGCCTCGCGTTCAGCTTCTCGTCGGGTTCGGGAAGTTAGGAAGTTAGCTGCCCTTCGTTTAAGGTTTTGATGTAGGGAGCCGACAGCTTTCTGCAAACGATTCGAGGGGGATAACGCTTGCAGGCTTATGTCGAAGCGCTCGCCGATCTTTTCTACCCGCAGTGGTGTCTCTCTTGTGACGGACGGGCGAGCGACGTCCTGTGCCGCGCCTGCTTCGATGCCCTGCCCCGGATCTGGGGCCCGACCTGCGGCCGGTGCGGCCTCCCGACGGCATTCGAGACCCCGGTTTGCGGAGAGTGCAAGAACGTGGACTTCGGCTTCGAGGGCGTGCGTGCGCCGCTGCGCTACGAGGGCGTGGGAAAGGAGATCGTGCACGCCCTCAAGTACCGCGGCTACACCCGCGTCGTCGAGAAGCTGGCCGTCCCGCTGTTGTCCGGGACCCTACGCGGGACCGCCCCGTTCGACGCGGTAGTGCCCGTACCCATACACCGCAAACGGCTCAGAAAGCGCGGCTTCAACCAGGCCGCCTTGCTCGCCCACGGGCTCGCGCACGGGATAAACGCAGGCGTATCGGATACACTTCAAGTCGTGCGGAGCACACGGGACCAGGTCGAGCTCTCGGCCGCCGAGAGGCGGGCCAACGTGGCCGGCGCCTTCGCGCCTAAAGCCCGCGCGCGGGGCAGGCTCCTCCTCGTAGACGACGTCCTCACGACCGGCGCCACCCTCGGCGCCTGCGCGGGCGCCCTCCTGCGGGCCGGGGCCGCCGAAGTCCACGCCGTGACGCTGTGCAGAACGGTATGAGAAAGCACGCCGCGCTCCGGGGGCCCCGCTTTCGGATTTTTCCCGCTTCCGACCGAAACTGCCACGAACACGCGACCCGTAAAGAAGCCGAAAGCGCGGGCAAAGCCGGAGCGTGCTGAGGGCCGCCGAAGGCGGCGTGCCGCGACGACCGAAGGGAGGAGCAACCGCATGGACGTGTTGGTGAAGGGGCGGAATATCTCTGTTACGCCGGCGTTGGAGGCGTACGCGCTGGAGAAAGTCGAGCGGGTGAGCAAGTTCTTCGATTCGGAGAGGAGCGACTCGCGGGCGGAGGTGGAGTTGATCCACGCGCGCAACCGTTCGGTGGTGGACGCGGAGGTCGCGGAGGCCACGCTGTTCATCAACGGGACCGTGCTCAAGGCCACCGAGGCCTCCGAGGACATGTACGCGTCCATAGACAAGGTGGCGGACAAGCTGGAGCGGCAGGTCAGGCGTTACAGGGAGCGCCAGATCGACCGTTGGCAGGGCCAGGACAAAAACGTCCCGCCACCCCCCGAGGAGCCGATCACCCCCGAGGAAGAGGCGAACCTCCAGGCGCGGATCGTGCGGACAAAGCAGTTCCAGATGAAGCCGATGGGGGCCGAGGAGGCCGTGCTCCAGATGGACCTGCTCGACCACGACTTCTACGTGTTCACGAGCGCCGAGAGCGGGGACATCAACGTGGTCTACAAGCGTCGCGACGGCAACTACGGGCTCATAGAGCCCGCGAGGTAGGTTTCAGGTATTAGGTTCTAGGGGTGGTTTGCGCAGCAGGGTCCAGACTACCGTACCAAAACCTTGAAGCCCGCGAAGCGGGCGACCTCGAACCTCGAACCTAATACCTAACCGGTGATTCGCTGTAAACTATTGCGTGGAACGGTCCCCTCGGCGGCGGGCCGGCGCATACTGTTTCTGATCTAGGTTGGTGTTCGCGAGTGGCTAATCTGCTTACAAAAATCTTGAGGATGGGCGAGGGCCGCAAGGTCAAGGTCCTCCAGCAACGCGTCGGGGCCGTGACCGCCCTTGAGCCCGAGATCGAGAAGCTCTCCGACGAGGATCTGCAGGCGAAGACGGAAGAGTTCCGCGGCCGGCTCCAGAGCGGGGAGACCGTAGACGGCCTGGTGCCCGAGGCCTTCGCCGTGGTGCGGGAGGCGTCCAGGCGCACTTTAGGGATGCGGCCCTTCGACGTGCAGGTCATGGGCGGCATAGCGCTGCACGAGGGCAAGATCTCGGAGATGAAGACCGGCGAGGGCAAGACGCTCGCGGCCACCATGCCCGTCTACCTGAACGCCCTGACCGGCAAGGGCGTCCACGTCGTGACCGTCAACGACTACCTGGCCCGCCGCGACGCAAGCTGGATGGGCGAGGTCTACTCCTTTCTCGGCCTCTCCGTCGGCCTCGTCCAGGAGGGCTTGAACTTCGACGAGCGCAAAGAGGCCTACGCCGCTGACATCACCTACGGCACCAACGCCCAGTTCGGCTTCGACTACCTTCGCGACAACATCGCGACCTCGACGGACCAGCTCGTCCAGCGCGACCTCAGCTACGCCATCGTCGACGAGGTCGACTCCATCCTCATAGACGAGGCGCGCACCCCGCTCATCATAAGCGGGATGCCGGAGAGCGCCGCGGACATCTACTACCGCTTCGCCGCCATCATGCCGCGCCTGAAAGCTGGCGAGGACTACGAGACCGACGAGAAAAAGCGCCAGGTCGCCCCGACCGAGAGCGGTGTGGAGAAGGTCGAGAACGCCCTGGGCGTCGAGAACCTCTACGACGACGTGAACACGAACCTCGTCAACCACCTCAACCAGGCCCTCAGGGCGCAGACGCTCTTCCATAAGGATAAGGAGTACATCGTCCGGGACGGTCAGGTCTTTATCGTGGACGAGTTCACCGGGCGCGTGCTCGAGGGGCGGCGGTACTCCGAGGGGCTGCACCAGGCCATCGAGGCCAAAGAGGGCGTCCAGATCAGGGAAGAGAACCAGACCGTCGCCACCGTGACGATCCAGAACTTCTTCAGGATGTACGACAAGCTCTCCGGCATGACGGGCACGGCGGCCACCGAGGCCGACGAGTTCATGCACACCTACAAGATGGAGGTCGTCTCCATCCCCACCCACAGGGACATGGTCCGCCTGGACGAAGACGACCTCGTGTACAAGACGAAGGCCTTCAAGCACAAGGCCGTCGTCGAGGACATCGTCGAGCGCCACCAGAAGGGCCAGCCCGTCCTCGTCGGCACCGTCTCCGTGGATGTCTCCGAGCACCTCTCCGGCCTGCTCAAGCGGCGCGGTATAAAGCACAACGTCCTCAACGCCAAGCAGCACGAGCGGGAGGCGGAGACGATACTCGAGGCCGGCGAGCGGGGTGCTGTGACCATCGCGACCAACATGGCCGGGAGGGGTACGGACATCAAGCTCGGCGAGGGCGTCGCGGATCTCGGCGGGCTCTACGTGCTCGGCACCGAGCGCCACGAGTCGCGCCGCATAGACAACCAGCTCCGCGGGCGTTCCGGTCGCCAGGGGGACCCGGGAGAGTCCAGGTTCTACCTGTCTTTCGAGGACGATCTGCTCCGGCTCTTCGGGGGGCAGCGGATGCAGGGGCTCATCGAGCGCATCGGGCTGGAAGAAGACGTGCCGATCGAGGCGGGCATGATCTCAAACTCCGTGCGCCGGGCCCAGGAGCAGGTCGAGAGCCGCAACTTCCAGATGAGGAAGAGGATCCTCGAGTACGACGACGTGCTCAACAAGCAGCGCGAGGTGATCTACGGCATCAGGCGCGACATCCTGATGGGCGAGAACGTGGACACCATGGACTACGTCGAGGACGTGCTGACGCAGGTCGTCTCCGACTACGCCTCGGCCGACGTCTACCCGGAGGAGTGGGACCTGGACTCCCTCTCGGCCGAGATCAACCGCTTCTACCCGGCCACGGTGGATCTGAAGGCGCTGGACATAGAGTCGCTGACGAGCGAGGGGGTCACCGAGATGGTCCTCGAGGACGCCCGCGCGCGCCTGGAGAGCCGGAAGGTCGAGTGGGACGAGCGGATGGCGGAGCTTGAGAAGCGCGGCCTCGCCCGCGGCGACGGCGTGACCTCCTTCGAGGAGGCCGAGCGCCGGACGCTGCTCTCTGTGGTGGACTCCCGCTGGCGGGAGCACCTCTACGAGATGGACTACCTGCGCGAGGGCATCGGCTGGCGCGGGCTCTCCCAGCGCGACCCGCTCGTCGAGTACAAGCGGGAGGGCTTCGACATCTTCCAGGAGATGGAGCGGGGCCTCAAAGAGGACTACGTCACCTACATCTACCGCATCGAGAACGTCAAGCTGCGCGAGGAGGAGATGCAGCAGTACTCCTACAGCGGCGGCACCGAAGAGCCGAACGAGCGGCCCAAGAGCCCGCGCAAGGCCGACGCGAAGGTCGGGCGCAACGACCCGTGCCCGTGCGGGTCTGGCAGGAAGTTCAAGAAGTGCCACGGGCAGCCGGGCGCCCCGCCCCTGAACGTCCCGATAAGCTCAACCGACGCCCCCGACGTGCGGACGGGTTAGTTGACCGAGCTCAGGGACAAGACGCAGGAACTCGAGGGGCGCCTCGCGGAGCTTGAGGCGTTCTTCGACGTGGGGCGCCTGGAGGCGGAGGCCGAGGAGCTCGGGGAGGAGATGAGCCGGCCCGGCTTCTGGGACGACCAGGAGACGGCCAGGGAGGTCTCGGGCCGCTTCTCGCGGGTTCAGGGCAGGCTCGAGCTTCTCCGGGACCTGCGCGAGCGCCTCTCGGACTCGGGGGAGCTGTTGGAGCTCTCGGACGGGGAGGCGGGCCTGCTCGGGGAAGTGGAAGAAGAACTGCGGCGGGTCGAGGGGTCGCTGGAGGAGCAGGAGGTGGCCCGGCTCTTCTCCGGCGAGTACGACGAGGGGGATGCGATCCTCACGATCAACCCCGGCGCCGGCGGCGTGGACTCCCAGGACTGGGCCGAGATGCTGGCCAGGATGTACCGGAGGTGGGCGGAGCGTAGGGGCTTCGACCTCGAGGTCATCGAGTACACCGAGGGCGAGGAGGCCGGAATCAAGAGCGCGACCTTCACGGCCAAGGGCGAGTACGCCTTCGGCCTTCTCTCGGCCGAGCGGGGCATCCACCGGCTCGTCAGGATCAGCCCCTTCGACGCCGGCGGCCGCCGGCACACGAGCTTCGCCTCCGTCGCCGTCGCGCCCGTGGTCGGGGAGGCGGTCGAGGTCGAGGTCGACGAGAAGGACCTGAAGGTCGACACGTACCGGGCCTCGGGCGCCGGCGGGCAGCACGTCAACAAGACCGACTCGGCGGTGCGCATCACGCACCTGCCCACGGGGATCGTGGCGCAGTGCCAGAACGAGCGCAGCCAGCACCAGAACCGCGAGGTCGCGATGCGGGTCCTGAAAGCAAGGCTCTTCGAGCTCGAGCGTGAGAAGCGGCAGCAGGAGATCGCCTCGCAGAGCGGCGAGAAGGCGGAGAACGAGTGGGGAAGCCAGATCCGCTCCTACGTCCTCCACCCCTACAAGCTCGTAAAAGACCACCGCACCAACGAGGAGACGGCCAACGTGGACCGGGTCCTGGACGGCGAGCTCGACAACCTCATCTACGCCTTCCTGAAGTCCCGGACCGCCGCCTAGAGCCTCACGATGCGCAAGCTTCTGTTCGTCCTGCTCGTGCTCGGCGTCCTGGTGTTTGTGATGGTCCCGTACTTCGTCCTGCCGACCATGCTCGAGAATTTGGTCGCGCGGGAGGCGCAGGAGCGGCTCGGGTTGGCCGGGCGGCCCGACGTGGAGTTGGACAGCGATCCCCAGTGGAGGATGCTCCTGGGCGAGTTCTCGGGAGGCCGGATCTCCGCGGGGGCGACGGATCTGCGGGGCGTGCGCGCCGAGAACGTGACGATGGACCTCGACCCGTTCAGCGTCGACGTGGGCGAGAGCGCCAGGAGCAGGACGGCCGTCGTCGAGGGGCCGATCTCCGGACGTATGCGGCTAACCGTACCTGAGGAAGAAGTCTCGCGGCTGGCACGGCAGAACGCCGACGTGCCCGTAAACGGCGTGGACGTGCGGGGCAGCGGCATGACCGTGAAGTCGGAGGCGTCGTTGCTCGGCGCGACCTTCCCGGTGGAGGTCGATGGCGGCGTCGGCGTCGAGGGGAACGGGCTCGTCTTCCGGCCCGGCTCCGTGCGGGCGGCCGGGATGGCCGTGCCGGGGTATCTGGCGGACTCGCTGTTGGCGGGGACTGCGTTTCGGTATCCGGTTGAGGGGCTGCCGTATGGGGCGACCATCACCGACGCCAGGACCACCGACGGGGCGGTCGTGCTCACGGGGAACGTCTCCGGGATCGAGCTCGGGCGGGGCGGTTGATAATGCCACTCTTTGTTGCTAAGGTCTTCAGTGGCCGAAAAAGTTCCTGGAGGGGGAACCTCGGGCCGGACCCCGCCGCGCGCGGAGGGCGGTAAGCCACATCCGGAGAGGTCATGATCCGATTCAGCAACGTCACGAAGGTCTATGGCAGGGACACGGTCGCGCTCGAGCGGCTCAACCTCGAGATAGATCAGGGCGAGTTCGTGTTTCTGGTCGGGCCCAGCGGCTCGGGAAAGTCCACGCTGGTCCGCCTCATGATAAAGGAGATGGAGCCCTCGGCGGGCGCGATCTTCGTAAACGGCACGAAGCTCTCCTCTGTTTCCCGGCGTCACATCCCGCAACTGAGGCGGGGTATCGGGTGCGTCTTCCAGGACTTCAAGCTGCTCCCGAACAAGACCGCCGCGGAGAACGTCGCCTACGCCATGGAGGTCACGGGACAGAGACGGCGCGTCATAAAGACGAAGGTGCCCCAGATCCTGGACCTCGTCGGCCTCTCGGGCAAGATGGACAAGTTCCCCGAGATGCTCTCCGGCGGCGAGCAGCAGCGCGTCTCGATCGCCAGGGCCTTCGTCTCCCAGCCGCCTATACTCGTCGCCGACGAGCCAACGGGCAACCTGGACCCGAACACGAGCGTCGGCATCATGCAGCTTTTGCACAGGATCAACCGCACAGGCACCACCGTCGTCGTCGCCACCCACGACCGCGAGATGGTTGACGTCATGCGCAAGCGGGTCGTCGCCCTCGACGAGGGCCGCATCGTCCGCGACAAGGTCAAGGGGGCGTACGCAGATGAGGTTTAACCTGGGCTTCTTCCTGGGGGAGGCGTTCAAGAACATCCGCCTGAACCTGCTCATGAGCATCACCGCCGTCACCACCACGTTCATCTGCATCCTCGTCCTCGGGGTCGGGCTGCTCGTGAGCTCGCACGTCGAGGGCGTTATCGGGTCGGTGCGCGAGGACGTGAGCGTCGAGGTCTTTATGCCGGGACGGGGCCAGGAGGAGATGGCGGCCCTGGAGGAGAAGGCGAAGGGCTGGGAAGAGGTCGCCAGCGTGAATCGGGTCTCCGAGGACGAGGCGCTCGCCTCCTTTAAAGACACGTTCGAGGAGCAGCCCGAGATCTACGAGAACCTCGACCGCGGCGTGCTGCCGGCCTCCCTGCAGATACAGCTCACCGACCCCGACCTCGCCAACAGCGTGGCGGGTAAGCTCGAGGCCGAAGGGTACGACGAGGAGAACTTGAGCTACCCGCAGCAGACCATCGAGCGGCTCAACTCCGTCACGTCATACATGATCTGGGGCCTCTACGCTGCGACGGTACTGTTCCTGATCGCGAGCGTGCTCCTGATCTCAAACGCCATCCGCCTCTCCATCTTTGCCCGCCGCAAGGAGATAGAGGTCATGAAGCTCGTCGGGGCCTCGGACGGGTTCGTGCGGACGCCGTTCGTCCTGGAAGGCCTGATCCAGGGCCTCCTCGGCGCGGGCCTCGCCGCCCTCACGGTCGTCTGGCTGAACTTCCTCTTCGTTGACTGGTCGCGCCAGGAGCTGACCTTCGTCCCGATAGCCGCCGACGCCGTCAACACGGTCTCCATCCTCCTGATCCTCATCGTAGTAGGCGTCGCAATAGGCGTCGTCGGCAGCTTCCTCTCGGTCACGAGGTTCCTCAGAAAGATATAGCGTCGTAGCACGCCGGCCGCGCCGGCTTTGCCCGCGCTTTCGGCACGCCACATTCGGCACGCCACATTCGGCGGCGTTTCCCGAGGCGTCGTAGCGTAACCGTTTTGGGTTGTACGACCGCAGCGGCCTCCGTCACGCGGCCGGTCCCGTACGGCGGAAAGCTGAAGGCGAGGCCTTCTGGCCGAAGCGTGCCTAAAGGCGCCAACGGCGCTGTGCCGATAAGCTGCCGGAGGCGGCGTGCTACAGGGCTCGTGGTAGAATCGTTGAGGTGCTTCTCGCGACTTTTCAGACCGGAGGCAGGCTTTGATCATCCCCGCCGTGCTGGTCCGTAGGGGGAAGTATTCCGTCGCCGATCCCTTGTTTGTCGAGGAGCGGCGTCCCGTGTTGGTCGGCCGCAAGGTGCGGCGCGGGGCGGAGGCCGGGGACATCGTCCTGGTGAACGCCAGGGAGATGAACCGGTCGCTGCGCGGCGAGGTTACGCGCGTGATCGGGCCCTCAGACGACCCCCGCAACGTCTACGAGGCCCTGTTCGCCTCTATCGAGACCGGGCGGACGTTTCCCCGCAAGGTCGAGGAAGAGGCGGGGGCGGCGGCCGGCAAGCCCGTGGGCGAACGCCGCGACCTGCGTCACCTGCCCACGGTCACCATCGACGGCGACGACGCGAAGGATTTCGACGACGCGATCTCGGTGGAGCGCGTTGGGGACGGCTACCGGGTGTGGGTGCACATCGCGGACGTGACCCACTTCGTCGAGCCGGGCTCCGCGCTGGACAAGCAGGCGTCGTTGCGGGGCAACTCGGTCTACCTGCCGGGCACGGTGGCGCCGATGCTCCCGGAGGAGCTCTCCAACGACGTCTGCTCGCTGAAGCCGAACGAGGAGCGGGCGACGGTTACGGTCGAGATGGAGGTCTCCGGGGACGGCGGGGTGCAGAGCGCCGTCGCCTTTCGCAGCCTGATCTTCAGCGACGCGAGGCTCACGTACGGGGGCGTGGACGCGTTTTTGGCCGGCGGGGGGCAGACGGAGCAGGCGGACCTCGTCCGGGCGGCCTACGACCTCTCCCTGCGCCTGAAGACGAGGGCGGCCCGGCGCGGCAAGCTGGAGCTCGGCGGTCGGGAGCCCGAGTACGAGCTGGACGAGGACGATGTGCCCGTCGGGGCGACCACGCGGCGCTCGACGCCGGCGCGGGAGCTTATAGAGGAGCTGATGGTGCTCGCCAACGAGGCGGTGGCGAAGATGCTATCGGGCAAGAACGGCGGCGTGTTCCGGGTGCACGAGCGGCCCGACGAGGAATCCCTGGAGACGCTGGGCGTGAGGTTAGCTGCGGTCGGGATGCAGGTCGAGCCGACGCCGGAGAACCTCGGGACCATCTCCCAGATGGCGAAGTCCGACGCGGTGAACTACCTGATCCTGCGCGCCATGCCCCGCGCGCTGTACTCCCCGCAAGACGCGGGGCATTACGGGCTCGCGCTGGAGCACTACACGCACTTTACCTCCCCGATCCGGCGCTACGCCGACGTCCTCGTCCACCGGGCGCTGCTTGGCGACGAGGCGCCCGCGGACCTGCCGGAGGTGGCGACCGCGATCTCCGAGCGGGAGTACCGCTCCGCGATCTGCGAGCGAACCGCCGACGACTACACGCTGATGTGGTTGATGCGCGAACGCGTCGGGGAGGACCTCGAAGGAACCATAGTGAGCACGGCGTCCTTCGGCCTCTTCGTCCAGCTGGAGACCGGCGCCACCGGCCTCGTCCACGTCAGCAAGCTCCCCGGCTGGTGGGAGCTCGAGGAGAACGGCGTCGTGCTCTCCAACGACGCGATCGGGGTCTCCTACAGGGTGGGGGACCGGGTGCTGGTAGAATTGATCGACGTACTCCCGCTCATGAGGCGGGCCGAACTGAGGGTAGTTAAACGACTATGACAGACTTTGCACGCAACAAGAAGGCCCTGCACGACTTCACGATAGAGGAGACCTACGAGGCCGGCATCGCGCTCACCGGGCCCGAGGTGAAATCTATACGGGAAGGCCGGGCCAACCTCAAAGAGAGCTACGCGCGGGTGCGCGACGGCGAGGTGTTCCTGATCGGGGCCCACATCTCGCCCTACGAGAACGCCACCCACCGGGAGCAGCGGCCGACGCGCGAGCGCAAGCTGCTGCTGCACCGCAAGGAGATCGACCGCCTCACGGGCAAGACGCTTACCGAGGGCAACACGCTCGTGCCGCTCAAGCTCTACACCAAAAACGGCAACCTGAAGCTCCAACTCGGGGTGGCCAGCCGCAAGAGGGAGTACGACAAGCGCCGCGACATCGCCCGCAAGACGGCAGAACGCGAGATGCAGCGGGCCGTCAAGGAGAGCCTGCGCCGGTAAGATCGAGACGGCCCTCGCCCGTGCTCTTGCTTTGAAGAACCCTTGCGCGATGGTAAAATAGTCCCTTCATGGGGGCGTTTTGGCTTCGACGGGAGTGGTCAGCGTCCAGTGAGACGAGCCGAGTTTGCTGGAGACTCGTAAAACGCCGGCACCAAAGATACACGCCAACAACGAAATGGCTCTGGCTGCTTAATTAACTGAGTAGCCCATCGGTCCGGGCGGCCCACGGCCCGGGGTCCGGTGTCATCAAGTGGGCTCTACCCCTGGGGTTCTGGCCCGGAGCCTCTGGGGGACACTTAACGGGCTAGCCCCGCGGCGGCGCCCCGGTCCGTCGCGAAAGGCGAAAACAAACCGGGAGCTACGCTCGTAGAATCTCACGGACGGCGCGCTCGCGGACGCGGGTTCGAGTCCCGCCGCCTCCACTGAGTCGGGCCCCGGAAGGAGAGATCCTTCCGGGGCCCGTATTTCGTCAACACGTCACTTTTGGCGGCTTTCGGCCGGTTGGCCTATCCCTGGTATGGCTCTTTCACGATCATGTGCCGGGGTGCCTCGGGTGGGTCTTGCAGGAGGGGCCTGAGGAAGGCCGGTCGGAAGTTGACGGCCTCGAGTTTGTCCAGCTCGAACCAGCGCAGTTCGATGCGGACGTCGCCGTCCGTGGTTTGGTGGGACCAGGAGTCGTCGAGAATGGCCGGGTCCGTGGGGGCGATGGCGTAGACGAAGGCGAGTTCGTGGTAGTGCGTTTCGTCCAGGTGGAAGAAGTTTTCGACTATCCAGAGCAGGTCTTTAATTTCCGCCTCGTAACCGGTCTCTTCGACCAACTCGCGCCGGAGCGTGGTGCGGGTGTCTTCGGAGAGTTCGACCTTTCCGCCGGGTAGGATCCAGTAGTCGTCCTGATCCGCTTTCGTCAGGAGCACGTACCCGTCATGGACGCAGAGGCCGGCGACGCGGTACTTGAAACGCTTGCCGTCTTTGCCAAAGGAGATCACGTTGCGGGTGAGTTTATGGGAAAGCTCAGCGAATAGATATAATAGGGCCCCGTGAGCGATCCACGGCCAATCGGGGTTTTCGATTCTGGTGTCGGGGGGTTGACGGTTCTCGCGGAGATCCGGGACCGGCTGCCCTACGAGCACACGGTGTACTTCGGGGACACGGCGCGGGTTCCCTACGGGCCGCGCGACCCCGCCGAGGTCAGGTGGTTCGCGTTCGAGATCGTGCGCTACCTGATCGAGCAGGACGTCAAGATGGTCGTGATCGCCTGCAACACGGCCGCGGCGGCGGCGCTGCGCACCCTGCAGCGCTCCTTCGACGTCCCGATCATCGGCGTCGTAGAACCGGGCGCCCGGGCCGCCGTGGAGGAGACGCGCAACCGGCGCGTGGGCGTTCTCGCCACGCAGCTCACGGCCAGGAGCGCCGCGTACCGGCGGGCGGTCCACTCGCTGGACGCCGGCATCGAGGTCTACGAGCAGGCGTGCCCGGAGTTCGTGCCCCTGATCGAGAAGGGCATCGTGGACGGGCCCGCCCTGGAGTCCGTGGCAGCCGGGTACCTGGAGCCTCTCATGCGGCAGCGGGTGGACGCCGTCGTGCTCGGCTGCACCCACTACCCGCTCATCTCCGCGCCCATCAACCGCATCCTGGGGCCCGAGGTGCGGCTGATCTCCTCCGCAGGCCAGACCGCCCTCGAGGTCGGCCGCATGCTCTCCCGCCGCGGCCACCTGCGGCGCCCGCGCAACACCGAAGACAAAGGCAACGCCACCTACGTCTGCAGCGCCGACCCCGAAGAGTTCGCCCTGCTCGGCAGCCGCTTCCTCGACGAGGAGATAGAGGCCGTCTCCCCGGCCGCCGTCATCTAAGCCACCCTTTGTTATACTCATCCCCGGTCTCCGCGGGGCGTGGCGCAGCCTGGTAGCGCACCTGCTTTGGGAGCAGGGGGTCGGAGGTTCGAATCCTCTCGCCCCGACAGCAGAGCCCGGAAGACCGGCGCGCGGGTGTAGCTCAATGGTAGAGCTCCAGCCTTCCAAGCTGGCGATGGGGGTTCGATCCCCCTCACCCGCTCTCGCGTCGCACGGCGTCGCCTGCGCCCGTAGCTCAATTGGATAGAGCAGCGGACTTCTAATCCGCAGGTTGCAGGTTCGAGTCCTGCCGGGCGCGCCCCAGAAAACCACGTATTTGCAGGTAAAAGACAACAGGTGGTCGGAGGACCTATGGCCCATTTGGCTCGGTTGACTCTAGTTTGACTCTAACCGGAAAACGAGACCTTGGGACCACGCTGCATCTTATGGACCGCGACTGCTTCAACTTCGGGAGGTTAGGATGGTAGAAGCGCCAACGGTGGGCATTGGGCGCTTGCTCAAGGAGGGCGGCCGGTTCTTGATCCCGCACCACCAGCGCGACTACTCGTGGACGGAAGACGAACTGGATCAGCTCTTTAAGGACGTGTACGACGCCAAGGACTCCGGCCAGGGCGAGTACTTCGTCGGCTTGATGGTGTTCAAGCCGGAGTCGGAGCGCGTGTACACGATCCTCGACGGCCAGCAGCGACTGGCCACGACGGTGATCATCCTGGCGGCGATCCGGAGCTGGCTTACGGCCCGGGGCTTCGAGGACGACTTCCGAAAGATCCAGAGCGACTACATAGCTTCGCGCGAGCTTGGCGAGGACGAGATGGAGCCGATCCTGGTGCTCAACCAGGCCAACAACGACGCGTTCGTGAGGCGCGTGGTGCACGAGTCGCCGGTGGAGGACATCAGGCGGGAGCTGGCCGCGCTCAACCGCTACGATCCGAACAGAGCGTTGCTCGAGGCCGCCCTGTTCTGCCGGGCCCGCGTCGACGAGATAGCGTCGGAGGCGGACGAGCCGGCACAGGGCGCCCGCCGCCTCTTCGATCTGGTCCGCTACCTCCGGGACAGCGTCAAGGGGGTCACGCTGAACGTCCCCAGCGAGGTGAACGCCTACACCGTCTTCGAGACACTCAACGACCGCGGCTTGGACCTCAGTGTCCTCGACCTGGCCAAGAATCACCTGTTCGGCCAGGCCGGCGACGGGGTGCTCCTGCGGGACATCCAGGGGAGATGGTCGCAGATGATGGCGAACCTGACCAACGTCAAGGCCGACGACTTCCTGAAGGCGTGGTGGACCTCCCGCAACGGGCGCGTCCAGAATCCGCAGCTGTTTGCCCGCTTCAAGGAGCGCGTCTCGTCAAGGGGCGATGCGGGTGAGTTGTCCAGCGACATGCTAGCCGCCTCCGAGCAGTACACCGCGCTCGAGGTCGCCGACGACCCGCTATGGTCGGGCTACTCCGAGGAGGCCAAGGAGCGCGTGAGGAACCTGAAGCTGTTGGGCGGGCAGCAGGTGCACCCCGTCTTGCTCTCCGCCCTCGAGAGATTTCCGCAAGCAGAGGTCGAGCGGCTGCTTCGGCTGCTCGAGATACTCATCGTTCGTTACCAGCTGGTCGGCGGGGGGCGGACGGGCAGGCTCGAGATCTCCTGCGCGCGCCTGGCTTCTCGATCGCGGTGGGCGGCTCGTCCCAGAAGGAAGGTTGCGCCAACTCCGCGCTGAGGTGGTTCTAGGAAGTTCGCATGACCCCGGTCCGGGGATCCGTGTGCGGTCGTTACCCCGCCAAGTCTTTCGCGGCCCCCGACTTCTCCTTGGCCGTGCCCTCGCGCTGGTCCGATCGCCCCTCGGCCATCTTGCCCTTGTCCCCGTTCAGGCAACCGACGGCCTGCCTCGCGCGGCCCTTCGAATTGATGCCTGCCTGCTGTGAGCGTGGATCATGCATGCTCGCCCAGGAACCGACCGAGGACGGCGGCGAACCGGTCGGGGTGTTCGACTTGGGGCAGGTGCCCGCAGTCCGGTATCAGTTCGAGGGAGCCGTTGGGCAAGCGGGCGGCGGCCTCGTGCGCCTGGGAGGCCGGGAGCACCCTGTCGCGCTCCCCCCACACCACGAGCGTGGGCGTCTGTAGGCGGGGGAGTCGATCCAACAGCACCCCGCGCTGCCCCTTTATGCCCACCTGCCCGCGGACGGTGGCCAGCTGGGCCTTGAGGAAGCCGGGAATCCTCGCCAGCCGGTACTGCTCCTTGAGCCACCCCCGCGGGACGCGCCGGGGGCGGGCGAAGAGCAACGCCGACCGCCCCAGCGCCCTCTGGGCCGCCCCGGGCCGCCTCGCGCCCCAGGCGGCCGCCAGCCTGCCGTAGCCCGGCACCGACAGCGACCTCAGCGCCGGGCTGACCTTGCGCCCCATGCCCGCGGCGGCGACGAGGCCCAGCGCCGCTACCCGTCCCGGTTCGGACAAGGCTAGGCGCAGGCCGGCGAGGCCGCCCAAGGAGTTGCCGACCACCGCGGCCCGCTCGACTCCCAAGGAGTCCAGGAACGAGCCCACGAACCGCTCGAAGGAGGCCGGCGAGTAGCCACCCGGCTCGGGCCTTGCGCTGCCGCCCGAGCCGGGCAGGTCCGGCGCGTAGACGGCGTGGTCGCGCGCCAGGGCGGGTATTACCCACCGCCAGTCGAGGGCGTTGTCGCCGACGCCGTGCAGCAAGATCAGGGGCGGACCTTCGCCCGCGGCAAGGTAGCGGATGGGCAGCCCGTCGACCTCGAACCTATGCTCCTCGATCGCCGCGTTTATCTCCTGTGGCCGATCATCCCGGTAATCTCCCGCCATAACCCCACCCCCTAAGCGGAAGGTTCTGGTTGCTCGGGGAAGCCGGCCTTCAGCAACTCGGCGCAGTCTTCGTAGACCGCGTAGGCCCCGGCCTCCTCCAGCTCGGCGCGGCTGAAGGCGCCCCCGGTCATGACCGCCGCGACCCTTATCCCGGCCTCCTTGGCGGCCTCGATGTCCCAGACCGAGTCGCCGACCACCACGGCGTCCTCGGGGGAGACCCCCGCCCGCTCCAGGGCGAGCCCGAAGATGTCGGGGGCGGGCTTCGGCTCCTCGGCCTCGTCCGAGGAGCCGACCCCGGAGATCTTGCCCTCGGCCGCGAGTTCTTTCATGTGGTGCTCTAGCTCCTCGGGCTTGGCGCTGGTGGCCAGCCAGACCTCGTAGCCCAGCTCTGCCAACGAGGCTATGAGCTCCTTGGCACCGGGCAGGGGGTGCCCGCGTTCCTGCATCTCGGCGTAGTACTCGCTGTGGAGCTCGCTGACCCGCTCGGCCTTCTGCCCCTCCTCGACAAACCCGGGGATCAGCTTGTCGGAGCCCTTGCCCACCTCGTGGTGGATCCTCGAGCGCGGCGGCCGCGCCCCCACTTCCTCGAAGGCTTGCGCCCAGGCCTCGATGTGCAGGTAGTTCGTGTCCATGAGTGTCCCGTCTATATCCAGGAACACCGCCTTTACCAAAGTATCCTCCTCGTTATTCTCGACCCGCCTCGACGAGCCCAGAAGATTACCGAAAACTTCCAGGCCCCCTTTTGGGCGGCGTCCTCGCTGTCTTTCTTGACGGAAGCTTCGGTGCTTTTGCAACGGGTGGGGCTACGAGAGCGGCGCGCCGCCGGTGACCCCCAGAACCTGGCCGCTGACGTAGCTCGACTCCTGGGAGGCCAAGAAGACGTAGGGCGGCGCCAGCTCGGCCGGTTGGGCCGGGCGCCCGATGGGGGACTCGGAGGCGCCGAACTGCGAGACTTGCTCGGCGGGCATGGTGGCCGGGATCAGCGGCGTCCACACCGGCCCCGGCGCCACCGCGTTCACCCTGATGCCCTGGGCTATCAGGTCCTGGGCAAGGCCCTTCGTGAAGGTGACGATGGCGCCCTTGGTGGAGGCGTAATCGAGAAGCCCCGGATCTGGCTGGTAGGCCTCGATGGAGGTGGTGTTGATGATGCTCGCGCCGGGCCGCATGTGCGGGATCGCCGCCTTCGAGAGCCAGAACATAGCGTAGATGTTGGTCTTCAGGACGCGGTCGAACTGCTCGGACGTGATGTCCTCTATGCCGCCGGGCTGCACCATCTGGTAGGCGGCGTTGTTGATGAGGACGTCGATCCGCCCGAACTCGTCCACGGCCTTCTGCACGATGTTCTGGCAGTGGGCCTCGTCCCTGACGTCACCGGGAACCTTGACGGCCTTCCTGCCGGCCTCCTCGACCACGCGCGCCGTCTCCAGGGCATCGGGCTCTTCTTCTTCGAGGTAGGAGATCAGGACGTCCGCGCCCTCACGCGCGAAGGCGAGCGCCACGGCGCGGCCGATGCCCGAGTCGCCGCCGGTTATGATCGCCTTCTTGCCCTCCAGCCGCCAGGATCCGCGGTAGGTATCGTAGCCGTAGTCGGGCTTGGGGTTCATCTCCGGCTCGAGGCCGGGGTGATCCAGCTTCTGTTCGCCGAAGTTGGGCTGCGGGTACTGGGTCGTCGGGTCCTGCTGGGTGTACTGGTCGGTCACGGAAGCTCCTTTGCGTTGCGAAACTGGCTTGCCTCTGTTGTGCCCTGGTACCTGCGGCGGGTAACCCCGTATGGGCTGCACACTTCGACCCATTTCCTCCCCATCGCCCGCCGAAACCTTGCCCACGGTCGCGAACACCGCTTAGATGGGAGCATGGCGGACACCAAGAACGCTGGCGAGATCCTCCAAGCCGTCGTCGAGGACGGGCGCGAGGAGCTGGACCGGGCCTCGCTGGGGCTGACCTTCAGCGGCTTCGCCGCCGGGCTCAACATCTCGTTCTCGGCGGTGGCCCTGGCGGTCGTAGGCGCCCTGACGGGGGGCGCGGGGTTGGCCGCCTACCTGGCCTACCCCTTGGGCTTCCTCATCGTCATCCTGGGCAAGGCGCAGCTCTACACCGAGAACACCGTGACGCCGGTGGCCGTGGCGCTCACCGACCCGAGGGCCGTGCCGAACATGCTGAGGATGTGGGCGGTGGTGTTCG
>CADCVH010000130.1 GCA_902806085.1 uncultured Rubrobacteraceae bacterium | reverse complement strand
TTGACTTAATATAGATATAATATCGGCATGTTGTTGGTACACAAAAGGCTCGTCGTTGTAAGGTGCGGGGCCATGCAGGTCGACCCGTCGAAGCTGAGGCACCTCCGGGAAGAGAACGTCCTCTCCCAGAGGGACCTTGCCCGGCTCGCGGGCCTCACCCACGCCACGGTTTGGAGGCTGGAGAACGGCCCCGCCGAGGCCCATCCGGGGACCATCCGCAAGCTGGCCCGGGCCTTAGGAACGGACCCAAGAGAACTTCTCGAGAGAGGTAGCGATGATTAGACGCTTGCTGGTGAACAAGCAAGACGAGGAACTAAGTTACTTGCTAAAGTTGAGCTCGTGGCATTGGGCCCTTGGCATGGCCTGCGACCACGGTTGGGAGCCCGCAGGGACCCTGGAACCCGGCGCCTGGCGGGACCTCGACTACCACGGCGAGGTCATCACCCAGATGGCCATAGACGGCTTTTGGGATCTCCCCGGGTCCTACGATCGGAACTACTTTTTCGCGTCGGATCCGCGCAAGACCTGGAGCGGTACGTACACCACCGACCAAGGCCAGGAGGTAACTGCCGCCGACGCCATCGGCCTGATGAAGGCCATGCAGAAGGCGAACGGCAGTGAAGGTCCGATCAGGCGAACGGAGATTGTTTCAACCTTCGAGCTCAAGTACCTAAACCTAGATCGATCGAACACCCTCGATGACGAGATCATCAGCCGCGCCACCAGCGATTGCGAGTTTCTCGAGAGGGTCATTTCCTTCTGCCGCAAGGGCGCTTTCCACATCTGGTAAGCACCGCGGCCCAGTGGATAAGGCGAAAGAACGAACAACCGCACTAGCGCGTAGTTCGAGTAGCTTGAGGACAGAGTAGAGGAAGAGCAATGCCGAAAAAGAAGAGCCGTGGCAACGGTTCGGGCACGGTCTACCCGCGGAAAAACAAGCAGGGAAAGGTCTCCGGTTACCTCGGCTCCTACGTCGGGCCGGACAGAAAACGCCGGTACGTGTCGGGCAAGACCAAGGGCGAGTGCGAGCGGTCGTTGAGGGCGGCCATGAGCGACGCGGACAAGGGCCTCATATTCGACGCCGGATCTCTTACCGTGGGCGCGTACATGGACCGCTGGATCGAGGACTCCGCGAAGGGCACGCTCGCGCCCCGGACGTACCACAACTACAAGATACAGATACGCGAGCACATAAAGCCCGCGTTCGGGACCATGAAGCTATCCAAACTGACCGCCGCCAACGTGCAAGGTCTCTACGCCTCGAAGCTCCAGACGCTCAAGCCGTCCTCGGTACGCTACATCCACGCGGTGCTGCACCGCGCCCTGGATCAGGCGGTAAAATGGAACCTCATCCCCCGCAACCCGGCCGCCAGCGCGGACCCGCCAAAGGTGAGCCGAGAGGAGATCACGCCTTTAACCGCCGAACAAGCGCGCGCTTTCATGGCCGCCGCAAAAGGGGAGAAATTCGGCGCCCTCTTTATCCTCTCCCTCACGTGCGGTCTTAGGTGCGGCGAAGCCCTCGGGTTGAGGTGGGCGGATATCGACCTCCATACGGGAACCCTCAGGGTAAACCGCCAGCTACAGAGGCTAAGGAGCGGCGGCGGGTTGGTGTTCTCGGAGCCGAAGAACGCCAGCCGACGCACCATACAACTTCCCCAGAGGGCCCTAGAAGCCCTCAGGAACCACCGAAAACAGCAGTCGGAGGTACCGTCGGGGGCAAAAGATTACGACAACTCCGGGCTCCTATTCGCGACGGGCAAAGGTACGCCCCTCGACGCCCAGAACGTCATAAACCGTCACTTCAAACCCCTCCTCAAGGATGCCGGCCTCCCCGACATACGCTTCCACGATCTCCGCCACACGTGCGCCACCCTTCTATTGGGCCGCAACGTGAACCCCAAGCTCGTCCAACACCTGCTGGGGCACGCCTCCATAACCATGACCCTAGACACCTACTCGCACTGGATACCGAGCATGGGCAGGCACGCCGCCGACGGCATGGACGAGGCACTAGGCTGACCCAACAGAACCGATCCCTACTGCTGACGCACTGCTGACAAGCCCCGCTGTTGCCAGTGTCAACGACTTAGAAACAATTCGGTTTTTCCCATACCTATGCGGAATACAGGAGAGCCGACGAGCGGACTCGAACCGCTGACCTGCTCATTACGAGTGAGCTGCTCTACCAGCTGAGCTACGTCGGCTTGCTGCGGTGCGTGAGTATATCGCAGCGAATGCCCGCTTTCATCTGCCGGCGGGTAACGGAGTTAGGATCGCGGCCCGCCGAATATTCTGCCTACCGCGCCACCTCCGGCAACGCCGCTTCGCCCTCCAGTAGGGCCCGGCGCTGCTGGCCGTAGGCGTCGGCGGCGAGCATGGCGTCCACGACCATCGGCGGGTGGACCTCGAAGGGCATATTGTGGATGGTCTCGCCCTCGGTGCACGCGGCCTCGGCGACCTTCTGGAGGTCTTCGCGGCCCACGTCTTCGAGGCCTATGTCTTCGAGGGTAACGGGGAGGCCCACCTCAAGGCAGAAGTCCACGACCTCGTCGAGTATTTCGGCGGGGCGCTCTTCTAGCATGATCATGGCTATCACCCCGAAGGCGACCTTCTCCCCGTGCCAGTAGTGGTGCGTGCCTTCGAGCGCGGTAAGGCCGTTGTGGATGGAGTGGGCGGCGCCCAGGCCGCCGGACTCGAAGCCGAGGCCGGAGAGGAGGGTGTTCGCCTCGACTACCTTCTCGACGGCCGGCGTTACCGCCTGCCGCTCGACGGCGAGGCGGGCCGCGAGGCCGTGCTCGAGGAGTGTGTCGTAGCAGAGGCGGGCGATGGCGAGGGCCGCGAGGGTGGGGGCGCCGCCGGCCATGGTCTGCCGGCGGGTGCGGGAAGAGGCGTCGGCCTCGAAGTAGGTGCTGAGGCCGTCCCCGATGCCGGCGACGAGGAAGCGGACGGGGGCATGGGCTACGACGGCCGTGTCCACGACGACCGCGTCCGGGTTCTTGCCGAAGAAGCGGTACTCCTTGAAAGCGCCGTCCTCGTCGTAGACGACCGAGAGGGAGCTCGTCGGGGCGTCGGTTGAGGCTATGGTGGGGACAACGACGAGCGGGAGCCCCGCCGGGTGGGCGACGGCCTTGGCCGCGTCTATGGTCTTGCCGCCGCCGATGCCGACCAGCGCGTCCGCGCCGTTCTCCGAGGCGGCCGCGGCCACGCGGTCTATCTCTTCAGGCGAGCACTCGCCGCCGAACTCGATGCGGGTGGCGCCGGGGATGTTCTCCAACGTGCCGCCCATGATCTCGTCCACTATGGGGTCGCCCAGGATCAGGGGCCGCGTCGACCCGAGTCCTTGGAGCACCTCCCCGATCCTCCCCACCGCGCCCGCGCCCTGTATGTACTTGCCGGGCGACGCGAACACCGCGGCAAGCGGCCTTCCACCGTTTTCGTGCATCTTGGGCTCTCCTCTCCTTCGAGGGCGCAGCGGACTACTTGGCGCCGCTTCCCCGCGCCTGCTTGGCGTTTTCGAGGTCTATCTGCTTGCGCACCTCCGCCGGGGGCCCCTGGATGTAGAGCACGCCCCCCCACGACATGAAGATGGTCGGATCGGTCGGGTTGCGCTTCACCTCTATGCCGAGGTCCCCGTAGCCTTCGAGCAGGAAGGAGGCGGTCACGGCCTCGACCTTGTCCCTGACGGGCTTGGACGGCTCGTCTGCGTCGAGGTTCGGGCCGGCCGTGTAGGAGACGAAGACCCAGTACCCGACCCACTCCGAGATTACCGGGCTCTTCGCCGGCGATTGGCTAGCGCTGTTCATGTTCTCCTTCCGTAGACTTTGGCCTCCGCACCGCCCTACCGGGCCATCGCGTTCCTCACGAGGCCGAGAGTACGACCTTCAGGGCGCCGGTCTTGCCCGCGTCGGAGAACACGTCGTAGGCGTCCATGATCCCGTCGAGGTCGAACCGGTGGGTGGCGAAGGGGGTCGGGTCCAGGCGTCCCTCGGCGACCAACTTGAGGAGCGTCGGCGTGGAGGCCGCGTCGACCAGGCCCGTGGTTATGGTTACGCTCTTGATCCACAGCGTCTCGAGGTGCAGCGTCGCCGGTTTGCCGTGGACCCCGATGTTCGCGACCGTCCCCCCGGGGCGCACCAGCTCGCAGCACAGCTCGAAGGTCTCGGGGGTGCCCACCGCCTCCATCACCGCGTCGGCGCCGAGCCCGTCTGTGATCTCCTGTACCTCCCCCACCGGCTCCCGCGACGAGCTGTTGATGGTCACGTCCGCCCCGAGTTGACGGGCGCGCTCCAGCCGCGAATCGTCGAGGTCTACGGCCACGATCTTGCCCGGCCCGTAGAGCCCGGCCGTCATGATGGCCGCCAACCCCACGGGGCCGGCCCCGACCACGACCACGGTGTCGCCCGGCTTCACGCGGCCGTTTTTGACCCCGATCTCGAACCCGGTGGGCAGTATGTCCGCCAGGAACAGCACCTGCTCGTCGGTGAGGCCCTCGGGCACCTTGTAGAGGCTGGTGTCCGCGAAGGGCGTGCGCGCGTATTCGGCCTGCGTCCCGTCCACGAGGTGGCCCAGGATCCAACCACCCCCGCTCGTACACTGGCTCTGCAAACCCCGCCGGCAGTACCCGCACCGCCCGCAGGCCGAGATGCACGAGACGAGCACCCGATCTCCCTCCCGGACGTCCACGACGCCCGTGCCGGCCTCTACCACCGTGCCGACCGCCTCGTGGCCTAAAGTACGGCCCTCCGTCACCGTCGGAACGTCGCCCTTGAGGATGTGCAGGTCGGTGCCGCAGATGGTCGTGGTGTCTATCCTGACCACCGCGTCCGTGGGACGCTCGATGCCCGGGTCCCCCCTGGACTCCCATTCCTTCTCGGCGGGACCGTGGTAGACCAACGCCTTCACCGCGCGCCCCCCCTTCTAGTACGGCCGCTCTATCCAGACGGGCTCGGGTGTGATCTCCTCTTCCGGCTTGCCCCCCGCGGAGTTGGCCTTGCTACCGCTCACGGTCAATCCCACGCGCAGCTTCATGTCTTCTTCGCAAAGGATCTGGCACGACAGCCGCTCCTTCTCCAGGAGGTCCCGCATCTGCAGCGCCATCATCTCGGCCTGCGTCATGTCCTCGGGCTCCCCCTCGAGGAACTCCACCCGGCACGTCGTGCAGTGGGCGTAGCTGCCGCACTGGTGCTGGATGTCCACCCCGGCATCCTCTTCGATGGCGAGAACCAACCGCTTGCCCTCCTCGACCTCCACCGGCTCCGCGCCCTCGACCTTTAACATCGGCAAACCGCTCCCCCTTCGCTTCGTGTTTGCATCCCTCTACCGCCCGGTCTGTACCAACACGGAGGCCTCCCGCCCGGCCCACTGGACGAGCTCGATGAGGTGCCTCTGACCCTCCTCCCGGATGCGCTTGGGCGTGGTCGAGAGGCCGATAGCCCCCTCGACCTTGCCGTTCTCGTCCTGTATGGGCGCCGCCACGCAACACAGGTTCAGCGCGAACTCCTCGAAGTCCGTCGCGATCCCGACCATCCGCGCCTTGTTGAGCTGCGCGTGCAAGAGCGCCGGCTGGGTGATGGTCCGGGGCGTGAACGCCTCAAGCCCGTGGTCGTCCACGTAGTCGTCCACGTACGCCGAACCCTGGCCGGCCAGCAGCACCTTGCCCAAGGCCAGCGCGTGCGTCGCCCCCTGAAAGCCCGGCACGACCCCAACGGGCGGCCCGTCCGGCGGGGCCTTGACCTGCGTGACGGTGACCTCCCCGTCCGAGAGCACCGCCGTGTAGACGTTCCGGCGCGACCGCCGGGCGAGCTCGGCCACAACGGGCTCGATGGTGGCGTCGAGGTTGCTCCTCGCGTTGTGCTTGAGCGCGGCGACGGCGGGACCCAGCCTGTAGCCCCCGTTCTTGGGGACCCTGTCGATGTAGCCCTCCTCCACGAGTATGTGCAGCAGGTAGTAGCAATTGGAGAGGCTCGTCTCTATCTCCCTGGCTAGCTGCTTCGCCGTGAGGTCCTCCCCCCGCCGGCTGACGAGGTCCATGATCTTGAAGACCCGCCGTACGCTCCTGAACTTGGGTCCGGTCTCAACCTCCCGCGCCGGCGCAGCACCGTTAGCCCTCTCAGAAAAATGCCGCCTCATTGACGGTCACCCCGATCTCGCACCCCTCTCGCGGGGCGCTATGGTCGCCTTGCCTTGATCTTGATTTTGTAACATCTGATCCCACGCGCAAGACCTATACCCCTTTACGTGTGAATTTTCTCACACTGTTGGAAAAATGCGTCGGCGGCCTTTGCCGGCCCGGAAGCCGGACCTAAGATGGCTTTGTAAGAAAGGGAGCTTGAGGGGTATGCCGTCGGGAAAGCGGAGGAGGTACCAGGAAGAAAACTGCCAGAAAGCACGTTTGGTAGCCGGACTCTAGAAAGGAGTCATTCCACGTGGCCCGAAGAAGCGTAACGAAGGCGCACAAGAAGATCCAGGAGCTCTCCTGGGACCCGACTTTCGTCGAGAAGGACCCGAAGTACAAGACCGACTACGTCCTTACCAAGGGTTCGCAGAAGGACCCGATGAAGCAGGTCATGCAGTCCTACTTCACCATGCAGGAGGAGAAGGACCACCGGGTCTACGGCGCCGTGGACGGTGCTGTACGCGGGAACATGTGGCGCCAGGTGCAGCCCAGGTGGATGGAGTGGCAGAAGCTCTTTCTCTCCATCATTCCTTTCCCCGAGATCTCGGCCGCGAGGGCGATGCCGCTCCTGACGGAGGCCGTACCAAACACCGAGATCCACAACGGGCTCGCGCTGCAGATGATCGACGAGGTCCGCCACTCGACGATCCAGATGAACCTCAAGCGCGAGTACATGAAGAACTACATCGACCCCGCCGGGTTCGACATCACCGAGAAGGCGTTCTCCAACAACTACGCCGGGACCATCGGCCGCCAGTTCGGCGAGGGCTTCATCACGGGTGACGCGATCACCGCCTGCAACATCTACCTGCAGGTCGTCGCGGAGACCGCCTTTACGAACACCCTGTTCGTGGCGATGCCGTCGGAGGCCGCCGCCAACGGCGACTACCTGCTGCCGACCGTGTTCCTCTCGGTCCAGTCCGACGAGTCCAGGCACATGAACAACGGCTACGGCACGCTCCTGATGGCGCTCGCCAACGACGAGAACAAGGACCTCCTCGAGCGGGACCTGATCTACTCGCTCTGGAACCAGCACGCCGTCGTGGACGCCGCCATCGGCGTGTTTATCGAGTACGGCACCAAGGACCGCCGCAAGGACCGCGAGTCCTACGCGGAGATGTGGCGCCGCTGGTACTACGACGACTACTACCGCAGCTACCTGGTCCCGCTCGAGAAGTACGGTCTCAAGGTTCCTCACGAAGTCGTCGAGGAGGGCTGGAACCGGATCTGGAACAAGGGCTACGTGCACAAGGTCGCCCAGTTCTTCGCCACCGGCTGGCCGGTCAACTACTGGCGCATCGACCCGATGACCGAGGAAGACTTCGAGTGGTTCGAGCACAAGTATCCGGGTTGGTACGACGAGTACGGCAAGTGGTGGGAGCACTACAGCTCGCTTTCGGAGCCTAACGGCCACAAGCCGATAGCCTTCGAGGACACCGGCTACGTGTACCCGCACCGCTGCTGGAGCTGCATGGTCCCGTGCCTGATCCGCGAAGACACCGTCTTCGACTTCGTCGACGGCCAGTGGAGGACCTACTGCCACGAGTACTGCCACTGGACGGACACGGTCGCCTTCCGCGACACCTACAAGGGCCGCCCGACGCCCGCCATGGGCAAGATGACCGGCAAGCGCGAGTGGGAGACCCTCTACCACGGCTGGGACCTCGCCGACATTCAGAGAGATCTCGGCTACGTCCGGGATGACGGCAAGACCCTCGTCCCCCAGCCCCACGTCCTCTTCGACGAGAAGAAGATGTGGACCACCGATAACACGAAGGGCATCGAGTTCCAGAGCCCGAACATCCTGCTCAACCAGATGTCCGACGAAGAGCGTGAGAAGCACATGGCGGAGTACAAGGCTGGCTTCACCATAAACACCAGCTACTAACCGTCAGGGACGTTTACCAAGGAGAGCGGCCGGGTTGCCCGGCCGCTCTCTCTTTGCGTCTCCTTCCCGATAACAAGTTCCAACCTTCAAAGAATGGCGCGGGCTTTTTTGGCCGGCCCGTCGGGCGTGCGTAGGATCCGGTAGGGGTCCGGTCGTTTGCCCTTGTTGCGAGGCCGCACGATGCTGGAGAGGGTTGTTGGAGAAGGTTTTGGTCGCCAACCGCGGGGAGATCGCCCTCCTCGACACCGGATAAACCTCGGTTCGACGCACCGCCCGGCGGACGAAGCCCACCGAGAGCACGCCGCCGGCGGAAAGGCGGGCCCAAGAGGTACCTGACGAAGCAGCCCCTTGAGAAGGCCGCCGGTTCGATCCGGTGGCCCTCGCTTGCACGCCACCACTTTTTGGTTCCAAATTTGTTGGAATTCCTTCCTTTTTCGTCTACGCGCCCGTAAATCCCAACATGGGAGGAATGGGTTGTCACAATTTTGACGTGGCTATCCCGGGTGTATACGATCCTGCTCCACAGGGGATTTGGGAGCGTACGCCACACGATCATGCATAAAAGGGGTTGAGGGGCAGAGTTATGGGAGAAAAGCACAAGGTCCACTTTGAGCCTGTCGACATCGAGATCGAGGTAGACGAAGAAGAGACCGTCCTGGATGCGGCGTTCAGGCAGGGCGTTATGTTGATGCATGGATGCAGGCAGGGGCAGTGCGCGGCGTGCAAGGCGTTCCTGTTGGACGGCGACATGGAGATGGACCCTTTCTCCACGTTCGCGCTCAACGAGACCGAGGAAGAGGAGGGTTTCGTCCTCCTGTGCAAGTCTTACGCTTACGGCGATCTGGACGTCGAGCTCATCGCCTACCACGAGGACATGCTGGAGACGGGGGTTCCGATCCAGATGGTTCACGCCGAGGTCGAGGAGATCGAGGCGCTCACGCACGACATAAAGCGGCTCGTGCTCAACCTGGTGGACCCCCCGGAGATGAACTTTATCCCGGGGCAGTACGCCGAGCTCTACCTTCCGGGGAGCAACGAGCACCGGGCCTACTCCATGGCCAACACCACGTCCTCCGCCGAGCGGGCGGAGTTCATCATCAAGGTTTATCCGGGAGGGATGTTCTCGAGTTACCTGGAGGAGGATCTCAAGGTCGGGGACAAGATGAAGGTGAAGGTGCCCTTCGGGATGTTCATGCTGCACGAGAAGAGCGAGGGGGACATCATCTTCCTCGGGGGCGGCTCGGGGATGGCCCCGATCTGGTCCATCCTCAACCACATGGCCGAGAAGGGCATCGGGCGGAAGGCCACCTTCTACTACGGGGCCAGGACGAAGAAGGACCTCTTCTATCTCGACGAGTTGGCGGCGCTTGAGGAGAAGCTGCCCGGTTTCCGGTTCGTGCCGGCGCTCTCGGAGCCCGATCCCGCAGACGAATGGGACGGGGAGACGGGTCTGATCACGGACGTCCTCAACCGCCTGGAGGGGGATTTGGGCGGGACGGAGGCGTACCTGGCCGGCCCGCCCCCCATGATCGACGCCGCCATACCGGTGATCGAGATGAAGGGTGTGGAGCGGGAGAGCATCTACTTCGACAAGTTCACCACCACGGGGGAGGCGGAGGGGTCCAAGAAGAAAGAAGTGAGAGGCCCGGAGGCCCCCGAACGGCTCGGATAAAGAGAGGAGACGGCTATGCCTTGACGGGCAGAACACCAGATCCACAGAGTTCGTCGTGCGGGCAGCAAAGACCAACAGGGAAAGGATGGTTGACCGTCTGTGACTGAAGAGAAGGCAATCACCGAAGCGGCGGGGCGGGGAACGAGGAGCATACCCCCCATCCGGCTAACGGACGCGGAAGCCGGGGCGGCGGAGTTCGCGGGGTCCGGCAGCCGGACCTACAACTACTTCGAGCCCAAGGGCCGCCGCGCCACCAAGTACGAGGACGTAACGGTCGACGTCCAGCCCGACCCGGACAAGTACCTGACGCAGGGTTGGATCCTCGGTTGGCCCAACGGCGATCTGGGCTACGACGCGAGTTGGACGAGCATAAAGTCCTCCAACTGGCACGAGTTCCGCGACCCCAACGAGGAGTGGGAGAAGACGTACTACGTCAACAACTCCAACTCCGTCCGCCAGATCACGCAGAGCATCGAGAACGCCAAGTCCGAGAACGTGTTCCAGTACTGGAACAAGAGCTGGCTCCCGATGCTCGCCAAGCACGTCAGCGCCTGGTCGCACGTGGACCACGGCCTCGGGATGTACGTCTTCATGCCGGCCCAGAGGGCAGCCATGAGCAACATGCTCAACAACGCCATCGCCGTCAACTGCATGCACAAGCTGCGCACCGCCCAGGACATCATGCTCTACAACCTGGAGATCAGCGAGATCTTCTCCGAGGACGAGTTCGACCCGACCATCCACCAGGAGGTCTGGATGAACGATCCGTCCTGGCAGGGCGTGCGCGAGAACGTCGAGCGGATTATCAACGCCAAGGACTGGGCCGAGACCACCTTCGCGGCCAACATCATCCTGGAGCCGCTCGTCGGCGAGCTGTTCCGCAGCCAGTTCGCGATGCGGTTCGCCCCCCTGCACGGCGACTCCCTGACTGGCTCCGTGATCGGGGTGAGCGAGAGGGAGTTCAACGAGCGCGACCTCCGCTACACCAAGGAGATGTTCCGCGTCTTCGGGGAGGACGAAGTCCACGGCGAGGAGAACCGCCAGCTCATGCAGGAGTGGCTCGCCCGCTGGACACCCTACAGCGTCGCCGCAGCCAAGGGGCTCGCGCCCATCTGGTCCGAGCCCGAGGTCAAGCCGGTAAGCTTCGATGATTCCTACGAAGGGGTCAAGAGCCGCTTCCAGGGCGTCCTCGACGATCTTCAACTCCAGTTGCCAAAGGAGGTGACCCTGTGAGCGAAAGGCCAATCGAAGAACGTTTCGAGAACCACCGCACGTCGTCCAACAGGTGCGGCGTCACGATGAGCGCCAGCGTCGAGGGCAACGTTATCGCCGAGGTGATGGGCGAGAAACCCGGCGTCGAGGTCGTTAAGTACCCGGCCATGATCCGGATCGACGCAGACGACAGGCTCGAGTTCGACATGGACGAGATAGCCGAGGCCCTGGGCGTGGAGGAGTTCACCCCGGAGGACTTCGAGATCGAGACCTCCACCCACTACGGGCGCATGGTCAAGCAAGACGACCGGGTCCTCCTGTTCGCCAACCCCGAAGACGCCGCCGAGGAAATCGGCTTCCAACTCCCGGAGGTGAAGCAGTAGCTCCTGACTAAACCGAAGCGTCTCTAGAAGAGGGTGGCCGGTTCGCTAACGTGGACCGGACGCCCTCTTACGCCGTCGACGCGCCCCCGTTGAAGCCTTACGACCGGTGGGAGGGCGTCCGGACGATCTTCCGGGGGGCCGGGAGGCGCTCCAGGCCGGGCCACCCGCGGCTGAGTAGCCCGCCGCCGCCTCCGACGTAGGAGATGATCATGGAGGTGGGGCCGTCGTCCCCGAAGCTGACCATCAGGTAGTACTTGCCGTGCCCACCGATGACCGCGCCCGACGACGCATCCTCGGCCGAACTTCCCATCCCAACCGGGCGAGCGCCCCGCGTACCTCCGCCCTGCTCTCCTCACGAGACGCCACACGTCCCCCTGCGCCCGGAGACCCGGCGGGTCCGGCTAACCGTTACCCATCCGCCGCGCTAGGTCCCGCTCCTTAAGCTCCAACAACCCGTCCCGGAACTCTTCCGGGGAGGTGGCCCTCTCGAAAAGACCGGCGATGTCCTCTATGTCCCGGCGGTTCGTCAGGAGGTACTCCCAGCCGTCCTTGGTGTGCAGGCCCTCGAAGGCGCAGACCGCCATCGCCAGGGTGTTCCACGGGTCCTCCGTCCCGTTCTCGTGGCACATGTAGAGCATCCTACCCGCCTTGAGGGCGCGCTCCCCGAACTCCCTGGGCTTCGTGTGCCTGTTCGCGTGATCCCCGAGCATCCCCGGCTCCTTTCGCGGGTGGGCGGCGAGAGACCGTCGCGTTTCGCAACGAACGTCGCTCGCTTGCAACAGTCTATACAGGCCGGACGGCCGCGTCGCCGCTCTCCGGCGTTTTTCTTACATTGTCGGAAAGCGGGGGGCGTTGTTGCCCCGGGTTCGGCGTTGACCCTATAATCACGTACGTTCCAACTTGGGGAAAGGAGGGAATCGGTTCCAGGATTCGCGCAACCTCTAAGGTCCGGGTAAGCACTTTGCCTTGCCCGGTTTATGCGTAGGCATTGGGGATACGTCTGGCTGGGGAGCGGCGTACCCGAGAGGGAGAGGAGATCTCTTGTACGAAAAGGACGGCGAGAAGTATTTCGTGGTGGACGAGCACATCCACTTCTGGGACGCGAGCCCGGAGAACACCACCAACAAGTACGGCGAGGGCTTTATCAAGTGCTTCTACGACTACCACAAGAACCTCTCCCCCGAGGAGTACGTGTGGTCGCTGGAGAAGTACCGCAAGTACTCAGAAGAGGACATGATGCACGACCTCTTCGAGGTCGGTCACGTGGACGTCGGCATCTTCCAGTCCACCTACCTCTCGGACTTCTACAACACCGGCTTCAACACCCTGGAGCGCAACTCCGTCCTCAAGGACAAGTACCCTGACAAGTTCATCGTCAACGGGTCCTTCGACCCCCGCTTCGAGCAGAAGGGCCTCGAGGCCTTCGAGCGCCAGATTCAGGAGCACAGCCTCAAGGGCGTCAAGCTCTACACCGCCGAGTGGAACGGCGACTCGCACGGCTGGGAGCTAGACGACGAGTGGTCCTTGAAGCACCTCGACAAGTGCGTGGAGCACGGCGTAAAGAACATCCACGTCCACAAGGGGCCGACGATCTGGCCTCTGAACAAGGACTCTTTCGACGTGGCGGACGTGGACCGGGTGGCGTCCATGTACCCCGAGCTCAACTTTATAGTCGAACACGTTGGGCTGCCGCGCCTTGAGGACTTCTGCTGGATAGGCACCCAGGAGCCCAACGTCTACGGCGGGCTCGCGGTGGCGATGCCGTTCATCCACGCCAAGCCGAGGTACTTCGCCCAGATCATCGGCGAGCTGCTTTACTGGATCGGCGAGGATCGCATCCTATTTGCCAGCGACTACGCGCTCTGGCAGCCTAAGTGGCTCGTGGAGAAGTTCGTGGACTTCCAGTACCCGGGTGACCCGGAGTTCGACGACTACGCCGAGATCACGCCCGACATCAAGCGCAAGATCCTCGGCCTAAACGCCGCGAAACTCTACGACCTGCGGGTCCCGGACGAGCTGCAGCTGGTCACCGTGGGCGAGGACACCGGCTTCGACGTCACAGAGAAGCCGGCCACCGAAAGATGATCTACCACAACGAGGTTCTGGACGCCCTCTCGGGCGTCCGGGACCCCGAGCTCGACGAGCCCATAACCGACCTCGACTTTGTCTCCGCCCTTGAGATAGACGGCGACTCCGTCCTCGTCCGGCTGCGCCTGCCCACGTACTTTTGCGCCCCAAACTTCGCCTACCTGATGGTCGCGGACGCGCAGGCGGCGGCGCTCTCGGTGCCTGGCGTGGAGCGGGCGACGATCTTTCTCGACGACCACTACGCCTCCGAGGAGATCAACGGCGGCGTCAACGAGAGGCGCGGCTTCGACGGCGCCTTCCCCGAGAAGACCGCGGGCCCCGACCTCGAAGGGCTGCGCACCACCTTCCGGCGCAAGAGCTTCGTCTCCCGCCAGGAGCAGCTCTGCCGGACCTTGCGCGCCGAAGGCCGCCCGGCGGAGGAGCTCGCGAACATGAGGCTAGAGGATCTTCCGCCCTCCGAGGAGTTCGAGACGTACCTGGCGCGCAGGGCGGAGCTCGGCCTCGACGTCTCGGCCGAAGCGCCGCTCATCGTGGACCCCGACGGCAACAGGGTGCCCGAGGAGGCGGTCGTGCAGCACCTGCGGTTCGCGAAGACCGTGAGGGTGAGCATAGAGGGGAACGCGAGCCTCTGCCGCGGGCTGCTCTCCACCCGCTACGGCATCCCCGAGAGAGAGGAGAAGACGGCATGAAGGCGGCCCGGCTGCACCGCTACGACGAGAGCATCCCCAAGGACAGCCTACAGGTCGAGGAGATAGAGGAGCCGAAGATAGAAAACCCCCTGGACGTCATCGTCAGGGTCGGGGCGGCGGGGCTGTGCCGGACGGACATACACGTCGTCGAGGGGCAATGGGCGCCCATCCAGGACCCCGACGGGACGCTCCTGCCCTACGTACTCGGGCACGAGAACTCGGGTTGGATCGAGGAGGTCGGGTCCGCGGTCACGAACGTGCAGCCGGGCGACACGGTGATCTGCCACCCCCTCATGACGTGCGGGCTGTGCCACTACTGCCGCGCAGGACGCGACATGCAGTGCGTGAACGGCGCCTTCCCCGGCATAAGCCAGGACGGCGGCTTCGCGCAGCTCCTGAGGACGAGCGCCAGGAGCGTGGTGAAGCTCGACCCGATCCTGCAGCCCAGGGACATCGCCGCCCTCGCCGACGCGGGCCTGACCGCCCACCACGCCGTCAGGAAGGCCGTCCCGGAGCTCTACGCGGGGACGAACGCCGTGGTCATCGGCGCCGGGGGGCTCGGGCACATCGGCATCCAGTGCTTGAGGGCGATGACGCCGACGAACATAATCGTGGTGGACCCGAGCGAGGAGGCCCTGGCGCTCTCCAAGGAGTGGGGCGCGGACGAGACTGTCAAGGTCGAAGAAGGCTACGCCGAGACCGTGATCGAGATGACCAACGGTGGTGCTGAGGTCGTCTTCGACTACGTCGGGGAGCGGGGTGCTGAGGACGAGGCGTGGAAGATGACCCGGCCCGCGGGCTTCCACTACGTCATCGGGTACGGGGGCAAGATCGAGGTTCCGACCATAGACATCATCTCCAGCGAGCGGAGCGTCATCGGCAACCTCGTCGGCACGTACAACGACCTCGAGGAGCTGATGAACCTGACGGCCCGCGGCCTCGTCACGCTCCACACCTCGACCTACCCGCTGGACGCCGTCAACGACGCCGTACAGGACCTCAACTCCGGCAACCTGCGCGGACGCGGCATCCTTGTCCCCGAGGGCGCGGCCGCCTGATTCATCCCCGTTAGGGGCCGCAAAGCCCGAAGGAGGATTCGGGGCGCCGGCTAACCGCCGGCGCCCCCACGCACCACCGACGAAGCCGTTTCACGGCGGCGGGAAGGCTTTACCGTGGCGCACAAGAGGCTGAAGTTCGACACCGACGCCCGCCAGGCGCTCGAGCGGGGCGTCAACAAGCTCGCGGGCGCCGTAAGGGTCACGCTCGGCCCCAAGGGCCAGTACGTGGTCCTGGGCCAGCCGTTCGGGGCGCCCACGATCACCAACGACGGCGTGACCATAGCCCGCCAGGTGGAGCTGGAGGACGTCTTCGAGAACCAGGGAGCCCAGCTAGTTCTGGAGGTCGCCACCAAGACCAACGACGTCGCCGGCGACGGGACGACGACCGCCCTGGTGCTGGCCCAGAAGATCGTGGGCGAGGGCCTCAAGAACGTGGCCGCGGGCGCCAACCCCGTCGTCCTGCGGGGCGGTATAGAGAAGGCGTTAGAGGCCGCCGTGGGTTCGATCCGGGCCCAGGCGCGCGAGATCTCCGGCCGGGACGAGATCTCGCGGGTCGGCGCTATTTCCGCCCGCTCGCAAGAGATCGGCTCGACCCTGGCCGACGCCATTGAGAAGGTCGGCAAGGACGGCGTCGTCAACGTCGAACAGGGGCAGACCCTCGGCATGGAGTTGGAGTTCACGGAAGGCATGCAGTTCGACAAGGGCTACGTCTCCCCGTACTTCGTGACCGACGCGGAGACGATGGAGGCGGTGCTCGAAGAACCGCTCATCCTGCTCGCGAGCCAGAAGATCGGCAACGTCCCCGACCTCCTGCCGGTCCTCAACGCCGTCGTTCAAGCGGGTAGGCCGCTCCTCATAATCTCAGACGACCTCGAAGGCGAGGCCCTGGCGGCCCTGATCGTCAACAAGACGCGCGGGACCTTCTCAGTCGCCGCCGTCAGGGCCCCGAGCTTCGGCGACCGGCGCAAGAGGATGCTCGAAGACATCGCCATCCTCACCGGCGGCGAGGTGGTCACCGCGGAGCTCGGCCTCACGCTGGAGAACGCCGGCCTGGACCAACTCGGCAGCGCCCGCCGGGCCGTCATCACCAAGGACGAGACCGTCCTCATCGACGGCGCGGGCGACCCCGAGAAGATCGCCGGCCGCACGCACCAGATCCGCAACGAGCTGGAGATGACGGACTCGGACTTCGACCGCGAGAAGCTCCAGGAGAGGCTCGCCAGGCTCGCCGGAGGCGTCGCGATCATCAAGGTGGGGGCCGCCACCGAGACGGAGCTCAAGGAGAAAAAGCACCGCGTGGAGGACGCCCTCTCCGCGATCCGGGCCGCGCTCGAAGAGGGCATAGTGCCGGGCGGGGGCGTCGCGTTCCTGCGCGCCCAGGAGGCGGTCGGCGGGATGCTCGACACCCTCGACGGCGACGAGAGGACCGGGGCGTCGATCCTGCACAGGGCCCTCGAAGAGCCGATACGCCAGATCGCCTCCAACGCCGGCGCCGACGGGTCGATAGTGGTCTCCAGGGTAAGAGACGGGGGCGGTAACGTCGGCTTCAACGCCCTAAGCGGCGAGTACGAGGACCTGATCTCCGCCGGCATAACCGACCCGACGATGGTCTCTCGCTCCGCCCTCGAGAACGCCGCCTCGATAGGCTCCCTGATCCTGACCACCGAAGCAGTCGTCGCCGAACCCCCGCCGGAGGGCGGCGGTGCCGCGGCCGTCTCCCAAGCCGGCCACAACATGGATTTCATGTAGGTTTCGGGCCTCAGTTCGCCTCTCTCTGACAGCGGTTTGCGGAAGGGTCGATCCTTCCCGGGACGGGCAAGAGGCTCGAGGCCGCCTCCTTCGAGGGCTTCTCTGGGCATCGGGGGCGTGCGTCGGGGAGGGGGCCCCGCCGGGCACCCTTCGAAACCTAGAGCCTCGAAACCCCGAACCCGAACGAAACCTGGCGCCCAACCTTTACCAACGCCGCTGTGAGGCTTTCGGGTTTGTCGGACGACGCGTCTCTACGCGTCGGTCGCCCCCGGAGAATTGCCCGATCGCGGAAGGCGCGGGTCGCTGGTGGCAATCGACCCGTGCGCCGGGCGCCCGACGTTCGTGGCCGACGCGGCACGCACGGTTCACCGCGAAAGCCGATGCCTGTGGCCTCTACCCTACGTCGCGGACCGCGGGGATCCCCGCCAGCCCTTCCGCCTCGCGCACGGCCCGCACGATGGCCCGCTGCATCGCGCGTGCGCCCCAGACCCCCACGATATCCGTCGCGACCTCGATTCCGCCCGCGGACGCGGCGAAGACGACGTCCCCGTCCACGGTGGTGTGGACCGGGTGAACGGCGCGGGCGAGCCCATCGTGGGCCATCTGGGCGACCTTTACCGCCTGCGGTTTGCTCAGGCGGGCGTTGGTCGCCACGACGCCCAGGGTCGTGTTCTCCCCCCACCGGAGCCGGGAGGCCGCCTGCGGTAGCAGGTACGCCGTGTCGCCCGGCCTGCCGTCCTCCTGGCGGGGGCCCGCGAGGGTCTGGTTCGTCTCGGGATCCCGCACGTCCCCGAAGGCGTTGACGGCGGCCAGGGCCGCGACGACGAGGCCATCTTCCAGATCCACGGACGCGCTCCCGACGCCGCCCTTCATCGCACGCCCCATGCCGAGCACCTTCCCGACGCTCGCGCCGGTCCCGGCCCCGACGCTTCCCTGCCTGAAGGTCCCACTCTTGGCAGAGGACGCGGCCTCGTAGCCCATCTCGGCGTCGGGACGGGCGGCCGGGTTCCCCACCACGAGGTCGAAGAGGACGGCCGCGGAGACGAGCGGGATGCGGGCGACGCCGACGTCCAGGCCGACGCCCCCCTCTTCCAGGAAACGGACGACGCCGTCCGCGGCGGCCAGGCCGAAGGCGCTGCCGCCGGTCAGCAGCAGGCCGTGGGTGCCCCTGATGGCCCCGACGGGACCGAGGCGGTCCGTCTCCCGGGTGCCGGGGGAGGAGCCACGCACGTCCACGCCCACGACGGCGCCGTCCGGGCCGTCGAAGAGAACCACCGTGCACCCGGTGAGCCCCTCGCGGTCGGTTGCGTGTCCCACGAGCACGCCGGGCACGTCGCACAGGTTGTCCAGCACGGGGTTAATCTTCTCTGGGGTCGTCCGGGGTCTCGGGGTCGGGCGGGTCCCAGTCTTCCGGGTCGGCGGGCTCGACGCCGGGGTTGTCGCGGGCGAGGACGCCGAGGGGGACCGTCTCCTGGTCCGAGCGCTTCGGGCCGACCTGCACGACCACGGCGTCCCGGACCATCGAGTAGTCCACGACCTTGCCCTGCCTCTCGCCGAGCGTGACGATGGAGTTGCGGAACGGCGCCCGCTCCTTGAACTCCTTGTACGCGTCGTGCTCGTAGCGCATGCAGCACTTCACCTCGCCGCAGCCGCCCAGGATCTTCTCGTTCGGCGTGACCCCCTGCTGCTTGGCCAGCCTGACGTTGACCGGCCCCATGTCCCTTGCCCCGCTCCACGTCGCGCAGCACAGGGGCAGCCCGCAAGTGTCGCACCCGCCGGCGTCCCCCGAGCGGTCCAGAAACCCGAACCTGCGCAGCGTCACGTGCACGTCGTAGGCCCTCTGGAGGCCGTCTTTTACCGGCCGGAGGTCCAACTGCTTCTCGTCGGCCTGGTACTTGACCTCCACGTACTCGCCGTCTAAAGAAACGTCGCACCCTATAAACTCGACACCCCCGATGCGGTGGTCGCGGGCGAGCTTGCGGGCCTCGACGCGCATCTCGCGCCCGAGCTCGCGGTTGCGGTCCTCCTCGCGCTCGTCCTCCTCGGTGACCACGCGCACGATGTCGTAGGGGTCGGCGTAGGCCTCGCGGCGGCGCGGTGTGAGGGCGACGCGGCCCACGAAATCCCCGACCTCCGTGGCGACGACGACCCGGTACCCGACGCGAAGGTCGAGGTCGCGGGCGTAGCAGAGCCTTGCTACGCCCCAACCCGGGATGCGGACGTCGACGAGCCTGGGAAGGGTTCTAGTACTTTCCGCCGTATCCGTGATAGCGCCACCTCCAGGATCGCCTCCGGAGAGACATTATACGCAAGCCCGGCCCGCGCTTCCCCCAAGGTCAACGCCGCCCCCGCCCAATCCGCCCCGGGGTGCTCCTCCACCCTGGACCGAAGCTCATCCAACCTGTCCACGTTCGCCGCGAGCTCTTCCGCGCCCGCGGCGACGGCCCCCGCGTCGCGGTAGATCAGGGCCAAAAGGTCCAAAGCCTCGCGCACCGCCCCGTCCCGCGCCGCCTTCCCGGCCCGCTTGGCCCCCTCCTTCGCCCGCCGGTCCGGCTCCTCGAACGAGGCGAGTACTTCTTTTTCTCGCGCGGCCCCGAGCGCCTCCGCCCGCGCCACGATCCCCTCCACCGCCCCGTGGCGCCCCTCGAAGTCCTCCGAGAACGAAAACCCCGCCCCGAAGACCGCCCGGCGCAACTCCTTGAGTTCCGGGTCCTCGGCGTAGCGCAAGGCCAGCCCCACGCTCCCCCGGCCGAGGGCCGCCGCGAGGGCGGGCTCCTCCGCCCCGCGCGCGCGCAGGAACTCCTCCACCTCAGACGTCGGTACGGGGTTGAACCTCACCGCCTGGGCGCGGGAGAGGATCGTGGGGAGCACCCCCTCGCGCGAGGTGGCGAGCAGGACGAAGACAGCCTCGCCCTCCGGCTCCTCAAGCGTCTTCAAGAGGGCGTTGGCGGCCTGCACGTTCAGCGTATCGGCCTCCAGGATAAACACCCGGCGCGCGCCCTCGAAGGGCCGGCTGGCGGCGAGGCGCAGGATCTCGCGCACCTGCCCTATGGTCGTGAAAGCCCCCTCTGGCCGGATCTCCGCGAGGTCCGGGTGCAGCCCGCGCCCCGCCCGGTCTTCCGCCGCCCCGTCCCCGCCGGCCACCAGCGCCGCCCCGAAGCGCCTGGCCACCGTCCGCTTGCCCACCCCCGGAGCCCCGAAAAAAATGTACGCGTGCGCCACCCGACCGGTCGAGAGCGCGTTCTGCAGCAGCCGAATGGTCGCGGCATTGCCGCGCAGGCCGCGGAACGTCTCCGTCTCAGCCATCGTCCTCGTCCCGGCGGGCCAGGAAGGCTTCCCCTATCCTCACCCACAGGGCGAGGTTATCCAACACGATCCCTATCCCGGCCCCCACGTACTGTCGTCCCGTCCTGCCTCCACCCGGTTCGCGGTCCACGTTTCTCCTCAGGGAGCTTCTTCGTCACGAGTATATTGCAGCCGCCCCATCTCGCCCACGACCGTCTCCGCCAGATCCCCCGGCGAAAGCGAAGCATCGAGCGCCATGATCCTCTCCGGCTCCTGGCGCGCCAACTCCTCGAAACCCCCCTCCACCCGGCGCATAAAGTCCGCGCCGACCACCTCGATCCTGTCAAGCGGGGCCCCGAGCCCCCTCGCCCGCCGCTCGCGCTCCTCCGGTTCGAGGCGCAGGTAGAAGGTCCTGTCCGGCGCCACCGTGCCGACGGCGTAGGCGTTCAGCCCGCGAACGGCGTCCACCCCGAGCCCCCTCCCGAACCCCTGGTAGGCGAGGCTGGAGTCCAGGTAACGCTCGCACACGACGCCCTCCCCGCGCTCCAGGCGGGGCAGGACCTCGGCCCGCGCGTGGTCGGCCCGGGCCGCCGCGTACAGGTACGCCTCCGTCCACGCGTCCATCTCGGCCGCCGGGTCGAGCAGGATCTCCCGGATCCTCTCGGCGACGGGCGTGCCGCCGGGTTCCCGCGTGAAGTGGATTCTGGTACCCGCCAATAAGCCCTTCAAGGCGCGGACTAGCGTGGACTTGCCGGAGAAATCCAGGCCCTCGATGGTGACGAAAAGCCCCCGGGCGGGGGCGTCTTGCGGGGGTCTCGCGGCGGCCCGTCCTACGCCGCGGCCTGGCGCTTGGCGTGGTGCTCGGCGGCGCGGACGTGGGCCTCGAAGAGGGCGCGCTGCTGGCGGCTCGCCCCGCGCATCGCCTCCGCGTGCCACTGCACGCCCACCAGCCACCGATCAGAGAGGTCGGCACCCTCGATCCCCTCGACCACCCCGTCGGAGGAACGGGCGGAGACCACGAGGCCGTCCGCGAGGTCTTTTATCCCCTGGTGGTGGTAAGAGTTGACCTTCACCGCGCCCCGACCCGCTATCTCCGCGAGGTAAGAGCCGTCCCGCACCTCGACCTCGTGCGTGACCTGCCACTTGGGCGTGGTCTGCCGGTGCTTCAAGAGATCCCCGCCGAACTCGGAGGGGAGATCCTGGTAAAGCGTCCCGCCGAGCACCACGTTCAGGACCTGCAAGCCCCGACAAATACCGAAGACGGGTATCCCCCGCCGCAACGCGGCCTCCAGCAAGGCGACCTCGAAGGCGTCCCGCTCCGGTATGGTCGGCCCGAGCTCGGGCGAGGGTTCCTCCCCGTAGTAGCCGGGGTCGAGGTCGCTACCGCCGCTGAGCAGCAGCCCGTCGAGGCCCCCGATCACGGCCTCGGCCATGCGCCTCTCCCCTATAGGCGGCAACACCACCGGCGCCCCGCCTGCCTCGGCGACCCCGGCCACGTAGTCCAGGTCGGCCCGCACGAAGTGCCCGAGCGGGCGCTCCGCTACCTGATCCAAATCCTCTTTCAGTGTCGCCGTTACGCCGATTATCGGGGTCAATGTCTACTCACTTTTTAACGGTTTCTTCTTATACCTTAACTATAACGCGGCAGAATAGCAAACCACGACGGCGATGGCGAGGAAGATGAGGTAGCCGCCGAGCCTGGTCAGGCGCGACGGCGGCCGGGTAGGGTGTTCGTGGGGCCCGTCGAGGTCGAGCCTCTGCCCTACGTGGTGGACTTCACGGGCTCCTTCGCGCTCTCCTCTGATGGGCTCTCCCCCTCCGCTTCCGCTTTGGCTTTTTCGGCGGCTTCCTTCTGGGCCAGCTTCTTCGGGCAATCCATGTTGATGCAGGTTATCCAGGGGCGCTTGCCGCCGAGCACCTTGATCTCGGGGGAGCCGCAGGCGTCGCACTCGGTGCCAAGCGGGATGATCTCGCCCCGCTGCGGCAGCGGGTAGGTCACGTTGCAGTCGGGGTAGCCGGAGCAGCCGACGAAGCGCTTGCGGCTCTTGCGGCTGCGGCGGACGATGAGGTCGTGCCCGCTCTCGGGGCACTTGCCTAGAGTCTCGTCGGTGCGGATGCCCTCCCAGACGATGTCCGCGAACTCCGTCTCCACGTCCTGGAGGTGGTCGTAGACGCGGCGGAGCACGTCGCGGGACTTGTCAACGACGGAGTCTTTAGAGATCTTGCCCTCGGAGATCTCGTCCATGCTCTTCTCGAGCTCGGCGGTCATCTCGTGGGACGCTATCTCGGAGGCGAAGTCCGTGAGGGCCTCGGCGACCTTCACACCCTTCTCCGTGGGCACGAGCGGGTCGTCGTGGACGTAGCCGCGGTCGTAGAGGTTCTGGATGATGTTCGGCCGGGTCGCCTTGGTGCCGAGGCCCAGATCCTCCATCACGTTGATGAGCCTGCCGGCGCCGTAGCGGCCCGGCGGCTGGGTCTCCTTGGCGTGGATCGTTTTATCCACGACCTTCACGACCTCGTCCTCGTGGAGGTCCGGTATCTCCTCGTCGGCCCGGCGGCTGTACGGGTAGACCCCGAGCCAGCCCTCTTCGGTGACGACCGTGCCGCCCGTGGTGAGCGGCTCGCCGCCGGAGTCGAAGCGCAAAGTGGTGCGCAGGGACTTCGAAGGCTCCGAGAGCGTGGCGAGAAAGCGGCGGACGACGAGCTGGTAGATCTTCCACTGGTCGTCCCGCAGCGCGTCCTTGGACGCGTGGCCCGTCGGGTAGATCGGCGGGTGGTCCGTCGTCTCCTTCTTGCCCCGCGTCGGCGAGAGCTCGTCCCCCCGCAGCAGCCTCTCGGCGTACTGGCCGGCCCCCTCGACGCGCTCCAGGTACCCGAGCACCTCGCGCAGGTCCAGCGAGCGCGGGTAGACGGTGTTGTCCGTCCTTGGGTACGAGATGTACCCGTCTGTGTACAGGTCTTCGGCGAGCCTGGCCGCCCTCGACGGGCTGTAGCCGAGGCTCGAGGCCGCCGTCAGGAACGCGGTCGTGTTGAACGGCGTCGGCGGCTTGCGGGTGGCGGACTTCTGCTGCACCTCGGTGACCGTCGCCTCGTCGGCTATGTTCTCGTAGGCCTCGTTGACCCTCGCCTCGTCCTCGAAGCGGGCGGTCCCGTGGCGGACGGTGAACGGCTCGCCGTTCTTGAGGTTGACCTCGAGCTCCCAGTACGGCACCGGCACGAAGGCGCGGCGCTCCTTCTCGCGCCCGGCTATGAGGGCGAGGGTCGGGGACTGGACGCGTCCGACGGAGAGGAAGGCGGGGCCGTAGCGCTTCGTGGCGCGCGAGACCCACCGGGTGAGGGTGGCGCCCCAGATCAGGTCTATGTCCTGGCGGGCCTCCCCCGCCTCCGCGAGCTCCCTCGAAACCTCGACGAGCTCGTCGAAGGCCCGGTTGACCTCGCCCGGCGTAAGCGCCGAGAACCGCGCCCGCTCGACGTGGTCCACGAGCTTCGGGTTCGCCTCGAAGACCAGGGAGAGCGCCTCCACCCCTATGAGCTCCCCCTCGCGGTCGAAGTCCGTCGCGATAACGACCTTGTCTGCCTTCTTGGAGAGGGACTTGACCGCGTCGGCAACACCCTTCTCGGAGACGGACTTCAGGATCTCAGCGTCTATAAGCTCCCTTGGTTCGACCTTCTGCCAGTTCGAGTACTGCTCCGGGTACTCGGGGTTCAGGACGTGCCCCTTGAGCCCCACCGAGACCGTCTCCTCGCCCTTCCACATGAACGTCTGGTGCGGCACGGAGCGGTGCTTGCCCTCCTTCACCGAACCCTCTGCCAGGAACTGGGAGACCTTCTTTGCCGTGTTTGCCTTCTCAGAGATAATTAGTCGCATATTGCTCCCGTTTATAACACACGCGGTCAATCGAACTGGACGGCCGAGGACCGGTCAAACCCTTGGAGCCTAGACCAAAGACGATCGTCCCTCTAATTATACGAATGTTCTGGAGATCGTCGGCGTACCGTTACTTCTCGGCCGCAACAGAGTCCTCCCCGATTTGTTGCAGCAGGTTTTCAAGATGCCGAATCAGAACAGCGGGTTCTGGAAGCACGAGGGTGTCGGCTACCCCACCCGTCCCGACCTCATACGCCGGCGCTTGCTCCGGCTCTACCACTAAATGCCCGTCTTCTGCGAGGGTCCGGAGGTTTCTTTGAACAGCCTTTTTGCTCCACATTGTCCGGTTCAGGTTCGGGCAGAATATTACGGGTTTTGGGGAGGCCATGATCGTAGTGGTGAGGAGGTTTTGGGCGAGTCCATTTGCAACTTGGCCCAGGATGTTGGCCGAGGCGGGCAAGACCAAAAACACGTCGGCCCAGTTGGCCAACTCGACGTGACCGGGCTTCTTTTGTGCGGTGGGTTTTTCATCCAGCAGAACCTCATCGCAGAGTAAGGCGACGGTCGATGGCGAGAGTAACTGGGCGGCTCCGACCGTCATTATTACGCGCACTTCCTTAGCGAATGTAGCCTGAAGGGCGACCAGATAAGTCGGCAAATTGAGGATGGCTATGGAGCCGGACACCCCGACCAGTAGGCGGTCAGTAACAGTAGCGTGCGAACCGCTCAATGGTCGAGAGGCTCCGACTCGAGTAGATGTTCGTAATCTTCTCGCAGCGTCCGAGCTTGCCTCATACAACCGTGTTGGACGGATGTCCAACGTGGGAAACTTGAGTGGGCTAGTTCGGCGGCCTGGCCAAAGTGGCCCTCGGCCCGCCTGAGCGTTCGGGTGACGATACCCTCCCGAAGGGCAACCGCGTAGAACTCGTCCGGATTCTCGGGGGTGCGGCCCCCAAGACACTCCAGGGTACGAGCCACGGTCCAGGTCAAGGCCCCGTTACGAAAATCCTCCTCGACGTCCAGGGCATCATCGTAGAGCTGGGCTCCGAGTCCCCACGCATGCCAGGAATTCGTCGCTCTTGCGCGTTGATCTTCGTCGGCACCCACTAGGGTCAAGAGCGCGTCCAAAGGAGCGCGCACGGAGCTATGGCGCGCCTTCGCATGGACCTCGTAGTCCGAGAGCGTAAGCGACCGCCCAAGCAACGCCTGGCTCTTGCCGTCGAAAACCAGGGAGAGCGAGTGCCGAGAGTAGAGCATCGCAAGCTGCTCGAAAAAGCAAGCGGCCGGGTGATGCGGCAGTACCCTGGCATACTGGCGGCTTGTCAGCCTTACTATAGCCTTGTTCAATTCTTGGGAGGACACCGTCGACCCAAGGGCTCGATGGTCATCTACCATCTCATCCAACCAGCGATTTCGCGCGTTCTCGAGCTTTGCGGCCACCGCCAGGGCGTGCAGTGCCTCCGGCTGCACCTCGTCTTCAGCCCACAGAGGAAGGAAGTATCCGGGCATCAATTGTATGATCGGCTCGTCGACCAGCAGGTACGCGTAGAAGCGTTCGAACTGTGCTCCACTCGCGCACGGTAAATCGCCGGCCGCCGCGATTGCCTCTCGACATACTTCAGCGTTGTCCAGCCATCTGGGCACCGGAGCCACAACACGTTCTCGCACATCTTCTTTCATCGACTTTGGTTCTTGGATGGTACGGTTCAGGCGGCCGTCGAACTCAACACGACCAAGCGCCGCACTTGCGCATTACTATCGTAATGCCGTTCGGAAGAGTAACGTGGGGTGTGTTGCCCGCGATCGCCGCAGCATAGGAAGCGGAATCGTTGCAAGTTAGCGAGCTCAGTTCTTCCAACGTGCGTTGCCTCGCCTGCGACACCAACTCCATAGTCTTGTTTTGGGCCCCTCCCACATCCGGGGTGTGGCTCTCTACGCTCATGTGCCCCTCCTCCTGTGCAGCGGTTAATCAACACCGTCATACAAACGACGCGTATCCGGTTTTCGGTCGAACTATGCTGAGGCTTTAAGGATCTCCTCTGGCATTAGGGATGGTAAGAGCCGTCCCTCGATGACGTGACCGCTTCAGTATAGGCCCTGAGTACCTCGTTGTGCCGCATCTTGTTGTCGAGAATCGTCGTTGTTCGGCGCTCGTCGATAAGGCCCACGTCCGAAGCGCCCACGGCCGCGAGGTAGAACCAGAGGGGTTGGTCGTCATGGCCGTTACTATTGGTAGATACGTCCCCCATCAGGGCCAGGGCGGCTTCGAGTTCGACGTGCAAGGAGGCTGCATGCACGGCTCCGAAGCGCGACATGAGGTCATGCGACTCGATCTTGTCCAATTTGCTAATCAATTCAGCGTCTTTCACGACTTCGGACTGCAATACGTGGAGATCGCGGGCCCTCTGCGGGGTGACCTTAGCAGCGTCGCAAACACCGTTTCGTATCGCGGCGATATGCTGCACGGTACCAACGGCGCGTTCGGTCTCCAACCGAGAGAGGCCTAGTCGATTTGCGGCGGCTCCTATGCGGTAAGAAGCGATCACGACCCCACGGGCGACGCCGCCGACGACGGCATGCCACCTATGCGAGTCGAAGCGGTCTTGCTCGGGAAGCCACCGCGTTGCCACGTGTCGAACCGTGGGTACAGCGATGGCTGGTGTGTAACGTAGGGCGAGCCCGAGCAGGAATGCGGCCACGCACGCGATGGCAAGGCAAGTCTCCACAGTCAAAAGCGAACTCGTTATCGCTACACGGAGATCACCCGGCAACCAAGCTCGGGCGCCAGCAAACATGGCTGACTCGAGCGCAACGAGCGCAAGGCAGAACGTGGCAAATGCGAAAGCAGCGTTCTTGAAGCGCAGTCTCGTATCGAGGGAGTCGGATCTGGCGGCCTTCAGAAAAAGGATGGCGGCGAGACCGGCAAAAAGCATTGCCGGAACCATCAGGGTCCACTTGAATATAACGGACTCTAACGGAGCCGGGGCCAATGCCTGCACGGCGGACGAAGGCCACACGAAACCGAATGTGGCGGCCAGCACCCACGCACCGGGCAGTACCACCCCAGCGCTAGCAAGAAGCAACCGCAGTTTGGGCCGGGCCGCGACTACGGCAAGCGGTGGCGCTCCTGTTCGTAGGGGCAGATACCCCGCCTGTGCCACGCACAAGCAGGACACGACGGCTTCGAAAGGCAGTTCGGAGACGAGAGCAGCGGCTATCTCGGCGCGCTCTCCGTTCATCTCTACAGCGGCAAAGGTCCCGAAGATAATGGCGAGAGCCACGAGGTTCATCGTTATGACGCCGCTGAACCACGTGCTTCGCGAAGAACGCGTTACCCCAAGGAAGAATAACGATGCCACGAGGCACACCAACGCCAAAACCAGAGACTGTTCCTGGAAGGTATTCAAAGGATATCGTACATCCTTTGAGCGTAAGGATTCTCGCTACCCAAACACCCCGCCACGAAAGCGTATCCCGCGCGCAGGTCGGCCTCGTGCTCCCGATCTACGGGCTGCGCGAAAGGTGCTCGTTGAGCCAACCGCCTTTCGTTCGGAACTTCGAGCGTTGGGAAGGCAGGTGACTCCAGACACAGTAGGCTGGCCTGGCACGTGTCGACGAACAAATCGCCCGCGGCCAAGTGCCCTAACTCATGTAGCACAGTAAAGATGAGGGCTAGCGGCGGGAGGCTCCCAGGGACGATGATTTGGGCCCTAGCGAGGTCGGCCCTGTAGCGTATTTCGCCCGTGACGCCCTTGCGCGCCAACTCCCGCGAAAGTAGGGGATGCGTGGCGTCGGGTACGATGTCTATCGATACGCTCAAACCCAAATGCTTGCCCAGCGCGCTGGCGTACTCCTTGGACCCAAATTGTCGATCTGACAAACCAAGGACTACGAGTTCCTGCTGGAACTCCTCCGGGGTTAGGAAACCGCGAGATGCGGTCGGGTCGCCCCCTGCAATCCTGCTGCTGTTTAACCAGCGTCTTACTTGTTCTAGCTTGATAGGCAAAAGGCCGCGAAAGCTTGGAGGACTTTCAACGCCCATCCGCGCCGCCCCGCGAATCCTCGAATTGGCGGATGATACCTAGTATCATTTCTTTCTCTCTCCCCGGAAGGTGAAGGCTTTTGTGCGCTATCGCGCTAACGGTCTCATCCCGGAATATCTCCATCGCCTCTTGGTCGAGAAGCGGAAGGCTCCCTGTCCCGTGTAGAAAGTAGGAAGGGTGTACGCCAAAAACATCCGCGAACGCGGTGATCTGGTCGACGGATGGATCGGTCAGCTTGCCTGTCCTTATAGCCTCGACATCCTCCTCGCTTAGATGCCCGAAACTCAGGCGCGCCACGTCGGCATCCGAGTATGCCTCGCCGGTCGCCTCGTTCCTTAGCGTTCCCATTAAATGCGTCACCTTACCGGCGATGCCAACGGGTTCCCGATCGGGCTCCATCCACGCACTCGAGGCTGATGACAGATCTTCGTCGAACCACAGCTCCGGCGGGAATCCGATCACTTTAGCTATCGCCCGCAGCTTTTCGTATCCGGGATTCTCGATCCTGCGTTTCCGGAGGTTGGTCACGTAAGAACGCGTCACAACGCCATTAGTCGCCTCGTCTATCTCCTGGCCACTCCACGTCCTACCGTCATGGCGGGGATGAGCCGCCAGTAGGATTTCGAACCGTTCGGCTATGTGCATGCTGATCTCTCCGCTAGGGCTATCATGTTTCAAATACGATACCATGAACGCTTGTGTTTAAGCAATACTACGACACGTGTAAGTCAGAAACGGCGACGATACGGCTCCTTCAAGCCGAGAAACGGTGGTGAAATGGTCACGCGCGACTTCCCGCTTCTTGCGCCGCTAAGGGTCCGACCTTTCAGGCTCGTCTGGATCGGGACCAGCCTAGCGATGCTGGCCGACCAGGCCTTCCTCGTCTCCCTGACTTGGCTCGTGTTGGGGATCACCGATTCGGGTGCGGCGCTGGGCACCGTCCTCGCCGTGGCATCGATACCGGGTATCGTGCTGACGCCGTTGGGCGGGGTACTGAGCGATAGGTTGTCGCCGGTATCGGTGATGTCCTCTGCCAATGTGGTGCGCGCCGTGTTGATGGGCATCTTCATGCTCCTCGTGGTGACGGACGCCACCCGAGTCTGGCACATTTACCTGCTTGCGGGGGGACTGAGCGCCCTTGATGCCCTCTACTATCCGGCCTCGATGTCAGTTACGCCATCCCTGGTGGATCGGGATGGCCTCAAGGCCGCAAACGCTCTGGTGCAAGGCGTCGAGCAGATCAGCGGCGTACTGGGGCCCGCGCTTGCGGGGCTTTTACTCGCGCTCTTCGGCCTCTGGATCAACCTCGGAGCCAACGCCATACTCTTCTTTGTCTCCGCATTGATACTGGCCGTGGTAGTCCGGTCGGTCCCCTCCGCAACGACCACGCCCGGAAGCACAGAGAGAGAGGAGGCCGCCCACGAGGAGGACACGGGTGCCCTCTCTGCCCTCGTCGAGGGGGCGCGGTACGCGTGGAAGGATCCCGTGATCAGAACGATAATGCTCATCCTGGTCGGCATAAACCTTTCTATGGCAGGACCGATCTACGTCGGAGGGTCCCTTCTCGCGCAGTCACGGTTGGGGGGTGCCGGCGCGTTCGCCACGCTGGTTGCCGTGGGCGGGGTTGGCCCTTTGGTCGGGGCCGTGGCCGCCGGTTCAAGTACGCGTATCCGGCGGCGTGGTCTCATAGAACTGGTGTGCACAGCGGCGCTGGGCATCGGCGTCGGTGGTCTGGCCTTCTCGCCAAACCTACTCGTGGCGGGTAGCCTCGCCGCGCTGATCGGGATGACGGCCAGCTTCATGGCCGTCGTGAATATCTCCTGGTTGCAGGAGCGTTCCGGGCCGGGTCTGACCGGAAGGGTCATGAGCCTCGCGATGTTCTCGGCCGTCGCCCTGGACCCGATCTCCTACGTGATAGCCGGGGTACTGGTGGAGCTTAGTCTGACGGCGGTGTTCCTGGCGGCTGGTGGCCTTCTGCTGCTCACCGCCTTGCTTGGAGCGATGAGCCGAACGATGCGAACGGCGGACTGAGGCGCGTCACCGCCGCACGGGACCCTGTTCTATTCCGGGTCGGGCTCCGCGGGGACGCCGCCGAGCATCCGTCGCACCACCAGCAAGCCCACGATCCCGATAAGCGTGGCGAACCAGAGGGTCGCCAATCGGATCACGAACGTCAGCGCCCCCGCGACACCTGAGGACATCCCAGCCAGCTTCGTGAACTGGAGGGCGAGCCCGGCCTCCACGGCGCCGATGCCGCCCGGGATCATGCTGAGGACACCAAAGAGCGAACTCACCGCGAAGACGAAGACGACCATGAGGAAGCCCGCGTTCGCCCCGAGCCCGACGGCGCAGAGGTAGACGGCGAGGCATTCGAGGCCCCAGGAGAGGAAAGAGATCGCCGTGCCGACCACGAGCGGACGCGCGCCGAGCAGCTCGTTGGACGCGCCGTGGAAGGCGTGCAGGTGCGGGACGAGACGGTCCAGGAGCGGCAGCCTGAGGAGGACGCGTTCCGCGAGCAGGGAGAGCCTCTTGGAGCGCAGGACGGCTATGCCGAAGACGGCCACGGCGAGGAAGCCGAGCATGGTCCAGGGGGGCAGGCCGAGGGCGAACGCCCCTAAAAAGCCCCAGAGGACCATGCCGGTGCCGTCGGTGGCCCGCTCGGCGACGACCGCGGGGGCGGTGCGGGCTATGGGGGCGCCGGAGACCTGGCGGACGAAGACGCTCTTGAGGACCTCGCCCAGCTTGCCCGGGGAGATGGTCATGGAGAGCCCGGCGGCGAAGATCGCCGCGTTCGTCCCGAGGGGCACCGAAACCTTGAGCACCTTCAGGTAGTAGAGCCAGCGCAAGAATCGCCCGGCGTAGGAGAGCGAGACGAGGCCGAGCACGACCGGGATGAGGGCCAGGTTGAAGCCCGCGAGGGCGGAGCTTACGTCCCCAAAGTTGAGAAAAAAGAACAAGGCCGCGTAGACGGCGACGCCGAGTGCGACGGCGAGGACGAGGTTTCTGCCGAGCTTCTCCACGCCTAGAGGAAGTAGATGGTCACGCCGACGACGACGAGCCAGAGGAAGAGGGAGATCTGCAGGGGCCGGTCGGCGAGCAGGAGGGTGTCGGGGTTCCCGCCGCCGTCGCGGTGGACCAGGAGCATGTAGCGGAAGATCCCGTAGACCACGAACGGGATGCTCGCCATCATGAATATCTCGCTGTCCCGCTCGTAGACGGTGAAGGTGTAGAGGGTGTAGGCGATGATGGTCGCGGAGATCATGATGTTCATCATCTCGTCCAGCAGAGGCACCGAGTAATCCCGCAAATTCTTGCGGTGGACGACCGCGCCCTCGCCCAGGGTGGCGAGCTCGTGGCGGCGCTTGGAGAAGCCGAGAAAGAGCGTGAGAAGGCCCGTGCACACGATCAGCCACGGGGAGATGGGGCTGTTCACCGCGGCCACGCCCGCCAGGGCCCGGATCACGAACCCCGCCGAGATGCTCATCACGTCCAGGATGGCTATGTGCTTGAGAAACGGCGTGTACACGGCCTGCAACGCCAGATACGCGAGCCCGGCGGCCCCCACCCCCGGGTTGACGTAGAAGCCGAGCGCCAGCCCCCCCGCCAGGAGCAACGCAGCGTAGACGACCGCCGCCGGCACCGGCACGTCCCCACTCGCCACCGGCCTGTACCTCTTGAGCGGGTGCTTGCGGTCTTCCTCGACATCGAGCACGTCGTTGAAGGCGTAGACCGCCCCGGAGACCAAGCAGAAGGCGGCGAACGCGAGGAGCGCGTCGGCGATGTGGGGGATCGAGAGAGCCTTACCCGCGAACAGCACCCCGGCCAGCACGAACCCGTTCTTGGTCCACTGCTTCGGCCGCGCGAGTCGGAGGTAGGACCCCACAGATCCTTTGGAGCCACCCGCTTCCACGATTGCCGGTTATACCAGCTTGTCGCCACGCTGGCTACGCCGAATCTGGCACGTTCCGGGTAACGCCTCCACCTCGAGCACGGCCCCTCCCGGGGTTTTCGGCACGCTTCGGGCCTGCGGCCAGCGCTTTCGGCGGCCGGATAAGGGATTTGGGGGTCGCGCGTACGGGCGGAATTGTGCGGGTGGCGCGGGTACACTTGGCCGGGTATGCCTGGAGAACTTCTCAGATCGGGTCGGGCGGGGCGTGGCTGAGTCGCGGCGGGGCGTGCTTGCCGAGTGGTTCAGGCTCTCGCGGCCTTTTAGCCTTACGGCGGCGGCGGTGCCGGTGTTTTTCGGTACGGCGCTCGCCTGGAGAGACGGGGCGTTCTCCTGGGGGCCGTTCTTGGCGATGCTGTCTGGCAGCCTGTTGATACAGGCTGCGACCAACATGTTCAACGAGTTCTACGACGAGCAGCGGGGGCTCGACGTGCGGGGGACGGTCGGGATCGCGGGCTCGATCGTCGGGGGGCGGGTGCGGGCGCGTAGCGTGCTGTTCGGGGCGCTCTTCTGCTACGTGCTCGCGCTTTTTTGCGGGATCTACCTGATAGCCGTGGGCGGGTGGCCGATCCTGGTGCTCGGGTGCCTCTGCGCGCTCGGGGGCTACCTCTACTCGGCGGGCCCCCGTCCTATCGCGTACACCCCGGCGAGCGAGGCCGCGGTCTTCGTGTTTATGGGCGTGCTGATCGTGGTGATAGCCTACGCCGTTCAGGCGGGCGGCTTTCCCCCCTACGTGCCGCTTGCCGCCCTCCCCATAGGCGGGCCGGTCGCCGCGATCCTGCTGGCGAACAACCTCCGGGATCTCGTATCGGATCGCCGCGGCGGGCGCCGCACGCTCCCGATAGTCTTCGGCCGGGAAGTCGGCGTGGTGGTCTACAGGCTCCTGCTCGTGGAAGCGTACGTCGCGGTGGGCGTGCTTATGGCCTTCGGGGTGGTCCCCCTCGAGTGCGCGCTTGTCTACCCGAGCCTCTTCGCGGCCCTCAGGCTCCGGCGGGACGTGGCGGAGCACTCGACGCCGCGGCGCCTCGACCCGGTGGTCAAGCGGACCGCCGGTTTGCACCTCGTCTTCGGCCTCCTGTACACCGCGGGCGTCGTGCTCGGTGGCTGACACAGACAAGCCTTACCGGGCGGGCTACCTGCTCTCCGGGATCGGGGCAGAACGGGTATTCGCGGCCCTCCTGGACGTCAAGAGCTTCCCGGAGTGGGCCGTGGGCCTCGGCGGCGTCAGGGCGACCGACGACACCGGCGCGGAGACCGCGGAGATCCAGCCCGGCACGAACCTCGAGTTCGTCCTCAGCGCCGCCGGCCTCACCCACACGGTGGTCAGCGAGATCATCGCCGTCCAGCCCCCGCACCTCCTCGAATGGCGCTACGTCAGGGGCGCCGTCGGCACCGGCGGCTGGCTGGTGGAAGAGGCCGGGGTCGAAACGGTAAAGATGACGCTGGCTACCGACTACCGGGTAAACCCGCCCTGGCTGAACAACATCGCCCACCGCCCCTTCTTCCGCGGCCTCACCGAAGACCTCCTCAGGCGCTCCATCCGGCGCTTCGGGCAGCGGCTCAGGTAGGTTTCACAGGCTGCAGGTGTTCGGGCGCTCTCCTTCCGCGCCCGTCTCGCCTCGATCACGCAGAAAAGTTGGGCCGGCCCCCGACCCGGCAAGGGCATCGATCGATATCCGCGGCGTCACCGGGAGGCCCGAGCCCCGGATGTCTTCCCGGTGCCTGAGGTCTGAAGCCTGAAACCTATTCTTTACAGGTCCCGTTCCCGTTCGTCCCCGTTCTCTTCGTGGGGTTCGGGCTCGTAGTCCTCCGGTTCGTCGTCCGAATCGTCGGTGCGCGCCAGCTCGTGGGCCGTGACCTCGGTGGTCGGGTTGACGTAGCGGGCAATGACGATGGAGAGCTCGTACATGATGACCAGCGGCACGGCGAGCATGATCATGGTGAAGGGGTCGGGCGATGGCGTGATCGCCGCCGCCAGGATCGTGTTCGCCACGACGGCGTGCTTGCGGTACTTCTTGAGCAGGTTCGCGTCGATGAGCCCCAGCTTCGCGCACACGTACGTGGCCGCGGGAAGCTCGAAGACGAGCCCGCAAGCCAGCAGGAAGCGCGTGGTGAACGACATGTAGAAGGTCGGCGTGATAATGGTTCTGTACCTACCGTCGGCTCCCGAATCCCAGTTGAGCAGAAACTGCAGGCCAGCCGGCAGTACGAAGAAGTACCCGAACGCGATCCCGGCCAGAAACAGCGAGGAGGCCAACGTTATCACGATGTACGTCGTGACACGGCCCATGTCCCCCACGGCGGGGGCCACGAAGGCCCAAGCCTGGTATAGCAGCACGGGGATGGTCAGTACGAAGGCGGCCCAAAGGGCCAGCTTCATGTCGCTGACGAACTGCTCGCCGACCGCGGTGACGGCGAGCCTCTGGCCCTGGAATTGGTCACCCGCGGGTTCGAGAAGGGCGTAGAAGAGAGGCCTGCGATAGAACCACATGACGATGGCGGCCAGAACGAAGACCACGGCGACTTTGATGATCCTGGACCGGAGCTCGCCCAGGTGCTCGATCAGGGTCATGCGCGCGTCGTCGCGCGCGCGGGCGGGGCTGCTTCTTAGACGGCTAGCCATGTTTGCTCAGGAGAGTTTTCCGCTCGCCTAGCTGCGGTTCTGCTCGGCTTTTTCGGCCTTGACGGTGGCGTCGTCCTCTTCGAGCTTGGTCTCGTCGTCGCGAACCTCGGAGGCGGGCTTGTCGTCGTTCTTTTCCTTGTCCTGCTTGTCCTCGAGCTGGCCCTCTTTGGTGCCGGCCTTGAACTCGCGCACGCCGCTGCCCAGGCCGCGGGCGAGCTCGGGGATGCGCTTCGCCCCGAAGAGCAACAGGATCACGACGAGAGCTATTATCAGTTCCGTCGGTCCTAGAGTTGGTATTCCTGGGATTAGGGCGAGACTCATCTTTCCTCCTGACGGGTGACCCACATAGTCGTTCTGGTCATTATACGCCTTCCGGTGCGGGGCGGATCAAGACCCACCCCCTGTCGTCTCTTCTCCGCCAGCGAGAAGCGCCGAGATGCGCTCTTTTATCGCCTCGGAATCTTGCCCCTTCGGCTCGCGGTCGAGGTACCCGTTGTAGTACTGGATGGCCTCCGCGGTCTCGCCCGCCTGGTCGTAGCTCTGGCCTGCCTGCGCGTAGAGGTCCTCGTCTTGCGGGTTCGACTCCGCCGCCGCGGCAAAGGAGTCGCCGGCCTTCGCGTACAACTCCTTCTGCTCTTTGGGCTCCACGCCAGCCGCCTGCTGCTGGTAGACGGCCCCGAGAAGGGCGGGTATCTCGGCGTTTTTCGGTGCCTCCTTGCGCCCGTCTTGCAGCACCTTCGCGGCGTCTTCGTACTGGCCGTTCTGGTAGTACAGGGCGGCCAGGTCGGTTATGGCGTCGGGGTCTTTCGGGCTGTTCTCCAGGTCTTTTTCGGCCTCTTCTATGGCGTCCTGCGGGCTCGGGCCCTGGCTCTGCTGCGGCTGGCTGCGGTTGCCGAACAGGTCGAGCAGGTTGTAGCTGGTGGTCATCCCCAGCCCCAGGATGATGGAAGAGAGCAAGAAAAAGACGGCGAGCAAGACGGCGACCACCGCCATCACGCGGCCTAACCTCTTGCGGTTCATCATCATGGTGGGCTACCCCCGGGGACGTTCAGCCTTCCGCGCGATTGTATATCACGTCGCCACCCGCGACCGTCACCACCACGCCCCCGCCTGCCGCCGCTTCCAGCGTTTTGAGCTCGGGGTCGGGGCCGCCCGGCGCGACCTCGACCACCGCGAGGTCCGCCCATTTGCCGGCCTCGAGGCTCCCCGTCTCCCCCTCGACCCCGAGCGCCCGCGCCCCTTCGAGCGTGGCGAGGCGCAGGGCCGTCGCCCCGTCGAAGCCGTGCAGGCCCACCGCGACCATCGTCTCTTCGAAGAGGTTCATGCTCGGGCTGCTCCACAGGCCGTCCGTGCCCATCCCGACCCGCACCCCACTCTCCATCATCCGCGGCACCGGCGAGACGCCGCAACCCAAGTTCTCGTTCGAACGCGGGCAATGCGCAGCCGCGACACCCGTGCGGGCTAGAACCTCGATCTCTTCTTCCCCAACGCCCGTCGCGAGGTGCGCCGCGATGGTCTCGGGGGCGAGAAGCTCGATGCCCTCCGCGTAACGCACGGGCGAGACGCCCACCCCTCCCCAACCGTTGCTGCCGAAGATGTCCGCGAGGCCGCCCGTCCCTTCCCGAACGAACTCGACCTCTTCCGGGCTCTCGGAGAGGTGAAAAGCGAGCGTCCAACCCATCTCCCGCGTCCTGCGGGCCGCCAGCCGGGAGGACTCCGGGTCCACGGTATAAGGTGAGTGGACGCTGACCCTCGCCCGGACCCGCCCCGGGAGGCCCTCGTTCATCGCCTGTACCTGCTGGATGATCGAATCCACGATCTCCTGCGTCCCAGCACCTTCGTAGTCCCCGGGGAAGAACTCGGCGTAGACCGCACCGGCCATGCCGCTCTCCGCCAACTGCGGCAGGCACTCCCCGTAGGGCGAGGACTCCGCCATAAACGTCGTACCGGCCTCCACGGCCTCGCGGGCGGAGTCGCGGGCCGCCTCGGCGGTCCAACTCTCTTTCTCGGGCAGACGCTCTATGAGCTTCGTCAGCCAGCCGGAGAACGTCCCCCCGGGCGGCGCGTCCTTCGTGCGGAAGCCCAGGTGGGCGTGGGCGTTGACGGCGCCGGGGGTTATCGTGGAGCGTGGGAAGAAGCGGACGGGGGCCTCGGGGTCTCTCCGGCTGACCTCCAGGAGCGGCCCGACGGCGGAGATCCTGCCTTCCCGCACCAGGACCGCGCCGTCCGGGATCGGGGGACCGGAGACCGGCATCAGGGTGCCGGCGGCGAAGATCTTGGCCTCAGGCATCCCTTCCGACCACCTCGGAGGCAACGGACTCCAGAAAGTCCCGCTCGGGACAGGCGGGCAGGAGGCTGAGGTCCCGCAAGGCACCCTCGATCTCCCCTTGCGCCCACGCCTCGGTCTTGGCGACGGCGTCGGTCGCGAGCACGGCCTCTATGCCGGCCTCCAGCAACTCCGCCGACGGCTTCGGGTCGGCAAGCACCCGCCGGATGGTCTCGGAATCTCCCTCCCGCAAGGCAAAGATGAGCGGGAGCGTGATGGTGCCCTCGACGAGATCGGTCCCGATCCCCTTGCCCATAAGGCCGGGCTTGCCGACGAGGTCCATGATGTCGTCGGACATCTGGAAGGCGATGCCTAAGGCCTGGCCGTAGGTCGCCAGGGCGTCTATCTGCGCCAGAGAGAGCCCGCCTAGAGTGCCGCCCGTCACGCAGGCTACCCGGAAGAGCCCGGCGGTCTTTTTCCTGATGTGCCCCAGGTACGCCCCGACGTCCACGTTCGCCCCGTTGGCCCGGTACTGCTCGAGCTCCCCGACCGCGAGGCCCACGGAGGCCTCCGCGAAGGCCCGCACCAGCCTCGGGTCCCCGATACCGGCGAGCCCGGAGAACGTCTCGGCGAAAAGGTAGTCCCCGGTCGCCGCCGCGATCTCGCGACCGTAACGCGCCACGGCGGTCGGTATCCCCCGCCGCGTCTGGGCCCCGTCCACGATGTCGTCGTGGACGAGCGTGGCCGTGTGCAACACCTCGATGGCCGTCGAGGCCCGGAGCAAATCCTCCCGGTCCGCATCCCCCATCCTCGCCGCCAGGATCAAGAGCAGCGGCCTCAGACGCTTGCCCCCGGAGGTCAACGCCTCGAGCGAGGGCCCCACGAGCGGGGCGGGGGCACGTTCCCCCACGGCCGCCAGCAGACCCTCGACCTCGTCAACGGTATCGAAGGCCCCTGCAGGCAGCGCGGAGCGGAGCTTACCGGGGTCCGTCGAGGCTTCCCGTTCCGCTGTGGAGGGTGATGATGCCGCCCCCGAGCCTGTCCCATGTAACATTTTGTAATCCATTACGTCCCATTATGACAGCTAACTCGTCGGGTGCCACGAATGCTTTCACCGATTGGGGCAAATAGGCGTACGCCTGGGCGTCGCCGGAGATCAAACCGCCCACTTTTGGCACGATCCTGTCGAACCACAGCCCGTAGAACGCGCCCGACAGCTTTCCCCGGGGCCTGGCTATCTCCAGGCAGACGGCCCGCCCGCCGGGCCTGAGCACCCGGTTCATCTCGGCGAAGAGGCCGTCGAGGTCGGGGATGTTGCGGGCGCCGTAGGCGATGGTGACCGCGTCGAAGCGCCCAGTCGGCACATCGGCGAGGTCCGTCGCGTCCCCCAGCCGGTACTCGGCGTTTTTGGCGGGCCTGGCCCGGGCCGCCCGCAGCATCTCGGGCGAGAAGTCCACGCCGAGCACCGAGCCCGTCGGGCCGACGGCGCCCGCGAGCGCTCGGGTCAGGCTCCCGGTGCCGCAGGCGAGGTCGAGGGCGTCGCCGCCGGGGCGGAGGCCCGTAGCGCGGACCACTTTGCGGTTCCAGAGCTTGTAGAGGCCTGCGGTCATTACGGCGTTCAGGAGCTCGTAGCGGCCGGCGATGCGGTCGAACATCTCCCGCACCAGGCGGGCCCGCTCCTCGCCCGAGGGTAGCCCCTCTCCGGCCGTCCGCCGGGGGCTACTCGGCCCCGTCACGGAGCTCCCGCGCGGCGAGGCGGACCCTCTCCTCGGACCTCCGGGCGCCCTCGCCCGAGACGATGTCGAGCAGGCCCGCGAGGTGCGGCGTCCAGGTCCCCACGGTGACGGCCTCGCCCGAGGCGATGCGGCCGGCGCCGTCCCGGATCATGCGGCCGGCCACCTCCACGAAGCGCGGCTCGTCGAGGCGCGCGATCGTCTGCACGGAGAGCGCGTACGCGTTGTCCCCCACGAGCACGCCGTCGTCTGTCGCGCCCCCCGGCCCGTGGCCGTAGTGCGCGTCGAAGCCGCGCTGCAGGTGCCCGAGCGCCACCGCGACGACCTCCGCGCGATGATCGCCCTCAGGCAACCCGGCCGCGGCCTTCAAGAAGAGATCCTCGAGGGAGATCCCGGGCGTGCGCCGCGACGTCCCCTCCATCATCCCCTGCCCCCGGCGAACCACTCGCGCGCCGCCTCGAAGGTCTTGTCCAGGTCCTCGTCCGTGTGGGCGGTGGAGATGAACCCGGCCTCGTACTGGCTCGGAGCGAGGTAGACGCCGCGGGAGAGCATGTGCCAGAAAAAGTCCTTGAAGGCCTTCGTGTCCGAGCGGGCCGCCGAGGCGAAGTCCGTCACCGGGCCCTCCGTGAAGAAGATGCTCACCATCGAACCCACCTGGTTAACCGTATAAGGCAGATCGCCCTGGGAGGCGACCGCCTCCATGCCGCTCTTCCACCGCTCCCCGAGATCCTCCAGGCGCTCCTGGACCGCCGGCTCCCTCACGGCCTTCAGGGTGACGAGGCCGGCGGCCATCGCGAGCGGGTTGCCCGAGAGGGTTCCCGCCTGGTAGACGGGACCAGATGGGGCTATCTGCTCCATGATCTCGCGCTTACCCCCGTAGGCCCCGACCGGCAACCCGCCGCCGATGATCTTGCCCAGGCAGGTCAGGTCGGGCACGACCCCGTACCGCTCCTGCGCCCCGCCCCGCGCCACCCTGAACCCGCTCATCACCTCGTCGAAGATGAGCACGACCCCGTACTCCTCCGTCAACTCCCGCAGCCCCTCCAGGTAGCCCCGGGCGGGGGGCACGCAGCCCATGTTCCCGGCGATGGGCTCCAGGATGACGGCGGCGAACTCCTCGCCCTCCCGCCCGAATAGCCCGCGCACGGCCTCCAGGTCGTTGTACGGGAGGACGGCGGTGTCCTTCGCCGCGCCCTTCGTCACGCCGGGGCTGTCCGGGAGGCCCAAAGTGGCGACCCCGGAGCCGGCCGAGACGAGCAGGGCGTCGCCGTGGCCGTGGTAGTTGCCGTCGAACTTGAGGATGCGCTCGCGTCCCGTGAAACCGCGGGCGAGCCGGATGGCGCTCATCGTCGCCTCCGTGCCGGAGTTGGTCATGCGGACCATCTCCAACGAGGGGACCATCTCGCACACCAGCTCGGCGAGCTCGACCTCCATCTCGGTCGGGGCTCCGAAGGTCGTTCCCTTGCGGGCGGTGCGTTCTACCGCGCCGATCACGTCCGGGTGGGCGTGGCCCAGCACCAGGGGACCGTAGCTCATCACGTAGTCGACGTAGGAGTTGCCGTCGACGTCGAAGATGGTCGAGCCCTCGCCCCGCTCCATGAACAATGGGTCGCCGCCGACCGAGCGGAAGGCCCGCACGGGGCTGTTGACGCCGCCGGGCAGGCGCTTCACCGCCCGCTCCATGAGCCGGGCGGAACGGTCCATCCTCAACAAAGCTCTTGCATCCAGGCTCTCGCCGCTACGCCGCAAACGCGCCAACCCCCTTGTAAGCGCCTGACAGAAGTCTATTATCCCCGGCCAACGCCGGTGGTGACAGAGCTTACCCTAATAAGGGGGCCGTATCGACGTGCGGCGTTTTCTACCGGGCGGGACCCCTCAGGCTCCCGCCCGGCCCGTCAGCCAGGAGCATTACCCGTCTACCCCCTGGCCGGTCGCGGCGCTGGTGAGGATGCGTTCGACGCCCGGGTTGACGGCGTCCAGGTTGCGGAGGAGCTTTTCCGGGCCGAAGTGGAGGTGCTTCACCGTGCGCCCGTGATCGTCAGGATATCCAGCGGGCCACGTCGGGGGCGAAGTACGTGACGATGATGTCGGCGCCGGCGCGCTTGATGCCCGTCAGGGCTTCAAGGACCGCCGTCTTCTCGTCCAGCCAGCCGTTCTGGGCGGCGGCTTTGATCATGGCGTACTCCCCGCTCACGCTGTACGCGGCCACCGGCAGGTCCGTCGTCTCGCGCACGCGGCGCAGGACGTCGAGGTACGGTAGCGCGGGCTTGACCATGACCACGTCCGCGCCCTCTTCCACGTCGAGATCTACCTCAAGCAAGGCCTCGCGGGCGTTCGCCGGGTCCATCTGGTAGGAGCGCCGGTCCCCGAACTGGGGGGCGCTGTCGGCGGCCTCGCGGAACGGGCCGTAGAAGGCGGAGGCGTACTTGGCGGTGTAGGCCATGATCGGGGTGTTCTCGAAGCCCTCGTTGTCCAACTCGGCCCTGACGGCCGCGACCCGGCCGTCCATCATGTCAGACGGCGCGACGATGTCCGCCCCGGCCTCGGCGTGGCTCGCCGCCGTGCGGGAGATGAGCTCCAGGCTAACGTCGTTGAGGACCTGGCCCGTGTTCTTCTCCACGACCCCGCAGTGGCCGTGGCTCGTGTACTCGCACAGGCAGACGTCGGTGACGACCAGGAGCTCGGGGACGGCATCCTTTATGGCCCGGGTTGCGAGCTGGACGATGCCCTCGGGGTCGTAGGCGCCGCTGGCGGCCTCGTCCTTCTCGCTCGGGAGGCCGAAGAGCAGGACGCCGGGGATGCCGAGGTCGTGGGCGCGCCTCGCCTCCTCGACGGCGTGGTTGATGGAGAGCTGGAAGACGCCGGGCATCGAGCCCACCGGGCTCTTCACGTCCTCCCCGACCGTCACGAACATCGGGTAGATAAAGTCCTGCGGCGAGAGCCGCGTCTCGCGCACCAGGCCGCGAAGCGCGGCGGTGCGACGTGTCCTGCGGGGTCTTTGCGTGGGGAATGCCATCTAACGGGTCTCCTTGTCGCGTAAACGGGCCTTCCACCCTAAGGATACCGCCGACGCGTTACGGGGTTTCGACCCCCGTTCGGACCCCCGAAGACGCCGGGATAGGGAGTGATCGAAGACGGTCAGGCAGATCATCGCGATCGGCCCTCCACGGGCGCGGGTTTGCCGCGGCTTCTCCGCCAGGGCCAGGGCGTAGGTTGCGGCGAGTACCGCGTTCAAGAGCGCCCGCGCCGACATCCACCGGGACCGGCGCCGGTCCAGTAACAGCCCCGTGCCGACGGCCAGGTCGCGAGCGCCGATGATGCGCGCCAGCCCCTCCCGGTCCCCCCACCCGAGAAACGCGGCGCTCCTGAGCGGCGCGAGCGTAAGGGAGAGCCCCATCCCGAGGCTTATCCAGCCGACGGTCGAGGCCAGTCCTTGCAGCGGGACGCCCGTCTTGCGGGGCGCCTCCCTTACCTCGCGTCCCTGACGGGCTCGGTGGCGAAGAGGTCGACGACCGCCCCGATCAGGCCCGGGATGGTGTACTCGCCCGCCACGGCGTCGACCCGGAGGCCGTGGCCGCGGGCGGTGTCGGCCGTGACCGGGCCGATGCAGACGACCCGCGTCCCGGCGAGGAGTCGGGCCGACCCCTCAGGACCGAAGGCGGTTACGAAGTTGTCCACGGTGGAGCTTGCGGTGAAGGTCACGCAGTCGATCCCTCCCGCTTCGAGCTCGCGGACGAGCGCCTCCCCGCCTTCGGAAGAGGGTACCGTCTCGTAGGCGGGCGGCACGACGACCTCCGCGCCGGCCTCGCGCAGCTTGTCGGGCAGGATCTCGCGCGCCACCTTCGCGCGGGGGATCAGAATGCGCTTGCCGGACAGCGAATCGTCCTCTATCGCCTCGATCAGGGCCTCAGCCCGGAACTCCTGCGGCATCACGTCCACCCGCAGCCCGACCGCCCCGAGCGCCTCCGCCGTCGCCGGACCGATGGCCGCGACCTTCGCCCCGCGCGGGACGGCCCGCAGGTCGAGGCCGTGGTGGCGGAGGCGGTCCACGAAGGCCTCGACGCCGTTCACGCTCGTGAACACCAGCCAGTCGAAGTAGTCGAGGCTCAGTATCGCCCCGTCGAGCGGCCCGAAGTCCCCCGGCGGCTTCACCTCGATGGTCGGAAACTCGCGCACCTGGGCCCCGAGACCTTCGAGCTGCGCCGAGAGTTCCCCGGCCTGCGCCCGCGCCCGGGTGACCACGACGCGCCGCCCGAAGAGCGGGCGCTTTTCGTACCATCCGAGGCCGGCCTCCCGCAGGTCGACCACGCCGCCGACGACCGTGATGGCGGGCGGTTTGAGCTTCGCCTCGGCGACCCGTTCGGCGATGTTTTCGAGCGTGCCGGTGACGGTTCGTTGCTCCGGGAGGGTGCCCCACCTCACGACGGCCACGGGCGTCTCGGGGCCCCTGCCGGCGGCGAGAAGCTCGGAGGAGATCTCGCGCAGGCGGCCCACGCCCATGTAGAGGACCAGCGTGTCCGCGCCGTTGGCGATCCCCTGCCAGTCCACGTCCGAGCGGCCCTTGGTCGGGTCCTCGTGCCCGGTGATAAACGCGACGCTCGTGGAGACGTTGCGGTGCGTCACCGGGATGCCGGCGTAGGCCGGGGCCGCCACCCCGCTCGTAACACCAGGGACCACCTCGAAGGGGATGCCCGCTTCGATAAGCTCAAGGGCCTCCTCGCCGCCCCGGCCGAAGATGTACGGGTCGCCGCCCTTGAGGCGGACCGCCGTCTTCCCGGCGCGGCCGAGGTCCACCAGCGTCCTGTTGATCTCGTCCTGCTTCATCGCCTGGTCGTCGCCGGGCCTCTTGCCGACGTAGATCATCTCAGCGCCGGGCTTCGCGTAGGAGAGCAACGCCTCCGGGGCGAGGCGGTCGTAGACGACGGCGTCGGCCCGCTCCATGCACCGGACGCCCTTGACGGTGAAGAGGCCGGGATCCCCCGGGCCGGAGCCCACGAGGTAGATCACGAGCTCCTCACCTCCCGGATCTCCCCGAGCACGATCCCGGCCCCCTGATCTAGCAGCTCCCGCGCCAGACGCCCCCCGACCTCGTCGGGCTCCCGCCCCGCCGCCTCGCCCTCGTACATCAAGGCCCCATCGGGGGAGGCCACGAGGCCCCTGAGCCGGACCTCCTCTCTCCGAACCAGAGCCAGGGCGCCGACGGGCACGCGGCACCCGCCCTCGAGCGTCCGCAGCATCGCGCGCTCCGTGAGGGCGGACCTCTCTCCCGCCTCGTCGTTGAGGGCCCCGCGGATGTCCTCCCGCAAGGGGTGGTCTACGAGGGCCGCGGCGACCAGGAAGCCCTGGCCCACGGCCGGGAGCATCACGTTCGGCGAGAGGACGGCGTGCGGCACCTGTGCGGTCAGGCCGAGGCGTTCGAGGCCGGCGCGGGCGAGGACTATCGCGTCGGCGTCGCCGTCGCGCATCTTGCGCACCCTGGTCTCGACGTTGCCGCGGATCTCGACGATGTTCAGGTCCGGCCGGCGGTGAAGGAGCTGCGCCCGGCGCCTGAGGCTGCCCGTCGCCACGGTGGAGCCGCCCGGCAGGCCGTCCACGTCCCAGCCCGCCTCCGAGATGAGGGCGTCGGAGGGATCGTGGCGCCCGGAGATCGCCGCGAGGACTATGCCATCGGGAAGCTCCGTCGGCACGTCCTTGAGGGAGTGGACGGCGAGGTCTATCTCGCCCGCGAGGAGGGCCTCGTCGAGCTGGCGGGTAAAGACGTCCCGCCGGTCTATGACGGAGAGCGGCGTCTCCGGGCGGTGGTCGCTGGTGGTGCGGACGACGCGAACCTCGACCCGAAGGCCCCGCGCGCGCAGCTTTTCGGCGCAGGTCTCCGATTGGGTCAGGGCGAGCCTGGAGCCGCGGGTGCCGAGTACGAGGGTACCGGCGGGGCTCACGGGGAGGTCTTGGGGCCGGAGCGGTGCAGCTCTACCTCAAGCCCCTCCAGCGCAAGGAGCCTGCGCCGCACCTCGGCGTTTCCGAGGGGGTGCCCGGCCTCCGCGAGGGCCTTTATCTCGGAGATCGGGCCGTGCAGGAGCTTGTTCACGAGGGAGTGGCTCATGCGCTCGACGGCCTCGGCCTCGCCCGGGGAGAGGTCCATCCGCTTCAGGGCGCGCGAGAGCTCGTGGCGCCGGATCCTCTCGGCGCCGTCCCTGAGCTCCTTGATGACCGGGACGGCGTGGAGGGAGCTGATCCAACCCATAAACTCCTCGACGGCGGGCCCGATCATGGCCTCGCCGGCCTCCGCCGCCTCCCGCCGCCCGTCGGCGTTGCGCTCGACCACGGCCTGCAGATCGTCGATGTCGTAGACGAACGTCCGCTCCAGCGCCTGGACCGTCGGGTCCACGTCTCTTGGCACCGCGATGTCCACGAAGAAGATGGGGTCCGTCCTGCCCTCCAGGGCCCCGGCCACCATCTCCCGGCCGATCACCCACTCCCCCGACCCCGTCGAGCTCACCACCACGTCCGCCAGCGACAGCTCGGCCGGCAGCTCCTCGAAGCCCACCGCCAATCCCCCGACCCGCCCGGCGAGCCGGTGCGCCCTCTCCGGCGTGCGGTTGGCGATCCTGAGGTCCGAGACCCCCCGGTCCTTCAGCTGCTTGACGACGAGCTCGCTCATCTCCCCGGCGCCCACGACCAGCGCGCGCCTGCCCCGCAACTTCCCGAAGACCCCCTCGGCCAGCTTTACGGCCACGTGGGGGACGGAGAGGGAGCTGTCGCCGACCCCCGTCTCCGTGCGAACGCTCTTACCGACCCGCAGGGAGGTGTGGAAGAGCCGGTTGAGCACGGGTCCGGTGCAACGCTCTTCGGTGGCGGCCCTGTACGCCTCGCGGACCTGGCCCAGGATCTGGGCCTCCCCCACGACCATCGAGTCCAACGAGGACGCCACCCGGTAGAGGTGCCGCGCCGCCTCGTCGTCGGTGAACCAGTACGTGTCCTCCTCGAGCGAGGCCCGGTCCACGCCACGGTCTTCCGCGAGGAGATCCAGGAGTTTGGAGCGCGCCCCCTCGTCCTCCACGACGACGTACACCTCCGTCCGGTTGCACGTCGAGAGCAGGACGGCTTCAGAAACCACCCCATCCTCGATGAGCCGCCTCAGGAAAGGCCTCCCGGCGCAAGGCGGGAAGGCGACCCTCTCGCGCACCTCTACCGGGGCGGAGCGATGGCTCATCCCCGCAACCGCGATAAGCACCGAACCACCTCCCCCTCCAGCCCCGCGTCCGGCACGGCCCCGGCCCGCCGGGCCGCCCCGTACCTCTCGACGATCCCGGCCCACTCCGGCGCGAACGACGCCTCTAGCCCGTCCCGCACCCTGCGCGCCAGCGTCGGCGAGGCGCCGCCGGTCGATACCGCGACCTGCATCCCGCCCCGGCGCAGCACCGACGGCAGGGCGAAGTTGCCCTCGGCCGGCCTGTCCGCCACGTTGATCGGCACGCCGGCCTCCCGCGCCTCGCGCGTCACCGCGGCGTTGACCTCGCGCGAGTCCGTCGCCGCGAACGCGAGGTAGGCCCCCGCCAGGTCGCCAGGCGCGTAAGGCCGGTCGTGGACCTCCACGTCCATGTCCAGGATCTCGGGCCTGACCTCGGGCGAGATCACGACGACCCTGGCCCCCGATTCCAGCAACCCGCGCGCCTTCCGGGCGGCGACCCCGCCGCCGCCCACGACCACGCAGCGCTTCTCGAAGACGTCCATGAAAAGAGGATAAAGGACCGCGTTTTCGACCCCGATTCTCGTCTCCTGACCTAACTGTCGGGCGGTGGATCAGGCCGGAAGTCTAGCATAGCCGGCCCACCGCCATCATCGTGGATCAAAGTGTGTCATACGACGTTTTGAGGCGCGGTGTAAGCCTTCACGACGGGGCCGTCTCCTTCGTCTTCTCGACGAGCCTGATCCCCTCGATGGCCATGTTCTTGTCGACCGCCTTGCACATGTCGTAGACGGTGAGGGCGGCGACGCCTACCGCGGTGAGCGCCTCCATCTCGACCCCCGTCCGGTCGCTCGCGCGGGCCGTCGCGACGATCCCGACCCGGTCCTCCCCCACCTCGAACTCCACGTCCACCGAGGTCAGGTCCAGCCCGTGGCACAGCGGTATCAGCTCCGGGGTCTTCTTTGCCGCCATGACCCCCGCGATCCTGGCCGTGTTGAGCACGTCTCCCTTCGGCAGGGCCTTCTCCCGCAAAAGCCCGACCGTCTCCGGCGACATCCCGACGAACCCGGCCGCAACGGCGGTCCGCCGCACGACGGCCTTCTCGCCAACGTCCACCATGCGGGCCGCCCCTTCTTTGTCGATGTGGGAAAAGGTCATCGCGAAACCTCCGGTTTGTAGGCTTTAAGGTTTTGAGGTTCTAGGTTTTGAGGGGTGGTAGGCGGGGGCTTCTCCGTGCCCGCGTCCGCGAGCCACAGCGGTACACCTGCCGCATTGGCGGGTCGTCGGTTCCGGGATTTTCCGCAACACCTTGTGCCTTAAAACCTCAAAACCTTAGAGCCTCCGATCGCGGAATGCGGGGGAATCGAACCGCCACGGCCGCTCCGCGACCGCAAACCGGTTTTGAAGACCGGCCGGGCCACCAGGCCCTCGCATTCCGAGGCGTCTCGCCCTTCCGAGTTTAATACTACTCGATCCGATAATGTTGCCCTCCACCGTCTAGTTTCCGGGTTGCTTTTTACTCGAACGGTCCGTATCCGCCGACGTTGGGCGCGACGTCACCTTGTAGGATTGATCCCGCACAACCACGGTCTCCGGCTCGAAGCGCACGAACACCAGGCTTGTGTCGTCGAGGGCGTCATGGAACTCGTCGTCCCATCCGGCCTTCTCGCCCCCGAGGTAGCGCGAGAAGAGGCGCCCTACGCGGTCACGGTCGTAGGGCCTTACGGTGGCCCGGCCGCGAAACCCGGCGTGCCGAACGAGCCCCGTGTTCGGGTCGAAGTCCACTATCCCTACGGCGCACCGCGGCTCCTCTTCGACCCTCTTCGGGAAGGCGTCTCCGCCGTCGCCCATGATCCAGAACGCCCCCTCTTCCCACGAGAACCAGACCGGAGACTCGCGAGGGCCGTGTTCGGAGGCGGTGGCGAGGTGCGCGAACAGGGGTCGGGAGAGGAACTCATCGAGGTCGAAGGTTCCCCTCGAACCGTCGCGGATCATCTGCATCTCATCCGCCTCCCGTCGCTTTTCGAGATTCCGTGCACGGAAGGACCGACCGTCGCATCAAGACCGGCGGTGGCGGCGGGTGAGGACACGGACGTCGCCGGTGCGGCTGGTGACCCCCGAGGCGTCGGAGAACTCCAGCCAGGCCTGGGCGTACTTGCGGCTCGTGCCGAGGCGGTCGCGCAGGCCGGAGAGCGAGATCTCCCCCTCCTCCCGGCACGCGGCCTTTATCTCCTCCAGGATACGATCGGCCGCCCCGCGGGAGGCGACGAGCCCTCCCCCGAGCTCGACGGCCTCGTCCCTCTTGAGCAGCAGCCGCAGCGCCGGAGTGGGCTCCGGCGCCACCGGCTCCGCACCGGAAGCATCGAGCTCCGCCAGCAACGCGCGCGCCCCTTCTTCCATCTCCGCCGGGATTTCTCCGGTGTCCGGCAACCCCACGCCGGTCCCGGTTATTCGGACCTCCGAGCCCGCGAGCTCGTCGAGCAGGGCGTCGGCGAGGGGCGTCCGCAACCCCGTCGCCGAACGGGCCTCGGCGACGTTGATCTCCGGCGTCTCGGGGCGATCTTCGGACCGCGAGCGCAGGGCCGCGAGCAGCCGGTCTTTCGCCGCGCGAACGGCCTCCGCGGAGGCGTAGAGGTCGCCCACCTTTGCGACCTCCGGCACGCGGTCCGAGATCTCCCGCACCTGTTCCGGGGGGACGGCCACGGCGAGCGCGAGCTCGTCCGCGGTCATGCCCGCGTCCGGGTGTCGGGCGAGGACCTGGGGGATCGTCCGGTACACGTCGCCGCCCTCCAGGGCTTCCAGCCAATCCGGTTCGGGACGGCGCCCGGACGGCGCCGGGTCGAGGACCGTGCCGCCGCCTATGGTCACCTGCGGCGCCATCGAGCGAAGAACGAAGCGGTCGCCGGGGAGCACGACCAGGGGTTCCTCGGGCCGGAGGCGGGCGAAAGCGCTCTCGCCGGGCCGCAACTCCTCCGAGCCGGAGAGGCGGACCCTGGCGTTCGTCGCCCGGGTGCCGTGGTGCAGCCGCACCCTGACGCCGTGGGCGAGCGGTCGCGCACCTTCGAGGAGCCTGAGGCGGGCGTCGAAGGCCCGGCTCTCGGCCACGGGCCGGGAGAGCAAGACGTCCCCCGTCTCTATCTGCGAGGCGTCGATGCTCGTCAGGTCCAGGGCCGTCCGCGCCCCGGGATATGCAACGGACGCCGGGTGGCCGTGGTTCTGGATGCTACGCACGCGGGGGCGGTGGCCGCGGGAGGTGTGGAGGGTGTCGCCGGCCCGGATCTCCCCGCTCCAGAGCGTCCCCGTCGCGACGACCCCGATCCCCTTCAGCACGAAGGCCCGGTCCACCGGCAGCCGCGCGAGCCGGTCACCCGCCTGCTCCTCGTGACCCTGCGCGGCGAGGCCGTCGAGGGCCCGGAGCAGGTCGTCCACGCCTTCGCCGGTCCGGCCGCTGACCGGGATTATGGGGGCGGAGACCCCGGCGGATTCCAGAAGTTCCTCGGCATCCAGGTTGGCGAGCTCGGCCGTCTCGGCGTCCACGGCGTCGGTCTTGGTGAGCGCCACGACCCCCCGATCCACGCCGAGCACCCGAAGCACGTCGAGGTGCTCGCGGGTCTGGGGCATGACCCCGTCGTCGGCGGCGACCACGAGCAGGAAGGCGTCCACCCCGGTCGCCCCGGAGACCATGTTCTTGACGAACCGCTCGTGGCCCGGCACGTCCACCAGGCTCGCCCGGCGCCCGCCCGGCAGCACGAGCTCGGCGTAGCCCGGGACTATGGAGATGCCGCGCCGGTGCTCCTCCTCCAAACGGTCCGTGTCCGTGCCGGTCATGCGCCGGACGAGCGTCGTCTTGCCGTGGTCCACGTGCCCGGCCGTCCCGATGGTGAGGGCTATCCGACCGTCTGCCGGCTCACCCAATGGCGCCCCTCACCGCCGCGACGACCGCCTCCTCGTCACCCGGCAGCAGGGTCCGCGCGTCGAGCCAGACCCTGCCCCCGTGCACGCGGCCGACGACGGGCGGGTCTGCCGCCCTCAATTTCTCCGCGAACGCCTCGGCGTCGACACCGCCGAGGCGGACGGCGGAGGAGGGGATCTCGTACAGCGGCAACGTCCCGCCGCCGCTTCGGGCGACGGAAGGCGCCACGTCCACCTCCAGGCCGGCGGCTTCCCGAGACAGGACCCGCGCGAGGTCTTCGGCCCTGGCCCTCACCTCTACCTCTGGGGCGCGGAGCATCCGGAGCGTCGGCAGTTCCTCGGCGGCGCTGCCCTCGAGGTACGCGGTCAGGGTGGCCTCCAGGGCTGCGAGGCACAGCTTGTCGGCCCGGAGGGCGCGGGCGAGGGGGTGCCGGCGCATCGCGGCGACGAGGGGGGCGGAGCCGACGGTGATGCCGGCCTGCGGCCCGCCGAGCAGCTTGTCGCCGGAGAACACCGTGAGCGCGGCGCCGTCCCGGACCGCGTCACCCACGAGCGGCTCCTCGCCGAAGGGCAGCAGGGCGCCGCTGCCGACGTCGGCTATGACGGGGAGGCCCAAAGAGGCGAGCCCGGCCACGCCCACGGACTCGGTGAAGCCCTGGATCTCGAAGTTGCTCGGGTGGACCCAGAGGATGGCGCGGGTGTTCTCGTTTATGGCCTCCTCGTAGTCGGAGAGGCGGGTGCGGTTCGTGGTGCCGACCTCGCGGAGCTTTGCGCCGGAGAGCTCGAGCACCTCCGGGATGCGGAAGCCGCCCCCGATCTCGATAAGCTGCCCGCGGGAGACGATCACCTCGGGCTCCCCTTCCCCGACCACGGCGGCCAGGGACAGCAGCGTCGCCCCCGCGCAGTTGTTCACGACGAGCGCGTCCTCCGTGCCCGTGAGCTCCCTTAGCAGCGGCACCGCCCGGTCGTAGCGGGAACCCCTGCCGCCCGCCGCCACGTCGTACTCCAGGTTCGAATACCGGTCCGCCGCCTCCACGACGGCGGCCACGGCCCTCTCCGAAAGTACAGACCGGCCCAGGTTCGTGTGAAGGACGACGCCGGTGGCGTTGACGATCCGGCGCAGGCCCCTCCCCGGGAGAAGCCCGGAGGCGAGCGCGACGACGGCGTGCCCGGAGATCGCGGGCTCCTCGCCCGCGGAGATCCTGCGCCGCAGTTCCCCTAAAGCGCCGCGGACGGCCGAGGTCGCCGCCGCGCGGCCGTGACGATCCGCGAGCGCGGCCCCAGCCGGGTCCCGCAGCACCGCGTCCACCGCCGGCAGGCTCCTGAGCCTCTCCCGCTTCCCCGTCTCCAACATACGGCCCAGAGTATACCCGTGGCCGTATACCCGTGGCCGGTAAGCGCGGGGCTTGCCGGCGAACCGCTGTGCTAAACTGGCGCCGGCGTAATCCGGGAGGATCTTTTGGGCGAGGGAACGACAAAATTTTTCTTCGGTACGGCGGTCGGCGCGGCCTGCGGCTTCGCCGTCGGCGCCTTCGCCACGACGTCCGCGGCGCGCTCGGCCGGGCAGTCCGCCGTTGGCGGCGTAGGCTCCTCGTTCCGATTCCTGGGCCGCAACACCGTCCGGGCCGTCAGAAGGCTCGGCCCCCTTCTCGAATCCGGCTACACCCGCGTTCGGGGCAGGGAAAAATACCTGGAGCACGAGATAGACCAGCTCAGGGAGCAGATCACGCGCCTCGAACAGAAGATCGATTGAGCGTGGCGCCGTCGGCGCTGCGCTGACGCCTAGCTGCCGAACAGGCGTCGGACCCATCCGGGGAGTCCCCCGCCTTCTTGCGTGGCTTTCTTGTAGTCCGCCAGGTCGTCCGGGTGAACGGGGGAGCCGGACTCGCCGAGGAGCGCCCGGGCGTCCTGGAGTCGGGATTCGGGGGTGCTTTGGGGGAAGGCGGCTTCGACTATAAAGTCGTTGTTCCAGCGGACGCGGTAGATGCGCAGGCCCTTGAGCTCGGCGTCGTCGAAGCGCCGGTCCAGGTCGGAGGCGGCGGCGCGGGCGTCCTCCTCGCGGGCAAACTGGTAGCCCAGTAGGGCGGGTTCCTCGCCGCGCCCTTCCACTACGCGCCGTCCATCCTGGACATCCAGAGGCCCGGGTCCCTGACCTCGGCGAGGTCGGGGAGGTTCTCAGGCTTCTCCCAGACGCGGTTGAGGCCCTCCATCCCCTGCCGGCGGGCGACGGCGTCGGCGAACCGCTCGCCGAGGCGGTACTGCTCGAGCTTCACGTCGAGGCCGGTGATGCGGAAGACGACCGTCTCGAAGGGCGGGCGGTGGGCCCGGCTCCTGGACATCCGCTCTTTCAGGTGCTCGTAGTGCGGGACGAGCCCCTTGCCGACGTTGTGCATCACGAAATCCGAGTAGCCCTCTATGACGGACATCGCGGCCTGCATCCTGTCGAACGAGACGCGCTGCTCCGGGCTCATCACCAGCTCCATGGAGCGGGCGCCGGTCTTGAGGTTCCCGGAGAGCCTCTGGACGGTCTCGCGGACGCCGAGCTTCTCCGCCAGCGGGCCGACCAGGTTCTCGAGGAGGCCGCCGAGGTGGCCCCGCAGCCAGGGGTAGCCCTCGAACTGCAGGGCGTGGGTCATCTCGTGGAGCACGATCCAGAGCCGCAACCCGTCCAGCGGGACCCCGAGCCTGCCGGCCGCGGCGGCGATGTTCCCGTCCAGAAAGAAGACCTTGCCGGGCCCGCCCGCCGCCTCCTTGGAGAGCAGCGGCCCCGTGTCGTACTGGCCGAGCACCCTGGAGGAGAGGAACCCGAGCAGCAGGCCCATCTGGGCCGTGAGCGTGACACCCCCGAGCGCCCACGTCACGTTTCCGGCGCCGGCGGTCGCGCGCTCGAGGACGGGCTCCATGAGCCCCCCGAAGCCCTCGATGTTGAAGTCTATCCACTCGGCCCGGTCGGCCACCAGCAGCTGGCGGCCCGCGGCCGGCCCGCGCGGCAACTCTATGCCGGTAAAGTTAGAGAGGGGCGTCAGGGTCTCCTCGACGGCGCCGGGGTAGTCGAAATCGGACGCCGGCGCCTTCTCGGAGCGGGAGGCGAGCGTCACCGCGATAGTGCGGGCCGCGCCCCAGGAGATCATCGATAAATCCTTGCTGTAAATAACATGTGGTGAGTATATACGCTGCCCCGGCGAGACCCACTCCGATTGTCCTGGAGGTCTCCGCGGGTTAGTATTAGGCCCATGTTAGGAGTCGGCGGCAGCGAGATAGTGTTTATCGCCCTGATCTTCCTGATCATCTTCGGCCCCGGCTCGCTCCCGAAGATGGCCAGGGACGTGGGCCGCTTCGTCACGGAGGCCCGCCGCGCCGTGGACGACTTCAAGGACGAGATCACCTCCGCCGCGGACGATGACGACGATGACAAGAAGGACCGCCGCAAGCGCTGAGTCCGGCCCGTCAGCACGCCCCGACTACGCTTTCAGCACGCCGTCTCACACGACTCTGGGCTCCCCCTCTGGGCTTCCCCTCAAAGGTTCTCGGCAAGAGCGCCCCTGACCATCGCCGCCCGGGGCGCCTGTGGAGGTCCTACCCGACCGGCTACACCTGCGCAAAAGAAGCCGACGGGCTGAAAGCGGAGGCTTCAGCCGCGCGTGCTACTCGGGCACGTACAGGGCGCGGCGGAGGGGGTTTTCGTGGTGGCTCCAGCCGCCGGGGCTGACGTTCTCGGTGGACTCGAGGTACATCGCGGCCCTGGCGTCGAGGTTGTCTATGAGGTGGACGAGCAGGGCTTCCAGGGTTTTCGGGCGTTCGGGGGAGCCGTACTCGGTCTCGCCCTGGTGCGAGATCAGGACGTGCGAGAGCCTCAGGCGCAAGTCATCGGGGAACGCGGGCAGCATCCTTATGTAGGAGAGGACGAGGCGCTCCCCGATAACCACGTGGCCCAGGAGGCGTCCCTCGGTCGTGTAGGCGAATCCCCCGCCATCCCAGGAGAGTTCGCGGACCTTGCCCACGTCGTGGAAGATGGCCCCAAAGAACAAGAGGTCGCGGTCGACGGGGTAGATCTCGGCCAGGGAGCGGGCGATTCTGAGGCAACCCACGGAGTGCTCCAGGAGGCCGCCGATCCTGGCGTGGTGCATCCCCTTGGCCGCGGGCGCCTCGCAGAACGCCTCCCAGAAGTCCTCGTCCGAGACCATTAGCTCGAAGAGCTGGCGGAGGTCCTCGTTTTCGAGCGTCCGTCCGGCCTCCTCGAGCTCGGAGGCCAGGGCGCGGCGGTCCTGTTCGGTGGCGGGCAGGTAGTCCTCTTCGTCCACCTCGTCCCGGCGCATGACCCGCACGCGGTCGAGTTTTACCTGCAGCGTGCCGCGGTACTCCTGGGCCTGGCCCTCCACCTCCACGTACGCCGGGTCCGGGATCTGCTGCACCAGGTCCTCCGGGAGGTGGCCCCACATGCGGGCGTCCACGGAGCCCGTCCGGTCCACCAGCTTCAGGGAGAGGTAGGGGGCGCCGCGGCTGTCCTTACGAACCGCGGCGTCCACCGCCAGGAAGCTGGAGTGCAGCCTCCGCCCGGGCTCGATGTTCCTGGCCCAGAGCTTCTCCCTCTGATGGTCCGTTTCCAGGCTAACCCTTAACGGCCCCGGCCGTCAGGCCAGAGACGATCCTGCGCTGGAAGATCAGGACCATGATCACCAGCGGCACCGTCACCACCACCGCCGCCGCCGCCTGCGCCCCGTAGTCCGTCGTGTACTGGCTGGCGAAGTTCGGGATCACGACCGTCACCGGCTGGGTCTGCGGCGTGAGCAGGAACGTCGTCGCGAACAGGAACTCGTTCCACGCGAAGATGAACGTGAGGATCGCCGTCGTGAAGACGCCCGGTGCGGCCAGCGGCACGATCACCTTGCGGAACGCCTGGACCGTCGTCGCCCCGTCCACCTTGGCGGCCTCCTCCAAGTCCCTGGGCAACTCCCTGAAGAACGCGACTAGCAGCCACACCGTCAGCGGCAAGGCGAAGACCACGTCCGTGATGATGACAGACGCGAGAGTGTCGATGATGCCGAAGGTGCTGAACTGGATAAACAGCGGGGCGATGATCGCAACTCCTGGGAAGAAGCTGATCGCAAGTATCAGCGTCATGATGATACCCTTGAAGCCGAACCTCAGGCGGGCGATGGCGTAGGCCGCTATCGCCCCGAAGAACAGACAGATCACGGTCGTCACCCCGGAGATGATGACGCTGTTTATGAGCGCCTGCTGGAAGGCCGCGTCCCCGAAGATCTGCGCGTACTCGGAGCCGGTCGGGTTGGCCGGCAGGAGGGTCGGGGGCGACCGGAAGAGCTCGCTGCGGGTGATGATGCTCATCTTGAAGATCCAGATCAGCGGGAAGGTGCTGACCAGGACGAAGATGGTCAAAAAGACGTAGAACAGTACGGCGCCTAAAGTGCCCTTGCCCGCCCCGCCCTTCGCCGCGGTTGCGCTAGCCATGCCTAATCCTCCGTGGAGGTCTGCATTCCCAGACCGTAGATAAAGAACAACGCCAAGAGGAACGACGTCACGAAGATAAAGACCGACGCCGCGTTGCCCTGCGCGAACAGGAGCTGGCTTACCCGCACGGACTTGTAGACGAACGTGCTCAAGGATTCAAGCTCGCGGTTGCTCATCGCCCAGAAGAGGTCGAAGATCCTATACGAGTCCAGCGTGCGAAACAGAACGGCGACCAGGATCGTGCCCTTCAAGAGCGGCAGCGTGATGCGGAAGAACCGCTGCATGATGTTCGCCCCGTCCACCCGCGCCGCCTCGTAGACGTCGGAAGAGATGGTCTGCAAACCGGCGAGCAGGAGGAGCGCCATAAACGGCGTCGTCTTCCACACATCGACACCGATGGCTGCTATCAGGAGCAACGTCCTGTCGGAGAGTATCGGCTGGCTGATTATGCCTAAGGTGTTCACCACGTAGTTGATGACGCCGACTTGATCCTGGAACATCAGGCGCCACATCACCGCCGAGATGACGGTCGGGAAGGCCCACGGCACGAGGATCGCAGCCCGGACCAGCCCCCTACCCTTGAAAGCCTGGTTGATGGCGAGCGCGATGGCGAGCCCGATGAGGAACTCCAGAGCAACGCTCACGACCGTGAAGACGACCGTGTTGGATAGGCCCTCGAGAAAGTCCGGGTTCTGGAACATCTCGACGTAGTTCTGTACGCCGACGAACGGCCCGGTCTGGACGACGGTGGAGTCGGTCAGGCTCAGGACGACGGCGTACATGATCGGGAAGAAGGCCACTATCATGATGATCAGGAGCGCCGGCAGCACCATATAGTACGCCGTCCGTCGCTCCGGGTCGCCGAACTCCCTCTTGAAGAAGCCGCCCCTGCGCTTCTTCTCTGCGGCTACGCTCACAACGTCTCACCTCTCTCTGTTGTCGGCGCCGCCGGCGGGCGCGCGGCCCGCCGGCGCGGCTCTCCTCGGCCTAGCTCGGCGCCTGGTCGGCGATCTTCTGCAGCTCCGACTGGAGCGTGCTTATGGCCTGCTGCGGCGGGGTGTCGCCGCCCAGGGAGGCGTTGAACTCCTCGGCCATCTTCAGGGACATGTCGGAGTAGACCGGCGAGACCGGGCGCGGGATGGCGTTCTTGAGTGCCTCTCCCGCCACCCCGACCACGGGCAAGGCCTCCTTGATCTCCGGGTCTTCGTAGAGGGCCGTCAGGGTCGGCAGGTATGAGCCTCCGAGGGCGTAGGCCTTCTGCTGCTCGGGGGCCGTCATGTACTGGACGAACTCCCAGGCGGCGTCTTGGGCCTCCTGCTCGGCGAAGGCGTTTATAAAGAAGTTCCACCCGCCAGGCACGCTGACGCTCTCGCCACCCTCGCCGGCCGGCAGGGGCGCTATGTCTATGAGATCGGTTTCTATAAAGTTCTCCGTGCCGGCCAAGCTGTACATGTAGGGCCAGTTGCGGGCGAAGACCGCGTCCCCTCCGAGGAAGGGGGCCTCGGTCTCGGGCTCCGCGTACGTGCTCACGGCCTGCGGCGAGACGCCGTCGGCAACCATGCTGTACTCGGTCTCGAGACCGGCGACCGACTCGGGGCTGTCTATGGTTACCTTGCTCGCGTCGTTGGGGTCGAGCACCTGCCCGCCGTGGCTGTTGATGTACTCCAGGCCGTTGACCGTGCCGCCCTCGTACTCGGCGCCCTGGAAGACGAACCCGAACTTCGTGCCCTCATCCTGCATGACCTTCTGGGCCTGCTCCTTGAGCTCGTCCCAGGTCGCGGGCGGCCCGGAGAAACCCGCCTTCTCGAGCAGGTCCTTGCGATAGTAGAGGAGGCCCGCGTCGGTGTACCAGGGGACGCCGAAGATCCCGTCCTCGTAGGAGTTCGACTCCACGGGACCCTGCAAGAACTTGCTCCGCATGCTCTCGGTGAAGCGGTCCGAGAGATCGATGATGTAGCTGTTGGCGGCGAACTGGGCCGGCCAGATGACGTCCCCCCCGATCAGGGTGAGGCTCGCGTCCTGGGCCTGGAACTGGGTGCGGAGCTGGTCGAAGTACTGGCCGGTGTCGGAGGGCATTGGCCGCCACGTGACCTTGATGTCGTTGCTCTGCTTGTTGAACTGGTCGATCAGCTTCTGGAGCGTGCCGGAGGGCTCGCGCCCGAAGCCGAGCGTAATCTCGCCGTTGAAACTCCCGCCGCCTCCCCCCCCGCAGCCCGCGGTCCCGAGCAGGGCCGCCCCCGCCAGCCCCGCGCCGCCCATCTTGAGAAAGTCCCGCCGGTTGAAACTCCGACCGCGGGGCGTGCCCGTCCTCCCGTAGAAACTCTGCGTCATGCTTGACTGCACCTTCCCATAGTTTGTGTCAGCCGGCGGACGCCCTGCCGAGGCCATGACCTCGCGGAGTTTGCCTTTCCCAGGGGCGCAGGCCGCGGCCCGCGCCCCGTTCTTCGCGAATCGCGTCCGTCAGGGCTTCGCCCGTCGTCTCTAGAAGATCGCCTTTTCCGAGTCCGGGTCGAAGAGCTGGACCTTGCTCGCGTCGATGACCATGCGCATCTGCTGGCCCTCTTTCGCCGTGCTCTCGGCCGAGACGCGGGCGACGAGCATGTCGCCCGAGGAGTCGGCGGAGCCGTTCCCCTCGGTCTCGTCGTCCGTCATGCCCTGGAGGCTGCCCAGCTTGGCCGCGTGCTCGCTTGGCAAAGCGAAGTACACGTACTTCTCGCTGCCCATGCTCTCTATGACCTGCGGGTCGACGTCCATGATGTTCGAGCCCGAGGACCCGCCGACGGCCGCCGCGTCCTCGGTGCCGGCGTCCTCCATGTGCTCGGGCCTAACGCCCAGGATGACGTCCTTGCCGACGAAGGACTCGGGGTCGTACCCCTTGTCCCTGGCCCCGCCCATGGCCTCCCGGCTTATGGGTATGCGCGTCCCGCCGAAGGTGACGACGTACGCGTCGCCCTCCTTCTCGAGCCGGGCCCGGATAAAGTTCATCGCCGGCGACCCGATAAAGCCGGCGACGAAGACGTTGTCGGGCTGGTCGTACATGATCTGGGGTGTTGCGACCTGCTGCACGAGCCCGTCTTTGAGGACCACGATCCTGTCGGCCATGGTCATGGCCTCGGTCTGGTCGTGGGTGACGTAGATGGTCGTCGTGCCGATGCGGTTGTGGAGCTTGGCGATCTCCGTCCTCATCTGCACCCTGAGCTTGGCGTCGAGGTTT
>CADCVH010000129.1 GCA_902806085.1 uncultured Rubrobacteraceae bacterium | reverse complement strand
GACCAGCGAACATCATGCTGGCGTCGCGGGGGAACACCCCCGCCCGCACGGTGGCTATGCCGAAGAGCAGCGTGCCGACGGCCAGCACGGGGTGGCCCAGGAGGAAGAGCGTCCAGGAGGCGTCCCTACCGTTCGGCTGCCCGTAGGGCTGGTCGTAGAAGAGCCAAAACTCGCCCACGCTACCAGCCACTATCAGCACGAACCCGACGAGGACGATGGCGAAGCCCGCCGCCCCCAGCCACCCGTAGCTCCTTCTCTGGGCGGCGTGCAACCCCACGAAGCCCATCAAGACCGGCAATATGACAAGGGGCAGCAACCTGTTGAAGAACACGTAGGGGTCGAAGGACGCGCCACCGGCCCCGTCCTCTCCCCCGAATCCCTGGAGTTGTCCCGCCGACCACAGGGCCCAAAGCACGCCGCCCACCATCGCCGACAACCCGCTCCACCTGATGAGGTTCGACGACATAGCTGCCCCTTCCTCAAAACCTTCCTGCAAAGGATGATGACGGTCGGCCCGAGTTGGCACATCACGCAGATGGACGATTTGCGCCCATTGATGTCACTCGTACAGGACTTGGGGCTCCGCCGGGGTGGGCAGGCGCGACGGCGTGGCCTTTTCCAAGACGCTCGCCTGATGAATCCGGCGGGTTCGGTGCGGATCATCCCTCGATAGCTCTATTATTCTTACCGCATGAACATATTCTTCGACATCCAGGGCACGCTGCTCAACGAACAGGGCGATCCAAGGCCGAACGCCCGCGAGGTCCTGCTCAAGCTCGCGGGGACGGACCACGGCGTGTACCTCTGGTCCACGGCTGGCGAAGGATACGCGGCAGAGGCTGCTCGGTTCCTGGGTGTCGAGGACGCTATCAAGGGGTGTTGCCTCAAGCGACATCCGCCGGAGGGGATCGCCGTGGATTACGCGGTTGACGACGACGAGGGCGTGGTGGAAGAGTACGGGGGCTACCTCGTGGTGCCCTACGGGGGCGACCCATCAGATGGCCAACTTCTCGGGGTCCTGGAGGCGATCCAGGCGTCGGAGCCAGGCTAAGGGGGTCGTTGTTTGAGCGCCTTATCTCGATCGACTGGTCCGGTAGTGGTGCGGAAGACCAACGGGTCAACTTGCGGGTCGTGGAAGCGAACCAACAGGACGTTGACGGGGTCGTCGTGAACCCGCCGAACGTCAGGGTGGGCACCAGGGCGTGGACGAGGGCCGAGTGCAGGGAATGGCTGGTCGAAGCCCTGGAACCGAAGCAACCTCGCTGCCTGGTGGCCATCGATTTTGGCTTCGCCTACCCCTGGGGCACGGACGGGGCCGTCTTTCGTTGCCGGGGGTGGAGACAGATGCTGACGAAGGTGGCCGAAGTGTACGAGCGGGAAGGATCGGCCAGGAGAGCGGCGGAGAGCATCAACTTACTTCACAGGCTTGGGGGGCATGGACCCTACCGCTTCAATCAAGACAGGACCGACTTCCGCTTCTACCTCGACAACGGGGTTGGGTACTACAGGTTGATAGAGATAGCAGTCCCCCAAGCCATAAGTCAATGGTATATGGGTGCCGGGGCGGCGGTAGGGTTTGGCTCGATCACGGGCATGGCCACGCTCGATCGTCTCATCACCATGAGGGACCGTGGCGGTAAAGATTTTCGGGTGTGGCCCCAAGAGGGCATTGTGCCAACAAACACGTCATCGTCGAGAGCTATCCTGCGATCTACCCCGAGCCTACTAGCTACGGCGATTGCCGGGATGAGCACTGCCGTGATGCCTGGAAGGCGTTGCAGTGGATGCTCGGTAAAAGCGCCTCTGGCACCCTTATGGAAGCGTTCGATCTTCCCCAGAAGTCCTTCGGGCGAGTCGAGAACGTGAGTTTTGAAGATCAGGTAGGCTACGAAGGCTGGATTTTAGGAGTGATGTAAAATAAGGTAACGTGCGGCACAATGTACCGGTCGGTATGAAGAAGGTCATGCCGACGAGTGCGCACGGCATTGTGTGACTCTGCCCTAACGCCAGGCCGGACAGAGAAGTGCTTCATGACGAGGTAATAGAAGGGTTAGCGTGGCTTCGGGAATGCTGGGACTCGTAGCTTCGGTATCGAGATCATGACTTATCGGGTCTACTGCGGTGCGCTAAATGGCTAGCGGCCAAGCCCCAAGACCAGAGGAAACGAGAATTGGCGGGTGGTGGAGAGAAAATCTTTGGTTTCCCCTTATCGTCACCATCATCGGAGGCGCCACTATCCTTGCCGCTGGAGGACTCTTTGAAGATAAAGCTCGCATTTCGATAGACGAGGACCCGACGCTACTATCGGCTGCGCCCATTAGGCCTCAAGTCAATATCGGTTCCGATGCGGCGTTTGTGCAGGAGGTAGGTGTAACTAGCGACGGGGAATTGTCCTTACACAGTGTCGAGGTTTCCGTGACGTTTCTATCGACAAACGATTCCACATCTCACAAGATATATGGCCCAAAGATATCTTCGTTCTCTCGTTCATTTACTCAAGTGCCACCTTACACCGATGATTGGGAATCGCCCACCGACTATAAGATGAGCCTGCCGAACCTAAATCCCGACGAAGGCGTGAAGTTGACCTTTTACGCCACACAGAGATCAAACATTCTTGTGTTCGTAAGGTCGGATGAGGATACAGCAGAGGAATATGTGGATTATGTGAATGCGGATTGATTAACCGCGATCTTGCGGCGAGTAGCTGATTCTCGGCTCCACCGTCCAGCAACCAGATAGCATAAGCGTGACGGAGTGGAAGTGATTTGGGGAGGATAGAAATAGTCTTACTCAGGTAAGTGATAAGAGGGAGCATCGAGGCACGGATGCCCGAGACCAAGGAGGGCCAAGGCGTGGACGCCGTAGTAGAAATCATGAGACTCGTGAAAAGTATCTGCCGCGAAAAGGCAGTAACGGACCATAACTCCGTGTGGAAGTTGGCGGACCGAGAGGCGCGAGAGTTGCGCGCTGCTTCCGGGCTACCCTACCATCAAGAGGTTGTAGAGGTCATGCGCCACTACGACCGAATGTCCAAAGACGAATACCTGGCCCATAGGGCGATGGAGGCCCTGCGCTAAATCCTCTCGGTATTACGGCATCCTAGCGAGAGGGTATCTCACGACGCCGCAGCCCTAGAGGTTGTCCGACGGCGGACCGGACTCCCCCCGTGGGTCGAGGCTGTCTGTCCCAATTGCTACCGTAAGATTCACCATGGGGCGGGCGGCGAAGAGAAGAACGAACGGCTTAAGCAAGACCTGGCCGGGCTGTAAACAACGTAGTCCACGGTGCCCCCGAGATCAGGTACATGCTAACCGGGGCACTTCACCCCCTATCCAGCGGTTCGGAGGTCCTGCCCGCCGGGGCTACGACGCCCCGACGCTCCCTTCCTCCGCTACTCGACCGCCCTCAACTCCCGCGAGTACTGGAACTCAGAGCGCAAGTGATCGTCCTGTTTCTCCCACCACTCCCGGTGCTCTTCCCTCCACGGATGCAGCGCGGCATACGGCATACGGCGGGAGCCCAATTCCTCCGCGACCAAGGCGGCGTGGTCGGCCCCGCAGCGACAAGCCGCCTGGGAGCGAGTAAGGACCGCCCTCTCCCCGCACCCGCACTCCACTACAACCCGCTCGGGGCACCATGCGTAAGACTTACCGCAAGGTTCCTCTTTCCGCTCGTAGTGGCCCCGAGTGCTCTCGACTACGATGCTCATACGTCTAACTCCTTTCCCCAAAGGAAAATCCACCGTAACGCCTGCTTCCGGCTCGGTCAACACGACACGCGGCGCCTTAACTAACTCTTAACGAATGGCGATGGAGGTTCGCTTCGAGGAGGGGGGCACGGAGCTTTGCTGGCACCACGAGTTGGCGGAGGTCAAGGGTAACGTCCCCGCCCCCCGTGTAGCGCCCCCGATGGCGGTAATTGACAGCGAGCACGGCAAGACGGGCGAGCACGACGGGCTTGGGTTGCCCTTCGGCTACCGATTGGAACGCGATTCCGATCTGCTGATCCTGCGTAGGGCCGATGGCTCCCGTGTGGCCTCGTTCGGTGCCGTGGGTTTGGACTTATTCGAGGTCGAGTTGGCGGTTCTGGGAGGACACCGATTAGCGGCCCGTGGCGCATCTCTAGGTGCCCTAGCGCGGTGCGGGGCTAGACCGAAGGTGTGGCGGAGCTACGCAAGACCGGGGCCAACGAGTACGACGTTGTAGCGCATGGGCAGATGATCGGGCGGGCTTGGAATTGGCACGGTAGCTAGTCTGCCGAAGCCGATGGTTTTGACGCCGAAGCCTGACATCAATTTGACAACGATACGTTCGTGTTTGGTGGATAGGGCCTACGTGAGAGGCGGGAAGGGCTGTACAATTGTTCTCGTTGGGTCTGGGAAAGAAGCCTTGTAAGGCGATACTTATAGCGTTCTCTCGGTGCCGACGCGCCGGAGCCGAAGGCCGGGTGAGGACCCGAAGGGGACGAACCCAAGTGGCGGAATTTTGCACGTTACGATCGGGGAACGCGGAAGTATCATGGACGCAGGCCCCCGACGAACGGGAGCGAAGTGGCGACGATGCTCGGCACGACCAGAGGGAAGGGTTTGGACTCCGGGGTGGAAGGCAAGGCGCCCCAAACCCCGCAGCGTATCCGCAGCTTATCGCCCGCGAAGCTTGGGGGATCGTCCCGTCGGGAGCCCATTAAACGGGCTCCCGATGCCCATTTAATGGGTAGCAACGGTTTCCGGGGCCGTGTTTCGCAGTCGCCGCAGCTTGACGCGGTGCGATCATTCGGGTGCCTCGCTGGTATCGGTTAGTTTTTGAGTACAGGCAAGGCTGCTAGCGATCTATTAATAAGTTTCTTGAGGGGATGTAGCCAACAGATGTAACGACGTACCACTAGGGAATAGGGAGGAAGCGTGGCTGAGACGCCGTCTAGGTATTGCAGCCTCCGGTTGTTCATGGGGGGTCTGCCGGCCGCTTTCTTCCGGTTGAGGTTTACTCGCTTGTTGCCGTTCTTAAGCTAGGAGTTCCAGTGCCCACTGGGAGGCTATGTGCTGAATCGTCTAGACACAGCTATCCTAAGGAAACTAGGGGTAATACTAGGTTTAGCTGTAGGTCTCGCTGCCTTAGTATTTGCCCTAAGTCTATTTCTAGGAACTTCCCAGAAGTGGCCAATTCTCGTGGGAATCGGCGTGATCATCGCGCTTTTGATTTTAGTCTTTGTCCCCGTTTGGCAGGTCAGGAACCTAGTTGCTGAAAAGCCAGAGGATGCGCAAAGAAAAGTAGAACTCGAAAACGAAACGCGAAGGACTATAGCGCAGATTTTGGGCGGGGTCGTCATCCTCGCTGGCCTGTATTTCACAGCACAGCAGGTATTCCTTGCACGAGAAGGCCAGATAACCGAGCGCCTCACTCGGGCAACCGAGCAACTCGGGAGCGATCAGCCGGAAATCCGTATCGGAGGTATCTACGCTTTCCGGCGAATAGCTGAAAACTCTGAAGATGACTTCTACCCCATCGTGCAAATTCTGTCTACATTTATCCGAGAGAATGCTCCTAGAGATAAAACCGCTGAGGAGTACCCTTCGAAAAGTCTCTATCAAGACCCTAATGGAATCGTTGTCGCCAATGTCCCTGCCGACATCGACGCAGCTCTCGCATCACTCATATCTCTTTCACAAGAGCGAGACAACGGGATCGGTTTGGATCTACATGGGTCGAATCTCGAAGGGGGGGCGTTCGGCGCTAACGGCAACTACAATCCCGCTTATCTCTTCAATACAAATCTCCAATACGCTTCCCTAATCAAGATCAAAATGCCTAAGGCCGACTTTACTGATTCTAATTTGCGCGGTTCGAACGTGATAGATGCCAACCTCAGTGGAGCCTCCTTCGAAAGTGCACAGTTCAATAGTGCGACCCTTCAAGACTCTAACCTCAGCGGAGCTTACCTCCGGAACACAAACTTATACGAAGCTGACCTGTTAAGAATCGATCTCAGCGGCGCTAACTTCGAAGGCGCACAGCTGAAGAGAGCCCTACTTTGTGGCGTGGATCTTCGAGGAGCGGAGAATCTCACTCAAGGCCAGTTAGATGCGACAGAAGATGGCGCACAGGTCATGTTGCCTGAAGGACTCGTTCCTCCCTCCCAATGGGAAGAAACAGATTCTATGCAGGGTTACCGAGGCTACTGCCATTCGGGGTGAGCCGCGCACGGCAGCGCGTGGATTTGCCTCGTGGTGAGAGTACGCGCCTCATGCCGGCTTATCGACGATCTTCCAATACGAGTCCTTCCGGGTCGCCTTACCGTCACGAAACTCCCAGTGGTCGCATCCACGAACCCGAACCGGAACCCCATCGGCCATCGTTGCCGTCAGCGTCCACTCGGGCACGCCCATATTGCCACTGACCCAGCGCCGGGCATCACCGTAGTGGACATCCGGTAGGCCTTCGAAGCGCGTCGCCAACGCCTCTCGCATGGTCGCTTTGCCCGTGAAGCGCTGCCCCCATGGCTCTGGCCCGCGGGGCATGGCCAACGAACAATCGTCCGCGAAGAACTCCATAATGGCATCCAGATCGTGGGCGTTGAACGCGTCGGCGATCGCCTCCGAGGTTTCGACAGCGGCCGATTGCTGCTGAACCATGGCGAGTCCTCCGTGACGCTCTCGCTCTGAGTGCGTCTGGATACTAACGCACGATCTTTGCGACGGTCTAGACCAAGGTGGCCCTTGGCGAGATCAATAGGAACGCCTGTCAAACCGGACGCTTTCGGGTACGAGAAAGGGTATCGGATGCTTGAGAAGCTGACAGCCTTCCTGACAGTTAACGACAGCCTATGTTCGTGATATGGTGCGCGAAGGATGACTCGGAAATCGCTTAGGAATGCGCTTAGCACCCGATTGCAAGGGTACCCAGAAGGTTTCCGGGGCCGTGTGTCGCAGGTTCGAATCCTGCCGGGCCCGCCCTCTATTTCTCCGGGAAACTCCCCGCTACAGCTACCCCTACAGCCACTGAAAGGAACAAGTGGCGAAGAAGAGGGGCAACGGCGAGGGTTCGGTGTACCGTCGCAAAGACGGTCTGTGGGTGGGGCAGTACAAGGTCCTGACCCCGCAAGGCACTAAGAAGACCAAGTACATCTACTCCAAGACCGGGAAGGAAGCGGCCACGAAGCTCGCCGCTGCCATCGCCGAGAGGAATTCTGGCGTGGTCTACGACTCCGGGTCCATGACGATAGACGAGTACCTGATAGAGTGGCTGCGCTCCGTGAGGGAGAGGACGTGGAAGAGGACCGAGGAGGTCGTGCGCCTCCACCTTCTGCCCGTCCTCGGCAGGACGAGGCTCGACCAGCTCGTCAGGATTTCTCTGTCCTTGACCCGGACTTCGTCTCGTGCCTAACATAGCATTCCGAGGCAAACCCGAAGACGAAGGAGGCGTGAGGGAGTTGCTGATGCGGTTGTTATGTCTAGCCATGCCAGGAGGACTGCTGTTCACACCCGCAGGCGTAGTGCGGAGAGACGGCGGTTTCGTCGCCGCTAGAGAGGCGGGCACGGTTGGCCCTTGCGGGGCTTGCCCGGGGATGGCGTGACCGTCGGGGCGCCGTCTTACGTCTAGGGAAGCCCTAACGGGTTCGACCCCCATCCGGGGTGCGCAGGGTTGTTGGGACGAAGGAGCAGAGATCATCGATCGGGTAGTGAAGGTTCGGGTTTTGCTAGGGGCGTTGGTCGTGGTGTTCTCGGCGTTGTTGCTCGGCTCGGGCTGCGGTCAGGGTTCGGATCAGAGCCAGGAGCTGCAGGCGCAGCGGCAGGAGAACGAGGAGCGCCAGAGGGAGTTGGACGCCCAGGAGGCGGAGCTGAAGGCCCGGGAAGAAGAGCAGCGAGCGCAGGAGGAAGAGCGGCGGGAGGATGAGGAACAGGAGGAGATGCAGCAGAGGATCGACGAGCTCGAGGAACAGGCCGAGGAGAATGAGAGCGAGCCGCAGGAAGAATCGGACCAGTCGGAGTCTGAGTCGGACTCCCCCGACGTGATCATCGAGAGCAACGAGGACTGGACCGCGCCCCCTTCGCAGGCGGCCGAGGGCGTCGTGGTGGTCTCGCCCGACTACAACGTCCAGGCGGTGACCACCGAGGAGGCGTACGCCCTCGATGCGGCCATCGCCTACTACCAGGCGGTCGAGGTCGGCGACTACTACGCGACCCACGGCCTTCTCAGCGTCGACGACCAGGCCCGCTACTCCCTGTCCTCTTGGGTGGAGGCGAACACGAACCTCGACAGCGCCGCCGGCGAGTTCGTCGTGACCGGCGCCTACCCGGACAGCGTGGGCAACTACTCCCCGACCTATGCCGTGACCGTCGCGGTCTACCTGCCCGACGGCAGTACGATCGACCGCACGACGTACTTCACCGACGAGGGCAATGGCTACTGGGCACACTGGTTGAGCCAGGAGGAGATGGACCTGTTCGACAGCGCCCTGTGAGCCTTCCGACCGAAAGCCGGGGATCTGGGAGTCTCCCGGCGCCGGCGCGTCGCGGGCCTTACGGGTTAAGAGAAACGTAGATACCCGACGGCCGCCGGATGGACGCCGCCACGCGGAGGCGCTGGAGATCCCGGCGTCCCGTCGAGGAGGACGTCCGCTTTGGCCGTCCGGTGCCTGTGCGTCTACCGGGCCGGGTCCAGGTCCACCGAGTAGAGGGTGGCCCCCGAGGAGTCTTTGAGGCGGACGGTCATGACCCCGGTGTCGCCGGCGATGGTGACGTGGCCGAAGAACTGCGTGCCGGGGGAGGGGGGCAGGCCGGTGTCGGGTAGCTGGTCGGGGTCTCTGGGCGCTTTCTGGTAGCGGACCTGCGGGCCGAAGGTGTCGTCGAGGTCGTTGGGCCCGAAGGTGCCGGAGTTCAGGGGGCCGCTCACGAACTCCCAGAACGGGTCGAAGTCCCCGAAGCGCGCCTTGTTGGGGTCGTAGTAGTGGGCCGCGGTGTAGTGCACGTCGGCGGTGAGCCAGACGACGTTTCGGACCGCGTACCGCCGGATAAACGAGAGGACGTCGGAGATCTCGAACTCCCGGCCGCGCACGGGGCCGTTGCCCTGCGCGACGGCCTCGAAGGTGGTCTTCTCATCGATCTCGTCGTCGGCGACGATGAGGCCGATGGGCATGTCCGAGGCGATGACTTTCCAGGTGGCTTTGGAGTCGAGCAGGGCCCGCTGGAGCCATTCGACCTGGCGGGGCCCGAGGATGGCGGTCTCCGGGCCTGGTGCAGGCTGGTCGTTGGTGGTGTTCGGGCCCCGGTGGGCGCGCATGTCCAGGAAGAAGACGTCAAGCGACGGGCCGTAGTTGACGACCCGGTGGATCCTCCCCTCCTCCGGGGACTGCCCGCGCAGCGGCATGAACTCGTGGAACGCCTGCCTGCCCCGGGCGGCGAGCAGGTCGGCGTCTTTTACGGTGTAGGCGGGGTCGTCTAGGAGCTCGCCGGGGTACCAGTTGTTCGTGGTCTCGTGGTCGTCCCACTGGGCGAGGATTGGAACCGAGGCGTTGAAGGCCAGGACGTTCTCGTCGAGGAGGTTGTACTTGTGGTTGCCGCGGAACTCCGCGAGCGTCTCGGCGACCTTGGACTTCTCCTCGGTGACGACGTTGCGCCAGGTGCCGCCGCCCGGCAGCTCGACCGACGCCTCTATCGGGTCGTCGGCGTAGATGGTGTCGCCGCTGTGGATAAAGAAGTCCGGCCGCACACTTCGCATGGTCTCGTAGATCCTCATGCCGCCGAGCTCCGGGTTGATCCCCCACCCCTGGCCCGCGGTGTCCCCGCTCCACACGAAGTCCACGTCGCGCCCGGGCGCCGGGGCGGCGCGGAAGTAACCGGCGACCGGCTCGCCCGACACGCCCGGGTCGTCCAGGTCCTGGAAGTGCACCCGGTAGAAGACCTCCTGGTCGGGCAACAATTGCGTCAGCTGGCCACGGGCCGTGTAGTCGGTGGCCCCCGTGGCCACGGGGCCCGGCACGTACCACGAGCGGGCGAACGATTCGTCCAACGAGACCTCGACGACCATGCGCGAAGGCCGGTCCGCGCGGGCCCAGACGATGCCGCGGCGGGCCGTCACGTCGCCGCTCTGGACGCCGTGCGTGATCCGGGGCCTCTCCCGGACCGTGCCGGGCGCCCGGGCGAAACCGGGACGACCGAGGGCCCCCGCGCCGACGATCCCGCAGCCGACCGCCGCGGCCCCCGTCAAGAAACGCCGACGGCTGATGCGCGAACCCCAGTTCCCCTCGATGCCCATCGCGTCGCCCCTACCTCTCGTGTGCACGCCACGGAACAAGGTAGCAAACGGCCCGCGAGGCCAGGTTTCATCGGCGTAAATTGCAGGAAAAAAGCATATGAAAAGTCGCGGCCCCGGTCCCGAGCCCCGAAAGGATGCCGTCGGGAGATCCGCCGAAGTCCGGCCCCGGGCCGGTCAACCCCCGGCCGATCCGCCCATGCCGCCCGTTCTGATATGCTCGCGTGCGTTGGATACTTTGGAAGAACCGAAGGGAGCGACGGCCCTGCGACGCAAGTTCACTAGAAGAGACTTTCTGAAGGCCGCCGGGGCCGGGACGGCGGGGATGGCCCTGCTCGGCGCCAACGCGTGCAGCACGGAGCAGGGCGTGAAGCGGGAGCCGCCGCAGAGGACCGGTGGCGGCGACGGGGGGCAGAACGTCGTCCTGATCATCGTGGACACCCTGCGTAAGGACCACATCGGGGCCTACGGGAACGGCTGGATGCAGACGCCGAACCTCGACGCCCTGGCGGGGGAGAGCTTGCGGTTCACGCAGGCTTATCCCGAGTCCACGCCCACCATTTGCGCCCGGAGGGCCATCCATACGGGGACGCGCACCTGGCCTTTCAGAGACTACGACCCGCCGGAGGGGGAGAACATCTCGCTGCGGGGGTGGCAGCCGATACCCCTGGATCAGGTCACCCTCGCGGAGGTCTTGAAGCAGAACGGATACCTCAACCTCTTCGTCTCGGACAACCTGCAGCAGTACAAGCCCGCCTACAACATGCACCGGGGCTTCGACGTCTGGGACTTTTTCCGCGGCCAGACCACCGACAAGTTCAAGCCGCTCTGGACGTGCCCCCCCGAGAGCCTGAACCGCGCCCTGATAGCCAACCCCGACTCCGGGACGGGCGGCGAGCAGTACTTCGCCCAGTACTTCGCCAACACGGCCGACCGCAGGGGCGAGGAGGACTGGTTCGCCCCGCGGGTCTTCAACCGGGCCTCGGAGTTCCTGGAGTCGGCGAAGGACGTGGGGCCGTTCTTCCTGACGGTGGACGTCTACGACCCGCACGCCCCCTGGGACCCGCCGGAGAAGTACGCGAACATGTACTCCGACGGCCACGACGGCCCCGAGCCCTACGCGCCGGTCTACGGCCCGAGCGACTACCTGACGGAGAGGCAACTGGACCGGATGAACGCCCTGTACGCCGGGGAGCTGACGATGATGGACCGCTGGCTCGGGCGCTTTATGGACAAGATGGAGGAGCTGAACCTCTTCGAGGACACGCTCGTCTTGCTGCTCTCTGACCACGGCATGATCCTTGGCGAGCACGGCCTCGTCGGCAAGCCCCACTACGCCCTCTACCCGGAGACGGTGGACGTGCCGTTCATGATCCGCCACCCCGAAGGCCGGTCCGCCGGCGACACCAGCGACTTTTTCGCCTCCACCCACGACGTCGCCCCGACCATCCTCGGCCACCTCGGCATCACGGCCCCGGAGCAGATGACGGGCCAGAACCTGACCACCTTCTTCGACGGCGGCGAACCCGAAGCGCGCCCCCACTTCACCCTCGGCTACCACGACCACGTCTGGTCCCGCGACGACCGCTACGCCATGTTCTGCGCCGACGACGGCTCCGACGCCAAGCTATTTGACATACAGGAAGACCCGAAGATGAACAAAGACCTCGCCGCCAACAACCCGGACATCGTCAAGAGGATGTACGAGGGCTACGTCCTCAGGGACGCCGGCGGGCCTCTACCGGAGTACGGATAGGTTCTGAGGCTCCAGGCATCAGGTTTCGGGTAAGGGGCGACTCGCGTTGGCTTCCTGTCCTAAACGGACTTATGCCCGATACGGCAGAGGTGAGGGGACCGGCCCGGTTTTGCCCGTCCATGGGCCTTGGCTCACCTCACGTCACTCCCTAAAACCCCAAAACCTGGAACCTCAAAACCTGGAACCTCAAAACCTGGAACCTCAAAACCTGGAACCTCAAAACCTATAACCTCTCCGCCAGCTCGGTGGCCAGTAGGGCGTTGACGCGGTCTCTTTCCCCGACGAGTTCGCGCAGCGCGCTGGGGGTTTTGGAGAGGTCTCCGGCGTCGGCGAGGTCTTCGAGTTCGAGGCAGATGCCGGCCATGCGTCTCGCGCCGACGGCCCGGGCTATGCCGTTTACGGCGTGGGCGGCGCGTTTGAAGGCCGGGGCGTCGTTGTTTTTTGCGGCCTCGTGGAGGGTCTCTATGAGGGGGGGTGTTTCGTTGGAGAAGGCTTGCAGGAGTTCGGCGACGATCTCGCCCCCGCCTTTCCGCCGGATGGACCGCAGGTCGTGGAGGATCTCTTCGTCGAGGGAACCGTCGGGTCGTGGCGGGTCGGGGGTTTCGCGGGGCGGTGGTGGCTGAAGGTGGGGGGAGGGGGAGAGCCAGCGGTCCAGCACCCGGTCCAGGTGCTCCGGCCTGATGGGTTTCGGGATGTAGTCGTCCATGCCGGAGGAGAGGGCCTTCTCGCGGTCGCCCTGGAGGGCGTGGGCCGTGATGGCGATGATCGGGATGCGCCGGCCTGGGGGCTCCCGGTGCCGGATCTCGGCGGTCGCCTCGTACCCGTCCATGTCGGGCATCTGGATGTCCATGAAGACGGCCGCGTACCGGGTCCGGGAGGAGGCCGCCACGGCCTCGGACCCGGTCGCCGCGACGTCCACCTCGTAGCCGCGCCTCTTCAGCAGCTCGACCGCGACGATCTGGTTCACCAGCGTGTCCTCGGCGACAAGGACACGCTGGCCTGGGTCGCCGCCCCGCGCGAGGCCGTTGGGCTCCGGGGCGGTCTCCGCCGTTGCGAACGGGCGCGGCGTGGGGGTGGCGGACTCCTCCAATAACCGGAGGGGGAGGGTGAAGGAGAAGGTGCTTCCCCGCCCCGGCTCGCTCTCTACCCCTATCTCCCCGCCCATCAGCTCCACCAGGCGCCTGCTTATGGCGAGCCCTAGGCCCGTGCCGCCGTAGCGGCGGGTGGTGGAGGCGTCCGCCTGGGAGAACGAGCGGAAGAGCCTGCCCCTTTGCTCTCCGGTCATGCCTATGCCCGTGTCCGACACCTCGAAGCGGACCGTCGCCACGCTCTCAGAGGTTTCGATCGTCTCGACGTTCAGGGAGATCTCGCCCTCGTGGGTGAACTTTAGGGCGTTGTCCAGCAGGTTCGTGAGGACCTGCCTGATCCGCAACGGGTCGCCTTCCAGAACGTCGGGGACGCTCTCGGAGACGAGGCGGCGGAACCGCAGGCCCTTCTCCTCGGCCCGGCGGGCGAAGGGGGCCACCGCCTCCTCGATCGTCTCGTGCGGGCCGAAGTCCACGCGTTCGATGCGGACCTCGCCGGCTTCGATCTTCGAGAAGTCAAGGATGTCGTCGAGGAGGGCAAGGAGCACCTCGCCCGAGGAGCGCACCGTTCGGGCGTAGTCGCGCTGCTCCGGCGTGAGGTCAGTGTCGAGGAGGAGGCCCGTCATGCCGATGACGCCGTTCATGGGGGTCCGGATCTCGTGGGACATGTTCGCCAGGAACTCGCTCTTGGCCCGGTTGGCGGCCTCGGCGGCGGCGCGGGCGTCGCGCAGCTCGGCCTCGGACCGCTTGCGCTCCGTTATGTCCTCGACCGTTCCCTCGTAGGCCTCGACCCCTCCGTCGGCGCCGCGGATGGCGCGGGCGCTCCACGAGAGCCAGACCTCCCCGCCGCCCCTGCGCCTACCCACGCTCTCCACGCCCGAGACGGCGCCCCTCTCCCGGACCAGGCTGAGGGTCTTCTGGCGTTCCTCCGGGTCCACGTAGAGCTCCCGGCCGATGTGGGAGACGGCCTCGATCATCTCCTCAGGCGAGTCGTAGCCGAAGATGCGGGCCATCGCGGGGTTCACGGTCGTCAGGCGCCCGTCGGGCGCGGACTGGTAGATCCCGTCCGTGGCGTTCTCGAAGATCGAGCGGTACTTGTGCTCGGCCTGCCTGACGCTCTCGGCGAAGAGGTAGACGATGACGGCGAAGATCAGGAAGATCAGGAGCGGCAGGTACGAGGTCTCGGCCACGAGGCCCGCGGCCACGTAGACGGCGCAGATCACGGCCGTAACCGCGAGGCCGGCCCAGGGCGCGATGAGGAAGCTCGCCACGAAGATCGGGAAGGCGAGGACGACGTAGGCCGCCCCGAGCGCCTCGTCGCTGAAGAGCAGGAAGGGGCCCACGATCAGGAGCAGCATGGTCACGGCGCTTACGGCCCACACGTACCCGAGCCGGTTGGCGAGGAGCAGCAAGAAGAGCACCGCCAGGGAGATGGCGTTCGGGAGGTTGTAGGCGTACTGCTGCTGGATCAGGTTGAACGCCGTCACGCCGAGCGCGGTCAGCGTCATGCCCCAGAGTATGATCGCGAGTATGCGGCCCCTCCTGCGCAGGTCGGGGTCCCGGTTGTTGACCGCGAGCAGCCCGTTCATGGGTTCTCCCCGAAGGTGTCGCCGTAGAGGGCGAGCGCGGAGAGCCTGCAGGCCTCGATGGCGAAGACCGGCGCGTAGAGGGACTTTCCTATCCACAGCTCGGGGTAGCCGTGCTCCGGCGGCCGGTCGTTTTCCCGCAGGTACGCCGCGGCCCGGCGCATGGGTTCCTCCGGCAGGGGCCGCACGGCCCGGTGGTGGTGAAGTAGCGAGAGCAGCACGAGCGCGGTCTCCTCGCTCGTGGGCATGTACTCGCCCCACGAGCCCTCCGCGCGCTGGTTTCCGAGAAGCCAGTCCACGGTCGGCCCCAACTCCCCGCGCGCGTGCCCGGCGAGGATCGTGAGCGCCCTGGTGGTCGGGTAGAACGCCGAGGCGTGCCACTTGTCCCGCCAGTAGGCGCCGCCCCGCCGGGCGGAGAGCAGGTAGTTCAGGGTCTTCTCCCGCACCCGGGGCCGGTGCTCTTCCGGGATCACGGGCAACGCTTCCAGTATGTGGAGGTTGGCGCTTACCGAGGGGTTGGTCTCGTGGCCGTGTACCGAGAACCAGCGGTCCTGCTCGAATTGGAGGAGGGGCCCCCCGTCGACCTCGTGCCCCGCGCGGTGGAGGACGAGCAGCGTCAGGGCGGTGTCGTCCGAGTCCACGAAGCCCCCCGTCGCCGAGAACCCCACCCCCCCGGGCGAGATGCTGGCGCGCAGGTGCTCGAGGTGGGGCCCAAGCAGGTCCCTGTGCGCGTCGAAGAGGCCGCCGTGCTGCAGGTAGTAGAGCGTCCACGCCCGCACGAACACGTCGCACGGGTGGACCGCCGGGAGGCCGGAACCCGGGGGGCCGAGCAGGTTGTCCAGGTACGCGGCGCTCCGCGGCAACTCCTCGCGCCACCCGGGAACCCGGCCCATGAGGTAGGCCGTCGCGGACGGGGAGCCGGCCATGGACCCGTTCTCCAGCAGAAGGCCCACGGCGCCCCGCACGTCGAGGCTCCGCCGGAAGGCTTCGAGGGAGAACAGGGCGGTCGTGTGGGTCCGGAAGAGGTGGTCTTGCGGGAGCAGCGCGAGCTTCGCCGCGCGCTCCCGCTCGACCTGCCCCAGGGCGTCGTAGGGCAGGTCGAGGCCGAGCTCGGCCGCCTCCTCCAGCAGGGCGGGGAAGATCAACTCGAACCCTATGGTCCGGTCCGCGTCGTCGCCGAGGTCCCCGGCGTGACCGAGGAGGTAGCGTTCCCCCGCGGCGCGGGCCACCTCCGACCGGGGGCCGTCGGGCCGCGAGAGGGCGACCACCACCGATAGCGTGGTGAGCAGCCGGTCGTGCGCGTGGGGGGCCTGGCTTCCCCAGCTTCCGTCCCGCCGCTGGCGGCCCAGCAACCGGTCGGCCAGCGCCGGGTATGCGGGGGCGCCGTCCCCCTCTGTCAGGCGTAGGGCCCAAGACGTGTCGTAATCCGTCGCCTGCAACGGCCGCGAGAGGGCCCGGTCGAGGAGATGCGCGACCTGCCGCCGCATGTCCGGCGTCGCCGCCTGCCGCTTCCCGTTCTCGTTCGCTTGGAGCGCGAACTCGCGTCCCTGTTGCCCCACGGGTGGCCGGTCCCCTCCGGTCGCATATCCCAGCAGCACGATTGTACCCGCGCCCCCGGGCCGACGCTCCCCGGCAAGCTTGTATTCGCCCGGCCTCTAGGCTTCGGGCCTCGGGAGATCTCCAGGGATCGAGGGGCAGATTTGGCCCACAAACCAGCGCCACGCCCGCCGTCCGGCCTGCCGGGGTTGCCCGGCTGGTCCGTGGGGCGGGTCGCGGAGTGGGTGGGCGCCCGCCCCGTGGTGATGGGCTGGCCGTATAACGGGACGCGGCGCTGGTTTGTGGGCCACCGGCGCGAGCACCCCGGGGCGGGGGACTACCTGACCACGATCATCCGCCGCCAGGCGGGGCTACGCCGCATGGTCCTGGACCACGGCGTGCGCGCCATCCTCGCCCCGAGCTTCGGGGAGTTGAACCTCGGGCGGGGGATGCGCTACGCCCGGCACGCCCTCGGGGGGCTTTTGCAGGTGGCCTCCGACGACGTCTACGCGGAGCTCTTCCGGCGCGGGGTGCGGCTGCGCTTCTACGGGGACTACAGGGAGGCGCTCCACGAGCCGGAGTACCGGCCCATGATCGAGGCCTGCGAGGAGATCATGGCCGCCACCGCCGGCGGCGACGGGCCGCTCGTGCTGCTAGGCCTCTTCGCCGACTCGCCCCACGAGACCGTCGCCCGCCTCGCCGTGAGCTCTTCCAAAGGGACGGCCGGGTGCCGGACCGGCGGGCCCTGATCGAGGCGTACTACGGGGCCCCGGTGCCGGACCTGAGCTTCTACGTCGGCTTCGAACAGCCCCAGCTCTTCGACGTCCCGCTGCTGGCGACGGGCCGGGAGGACCTCTACTACACCCTCACCCCCACGCCCGAGTTGGGTGAGGGGCAGCCGCGCGAGATCCTCTACGACCACCTCGTAACGCGCAGGACCCCCGAGGTCGAGTACGAAGAACTGCCCGAAGGGGCCAAGATCCGGCTCGCCGAAGAGGGCAAAAACGCCGGCACCGTCGGCCTCGGCCGTGTGGACCCGCTGACCGGCCTCTGGCGGCCCGTGCTGCCAGGGATCGGTGGTCTTGGGGATCATCCGGGGCTTCGGGCCCCTGGTCCGCCGGCGTCCGCTAGTCTAGAATCTTGGCCTGATGTCGGACCCTAACGAGCCCACGCTCCCCGGAAGCCCCGGACAGCCCGCGCGACCGCTCGTGCACATCGGCTACCACAAGACCGGGACGACCTGGCTACAAAAGAACGTGTTCAACGACGAGGACCTCGGGCTCTCCCTCGTGGCCGGTCCCTTGCCCGTGCGGTTCTGGTTTATCGCGATCAACGCCTTCGACTTCGATCCCTCGCGCGTGCGCACGAGGTTCAGACGGAGCATGGAAGAGGCGGGGGAGCGGGGCCTCGTTCCCGTGTTCTCCCACGAACGCCTCTCCGGCAGCCCCTACGCCGGGGGGCACGACAGCAAGGCCTCCGCCGATCGTCTGGCCGCGACGTTCCCCGACGCCCGGATCCTCGTTACGATCCGCGAGCAGAAGAGCATGATCCTCTCCGTCTACAAGCAGTACCTCAGGTGGGGCGGGGCGGCGTCTTTCTATCAGTTCCTCAACGCGGCGTCTGGCGAGGGACGCCTGCCCGTCTTCCGCTACGACTTTTTCGAGTACCACCGCCTGATCGGCTACTACAAGAGCCTCTTCGGCGTGGAGAACGTGCTCGCGCAGCCGTACGAGCTCCTCCGGGCGCGACCGGCGGACTTTCTCGGCCGCATAACCGGCTTTCTGGGCCTGCCGGACTCCGAACCGCCGTCGAGCCGGGCCAACATCTCGCCTTCGGCGCTCTCGCTCGCGCTCAAGCGCCGGGCGAACCGCTTCCTCGTCCGGGATGCCCTGAACCCGGCGCCGCTCCTGGAGCGCCCGGAGATAAACAAGACCCTGCACAGGGCGTGCAGGCGCTTTGACGAGTTGGCGCCGGCCGACCTGCTGAAGAGGCACGAGGCCCGCTGGCGCGATTTCGTCGCCCTGCAAGTCGGCGACCGCTACGCCCAGAGCAACGCGCTAACCTCGGAGCTTATCGGCGTGACCCTGAAGGATTTCGGTTACGCCTGAGGGCTCCCCGAGGGGTGGCCCCGCAAGACGATCCGCCCCGGTGCCCGTTGGGAACGCGGCCCCCGGAGTGGACGGGCTAGGCCTCTCGCAACGCGGGCGAGGAGGCGGGGTCCGGGTCCCACCGGGCCTCTTCGCACAGGCGCAGGTAGAGCTCTTGCAGGCGCCCGGTCCTGTCGAACCCGTCGAGCTCGTCCGCCTCGAAGAAGCGGTAGCGGGTCCGCCTGACCACCCGGGAGCGGACGAGGGAGATCAGCTGGTCGGCGGCGGTCATCCCCAGGAAGTCCAGGACGCGCCGGATCTCGGCCTGCGGCCTGTAGAGGTACGCGTCGTGGTGGGTCACGGCGTACCGCCCGGGCGGCAGCGCCTCCAGCAGCCTCTCGTTGTACGTCCTCCACAGGTTCAGGCCGAAGGCCAGCGACGTGACGCCCTGCCCGCGCAGCGCGTCCGCCGCCCCCAGCGGGTTCCGCACGCACACCACGACCTTCGTCTCCGGCAGGAGGTCCAGCCAAAAAGGCAACGTCAAACTGCTCCTCGGGTCCTCCCAACCCCACGGCCCGTCCACCCGGAACCCTTCCACCAGACGGCCCGCCTCCCGCCGCAAAGCGTCGAGATCCCCGGCGTGCTCCCAGCCCGGTTCCGCTGTCGGGGGCACGTCCCAGTCGCCGCCGAGGGCCCTCAAGACGCCCTCGTTGATACCGACGAAGGCCGCGCTGCTCCAGCGGCTCTCCGGGTCCGCGGGCCCCGCGACCAGGGGCGCCCCGCCGAGGTCGAGGCCGAGCCGGGAGAGCAGTTGGGCGACCATCGGCCCGCCGGAGCCGTGCATGCCGGCGACGCAGGCCGGGCCCCAGGCCTTCACGGGAAGATCCAAGTCCGAACCCTGCATCGAATAACCTCCATCAAAGTGCCCGAAGCGTCCTGCAAAACTCCGTGGCAGTATAGGGCAGATCACCAGACCGCCAAGATGCTCGGGGCTAGCGCCGTGGGCCGAAGCGTGCTGAAAGCGCAAGCCGAAGGCTGTAACGTGCCGGGAGGCGCCAAGCGCCGGGCTGAAAGGACGGTAAACTTGCCCGCTGTGTCCCCGGCAGACCAGGAGAGAGGAAGAGCGTAGATGGACGGACCGGCGCAGAGACCGGCGGCTGGAGGGGCGCGCGGGGTCTCGCCGCGGCTGCTCGCGTTTTACCTGCCGCAGTTCCACCCGACCCCGGAGAACAACGCCTTCTGGGGGGAGGGCTACACCGAGTGGACGAACGTCGTCCGCGCGAAACCCCTGTTCCCCGGCCACTACCAGCCCCGCCTCCCCGCCGACCTCGGCTTCTACGACCTGAGGCTGCCGGAGGCGAGGCAGGCCCAGGCCGACCTCGCCCGCGAGCACGGCGTCGGGGGCTT
>CADCVH010000128.1 GCA_902806085.1 uncultured Rubrobacteraceae bacterium | reverse complement strand
TGGTGACGTAGGTGTTGTGGTGCTTCTCGTGGTGCAGGTGCATGGTCTCCTGGTCTATGGCCGGCTCCAGCGCGTCGTAGCCGTAGGGGAGCTGCGGCAGCTCGTATGCCATCTTCGTCGTTCTCCTCTCGTAGCCTATCTTCCCGTTGCAGACACTAGCATACCCGGGAATAGGCGGGTTTTAACGTGCGGGGAGGGAACGCCGGGTTCGCGGTGTGGGGGCGAGAAGGATTGTAGAATGCGGTCCTTGGACGCTTCTCTCCCACCGGCCGGGCGTGGAGTCCCGGGGCCCTTCGCCCCGGAGGAGATGCGGCGCCTGCTCGACCGGGCCGTGGAGGCGAGCTCCAACGGCATCGTCATCACGGACCCGAAGCTGCCGGACAACCCCATCGTCTACGTAAACCCGGCCTTCGAGAGGATCTCCGGCTACGCCTTGGAGGAGGTGAGGGGGATCAACTGCCGTTTTTTGCAGGGGGACGAGGGCGACCAGCCGGCGCTCGACGAGCTGCGGGCGGCCTTGCGCGAGGAGCGGGAGTGCCGGGTGGTTTTGAGGAACTTCCACAAAGACGGCACGCTCTTCTGGAACGAGCTGCACGTCTCGCCGGTCCACGACGAGGGGGGACGGCTGACCAACTTTGTAGGGGTCCAGAACGACATCACCGAGCGGCGCAGGATCGAAGAGGTCCTGCGCGAGAGCGAGGAGCGCTTCCGGGCGACCTTCGAGCACGCCGCCGTGGGCGCCGCCCAGGTCGGGATCGACGGCCGGTGGCTGCGGGTCAACCGCCGCCTCTGCGAGATCGTCGGCTATACCGAAGAAGAGCTTCTCGGGAAGACCTTCGCGGACATCACCCACCCGGACCACGTGGAAGGGGACCTCGAGCAGACGCAGAGGATGCTGCGGGGGGAGAGCCAGATCTACTCGATGGAGAAGCGCTACGTCAGGAAGGACGGCTCCCTCGTCTGGACGAACCTGACCGTCTCCCTGGTGCGCGAGGACTCCGGCGAACCCGGGTACTTTATCTCCGTGATCGAGGACATAAGCGAGCGCAAGAGGGTCGAGGAGGAGCGCGACCTCCTGCTGGTGCGGGAGCAACTCGCCCGGGCCGAGGCGGTCGCCGCCCGCCGGCGCCTGGCCCTGCTCGCCGCCGCCGGGCCGGCCCTCTCGGCCTCCCTGGACTACGAGGACACGCTGCGGCGGGTTACGCGCCTGGCGGTCCCCGACCTCGCGGACTGGTGCCTGCTCGACATAGCCGAGGAGGACGGGAGCGTCCATCAGCTCGCCGAGGCCCACGCGGACCCGGAGAAAGAAGAGCTCCTGCGCCGTCTCCGTGAGCACCGCTCCTTCGGGGAGGACGACCCCGGAAGCACGGCCGGGGTGCTCAAGACGGGGAGGTCGGCCCTGATCCCCGAGCTTCCGGACAGCGCTTTCTACGAGCGGGAGCTGGACGGGGAGCACCGGGAGTTGATGCTCGCGCTCGGGCCCCGGTCCCTGATGAGCGTGCCGCTGTTGGCCCGCGGCCGGACCCTTGGCGCCATGACCCTCGTCTCCTGCACTACCGACCGCCGCTACGACGACGAGGACCTGCTTCTGGCCGAGAACCTCTCCTACAGGTGCGCGCTCGCGGTGGACAACGCCCGCCTCTACCGGGACCGGAGCGAGATCGCGCGCACCCTCCAGAGGAGCTTACTCCCGCCCCACCTGCCCGAGGTACCGGGCGTCGAGCTCGGCGCCGAGTACCTCCCCGCCGGCGAGGCGAACGAGGTGGGCGGGGACTTTTACGACGTCATCGACACCGTGGAGGACGGTTGGGTCTGCGCCATCGGCGACGTGCGCGGTCATGGGGCCGAGGCCGCGGCGGTGACGGCCCTCGCCCGCTACACCATCCGCGCCGTCACCATGAAGAACGACCTGCCCTCCGAGGTCCTCTCCGGCCTCAACGAGGCCATGCTCCGCCAACTGCCGGAGGACCGCTTCTGCACCGCCGCCTGCGCCCGCCTGGAGCCCCTGGACGGCGCCCCCGGCGTCGGGCTGGACGTCTCGCGCGCCGGCCACCCGCCGCCGCTCGTGTTGCGCGCCGACGGTTCCGTCGAGGAGATCAGTTGCCCCGGCCGGGCGCTCGGCGTCTTCCCCGACGCGGAGCTGGAAGATACCCACATGCGCCTGATGCCCGGTGAGGCGCTGGTCTTCTACACCGACGGCGTAACCGAGGCCCGCTCCCCGGACGGCGACTTTTTCGGCGAGGAGCGGCTCCGCCAACTCCTGGCATCCCTCTGCGGAAAGCACGCGGTGGACATCGCCCGCCTCCTCAAGAACGCCGCCCTCCAATTCCAGGAGGGCTACGCCCGGGACGACCTGGCGCTGCTGGTCCTTAGGGCGTCGTAGCACGCCCTAAGGACCCGCGGCCCTCGCTCTCGGCACTTGGGCTTTTTGTTTGTTGGGGGTTGGGTTCCTGGGCTTTATGGCCTCTCCGGGCGCTTTCGGTTTCGTAGTGCCGCCAGCGTTAGCAGGCCCGTTGCGGCCAGGAGTGCCGCGCCTAGCTGGATCGCCCAGATGACGTCCGGCAGTTCGGCTTGCAGGAGGGTGCCGCCGACGATGGGGCTGATGCCGCAGGCGGCGCCGAAGCAGGCCCCGAAGAGGGCCAGGTAAGTCCCGCGCAGGCGCACCGGGGCGAGCTCGACGGCGAGCGCGGCGCCGGCCACCTCCAGGATCATCTCCGCCAGCGTGAAGAAGAGGACGAAGGCCACGAGGATGCCGAGAAAGGACTCGGTCGCGAGCAGGGTGGCCGAGGAGAGGGCGAAGAGGGTGGCCCCGGCGAGGAGGGCCACCACCTTGGAGCCCCGGTCTATGAGGTAGGAGACCGGGAGCTGAAAGAGTATGACCATGAGGCCGTTTGCCCCCAGGAAGAGCCCTATCTGTCCGTCCGGCACCCCGACGAAGTTTTTGGCGTAGATGGGCAGGGCCTGCCAGTCCTGGGTAAAGACGTAGTACAGGAGCACCCCCACGCCAAGCAGGAGCACGAAAGGCCCGTCCGCGAACGCCTCGCGCAGGCCGCGCCTGCCCCTCTCCTGCTCGGACCCTGCCTCCCGACGCGAGGGGAGCGACTCCCGGACGGTCGCGGCGAGGGCGAGGGCGACGAGGGCCGTGAGGACGGAGGTGCCGGCGAAGAGCTTCGGGTAGACGCCGGCGGAGCCTGCCGCCGAGGCCGAGATCAGGCCCGCCACCATAGGCCCCGAGGCCCAGCCGACGTTGCCGCCGACCCTGACGAGGCCGTAGGCGCGGGATCTCGCCCCCGGCTGCGTCACGTCGGCGACCATCGCGTTGCGGGAGGCCTCGAACATGGACCAGCCGAGGAGCCCGTGGGCCGCGGAGACGGCCAGGTATCCCGCGAACCCGTCCACGAGCGCGAAGCCGAAGAAGCTCGCGGAGCTCCCGCAGAGGGCTATGAGCATCGTCGGCTTGCGGCCGTAGCGGTCCGTGAGCGGGCCGGCCACGAGGCCGGAGATCACGCTGGAGGCGGCGAAGACGGCGAGGCCCACGCCGACGAGGGAGAGCGGGATGCCCAGGATGTTGTGGAAGTAGATGGAGCTGAACGGGAAGTACAGCCCGTGCCCGAACCGGAACGCGACCATCGCGAAGAGCAGGAGCCACACCCGACGGTCGAACCCCCGGAACGCCTTTACGGCTCGCGAAATCACCCGCCGATGATAACGGATGGGTCGGCGTCGGGCTCTGGGCCTCGGGTACCGGGTAGTCGCTGGTTGGGTGGGTCTCCCGCCCGGATCACGCTGTGAGATACTCCGCTTGTCGTTACCGGGAAGGAGCAACACCTTGGCGCAACACATGGACCTTCCGGGATCGCTCTCGGAGCTTTCCCGCGCCCTGCGAACGCGGGCCGTCTCCCCGGTCGAGGTGACGGAGGCGTTGCTGGCCCGCGTCGAGGCTGACGAGACGAACTCGTTTATCACGGTGACGGCGGAGAGGGCGAGGGAGGACGCCGCGCGGGCGGAGCGGGAGATAGGGGCCGGCGGGTACCGCGGCCCGTTGCACGGCGTGCCCGTCGGCATCAAGGACCTGGTCTACACGGGGGGCATCCGGACAACTATGGCCTCCGCTTTTTTCGAGGACCACGTCCCCGACCGGGACGGCGCGGTCGCGCGCAGGCTCCGGGAGGCCGGGAGCGTGCTTCTGGGCAAGACGAACACCCACGAGTTCGCCTACGGGCCGACGGGGGACCGCTCCTTCTTCGGGCCGACAAGGAACCCGCACGACCCGGGCAGGATCACGGGCGGCTCCTCCGGCGGCTCTGGCGCGGCCGTCGCCACCGGCCTCCTCTACGGCGCCATCGGCTCGGATACCGGCGGCTCTATCCGCATCCCCGCCGCCCTCTGCGGCGTCGTCGGCATGAAGCCGACCTTCGGGCGCGTGGGCAAGAGCGGCGTCTTCCCCCTCGCCTGGACCCTGGACCACGTCGGCCCCCTCACCCGCACCGTGGAAGACAACGCCCTCTTCCTCTCCGCCCTCGCCGGCCACGACCCGGAAGACCCCCACTCCGTAAACCGCCCGAAAGAAGACTTCGCCCGCGACCTGCGGGGCGGCGTCCGGGGCACCGTCGTCGGCGTCCCGACGGATTTCTACTTCGAGCACGTCGACGACGAGATAGGGGCGAGGGTGCGGGAGGCCGCCGAGGTCTTCCGCGCCCTCGGCGCGGAGATACGCGAGGTCGGGGTCCCGAACGTTTGGGAGACGCTGCACGCCCAGCGCCTGACCCTCGCCGCCGAGGCCTACGCCGTCCACGAGGAGCGCCTGAAGTCCGACCCCGGCAGGTTCGACGACCAGGGGCTGGAGCGGCTGCTGCAGGGCGAGGAGCTTCGGGCGTACAGGTACGCGAACGCCCAACAGAGAAAGCTCCGGTCGCGCCAAGAGTTCGGGGAGGTGCTCGAAGGGGTGGACGTCATCCTCGCCCCGAGCGTCCCGATCCCGGCCACCGAGATCGGCCAGAGGCAAACCTCCATCAACGGCCACCAGGAGGGGGTCTACTCAGCCCTCACCCGCCTCACCGGCCCGACCAACATGAACGGCCTCCCGAGCCTCTCCGTCCCGTGCGGGACGACCGCCTCGGGCCTCCCCGTAGGGTTGCAGCTCATGGGCCGTCCCTTCGGCGAGGCCACGCTCTACCGCTTCGGGCACGCCTACGAAGGAGCCTCGGACCCCGCCCGCTGACCGGCGTTCGCCACCTCTTTACACTGGAACGATAGAGGGTGACTGGAACGTCCGTGTGGGGACGGGAAGAGGGGAGATGGCGGCTAGCGCGGGGGACGGAGAGGCTCGGGAGGGGTTGGGGCGGCAGATAGAGCGCCGCTCCATCGACTACGTGCCGGAGGACGAGCGCCATGGCCGTCTCCGCGGACGGGGAGCGGTTGGCGCAGGCGGGACCGTCGGAAGGCGAGATCCGGGTCCCCCTCGACCTCTCCGCCAGAAGCCGGGAGAAGCCGGAAGAGCTGAGACCAGACTACCTGAACGAGATGCGCGGCCCCCGGTAACGACGACCCGCTGAACGCGGCGCGCGTTCTTCCCGCCGGGAGCTTCCAGACCGTTTACCCCGACCACAAGACCAGGGGCCGGGGTGAAAAAAAGCCGGAAGCTACGTCGTGAGTTGCGCGTGGCTGCGGGCGAGGGCGGCCCGGCGGGAGACGCGGTCGTCGGAGGCCAGCTCCGGGTTGGAATGTTCCAGGATGTCCAGCCTGGAGGTGGTCCTCTCTATGCCGTCGTTTACCCGGCGCAGCCGCTCCTCCCACTCGCGCTCGGCGCGGGAGCCTGGGACCTTCTCGTCGTCCGTGCGCGTGTGCTGGATCTTCTCGGCCAGCTTCACGTAGCCCTCGTAGTTGTCCAGGTACCGGTCGTAGAACACGCGGAACATCTGGATCGGGAAGCCGCCCGACGCCCGCGCCTGGCCCGCGACCGCGCCGCCCGGCTCGACGTCGTCGTCCGGGTGGGGGCGCCGCGACGCCCGGCGTGGACGCCCGTCTTCTGCGGGCGAGCCCGACGACCGGGTCTCGGGTAGGCCCGTCGGCCGCTGGGCTTTGTCGGCCTTCGGGGGCTGGTCCGGGGGCGTCCCCTGCCGGTCGGGAAGCCGCGGCGCTTCCGCGGGCGGGCGCCGGGGCGCCCTCAGCCCCAGCAACTCTTGTTTGGTCCGCTCGATGTTCCGTCCGGCGCCCTGGCGCGTGTGGACGTCCGGTTCGGCCTCTTCGCGCTCTTCGGGCGTGGTCCGCCGCTGTTCTTCCATGAGGGCCTGGAGACGGGCCTGTCCCTCGCGCAACTGCTCCAGGCGCTCTTCTGCCAGATCCACGTACAGGCGGGCGGTTCGCAGGGTGCGCACGGCGACCAGGAGGGTGGCGGCGCCCATCGCCAGGAGCAAAGCACCGGCATACAAGAGTAGCGTCTGGGTCATGACCCTCGCCTCCTTGGAACGGCGCCCGCGCGGGCACCTCGTCTACCCCACTTATAGCAGCGGGCGGTACCGGATGGCAAGCGCCGAGATGAGGTCTCAGGCGTCGGGCTACAGGCATTGGGTTTTAGGCACGAGGTTCTAGGCCCTGGGGGTGGTTTGGCGGGGCCGGGTCCCGACAACCCGCCCCTCGAACCTAAAAGCCCGCGGAGCGGGCGTCCTCGAACCTGAGAGCCTCTGCAGGAGGCGACCTGTAGCCCGACACCTGATGCCTAGGATTCCAGGTTCGTCATTACGTGCTTTATGCGGGTGTAGTCCTCGAGGCCGTACATGGAGAGGTCCTTGCCGTGTCCGGAGTGCTTGAAGCCGCCGTGGGGCATCTCGGCGACGAGGGGGATGTGCGTGTTGATCCAGACGCACCCGAAGTCCAGCCGCCTGCTGACCCGCATCGCCCGCCCATGGTCCCTGGTGAAGACGCTCGAGGCCAGGCCGTAGCGGACGCCGTTGGCCCAGCGGACCGCCTCGTCCTCGTCGCTGAAGGGCTGGACGGTGATGACGGGGCCGAAGATCTCGTCCTGAGAGGCCTCATCTTCCTGCCTCAAGCCCGAGACCACGGTCGGGGAGTAGAAGTAACCTGAGCCGTTGCCGGCCTTCTGCCCGCCGGCGGTGACCTCGGCGTGGTCCGGGAGCCTCTCGACCATGCCGGAGACGTGCTCCAGCTGGGTCGGGTTGTTCAACGGACCGTAGAGCACGTCCTCGTCATCGGGGCGGCCGGTCTTGGTGTTTTTCGCCTGCTCGGTGAGGGCGGCGACGAAGTCGTCGTAGGCCTTGGGGGCGGCGAGCACGCGGGTTGCGGCGGTGCAGTCCTGGCCGGCGTTGAAGTAGCCGCCGACGGCTATGGCCTCGGCCGCCGCCTCGATGTCCGCGTCGTCGAAGACGATTACCGGGGCCTTGCCGCCGAGCTCCAGGTGGGTGCGCTTGAGGTCGCGCGCGGCGGCCTCGGCCACCTGCATACCGGCCCGGACGGAGCCGGTGATGGAGACCATCTGGGGGATAGGGTGCTCGACGATGGCGCGGCCCGTGTCGCGGTCGCCGCAGACGATGTTGAAGACGCCAGCGGGTAGGAACTCGGAGGCTATCTCGGCGAGCATCACGGTGGAGACCGGGGTGGTGTCGGAGGGCTTCAGTACGACGGCGTTGCCGGCGGCGATGGCGGGGACGAACTTCCAGACGGCCATCATCATCGGGTAGTTCCAGGGTGTTACCTGGCCGCAGACGCCGACCGGCTCGCGCCGGATAAAGGAGGTGTGGCCCTCCAGGTACTCGCCGGCGGACTTGCCTTCCAGGACGCGGGCGGCGCCGGCGAAGAACCGGATCTGGTCCACCGCCATCGGTATCTCTTCTTCCATGGTCAACCCGATTGGCTTGCCCGTGTTCTCCGACTCGGCCCGCACGATCTCCTCGGCCCGCTCCTCCAAAGCGTCGGCGATCCTGAACAGCGCGAGCTGCCTCGTCGCCGGCGTCACGTCCCGCCACCCCTCGAACGCCTTCTCGGCGGCCTTGTAGGCCCGGTCCACGTCCTCCTTGCCCGAGGCCGGCGCCTGGGCGAAAACCTCGCCCGTGGCGGGGTTCGTAACGTCGTAGAACCGGCCATCGGCGGGGTCCGCGTGCTCCCCGTTTATGAAGTTCTTTATGCTCCTCGTCCCGGTCTGCATCTCGCGTTTCCTTTCCCTTGCGTTGTCGGATAGTTGACGTTTGGGCCTGTCAGACCGTTCGGGGTCCGGCCCTGGCGGTCGCGAGCACCTCCATCGCGCAGTTGCGGCCAGGCGCCCCGAAGACCGCGCCGCCGGGCCAGGTGCCGGCGCCGCAGAGGTAGAGGTTCTCTACGGGCGTGCGGTAGCCGCCGTAGCCGGGGACGGGGCGGCCGGCGAATATGCCGTCCGGCAGGATCTCGCCGTGGAAGATGTTGCCGCCCGTGATCCCGATCCGGGCCTCTATGTCCGGCGGACCCAGAACCTCCATCCCCTCGACCGCCCCCGGCAGGTTCGGCGCGTACTCGCCGAGCGTGTTCACGATGTTCCGGCCGATCTCCTCCCGGCGCTCTTCCCAGGTCCCCTCGGCCAGCGTGTAGGGCGCGTACTGGCAGAACAGGCTCATCGTGTGCTTGCCGGGCGGCGCCAGCCCTTCCTCCGTGGCGCTCTGTATGTAGCCGTCCATAAAAGGCTTCGTGGAAGGCTTGCCCCTCTCGCACTCCTCCCACGCCCCTTGCAGCGAGTCCACAGAAGGGTTTATGACGATGCCGCCGGTGTGCTGCGGCCCGATCCCCTTCCCCGGCAACGCCTCGAAATCCGGCAACTCCCCAAGCGCCAGAAGAACCTTCACCACGGAGCCCTCGACGCGCATCCCCTTCACGCCCTCGACGAGGTCGCCCGGAAGGTGCTTCTCGCCGACCATGCCGAGGTAGGTCCGGTAGGGGTCGGCGCCCGAGAGTACGACGTCGGCCTCGAAGGAGCGGCCGTCGAGAAGTCTGACGCCGCGCGCCGCGCCGTCCCCGATGTCAATCTCTGTGACTTCGGCGTGGGTGAGGATCTCGACCCCCGCCCCCCGGGCGGACGAGGCGATGGCTCCGGAGACGGCGCCCATGCCGCCGCGGACAAAGCCCCAGGCGCCCTGATAGCCCCCGACCTTGCCCATGATGTGGTGGTACTTGACGTAGGCCGTGCCGGGGGTGCGGGGGCCCGCGTTCGTCCCGATCACACCGCCCACGCACAGCACCGCCTTTAGCTCCCCGGACTCGAAATACTCGTCCAGTACCCCGGCGACGCTCTTCTTCGTGAGCGTGCGCCAGTCCTCCTCGCCCTCCGGCCCGTCGAAGGCCCGCTCGATATCTTCTTGCGCGGGGGCGGGGCGGTCGAGCAGTGGGCGCATCCGGGCGATGACGCGGTCCCACATCGCCCAGTAGGCGTCGTAGGCGGCGGCGTCCTTACGGGAGAACTTGGCGATCTGCTCCGCCGTCTTCTCCCCGTCGAGGTAGGAGATCATGTACCGGCCGTCCGGGAAGGGGATGAAGTACTGGGGGTCGAGCGGCCTGACGTCGTAGCCGTGCCTGACGAGGTCGAGATCCCGTATGACCTCCGGCAGCAGCAACTGGCAGACGTAGGAGCAGGTCGAGATCCTGTACCCCGGCCACGGCTCCTCAGTAACGGTGGCGCCGCCGATCACCCCCCGCCGCTCCAGAACGAGGACCTTCTTGCCCGATTTTGCCAGGTAGGCGGCGGCTATGAGCCCGTTGTGGCCCGAACCGACCACGATCGCGTCGTAGCGGACGTTTGTCCGATCAGCCAACGCTCTCCCCCTCGAACTCCGCTCTGGTGAGCTTCATCAAGTGCTCTGTCTCGGGCTCTGTTGGCGCCTGGATCGTCTTGAAGAAGCGGAAACCGGCCTTCTCGTGGGCCCGTATCGCGGCGACGTTCTTCGGCTCCGGGCCTACGACGCACGCCTCTATCTTGGGGTCGGAGAACACGCGTTCGGAGAGGAAGCGCCGGAGGACGGGCCGTCCGAGACCCCTGTAGAGGTACTCGGCCTCCCCGATGAACAGGTCGACGCCCGCCGAGTTCCGGACGTCCACCAGGCTCGCGTACGTTTCGTCGTCTTCGGCGGAGATCGGGCAGTACTGGACGTATCCGATGGGCCCGTCCTCGTACAGGATCGCGAACGGCTTCGCCGAATCTCGGCCTTCGATGAGGGGCAGGTACTTCTCCCTGATCTCCGGACGAGAGGTGCCTTCGTCGTACCACCACCGCTTGACGTGCGGGGCGTTGAGCCAGCGGTGCATGAGGTCGAGGTCGTCCGACCGCAATGCCCTGAAAGAGATCCCGGTAGGATCCATCCTGCCGGCCGCGCCAGACACTTCGTCCTTCCCGGCTAGTACCGGCAACGCTCGACCGTCCGCTGCAATTTCGCCCTCGCGTCCGTCTGTAGCACGGGGCCGTGGGCCATGACGACCGTCGTGAAGTCTTGCGCGAGCAGCTTCACCGCCGAGTGCCTCGCGAGCTGCGGGTCGGTGCAGAGCGCCTTACGGACCCCGACGCGTATCCTTCTGGGCAGGCACCCGAAGGCGTCGGCGGTGAAGAGCAGGCCGTCCGAGTCCCGCAGGAGCGAGGTGTGGCCGAGGGTGTGGCCCGGCGTGGAGATCAGGCGAAATCCGGAGACAGAGTCTCCCTCGCGCAGCACCTTTCCTACCGGCGCCCCGGGCGGCTTGGTGTTGCGGACCATGCGGCGGAAGAACGCGTTGCTCGGCGGGTCCAGGCCGCGCCGGCCGGAGATCACGTCAGCCTCGTGCGCCGTCGAGCCGACCTCGGCCTCCGGCGCCCACTCAAGGAGGCCCTTCAGGCCCCCGGTGTGGTCGTCGTGCTGGTGGGTTACGAAGATGCGCTTCAGGTCCTGCGGCCCGGAGCCGAGCGACGCTATGGCGTTCTTGATCCTCTCCACGCTACCCGCCACACCGGTGTCCACGAGCGTCAGGCCGTCGTCGTTCTCCAGCAGGAGCACGTTGATGGCGTTCTTCAAACCTATCGCGTCTACGCGGTAGACGCCCGGTGCGATCCTCTCCGGCATCGTCGTCACGCTACATCACCCTCTGTCCCGGCTCTTCGCCTTTGCCATACGGGTACCACCACTCCTTCTTCTCGACCCGCGGGTCGATGTGGACGTGCTTTGACTCCTGGAAGGCTTCGAGGCCCTCCCGGCCAAGCTCCCTGCCGATTCCGCTGCCGCCGTAGCCGCCGAACGGGGCGGCGTCGTTGTCCGTCAGGGGGTCGTTGATCCAGACCGTCCCGGCCCGGATACCCCTGGCGCACCTGAGCATCTTCTCGAAGTCCCGCGTGTACACGTTCGCCCCGAGCCCGAACGGCACCGAGTTCGCGAGCTCGATGGCCTCGTCGAGCGAATCGACCTCCACCACGGGCACCACCGGCCCGAAGGTCTCCTCGCTCATCACCCTCATGGACGCCTCGACGCCGGTGAGGACGGTCGGTTTGTAGAAGAAGCCCCGATCCCCGAACCGCCCGCCGCCGGTGACGAGCCTGGCGCCCCCCTCCAGCGCCTGGCCGACGTGGTCCTCGACCTTGTCTCGTCCCTTCGCGTTGATCATGGGCCCGACGTCCGTCTCCGGGTCCATCGGGTCGCCGATGTTGAGCGACTCGACGAAGCTCTTTGATGCTTCCACGAAGTCGCCGGCGACCTTCTTGTCCACGTAGAAGCGTTCCGAGGAGGTGCAGACCTGGCCGGCGTTCAGGCAGGCGGCCCAGACGGCACCCTGGGCCGCAACCTCAACGTCCACGTCGTCGCAGACTATAAACGGGTCTTTGCCGCCGAGCTCCAGGTTCGCCCGCATCAGGCGCTCCGCCGCCGTGATGCCCACCTTTCGCCCCGTCTCCTGGCTCCCCGTGAACGCCACCATGTCCACGCCGGGATGCCTCACGAGCGCCTCGCCCACGTCCCCGGCCCCGTAGACCGCCTGAAAGAGGCCGTCGGGAAGATCCTGCATGAGCTCCACCATGCGCCGGGTTCCAAGCGGCGTCTCCTCCGAAGGCTTGAGTATCACGGCGTTGCCGGCGGCCAGCGCCGGGGCGACCTTCCAGGCGGCGAGCAGCAGCGGGTAGTTCCAGGGGACGATGCAGGCGACGGTGCCGATGGGCTCCTTTATGACCATGGCCAGTTGTTGGGGCTCGATGGGGGCCGGGAGGTAGCCGACGGAGTCGCGGGCGATCTCGCCGTAGTAGTCGAAGCAGGCCGCCGTCCACGTCACCTCGTCCCGGTTCTCGATAAACGGCTTGCCGCCCTCGCCGGTCATGATCTCCGCCAGCTCGTCGGCGTGGCCGCGCAGCTTCGCGGAGATCTCGTGAAAGACCTCGGCCCGGTCCAGACCCGCGAAACCGCGCCACTCCTCGAAGCCGCGCCTCGCCCTCTCGGCCGTCTTGTCCAGCTCCGCGGGACCCGTCGTCCCGATCTCTTCTATGTCCTCTTCCGTGGCGGGGTTCATGACCCGCAGCGGGTCGTTGCTCATCGGGTGTTCTCCCATCCCGCGCCCGGGGCGCGCTTCTAGGTGTTATCCTTGCGGACCAGAAGACGGCTGCCGCCGAAGATCAAGAACAGCGTCGCCACGAGCACAACCGTCGAGAGCGCGTTGATGACGGGGCTGACGCCGAACTTGATCATGGAGTATATCTTCAGCGGCAGCGTGCTCGACCCCACCCCGCTGATGAAATACGTGATGACGAAGTCGTCGAACGAGAGGGTGAACGCCAGCAGGCCGCCCGCCATGACGCCGGGCAGGATCAGGGGCAGCGTCACCCGGAAGAAGGTCTGCACCGGGCTCGCCCCGAGGTCCTGGGCGGCTTCTTCCACCGAGCGGTCCATCCCGGCGAGGCGGGCGCGCACGACTATCGTGACGAAGGAGATCGTGAACGCCACGTGGGCTATCACGATGGTAGTGATGCCGAGATCGATCCTGACGGCCACGAAGAAGACGAGCAGGCTCACCCCGACCACGATCTCCGGCATCACCGTCGCCGCGTAGATGGCCGTGTCGGCGACCGATTGGCCGCGGAAGCGGTGGCGCGAGAGGGCGAGCGCCGTCATCGTGCCTATGACGGTCGCGATGAGCGTCGCGATGACCCCCACCGTGAGCGAGGTCCTGAAGGCCTGGAGTATCGTCGGGTCGGCCAGGAGCTGCCCGTACCACTCGAAGGAAAACCCCGACCAGACCTGGGTGCTGCGCGTCGAGTTGAACGAGAAGAGGATGAGGACCGCTATGGGCGCGTAGAGGAACAGGTAGACCAGCACGGAGCCGAGGAGCAGGCCCCAGTCCGGCAGCCCGTTCATCGTCCCCTTGCGGGAGCCCTTACTCGTCGCGGCCATCTAAGCCCCCTCCAGCTTGTCCGTGCCTACCCTCCGGATGTAGAACATGATGGCGACGAGCAGGAGGACGCCGAGGATCACCGAGAGGGCGCTCCCGAAGGCCCAGTCGCGGGACTGGAGGAACTGGTTCTGGATCAGGTTCCCCGTCATCACCGTGCGCGAGCCGCCGAGCAGGTCCGGGATAACGAACTCCCCGGACGAGGGTATAAAGACCAGGATGCTGCCCGCGATCACGCCCGGCAGGCTGAGGGGGAAGGTCACCCGCAAGAACGTCTGCCACCGGCTCGCCCCGAGGTCCTTGCCGGCCTCTTTGAGCCTCACGTCGAACTTTTCGAGGGCGGCGTAGAGGGGCAGGACCATGAACGGCAGGTACGAGTAGGTCATGCCCAGGAGGACCGCTTCGGGGGTGAAGATCAGGTCCACGGGGCCGTCGGTTATGCCGAGGAACTGCAAGGACTTGTTGGCGATGCCGTTGCCGCCGAGGATCACGACCCAGGCGTAGGCCCGGATCAAGAGGCTCGTCCAGAACGGGACCATGACGAGCAGGATCAGGGCGTTGCGCCACCTCCTGCCCTTGAAGACTATAAAGTAGGCCAGCGGGTACCCGAGCAAGAAGCACAGCAGCGTCGTCAGCGCCGCTATCCCGAACGAGCGGACGATGATCTCCAGGTAGAGCGGGTCGAAGACCAAAAGGTAGTTGCCGGGGTTGAAGCCCAGGGTGATGCCGCCGTAGGCCCCGCTCGTCCCGAACGAGTAGGCCACGATAAAGAGCAGCGGCACGAGGAAGAAGAGCCCGAGCCACAGGGTGACGGGCGCCAGCAGCGCCGCGAGGCCTAAGGACCAGCCCTTCGCCATGCGCTCCCTCATCTCAGGAGCTCTTCACTTCGGTGAAGAGGCGCTCGTACTCGCGCGTGGCCTCGCCCGGGTCCGCTATTACCTGCAACCGCTCGAAGACGCTGCCGGGGAGGACGTAGCCCGGCAGGTCCTTGAGCGCGTCGTCGATCATCGGCAGGGCGGCGGCGTTTGGGGTGTTGTAGTAGGTGTAGTTGGAGAGCTCGGCCCCGGTCTTCGCGCCCAGGATGTAGTTTATGAACTTGTGGGCGTTCTGGGGGTGCTCTGCGCCGTTGGGGATGCACATGTTGTCCGTCCAGCGGGTGGCGGCGGGTTTCGGGACCACGTAATCGAGGTCCGGGTTTTCAGAGAGCGCCAGGAAGGCGTCGCCGCTGAAGACGTGGCCCATCAGCAGGTCGCCGTTCTGGACGAGCGGGCGGGCCTCCGTCGAGTCGAAGTAGCCTCGTAGGAGCGGCTTCTGCTTCTTGAGCTCGTCCGCGGCCCTCTGGAGTTCTCCGGTGTCCGTGGTGTTGACGGAGAGGCCCATCCTGTAGAGGGCGGCGCCGAAGGTCTCCCTGGTGTCGTTTAGCATGGACATCTCGCCCTCGAACTCGGTATCCCACAGGGGGTCCCAGGACTCGGGGAGCTGGCCGATCTCCTTTTTGTTGTAGAGGATGCCGGTCGTGCCCCACTGGTAGGGGAGGCTGTACTCGTTCTTCGGGTCGTAGGAGAGGCCCTCGTACTCCTTGCCGACGTTCTTTGAGTTCGGTATCTGGGACATGTCGAGCTTCTGCACGACGTCGGACTTGATCATGATCGCCACCATGTAGTCGCTCGGGACGATCACGTCGTACCCCGTGCCCCCTGCCTGCAGCTTCGCCAGCAGGTCCTCGTTGGAGGAGAAGAAGTCCTGCGTGACCTTTATGCCGGTCTGTTTCACGAAGTCCGGAACGGTGCTCTCGGCCACGTAGTCGGACCAGTTGTAGAAGTTGAGTACCTTCTCCTCGGGGCCGCCCCCACCGCCGCCTCCGCCCCCGCTCTGGGCGCTCGTGTTTGGCTGGCAGGCCAGCACGGAGAGCGTCGAGCCGGCAACACCGGCCGCGCCCATCGTCCTCAAGAACCTGCCGCGCGAGATCCTCTTCATCGTCAACCTCCCAGAACCAGACAGTTTTGCGCGTCCCACGACACCGAGACCCCGTCCCCCTCCAAGGGACCTGTGGCGTCGAAGGCGTTCTGCTGGTAGAGCACCAGCTTCCCGCCCCCCTCCAACTCCACGATGTACTGCGTGCTCGCGCCCAGGTAGACGACCTGCTTTACCTCGGCCGCAGAGACGTTGTCTCCCGACCCGCCGAACCTGACCTTCTCCGGCCTGACCGCAGCGTGTACCTCCTCGCCCTCCTTCGGCGAAGCTTGATCTCGGGCCACGGCCTCGACCCTCAGGCCCTCGCGCGTCCGCAGCGTCGTCCTCTCGCCGTCGGCCGCCTCGACCGTCCCGGAGAAGACGTTCGTCTGCCCTATAAACCCGGCGACGAAGCGGTTGGCGGGCGTCTCGTAGAGGGTGGTGGGGCCGGCGAGCTGCTGTACCTTGCCCTCGTTCATCACCGCGATCCTGTCGCTCATCGTGAGCGCCTCTTCCTGGTCGTGGGTGACGTAGACGAAGGTGATGCCCACCTCCTCCTGCAGGCTCTTGAGCTCCAGCTGCATCTCTTTGCGGAGCTTGAGGTCCAGGGCACCTAGCGGCTCGTCCAGGAGGAGCACCTTCGGGCGGTTGACGAGGGCGCGGGCGAGGGCCACCCGCTGCTGCTGGCCGCCGGAGAGCATGCCGGGTTTCCGCTTCTCGAAGCCGGCGAGCTGGACCATCTCGCACGCGTCGGCGACCCTGCTCGCGACCTCGTCCTTGGGGGTCTTTGCCCGGCGCAGGCCGAAGGCGACGTTGTCGAAGACGTTGAGGTGGGGAAAGATGGCGTAGGACTGGAAGACGGTGTTGACGGGCCTGCGGTACGGCGGGACGCCCTGGACCTGCTCGCCGGCGACGGAGATCTCGCCTTGCGAGGGCTCTTCGAAGCCCGCGATCATGCGCAGCGTGGTCGTCTTTCCGCAACCGCTTGGCCCCAGCAGCGAGAAGAACTCGCCCTCGTAGATGTCCAGGTTCAAATCGTCCACCGCCACGAAGTCCCCGAACCGTTTGGTGATCCCCGCCAGCCGCACGGCGACGCCCCTCCCGGCGGCCTCCGCCCGCGCCGGACGTTCCCTGATCTGCCTGTCTTCCACCCTTATCCTCCTGTGCCCGTGGCCCCTACCCGGGGCCTTCCCCGTGAGAGATCTCGCCCGTCAGAATCCGTCCGCGGATGGTAACCCGCGCCGGCGGAGAGCGCCGAGAGCACACCCCGCGCCGCCCGATGCCCGGATTCCACGGCGCCGTCCATGTACCCGTTCCACCTCGTCGCCGTCTCGGTCCCCGCCCAGTGGATGCGGCCCACCGGCTCCTGCAACGCCGGGCCGTGGTCCAGGAAGAAGCCCGGCGCGGGCACGCCCGCGTAGCCGCCGCGCGCGTAGGGCTCGGCCCCCCAGTCGCACTCCGCGTAGCCGCGAGGATGGAGTGCCTCCCGCCCGAAAAACCGGGCGAAGCACTCGAGGACCGCCCGCTTGCGTTCCGCGGCAGGACTCTGTCCCCACCGGCGGGCGTCGGAGCCGAGGATGAAGCCGGTCAGGACGCCCGCGTCGTCGCCGGGGGTCGAGTTGTCGCAGGTGATCTTGCATGGTCCGGTGTCGCTCTCGGCCCGGCCGTTGAGGCCCGACGCGCGCCAGAAGGGCGCGTCGTAGACGGCGTGGCACTTGATCACGGCCCCCATCGGCATTCTCTGGGAGAGCCCGTCGTGCACCGCCGGCAGCGCCGGCTCGTACTCGATGCGTCCCCGCAGGGCGGGCGGCACCGACACGACCACCGCCCCCGCCCTGACCGAGACGACGTCGGACTCGACGAGCACCCCGGCGTCGTTCTGCAGGATTCTACGCACCGGAGAACCGAGGACCACGCGCCCTTCCAGCCCCCGCGCCATCCGCTCGGACAACTCCTGCGCGCCACCGACGAACCTGTGCTCCTCGGCCGAGGCCTCAATCTCGAAAAGCCCCCCGAAACCGCCGGAGGAGGCCACGTCCGCGAGCACGCCGAGCAGCGAGACGTCGCGCGGCTCGCAGGCGTACAGCGACTCGACGGCGAGGTCGAAGTAGAACCGCGCGCCCGCGCCGCGCGTCTGGCCGAGCTTCCAGGTCTCGAGCGTCTGCCCGTCCCACGCCTTCTCGGCCGTCCACGGCGTCTCGGCGGGAACTTCCGCGGCGAGCCGACTCAAGGCCTCGAAGGCCTCTTGAACTTCGGATGCCGCGCCGGGGTCCGCGAAGGGGGGATCACCGCCCTCCTCGTACTCCGAGCGGCGCCCGCGCTCGTGGAAGACGGTCCGCCCGGGGACCTCGGTGGGGAAGATCTCGACGCCGAGGTCTTCGGCGAGGGCGTTTATGCGCCGCTGGCCCGGCCCGACCCACTGCCCGCCCATCTCGACGGACACCCCGCCGATGCGGCGGGTCATCGTCCGGCCGCCGACCCTGCCGTTCGCCTCGACGACCAGCACGGACGCGCCCGCGGCCTCCAGCCCCCGGGCCGCCGCGAGCCCGGCCAGGCCCGCGCCGACGACCACCGCGTCCACCGCCGGCTCCTCCCGCACCTGGCCGCCCTTCATCCGCCTGCTCCTCCGACTCCGGGCGTCGAGGGGGGCGCGGGAGCTTCCGCCTCCGCTGTGGCTGGCCTCTCGAAGGTTCGTCTCTTCACCCGTCTCCTCTTGCTTCGGGGCTCTGCCGGAAACCGGCCCCTTAATGCTTGCCGAGCCGTTCGGCCAGGGTCTTTCCGGTCGGGGGTTCTCCCGTCCTTTCGGCGCGGTCGTCCGCCCGCATCAGGCCCCGCTGCACGTACCGGGCGCCGAGCCAGCGCAGCGGCTCGGGCTCCCAGGGGCGCGGTTTGTGGTTGACGGTGGGCAGACGGGTTACGTTCGTGTCGCGGCCCAGGATCAGGTCGGCCAGCGTCCGGCCCGAGAGGTTCGCGGTCGCGACACCCTGGCCCGTGTAGCCGCGCGCGGTCGCGACACCTTCCGCCGGGTCGCAGGACATCGTCGGCATCCAGTCGCGGGGCATGGCGAGCGGCCCGCCCCAGGCGTGGGTGAACCGGGCGCCTCCCAGCACCGGGAACCACTCCCTCGCCGTGCGGCGCAGCGACTGGTGGGTGGGCCCGTGCAGGTCGTACTCGTCCTCTATGCGCGAGCCGTAGTGGTAAGGCGCGCCGCGGCCCCCGAAGAGTACGCGCCCGTCGGCGGTGCGCGAGAGGTAGTCCACCGTGTAGCGGTTGGAGGCCACGCACTCGCGGCCCTCCCAGCCGATCTCGGCCCATTGCCCCTCCGAGAGGGGCTCGGTCAGCACGATCAGGGAGTATATCGGCAACACCTGGCGGCGCAGCTTGCGCAACCGCGCCAGGTAGGCCTCGCCGGCGAGCACGACCGTTCGCGCCCGCACATCCCCGGCCTCCGTCACCAGCCGCGGCCTGGAACCCGTCTCGAAGTCCGTGACGGGGGTGCCCTCGAAGATCTCGCCGCCGAGCCGCTCCACGGCCCTGGCGAGCCCGCGGGCGAGCCTCGCCGGGTGGATGGTCGCGCAGTGCGGGCTGTACAGCGACCCCTCGGCGCCCGTGATCCTGACGCGCCGCGCGGTCTGTTCCCTGTCGAGCAACCGCAAGCCGTCGTCGAGACCCAGGGCGCGCAGGGACTCGTAGGAGGCTTCTATGCCGGGCACCTGGGCCGGCCCCCTGGCGACCCGGAGCTGCCCGCCGCGGAGGTACTGGGCGTCGATCTCCTCGGCCTCTGAGACCTCCCCGACCTCGTCGACCGAGCGGCGCATCTCCAGCAACAGGTCCCTCGCCGCGTCCTCGCCGAAACGCCGGGCGAGCTCCCCGGGGGTCACCGGAAAGGCCGCGTTGCACCACGCGCCGTTGCGCCCGGACGCCCCGAACCCGGCCGTCTCCGCCTCGAGCACCACCACCCTCAACGAGGGCTCCCGCCTGAGCAGGTAATAGGCGGTCCACAGGCCGGTAAAGCCGGCCCCCAGGATCGCCACGTCGGCCTCGGCAGGCCCCCTCAGCGGCGGCCTCGGGACGAGCTCCTCGCCCGCCGACTCCAGCCAGAAGCTGTAAGAGCGGTAGTCCTTCTCCCCGGCGGTGGCGCTACCCCGCGTGCCGGCGGTGCGCGTCAAGCCCTCGCCCTCCCCTTGCCGCAGAGCCCGTCGTGGGACCCCACGCTAACCCCGGTAGCCGAGCTCTTTTTCGAGCTCCGTGAGGGCGTCGTCGGTGATCTCCGCTATGCGGCTCAGGATCTCGCGGTCGGAGGTGAGCGCCGGGGAGAACTGGATCACCGGGTCCTCCTTGTCGTCGAACCGGCAGATCAGGCCGCCCTCTAACAGCTTCCTCGAGACCACGCCCTTGAAGTATCTCTGGTACTCGTCCCCGGTCAGCGGCGTCCCGTCGGCCTTCTCCGGGTTGACCTCGACGGCCCAGAAGAAGCCCATCCCCCGAACCTCCTTGACGATGGGGTGCCCCGAGGCCATCCTCTCGAGCTCCCCCCCGAAGTGGCCCTCCAGGTCGCGCACGTTCTCCAAGAGCCTCTCCCGCTCCATGAT
>CADCVH010000127.1 GCA_902806085.1 uncultured Rubrobacteraceae bacterium | reverse complement strand
GCCCGAGGAGACGAAGAAGGTGCTGTTGAGGTCCCCGGGGGCTATCTCGCTTATCTTGGCGGCTAGTTCCAAACTCCTCGGGTGCTGGAAGCTCCAGTTGGGGAAGAACCCGAGCTCCTTCATCTGCTTCGCCGCAACGTCCGCGAGCTCCGCCCTGCCGTGCCCGACCTGCGTCGTGAACAGGCCGGCCAGCCCGTCTATGTAGGTGCGGCCCCTGTCGTCGGTGACGTAGGACCCTTCGCCTGAGACGATGACCGGCAGCCTGGACCAGTCCTCCGCGTACGGGGTGAAGTGCAACATAAGGTTTTCGACGCCGGCGAGCGGCGTGCTCTCGCCGTGCTCCCCCAGACCCCTCATCACGTCCATGCGATACCTCCTCAGGCCGGATGCGGCCAGCTCCTTGTCCTTCACGAATACTACACAGTTACTGTAAGCCGATCAAGACGGGAAGAGTATATATGGGAGGGGTGGCCGGTCCTTTGGACTGGGGGAGGGTTTTGTTTGGGAGATCTTATCCCGGCGGCCGGAGCGGGGCCGTTTTTGTTACCAAAGTGTTATGCAAGCGTGACCGAAGCGTTACCCGGTCGTCGCCAGGACGTTACGTGGCCCCTTTAGAGTTCCAAATACGGCAACCGGGAAGGCCGGGGGCGAAGACGAGAAGGAGGGCGGCATGGGGCGGATGGGCAAGGTTCTGGCGGCGGTGGCGATGATGGTGGTTCTTTCGGCGGGCGCGGCCTTCGCGGCTACGATGGGCGGCACGGCGGGGGTGGACACGCTCACCGGGGGTGCTGGGGACGACACGATCAAGGGCCTCGGCGGCAACGACTCCTGGCTAAACGGCGGCTTTGGCGAGGACACCGTCCTCGGCGGCGCCGGCAAAGACGACATCCGCGGCTCGGCCCCCAAGGGCGGCCAGGACAACGGCGACAAGGGGCAGGACACCCTCTTTGGCGGCGGGGGCGACGACTACATCCTGGGCGGCCTCGGCGCGGACAGGATCAGCGGCGGCAACGGCGCCGACTACCTCTTCGACGACGCCGGCGAGTTCGGCATCGACAGGTCGGCCGACACCCTCTTGGGCGGCGCGGGCAACGACACCATCCTGGCGGCCAACGGCAACGACGCCCGCGACGTGATCTTCTGCGGCGACGGCCGCGACACCGTCGAGGCCGACAGGGGCGACAAGGTCGCCAGCGACTGCGAGAGGGTGCGCCGCTAAAGCAGGCGGAAATACTCCCCATACCGGGCCGGCGTCCTTCGGGGCGCCGGCCTCTCCTTTTGACGAAGGATGCGCGGCAGACGAAGAGTGTCCTGATGGTCGCGACCGCGGTAGTCCTGTTCTCGACAGGGCGCGCCGGGGACGCTTCCCGGCGGGAACAGAACGCGTCGTCCACACCGGCCGGGACTACGATGGCGTTGGTCGAGGCTGAGGAACGCGACGCCGGTGCCCAGTGCGCCCCGAACCTGAGCCCCACGTCCGTACCCGCCGTTGTTGACATGGAGGTCGGGCGGGCTTGCCGGGTCCTGCTGCGGGAAGAATTCCTGGGGTATGTTTACGGCAAGAGGCAGGGCAGCATGGAACCGGGCCGCGTGGTCGTGCAGAAACCCGGGGCGGGCGCGAAACTCGATTACCCGCAGGGCGTCTTCCTCTTCGTCTCGCAACCTTTTCCCGACAGGCTGCCGGAGAACACCAGCTGCGCCGAACGCAAAGTGGGGACTCTGGATCAGGCCGGACGGTCTCGCGCGAACGCCGACTCGAAGAAGTTCGCCAGGCGCGGGTAGAGGACCTTCAGGTTCCAGGGGCGGGCGATGCCGTGGCCCTCGTCTTCGAAGGTGAGCAGGTCGTAGTGGATGCCATTCCGGCCCAGGGCCTTTACGACGACGTCCACGTTCTCGGGGGTCACGTTCGGGTCTTGCATGCCCTGGACTATGAGGAGCCTGCCCCGGATGTCCTTGACGGAGTTTATGGGGGAGCGTTCGCGGTAGCGGTCCGGGACCTCTTCCGGGGTGCCGCCCATCATCTCTTCGCTGTAGGGACGAAGGTCGGGGCGGGTGGCGTGGTAGTCGACGACCAGGTCGGTCATGCCGCAGACGGGGGCGGCGGCTGCGACGAGGTCCGTGGTGTAGTGCGTGATCGCCCACCACGCCGAGTAACCGCCGTAGGAGGTGCCCGTGACGCCGACGCGGCCCGGTTGCGCGATGCCGGCGTCGATGAGGGCCTCGATCCCGCACCGGATGTCCTCCTGCTCCCGCCCGCCCCAGCCGTCCTCCTTGATCGAGTCCTGGAAAGGAAGACCGAACCCGGTGCTCCCGCGGTAGTTGGGCGTCAAAACGTGGAAGCCCCGCGAGACGAGGTAGTGTATCTCGGCGTTGAAGCGGTCCTCGGCGTGGCTCGTGGGCCCGCCGTGGACGAGGACTATCGTACCGGCCCCCGAAGAACGGTACAGCCAGCCCTGGACCTCCAGCCCGTCCACCGACCGCCACCCGAAGTCCTCCGCCGCGACGAGCCGGTCCGTGTCGAGGGAGGCCCGGTCCCGAAGGCCCGTGAGGCTAACCGGCGCGCCGCCCTCAGGGTCGGGGCGGATCAGGTCGACGGGGTGGCGGGCGTCGTAGTGCTTGCAGGCCCAACCGCCGCCGGCGGCCCGTGCCAGCGGCACCAGGTTGCCCGGCACCGGCGGCGGCGCGGACTCCGCGCCCGTCTCCGGGTCGAGCAGCGAGGCCCTGATACCGGCCCCCTCCACGCCCACGACGACCACCGACCCACCGTTCGGGGGAACGAAGGCCTGCTCGACGTTGCGCCCGGGGTCGTCCAGCAGCCACCGCACCTCCCCACCATCCACGTCCCAGACGCCTACCCGCCTGTGGGACCCGGCCTCCGCCACGAAGAGGACGCGTCGCCCGTCTGGGAACCACGAGGCCGAGACCTTCGCCCGAGTCCCGAAGTTCAGGATCTCGCGGTCCCCCCGCCCCTCGATATCCACCAGCCACACCTGCTGCCCCGCAGGGTCGAGGTCGTTGCGCCGGTAGAGGACGTGGGTCCCGGGACCGTTCAGCTCGGGCCCCGGGATGCTGCCCTTTTCGGGCCGGGCCAGCGCCAGGAGTTCCCCGTTCTCGAGGTCCTGCCGGTACAGCCGGTCGGCCTCGATCTCCTCGCCGCTCTCCGCGTCGAGGTTGGCCGAGTAGACGAGCCAGCGCCCGTTCGGGTGCAGTTGGCCGCCGCGCAGGTAGTAGTTCGGGCCCGGCCCGGTCAGGGGCTCCATCACGCCTGGATTCGCCAGCCTCACCCGGTAGAGCCGCTCCCGCTCGTCCCCGTCCGTGTCCTGCGTGACCAGGACCGCCTCCCCGCTCGGCGTCCAGGACGCCACCATCGTGTCGCCCTCCGACGTCTGCGTAAGGCGGACCGGCGGCGAAGACCCGTCGATCGGGGCGGCGAAAACGTCCGCGGCCGGCCCGAGCCGCGACCAGCTCCACGCCACCCAACTCCCGTCCGGGGACACCTCCGGGCCGAACAGCACCGGCACCGAAAGCAACGCATCGAGGTAACGGTCGGTGTCCATGATCCCCTCCAAAAAGTTGTAGGACTGCTTGAACGCCCCCCATGCTGCCCGCGGCCCCCCGAAAGAACAGCCGCCAAACGCCGGCGGTCCGGGACCGGGGGTCTCCCCACGCGGGTGTGGGGGCGCCCCGGGAACCGCCTAAAACGTCGGCGGGGTGTTGACGTAGACCGCTTCCACGGGCTCCTCTTCGGCCCACCAGCGGTGGGAGGTGGTGGAGGGGAAGTAGAGGGTGTCGCCGGGGGCCATCCGGAACGTCCCCTGGTCCTTGAGCTCCACGAGGAGGTGGCCGGAGATCACGTAAATGAACTCCTCGCCCGTGTGCGAATAGAACCCCTCGCTGCCCGCCCCGGCGGGCACCCGCAGGTAGGAGGGGTCCATCACCTTCTCCCCGGAGGCCATCTCCTCGAAGCGCACGCCGTTGTCCCACTGCATGACGGGGCGCTCCGCGCTCTGCACGAGCGGTGTTGCCGCTTCCAAGTCGGCCCCGAAGAGCTCCCGCATGGTCACCCCGTAGGCCTCCGCCAAACGCCTGAGCGACGCCACCGAAGCCCCCGAGCCGCCGCGCTCCAGCGCCGAGATGAACGAGATCGAGAGGCCCGTGGCCTCGGAGACCTCCTTGAGCGTCTTGTGGGCCTTGACGCGCAACCGCCGCAGCCGCTCTCCCGGCGCCTCCGCGGGGTCTTCCGGCGGGTGGCCGTTCGCGCCCTCGGAGGTCTCGGCGGCGCCCATCTGCTTGCGGATGGCGGCGAAGTTCAGGCCCTCGACCTTCCTCAGGTGCTTGATCTCCCGCAGCCGGTCCACGTCCAGCTCCGTGTAGACCCGGTACCCCCGATCCGTCCTGCGCGGCCGGATCAGGCGCTCCCTCTCCCACAACCTCAAGGTCTGCGGCGCAAGCCCAACGGCCTGCGAAACCTCGCCTATGGAGAACCCAACCGAACTACCACTCGCCGCCAATCCGCCTCCCGTCAAGGCCCACGCATTCACGAACGATTATTGTAATCACTCGGCGAAAAAGCAAATCATCCCCGCCCAAACGAACCCCGCCATAGACCCTTTTGATAGCAACCTTGCAGGTTTATAGTAGCGTTGTTATAAGGTAGAAAAATCACGCGTTCTTCTAGGGAAAGGAAGCGGCATGGCGACGGTGGTGGGGGTACCGAAGGAGATCAAGGACATGGAGGGTCGCGTCTCCATGCAGCCGGACGGGGTGGCTGAGCTCGTCCACCACGGGCACGAGGTGGTGGTCCAGTCCGGGGCCGGGAGGGGCGCCGGTTTCGCAGACGAGGAGTACGCGGCGGGGGGGGCGCGCCTCGTGGACGGCCCCGAGGAGGTCTTCGGGGCCGCGGACCTCATCGTGAAGGTCAAGGAGCCCGTGCCGGAGGAGTACGACCGCTTCAGGGAGGGGCAGAAGCTCTTCACCTACCTGCACTTAGCCGCCGACAAGGGCCTCACGGAGTTCCTGATGGACAAGAAGATCGACGCGGTGGCCTACGAGACCGTCGAGACGCCCGACGGGAGCCTGCCCCTCTTGACGCCGATGAGCGAGGTGGCCGGCAGGATGGCCGTGCAGGCCGCCGCCCACCACCTCGAAAGCCCCAACGGCGGGGCGGGGCTCCTGCTCGGGGGCGTGCCGGGGACGCCGGCGGCGAAGGTCACCATCATCGGCGGGGGCATCTCCGGCACCGAGGCGGCGAAGATAGCCCTGGGCATGCGGGCGATAGTGAGGGTGCTCGACATCAACCCCAAGAGGCTGGCGTACCTCTCCGACATCTTCGAGGGGAGGGTCGACCTGGTGATCCCGAACCGGGCGAGGACCGCCCAGTACGTCAGGGAGTCGGACGTGGTGATAGGGGCGGTCTTGGTGGCGGGGGCCAAGGCGCCCAAGCTGGTGAGCCGGGAGATGATCGCGTCCATGCGGGACGGCTCGGTGGTGGCGGACATCGCCATCGACCAGGGGGGGTGCTTCGAGACGAGCCGGCCGACGACCCACTCCGAGCCGACCTACGTTGAGGAGGGGGTCGTCCACTACTGCGTGGCGAACATACCCGGGGCGGTGGCGAGGACCTCCACGCTGGCGCTGACGAGCGTGACGCTGCCGTACCTGATCAGGATCGCCGACGAGGGTGTTGAGGGGGCGGTCGCGAAGGACCCGAACCTGGCCAAGGGCCTCTCGACGCTTAATGGGGGGCTCGTCCATGCACCCGTGGCCGAGGCCCACGGCCTCCCGTACACGGACCCCCAGAAGCTCCTCAGCGGGGCGCGGTAGGCCGCGGTAGGCCGCGGCCGGCGCCCCTCCTCCATCCGGGTTGTGCAGAAACGGGCGTAGCATGTAAGCTGCGCCCGAGGGGATGGAGCGTCGATGAGAGGGGAAGTATGGCCGAGGCGACCGCGGGCAAGCAGACCCGAGAGGGGCAGAACAAGCTTCAAGCCGGCTTAAAGCGGCGTCACATGACCATGATCTCGCTCGGCGGGATCATCGGCGCCGGCCTCTTCGTCGGCACGGGCCCGATACTCAACCAGGCGGGTCCCGCGACCATACTCACGTACGCGCTCACGGGGGGCCTCCTCATCCTCATCATGCGGATGCTCGGGGAGATGGCCGTGGCCCGGCCCTCGGTCGGGTCCTTCTCCGACTACGGGCGGATGGCCCTTGGCAACTGGGCAGGGTTCGCGATCGGGTGGCTCTACTGGTACTTCTGGGCCATCGTCGTCGGGTTCGAGGCGACGGTTGCGGCCGGAATATTGGGGCAGTACATACCGGGGATACCGCCATGGGTGATGGCACTGGCCCTGCTCTTGCTGCTCACGGCGACCAACCTCTACTCCGTCGGGTCTTACGGGGAGTTCGAGTTCTGGTTCGCCGGGATAAAGGTCGTGGCGATACTTATCTTTATAGGCCTCGCGGCCCTGTTCGTGATCGGGCTGTGGCCGGGCGGGAGCTCGCCTGGCCTGACCAACCTCTACGCCGAAGGCGGGTTCTTCCCGAACGGGCCGCTGGCGATGTTCAGCGGGGTTGCGACCGTGATCTTCGCGTTCGTCGGGGCCGAGATCGTGACGATAGCCGCCGCCGAGTCCGACGAGCCGGGACGGAACGTCGCCCGGGCGACCAACGCGGTCATCTACCGGGTACTTATCTTCTACGTCATCTCCGTCTTTTTCGTCGCGGCGATAGTCCCGTGGGACACCGGCTTTACCGACGACGTGCTCAAGAGCCCGTTCACCCTCGCCTTCGGGGAGATGGGGATACCCTACGCGCCCCTGATCATGAACCTCGTCGTGCTGACCGCCGTGCTCTCCGTCCTGAACTCCAGCCTGTACACGACGAGCAGGATGCTCTTCGCGCTGACCCGCCACAACGACGCGCCGGGGTTCCTGACAAACACGACCAGGCGCGGGGTGCCGATCTGGGCGATCCTGGCCGGCACCGTCTTCGCCTACGTCTCCGTGGCTATCTTCTACTTTTTCCCTGAGGACGTGTTCACCTGGCTCATCAACGCCTCCGGCGCCATCGCCCTGTTCGTCTACCTGCTGATAGCCGTCTCCCAGCTCGTGATGCGCCGCCGCCTGGAGCGCGACAACCCGGAGCTCCTCCAGTTGAGGATGTGGTTCTACCCGTGGCTGACGTACCTCTCGATCTTCGGCATCCTCGCCGTGCTCATCGCGATGTTCTTTATAGAGGGCCTGCGGCCCCAGATCATCGCCAGCCTCATCAGCCTCGGCGTGATCCTTGTAGCTTACTTCCTGCGTCGCGCCTTCGGGCCGCCGCAGAGGGCCCCCGACGCGGTGATCAACGAGGAGACGACCGCCCGACAAGAGGCTGCCCGAGGAAACTAGACGGAAAGAGGGACCCGCTTGACCCGGTACGAACCCGCCGACTCCTTCGCGACGCCGCGCTTCTCGGACGTGCGCACGTTCATGCGCCTGCCCAACAACAGGGACCTCGAAAACGCCGACGCCGCCATAGTGGGCGCCCCCTTCGACACGGGCGCCACGTTCCGCGTCGGCGCCCGCTTCGGGCCCGAGGCCATAAGGAGCGTCTCCCACCTCTTGCGCCGCCACAACTCCGGCCTCGGCGTAACCATCTTCGACCACCTCTCCGTGATCGACTACGGCGACGTGCCGGTCGTGCCGGGCTATATCCGGGAGAGCTACGAGAAGATCGCCGAAGGGCTCGAACCGATCCACCGCGCCGGCGTCGTCCCGATAGTCCTCGGCGGCGACCACTCCATAGCCCTCCCGGAGCTCCGCGCCGCCGCTACCGTCCACGGCCCTTTAGCCCTCGTGCAGTTCGACTCCCACCCGGACACCTGGGACGCCTACTTCGGCCAGAAGCACACCCACGGCACGCCGTTCAGGCGGGCCGTCGAGGAGGGCCTGCTCGACCCTTCGCGCTCGATCCAGGTCGGGATGCGCGGCTCCATCTACGACGAGCGCGACTGGGACGACGCGAAAGACATGGGCTTCGACCTCGTGCCCACCGACGAGGTGCGCGAGCTCGGCGTTCCGGCCGTCATAGAGCGGGTCAAGGAGCGGGTAGGCGACGCGAAGGCCTACGTCTCCTTCGACATAGACTTCGTCGACCCGGCCTACGCGCCCGGCACAGGCACGCCGGAGATCGGGGGCTACACGAGCCGCGAGGCGCAGGAGTTCGTGCGCGGGCTCGCCGGCGTCGACATCGTCGGCTGCGACGTGGTCGAGGTCTGCCCGGCCTACGATGGGCCCGGGCAGGTCACGGCGCTCGTCGCGGCCAACATCGTCCACGACTTTCTGGGTCTCATCGCGCTCCGGAGGAAGAACCGGGATGGGTAGCGCCCTGGACTACCTGGTCCTCGGCCTCTACTTCGCCGCGATGCTCGGGGCAGGGTACTGGGGGCTCAGGCGGGCCGGCAGCACGGAGGATTACCTCGTAGCCGGGAGGCGGCTCGGGCCGGCGTTGTACGTCGGGACCCTGAGCGCGGTGGTGCTCGGGGGGGCGTCTACCATTGGCAGCGTCTCTTTGGGCTACGAGTACGGTATCTCGGGGATGTGGCTGGTGTTCATGATCGGGCTCGGGATCATCGCGCTCGGCATCCTGCTCTCCACGCGCCTGAGCCGGCTCGGCGTCTACACGGTGTCTGAGATGCTTGGCATCCGTTACGGGGCCTCGTCGCGGCTTATCTCCGCGATCATCGTGGCGACCTACGCGCTCATGATCGCGGTGACCTCGACCATCGCCGTCGGCTCGGTCTTCGACGTCGTTCTCGGGCTGCCGCCGACGCTCGCCATCCTTATCGCCGGCGGCGTGGTCGTCGCCTACTCGGCGCTTGGCGGCATGTGGTCGATCACCCTGACGGACTTTCTGCAGTTCTGCGTGATGACCGTCGGCATATTCCTGATCCTGCTGCCCCTGAGCGTCGCGGGGGCGGGCGGCTTCTCCGGGATGGCCGGGGAGTTGCCGGGCTCGTACTTCGACCCCTTCTCCATCGGCAGGCTCACGATCTTCACCTACTTTCTGCTGTTCTTTTTCGGGCTCATGATCGGGCAGGACATCTGGCAGCGGGTCTTTACGGCCAGAAGCCCCGCGGTCGCCCGGTGGGGCGGCGTCGTCGCGGGCCTCTATTGTTTGCTATACGGCCTCGTGGGGGCCCTGATCGGGACGGCCGCCCGCGTCCTGATTCCCAACCTCCCAAACTCGGACAACGCCTTCGCCCGCGTCGCGGCCGAGGTCCTGCCGACCGGGGTCCTCGGCCTGGTGCTCGCCGCGGCCCTCGCCGCCGTGATGTCCACCGCGAGCGCCGGCCTGCTCGCCTCGTCCACCATCCTCGCCAACGACATCTACGCCGGCCTCTTCCGGCGCGAGGACCACGCCGGGGCCGGCGAGTACAACGCGAGCCGGCTGGCGACGCTGCTGGTCGGGGTGGTGGTGCTCGTCATCTCGGTGATCGTCAGCGACGTCGTGGGCGCCCTGACGGTCGCCTACGACCTGCTGGTCGGCGCCCTCTTCGTCCCCATAATCGGCGCGCTGTTCTGGAGGCGCGCGACGGGCGCCGGGGCGCTGGCCTCGATGCTCGTCGGCGGCGTGGTCGTGGTGGGGCTCATGGCCTGGCAGGGCCTGCTCGCCAACAGCCCGATCTACGGCGGCCTCCTGGCGAGCCTCGTCACCTTCGTCATCGTGAGCCTCCTCACGCCGGGGGCCTCCGAGCGGGAGGCGTCCGCCTGGGAGCAGAGGATGACGGGCCAGGGTACAACTTAGGCGCATACCCCCTCTGGAGGTTAAGATGATAAAGACCGAGACGATCGAAAAACTCTTCGTCGCAGGCGAATGGACGGGTGCCGCCCACTCCGGCGCGACCTTCGGCGTCACGAACCCCGCCAACAACGAGACCATCGCCACCCTCCCCGACGCCGGCCGCGAGGAGACGCGTCGGGCGATAGACGCCGCCGCGGCCGTCCAGCAGGAGTGGGCCGCGACAACCGCGGCCTACCGGGCCGGGATCATGCGCGAGGCCGCGCGCATGATGCACGAAAGAAAAGAGCACCTCGCTACCGTGATGACCCTGGAGCAGGGCAAGCCGCTGGCGGAGTCACGCGGCGAGATCGTCTACGCCGCCTCGTTTATCGAGTGGTTCGCCGAGGAAGCGCGGCGCGTGTACGGCGAGACGGTCCCGGCGAGCGCCCCGGGCAAGAGGATAATGGTCATCAAGCGCCCGGTGGGGGTGACGGCGGCGATCACGCCGTGGAACTTCCCGGCGGCCATGATCACGCGCAAGCTCGGCCCCGCCCTCGCCGCCGGCTGCACGCAGGTCATAAAGCCCTCCGAGCTCACCCCCCTCTCCGCCCTGGAGATGGCGAAGATCTTCGAGGAGGCGGGCCTACCGAAGGGCGTCCTCTCGGTCCTAGCCGGCACGGACCCGGCGGCCGTCACCGCCCCGATCATGGAGGAGAGGCGCGTGCGCAAGCTCTCCTTCACCGGCTCCACAGAGGTCGGCAAGCTCCTGATGAAGCAGTCCGCCGACACCATGAAGCGCCTCTCCCTGGAGCTCGGCGGCCACGCCCCGTTCATAGTCTTCGACGACGCCGATACAGACGCGGCCGTCGAGGGCGCCCTCGTCTCCAAGATGCGCAACATGGGCCAGACCTGCGTCTGCGCCAACCGCGTATTCGTCCAGCGCGGCGTCCTGGACGAGTTCGCGAAGAAGCTCACCGGGAAGATGGCCGCGATGAGGGTGGGGGACGGGATGGAGGAGGGCGTCGAGGTCGGCCCGCTCATCGAGCCGAAGGCCGTAGAGAAGGTCGAGCGCCACGTCGCCGACGCGAGGGAGAAGGGCGCGACGGTGGCCCTCGGGGGCGAGAAGGTGAACGGGCAAGACGGCGGCAGCTTCTACGCCCCGACGGTGCTCCTCGGGGCCGACGACTCGATGCTCGTCGCCAAAGAGGAGACGTTCGGGCCGGTGGCGGCGATCATGCCCTTCGACACGGAAGAAGAGGTAGTCCGGCGGGCCAACGCCACGGTATACGGGCTCGCCGCCTACTACTTCACCCGCGACGTGGGGCGGGTCTTCCGGCTCGCGGAGGGCCTGGAGTACGGGATCATCGGGGCGAACGACGGGATGCCCTCGACGGCGCAGGCCCCGTTCGGCGGGCTGAAGGAGAGCGGCGTCGGGCGCGAGGGCGGGCACCAGGGCATCGAGGAGTACCTGGACACGAAGTACGTCTCGCTCGGCGGCATCGCCGGGACGTAGGTTCCGGTCCACCCTTATGGGTATACTGGAACGAGAGAGGCCGACAGGAAGAGGTGGCGAGGATGCTCGATTCCGCGAGGATCAAGACGGAGATACCCGGGCCGAAGAGCCGGGCGTTGATGGAGCGGCGGCACAAGGCAGTAACGTCGGGCGTGGGCATAGCCACCCCGATGTTCGCCGAGGAGGCGAAGGGCGCGTTGCTGACCGACGTGGACGGCAACACGTTCATAGACTTCGGTGGCGGCATCGGCGTCATGAACATCGGGCACGCGAACTCCCGCGTGGTCGAGGCGGTCAGGGAGAAGGCCGGGCAGGTGACCCACACCTGCTTCTACGTCACGGAGTACGAGGAGTACATCGAGCTCGCGGAGAGGCTCAACGCGCTCGTGCCGGGGGACTTCGAGAAGCGGTCGTTCTTCGTCAACTCCGGGGCCGAGGCTGTCGAGAACGCCGTCAAGATCGCGCGCTACTACACCGGGCGGCCCGGCGTCATCGCCTTCGAGAACTCCTTCCACGGCAGGACCATGCTCGCGATGACGCTCACCGGCAAGACCGATCCGTACAAGAAGGGCTTCGGCCCGTTCGTTCCCGAGGTCTACCGGGTGCCGTCGCCGTATACGTACAGGTGTCCGGCAGGCAGGGATTGCTCCGGCGGCTGCCAGGGCGATTGCTTCGGGTCCATAGAGAAGGCGTTCGTGAGCACCGTTCACCCGAGCAGCGTGGCGGCGATCATCGTCGAGCCGGTGAGCGGTGAGGGCGGGTTCATCCCGTTCCCGGACTTCTACCTGCGCCAACTCAGGGAGCTGTGCGACGAGCACGGTATCGTGATGATCGTGGACGAGGTCCAGACCGGCTTCGGCAGGACGGGCAAGATGTTCGCGATAGAGCATTCCGGGGTGGAGCCGGACATCATGACCACGGCCAAGAGCATGGGCGGCGGGTTGCCCATAGCCGGCGTCACCGGCAGGGCCGAGATAATGGACTCCGTCCACGCCGGCGGCCTCGGCACCACCTACGGCGGCAACCCCATAGCCTGCGCCGCCGCGCTCGCCGTCCTCGACACCTTCGAGGAGGAGGACCTGCTGACCCAGGCGAACGCCCTCGGCGAGAAGGTCATGTCCGCCATGCGCGACATCCAGGAGAGGCACCCCGACTTTGTCGGCGACGTCCGCGGCCTGGGCCCGATGGCCGCCATGGAGTTCGTCACCGACGCCGCGAGCAAGACCCCGGACAAGGAGCGCAACGCCAAGATAGTCCAGGCCGCCTTGCAGGAGGGCCTGCTCCTGCTTACCGCCGGCCAGTACAGCAACTGCATCCGCACCCTCATGCCGCTGAACATCGCCGACGACGAGCTCGAAGAGGGACTCGCCATACTGGGTCGGGCCGTGGATTCGGTGGCGTAAGCGGAGCGGCCGTTGTAGGGGGGCGCTTCGCGAAGCGCCCCCCTACGGGTTCCAGATGGCGGGTGCCGGCGTTCGGGGTGGGACGGTTGGAGGCCCTTCCCCTTCCGGCGCTTCCCTAGCCGAGCACGTCGCCGGCGCGGACCTCCAGTCCGGGCAGCGCGGCGGAGTTGAGCGTCTCGTCCCGGCGGACCTTTTCGGCGTGCCGGTAACGGTCACCGGACGGGCCGGTGTGATGTTCGATCTTCTCGCCCTGGAGGTCCACGATCCAGGCCTCCGGGATGCCGGCCCGGGCGTAGCGCCGCGAGAGCTTTAGCCCCCGGTCGTAGGCGAGGGTGGTGTCGGAGACCTCGATCAGGAGCAGCACGTCCTCCGGCGTGGGGAGCGACTCGTTGTAGTCCCTGGTCCAGATCAGGGCCACGTCCGGCTGTGGCTCCGAATAATCGTTCAGCCTAACCGGGTTCTGGACGCTGACGATGACGTCGTCGCCCACACTTCCCACGAGCAGGTGATTCAGCCGGTTCACGCAGGAGAAGTGCCTGGTGCCTATGGCGGACATCTCGACCAGTTCCCCGTCGATAAGCTCGATCCGGTCGTCCTCGTGGAGTATCCCGGCCTCGGCCATCCTGTGGTACTCCTGGACGGTGAAGCGTCGCCGCGTGACCTCGCGCGTCTCCTTCTGCACGGAAAGCCCTCCGATGTCTCGCCCGGTCCCACGGAAGTATACTCGGACCACGAGACCCCGAAGTCTTCGCGTTACTCCTGCAGCAACTCTTCCAGATACCCCGTGTGGTAGTCGCCTGACAGGAAAGCTTTGTCTTCTAGCAACCGCAGGTGGAGGGGGATGGTCGTCTTGATCCCTTCGAGCCGGTACTCGCGCAGGGCGCGGCGGGCGCGGCTTACGGCCTCGTCCCGGGTCAGCGCCCAGACTATGAGCTTGCCAACCATCGAGTCGTAGAACGGCGGTATCTTGTAGCCAGCGTACACCGCCGAGTCCACGCGGACGCCGGGGCCGCCCGGCACTTCGAGGAACGTGACCTCGCCCGGGGAGGGCATGAAGCCGTTGGCCGGGTCCTCCGCGTTGACGCGGAACTCTATCGAGTGCCCGACGAAGGGGACGTCTTCCTGTTTCAGGCTCAAGGGGTCGCCGGCCGCGACCCTGATCTGCTCTTTGACCAAATCTACGCCCGTCAGCATCTCCGTTACCGGATGCTCGACCTGTATGCGCGTGTTCATCTCGATAAAGTAGAACCCGTCTCCCTCGACCAGGAACTCGACCGTCCCGGCGTTGGCGTAATCCGCCTCGCGGGCGAGCCGGACGGCCGCCCCGCACATCTTCTCACGCGTTTCGGGGCTTATGCCGGGCGAGGGGGACTCCTCCAGCACCTTCTGGCGGCGGCGCTGCATCGAGCATTCGCGCTCGTAGAGGTGGATGGCGTTGCCCTCGTGGTCCGCCATGACCTGCACCTCTACGTGGCGCGGGCCCGCGAGGAACTTCTCCAGATAAAGCGTCCCGTCGCCAAAGGCGGACTGCGCCTCGCGCTTGGCGGCCTGCACCGCCTCGCGCAACTCCTCCTCGTTCTCGGCCACCCGGATGCCGCGGCCCCCGCCGCCGGCCGCGGCCTTGATCATGACGGGGTACCCTATCTCCTCCGCCGTGCCAACGGCCTCGTCCGCCGAGGAGACGTTGTCCGAGCCGGGCACGACGGGCACGTCCGCCTCCTGTGCCAGCCGCCGGGCGGCGGACTTGTCCCCAAGCTTCTCGATGGCCTCCGCCGAGGGGCCGATGAACTTTATCCCGGCGTCCGTTACCGCCCTCGCGAAAGCGGCGTTCTCGGCGAGAAAGCCGTAGCCAGGGTGAATAGCGTCGGCGCCCGTCTCCTTTGCCGCCTCGATCAGGTGCTCCGCGTTCAGGTAGCTCTTACCCGCCGCCGGAGGACCTATGTTGGCCGACTCGTCGGCGTGGCGGACGTGGAGGGCCGTCTCGTCGGCGTCGGAGTAGACGGCGACCGCCGGGACGCCGAGCTCCTGGCAGGCGCGGACGACCCTTAGCGCGATCTCCCCCCGGTTGGCGATCAGCACCTTCTCGAACATAGGGTTTACCTTCCTGTAGATCAGGCCATCATACTAGTCCCGCAGCTACCTCCACGCCTCTCTAGGCCCGTGACGTGGCGATCGCCGGGGCGACGGCGACGGCGACGAGGGTGGCGAGCCCGACTTTGATCAGGTCGAAGGGAACGAAAGGCAGGACGCCCGCGACCAGGGCCGCGCCCGGGGAGAGGCCGGCGAGGATCGCGAGCCAGGTGGCCCCGAGCGCGTAGATCACGGCCAGCGCCGCGCTGCCCCACAGGAAGCCCACGACGAGCGCCCGCCGGCGGGGCGAGTTCGCGGTGGCCCCGGCGGCGAGGCCGGCGAGGGCGGCGGCCAGCGGATAGGCGAGCAGGTAACCACCCGTGTCGCCAAAGACGATGCCGAGACCGCCGCGGAACCCGGCGAAGACCGGGACGCCCATGGCGCCGACGAGCAGATAGACCCCCATCGCCAGGGCGCCGTAGCGCGGCCCCAGCAACAGCCCGGTGAGAACGACGGCCAGCACCTGCAGCGTGAAGGGAACGGGCTCGAGCGGGATGGTGATCTGGGCCGCCACGGCGGTGAAGGCGGCCATTAGCGCCACCCGGGTCATCGCGGCTACGTTCAAAGCTCTCCTCCTCATCCGTATTTACGATAACCTTTTAGCATTCGTTGACCCAAAATTCCGGCGTAGGTACTATTCGGTGACTTTTACGAGGGGAAAAGGGGGTGCCACCGCATGAGCGCTGACGTCGAGACCGGGCTTCCGCAGGCGCGATACAGCTACGGCGGGGACGAGTTCGTCTTCGTGGAGCTCGCCGAGGCCATGAGCCTCAAGGTGAACTTCAGGGCCATGGCGATCACGAACAGGCTCAAGGAGGAGGGGGTAGAGGGCGTGATGGACGTCTGCCCCTCGAACGCCTCCTACATGGTCCGCATAGACCCAGACGTGCTGCACCCCGACACGCTCATCTCGCGCCTTAAGGAGATCGACGAAGAGGTCGGCGACGTGAAGGGCTTCGAGCTCCGGACCCGCGTCGTGGACGTGCCCGTCATGATGGAGGACCCCTGGACCCACGAGGCCCTCATGCGCTTCCGCGACCGCCACCAGGACCCGGAGGCGACCGACCTCGAGTACTCCGCCCGCATAAACGGCTACGACTCCAAGGACGACTTTATCGCGGCGTTGCTCGGTTCGCCGTGGCTGATCACCATGATCGGCTTCGTCCCCGGCCTCCCGTGGTGCTACCAGCTCGTCCCGCCGGAGGAGCAGGTCGAGGTCCCCAAGTACGTCCGGCCCCGCACCTTCACCCCAGAGCGGGCCTTCGGCTTCGGCGGCGGCTTCGCCGTCGTCTACTCAGTGCAGGGCGCCGGCGGCTACCAGCTCTACGGTCTCGCCCCGGCTCCGGTGTTGGACGTGAAGCAGAGGTTGAAGGACTTCGAGGACTCCATAGTCTTCCCGAAACCGGGCGACGTGTGGAACTACCGCGGGGTGGACCGGGAGGAGTTCGACGAGATCCGGGCTAGCGTGGAGGACGGTTCGTTCGAGTACAGGAAGAAAGACTTCACCTTCCGCGCGGACCGGGCCCTCGAAGACCCGCACGCGTACAACGAGGAGATCCTGGGGGTGCTCTATGGCGATTAGAGTCAAGAGTCCGGGTCTTCTGACGACGGTCCAGGACACCGGCCGCTTTGGCGAGTACGCCATCGGCATGCCGCCTTCGGGGGCCATGGACGTCTTTTCCTACCAGGTGGGCAACTACCTCGTCGGCAACGAGGACGGCTCCGCGGGGTTGGAGATCACGTACTTCGGTCCCGAGCTGGAGTTCACCGAGAGCGCCGTCATAGCCGTAACCGGAGCCGAGATGCCGCCCAAGATCAACGGCGAGGAGGCCCCGACCTGGGAGACGCTTTCGGTCGAAGAGGGCGACGTCCTCTCCTTCGACTACCTCAGGAACGGTGCCCGCTCCTACCTCGCGGTCGCCGGGGGAATAGATGTCCCCGTCTTCATGCACAGCCGCTCGACGTACACCCTGATCGGGCTCGGGGGATACGAAGGCCGCGCCCTCCAGGCGGGCGACGAGCTCCAGCTGGGCGACGCCCGAAATGGCGACGCCCGAAATGGCGACGCCCAAGTCGGCAAGAAGGTGGACGCGGACGCCATCCCGCGCTACACGAAAGAGACCGAGCTTCGGGTCATCATCGGCCTCGCGAGCTACCGGCTCACGCAGGAGAGCATGAAGGAGTTCCTGAACGTGGAGTGGACGGTTACCCCCGACGCGGACCGGGTCGGCTACCGTTACCGGGGCGGCGAGCTCGGGTTCGTCGAGCGCGAGCAGCCGGCGGGCGCGGGCAGCGACCCGGCCAACGTCGTGGATTTCGGGTATCCGATCGGCTCCATACAGGTCCCCGGCGGCGTCGAGCCCATAGTCCTCATGAACGACGCCGTAACCGGCGGCGGCTACGCCACCATCGGCACCGTCATAAGCGCCGACCGCGACCGACTCGCCCAATCCAAAACAAACGACAAGACCCGGTTCCGCTCGATAGAGCTAGAAGAGGCCCTCGCCGCCCGCGGGGATCGGCGCAAGACGTTGGCCGAGATAAAGGATTCGCTGGCTTGAGGCGTAAGGTTCCGGGTTCGAGGTTTTGAGGAGGTGGTTGGTGTATCTAGAGGTTCGATTATAAGACCTAGGAATCTGGAGCCTCATAACCTGCCGACCGAAGGGAGGCGCATGCACATCGACTTCAATTGCGACATGGGGGAGAGCTTCGGGCCTTACAGTTTCGGGGCCGACGAGGGGCTGATGCGGTTTATCTCGTCGGCGAACGTGGCCGGGGGGTTCCACGCGGGGGATCCGCACGTCATGCGCAAGACCGTGGCGCTGGCGAAGGAACACGGGGTCGCCGTCGGGGTGCACAGCGGGTATCGGGATCTGGTTGGGTTTGGGAGGAGGGAGATACAGGCTCCTCCCGAGGAGCTTCGGGACGAGCTCGTCTACCAGCTCGGAGCCCTGCGCGAGTTCGCCCGCCTCTACGGGATGGGGGTGCAGCACGTTAAGCCGCACGGCGCGCTCTACATGGTCGCTGCCCGCGACGAGGCGCTCTCGCGCGCGATCATTGAAGCTATACAACAGGTCGACCCCGGCCTCGTCCTGTTCTGCATGGAGTCCTCCGTCACCTACAGGATCGCCGGGGAGATGGGGCAGCCGGTGGCGGCTGAGTTTTTCGCCGACCGCGCGTACAACGACGAGGGCCAGATCGTCTTTACCCGCAAGCTCGCCGGCGAGCTCGACCCCGAGGAGATGGCCCGGCGGACCGCCCGGGCCGTGAAGGAGGGCAGGGTGACGACCGAAAGCGGCGGCGAGGTGAAGGTGAAGTGCGACTCCGTCTGCGTCCACAGCGACACGCCCGGGGTCGTGAAGCTGGCCGAGACGATAGTGCGCGAGCTGGGGGAGAACGGGGTCGAGGTGCGGCCCCTCGGAAGGTCAGAAGAGAAGGTTTCGTAGTAGGCCACGGAGCGGGAGGAACAAGAATTGGCGAAGACCGTGAAAGCGCAGATGCCCGGCACCTTCTACCGGCGCCCGGACCCGGACAGCGACTTCTACGTGGAAGAAGGCGGCTCCGTCTCGGCGGGGGACACCGTCGGCCTGATCGAGGTGATGAAGTCCTTCCACGAGGTCAAGGCCGAGGAGGACGGCACCGTCTCGAAGTTCCTCGTCGAGCACGAGGACGCCGTGGACGCGGGCCAGGATCTCCTGGAGCTCGAGTAGCCGGGACGACCCGAAAGACCGACCAGATAGGAGGCGCGGCATGACGGAGACGGCCCGGCGGTACATGGGGAGCAGCGTGTTGCGCAAGGAGGACCCGGCGCTCGTTACGGGGAACGGCGGCTTTACGGACGACATTCGCCTGCCCGGGATGCTCCACTTCGCGCTGTTGCGCAGCCCCCACGCCCACGCGAAGATCCTGTCCGTGGACGTCTCCGTTGCGAGGGAAAGGCCCGGCGTCGTGGCGGTCTTTACCGGCGAAGACCTGGCGGATGAGTGGGCCATCGGCATCCCCACGGGCTGGCCGGTGACCGAAGACATCAAGATCCCGGACCACTGGCCCCTGGCCCGCGGCGAGGTCAACCACGCGGGCGACGGCGTGGCCGTGGTCGTGGCGACCGACCGCTACAAGGCGCAGGACGCCCTGGAGTTTATCGAGGTGGACTACGAGGCGCTGCCGGCGGTGGTGGACGTGGAGGCCGCCCTTGAGGAGGACTCCCCGCTCGTCCACGAGGAGCTCGGTACGAACGAGTGCTACACGTGGCCTCTCGGCACCGGGGACATAGACAAGGCCTTCGAAGAGGCGGACGTGGTTGTCAGCGGAAGGTACATCCAGCAGCGCCTCATCCCGAGCGCCATCGAGCCCCGCGCCGTGGTCGTGAACCCCGAGCCCGCGACCGGCGCCCTCACGGTCTACTCCTCGACCCAGGTCCCGCACTTCGTCAAGGACATCCTCGCCCTCATGTGCGGCGTTTCGGACACGAAGCTGCGCGTCGTCGCCCCCGACGTGGGCGGCGGGTTCGGCGGCAAGCTGAACGTGTACGCCGAGGAGGCCCTCGCGCTGGCGCTCGCCCGCAGGCTCAAGACGCCCGTCAAGTGGGTCGAGGACCGCTCGGAGAACCACGTGGCGACCACCCACGGGCGCGGCCAGGTCCAGCACATCCAGCTCGCCGCCAGGAGGGACGGCAAGATCCTGGGCATGAGGGTCAAACTGCTCGCGGACATGGGCGCCTACCTGCAACTCCTCACACCCGGCATCGCCATCTTCGGCTCCTTCACCTACCCCGGCCTCTACACCTTTGACGCCTACTCCTTCGAGTGCACCGGGGTCTTCACGAACCTGACGCCTACCGATGCCTACCGCGGGGCCGGCCGCTCGGAGGCCGCCTACGCCCACGAGCGCATCATGGACGACCTGGCCCGGGAGCTCGGCATGGACCCGGCGGAGCTTCGGATTATGAACCTGATCCCCCCGTTCGACGAGCCGACGGCCACCCCCGCCGGCGTGATGTACGACTCCGGCGATTACGAAACCTGCATGAGAAGGGCCCTCGACCTCGCCGACTACGATGCCCTTCGCGCCGAACAAAGCCGCCGCCGCGAGGCGGGGGACGTAGTGCAGCTCGGCATCGGCATCGGCAACTTCACCGAGAGCGGCGGCCTCTCGCCCTCGAAGGTGGCCGCCGGCGTCCGACTGCAGAGCGGCGGCTGGGAGTCCGCCTCCGTCCGCATGTCCGCCGCCGGCAAGGTCGAGGTCGTCACCGGCACCTCGCCCCACGGCCAGGGCCACGAGACGAGCTGGTCCCAGATCGCCGCGGACGCCTTCGGCGTGGACGTCGACGACGTCGAGGTCCTGCACGGCGACACGGCGGTCTCCCCCTACGGCCGCGACACCTACGGCTCCCGGAGCCTCGCGGTCGGCGGGGTGGCGCTCAGCCTCGCCTGCGAGAAGGTCGTGGACAAGGCCAAAAAGATAGCGGCCCACATGCTCGAGGCCGCCGAGGGCGACATGGAGTTCGAGAACGGCCGCTTCTCGGTCGCGGGTTCCCCGGGCACGAACGTCTCTATCCAGGACGTCGCCGGCGCCGCGTACCTGGCGAGCAACCTCCCCGAGGGCATGGAGCCGGTCCTGAGCGAGAGCCACGTCTTCGACCCGCCAAACTTCACCTGGCCCTACGGCACCCACGTCTGCGTCGTGGAGGTGGACACGGAGACGGGCGGGGTCACCATCCCGAAGTACGTCGCGGTCGACGACTGCGGCCCCGTCGTCAACCCGGCTATCGTGGACGGCCAGCTCCACGGCGGCATCGCCCAGGGCATAGCCCAGGCCCTCTACGAAGAGGCGGTCTATGACGCCGAGGGGAACCTCATCACGGGAAGCATGATGAACTACATGATCCCGGGCGCCCCCGAGATACCGAACATGATCCTGGACCGCACGGAAACCCCCTCGCCGACGAACCCGATGGGCGTGAAAGGCATAGGCGAGTCCGGCGCGATAGCCGCCCAACCGGCCGTGGTGAACGCCGTGATCGACGCCCTGGCCCACCTCGGCGTCACCCACATAGACATGCCGGCCTCGCCGTGGAAGGTGTGGCAGGCGATCCAGGCCGCAAAGGACCGCAACCCCGGCACCACAAACGGGAAGGTTTAAAAGGTGTAACCGCCGCCCGCCCTAGAGGGATCTAAAAGGGCAGTTGCACCCACCACAAGGAGGAGCTTATGGGTCGGCGGAGCAAGACGGGACAGGACGACCGCAACGAAGGGGCCATGGACAAGGCCAAGGGCCGCATGAAGGAGGCCGCGGGGGCCCTCTCCGGCAACAAGGACAAGAAGGCCGAGGGACGCGCGGACCAGCGCAAGGGCACTATGAAGGAGAAGAAGGGCCATTTGAAGGACCTTCTGAAGTAGGTTCCGGTAAAAACAAGTCGATGGATAGGCGAGAGGCCGGGGATTTTCTCCCCGGCCCTCCCTGTATCGGCCGTATCTGACGGCCGATGCCTGTTGCCTGAAGCTTTCCTACGCGGAGACGGCCTTCAGATTGCGGTCGAGCTGGTCGATCAGGGTCTCGCGGTTCTTGTTGCGCTTCTCGTACTCGCGGACCTCGCGGATCTGCGCGGCGGTGAGCCGGTCGATCTGCTTGGCGATCTCCCCGACGTTGAGCTCGTCGTAGCCGGAGATCGGGAACGACGCGCGATCGATCTCACCCTCCACGGCCCTCAGACCCTGCTTGTAGTATGAGAGCGGCGCGTAGAGAAGCTCCGCGTACGCGTCCACGGTCTGACCCACCAGGGCCCGGTAGGCCCCCCGCTGCTGCTCGGCCCGTTCCACCAACTCCTGCGTGAGCGCCCGATTGCTCTCGGCCTGATCTCGAACCTCGCGCACCACACCGTCCAGCGTCTCCTGCGCGAAACGCACGTTCCGCTCCTGCTGCGCCGCGAAATGGTCCACGACCAGCTTGTAAGCGTCGCCGCCCGTCTTCGCGAGCCGCTCCGCCGTCCTGCCCGTCCGCTCCATGGTCTCCAAAATATTCCTCCTCTTTGCGCTATCTTATCTATATGCAGTTTACACATAGATTCCGAAACGTCAATGAGTATGCTCCGGGGGACGGGGCGGCGCGGTTCGGGGAGGTTGGCCTTTACAGAGGAGGATCGCCATCTTAAGATAACTGCCGGCAAAAACGGGTTCGGTCCCGTGTTGGCGCGGTGTAACGGGTTATTGGTCGGAACGTTACCGGGTTGTAATCTTCGGTCCGTATTCTCCACCGTGCGGTGTTTGGTGGAGAGACAGCGAGAGGTGATGAGATGCGTTTCAAGAATCTGGTTATGATCCTTGCGGCCCTGTTGGTGGCGGCCACGCTGGCCGCCTGCTCTTCGGCTGAGCAATCCTCCGGTGACAAGCCCTCGGGGGGGCAGGGCTCCCAGAAGCAGGAGCAGCCCGAGGAACAGGCAGAGAAGCAGCCCGAAAACAAGAAGATGACCGAAGAGGCCAAAGACCAGCAGGTGGCGCCCAAGGCCGGAGGCGGCGGGAACGCCGAGGGCGAGGGTAACAAGCTCGAGCCGGCCAAAGACAAGACCCTCAAGCTCACCGTCCCGAAGATGGCGGAGATCAAGAACGACGAGATCCCGACCGGCGAGGGCACGAACGAGGCGCTTTTCCGCGACTACGCTGCCGTCCGGCTGCCGTACACGGGCTTCCCGTGGCAGGAGGAGGCAAACGTCTACATCGCCGGACACCGCATCGGCTTCCCGGGCACCAACAGCGACCTGGCCTTCTACGACCTCGAAGACCTCAGGAACGGCGACGAGGTCTACGTGGAGGACTCCATGGGCCGGCAGTACACCTACGAGGTCTTCAGCAAGAAGATCGTGGAGCCCACCGACCTCTCCGTGCTCAAGCGCGTGGAGGGCAAGAACATCCTCACCCTCCAGACCTGCACCCTGCCCGACTACTCGGACCGCGTGGTCTACCAGGCCGAGCTCAAGGACATCAAGACCTGACGGCGGCCGAAAAACCGTAAAGGAGCAGAAGGGACCGGGAGAACACCCCGGTCCCTTCGCCTTTCCCGCACGTAACCATCGCGCGGGCAGGACCCGGCCCCCGATTTGTCCTACTATTCGGTAAGGCAAAGGGAGGAGAGCTTAGGTTGGGTGCACGGTTGTCGCGTGGCGGGGTCCCCGCTTTCGGGTCGCACGCGTTTACCTGGGTGGGCGGGTGGTCCCGCGGTGGGGCGGAGCGCGTGATCTCCGGCGCCGCGTCGGCCGGACTGGACTTTGTCGAGATACCGCTACCAGATCCCGAAGGCGTGGACGTCGAGCGCACAAGATCCCTCCTTGAGGACCACGGCCTGGCCTGCGCCTGCTCGCCCGGCCCTCCGAGGGAGGGAGGCCCACCTCCCCTCCAGCCCCGAGGGCTCCGCCCGCTCTCTGGACGGCGCGGTCGAGATGACGGCCGCGCTCGGCGACCCGGACGCCCTGCTGGGGGACGGCCTCTCCTTCCTGCGCTCCAAAGGCGCGGAGCACGGGGTCATCGCGTGACGCGAAGCCGGCCCGCCCGTCAAGGCGTCTTGTAGATGCTCCTCGGCCTGGACCTCGGTACCGGCTCGGTGAAAGCCTTGCTTCTCGCGGAAGACGGCGCGGTTCTCGGGGAGGGCTCCGCCGCCTACCCCGTCCGGTCGCCCCGCCCCGGGTGGGCAGAGTCCTCCCCGGAAGACTGGTGGAACGCGGCGGTCGCGGCGGCGCGGGGCGCCGTCGGCGGGCGTGGTGCCGAGGTTGCCGCGCTCGGCCTCTCGGGCCAGATGCACGGCGTTGTCCTGTCGGACGGCGGGGGACGGCCCCTGCGGCCGGCCGTCCTCTGGGCGGATGCCAGGTCCGGGGCCGAGCTCGACGCCTACCGCGGGCTGGAAGGAGGGTTGCGGCGCGGGCTGGGCAATCCGCCCGCCGTCGGCATGGCCGGCCCGAGCCTCCTCTGGCTCGAACGCAACGAACCCGAAGTCTACGGGTCCGCCCGGTGGGCCCTCCAGCCCAAAGACTGGATCAGGCTCAGGCTGACGGGCGAGGCGGCGGCCGAACCCTCCGACGCGTCGGCCACGCTCCTCTACGACGTCCTGGCCGACGATTGGGCCCACCCGGTCGTCGAGGCCCTCGGCCTGCGGGGGGGCCTGCTCGCCCCGCTCGTCCCTTCGGGAGGGGCCGCGGGGGCCCTCGTCCGGGACGCGGCCGAAGACCTCGGGTTGCGGGAAGGGTTGCCGGTCGCGGCGGGGGCGGCGGACACGGCGGCGGCGATGCTCGGGAGTGGGCTCCTTCGGCCCGGTCCCGTGCAGCTCACCGTGGGCACCGGGGCCCAGATCTTCTCCGCCAAAGGGGAGCCCGTCCCGGACCCGAACGAACGCACCCACCTCTACCGGGCCGCCGTGCCCGACCTCTGGTACTCGATGGCGGCGATCCAGAACTCGGGCCTCGCCCTGGAGTGGGCCAGGAAGGTGCTCGGCGCCTCCTGGAGCGAGGTCTACGGAGAGGCCTTCTTCGTCCCCCCCGGCGCGGGCGGCGTCCTGTTCTTGCCGTACCTCAGCGGGGAGCGGACGCCCCGCTTCGACCCGGCGGCGCGGGGCGCCTGGACGGGCCTCGGCCTCGACCACACCCGCGGCCACCTGCTGCGAGCCGCCCTCGAAGGCGTCGCTTTCGCGCTGCGCGAGGGCCTGGAGGCGCTGGAGGAGGCGGGAACGCCCGCGCCCGAGCTGCGCCTCGCGGGGGGCGGGTCCGGGGGGGATTCCGGCGGACCCTGGCGCCAACTGCTCGCCGACGTGCTCGGCCGCCCGCTGTGGTTGCTGCCCGCGAACGTCGCCCCCGTCGCCTCCGCCCGCGGCGCCGCGCTCCTGGCCGGCCTCGCCGCGGGCGTCTACGGGAGGGCTGAGGACACGTTGGGCCTCGCACCAGAGACTACCGGCGAGGCCGTGCGGCCGGGAGAACAGAGGCCCCTCTACGAAGCCGCCTACGGGCGCTACCGGGAGCTCTACCCGCGGCTAAACGGCTGATGGAGGGGGATTGTAAGCGAAGCCGCTCCGCCTCTAGATACTCCTTGCTACACTAGCGCACACTATGACACGGGGGCACGAAACTTGTTGAGCAGCGAGCGCGCGGGCCGCATCCGCGGGGCGGGTGCTCCGGACGATGCCGCGCGGGCCCGATGGGTTCTCGCCGAGAAGGCGAGCCGGGTCCTCTCCTCACCGGCCGGGTACCCGGACGAGGGGCGGGTCGTGCGCCTCTCGGTCGCCGTGGGACCGGTGGACGCGCTCGGGTGGCTGCGGGAACAGCGGTCGTACCCGAGGATGCACTGGTCCGGCCGGGAGGGAGGGGCCGGGATCTCCGCCGTCGGCATCGCGGACCTCCAGACGGGCGGGGAGCCGGAGGACATAGACGTCCTCCACAAACGTCTCCTGGAGTCCGGAGACGGCGACGTCCGGTACTACGGGGGGGGACGCTTCGACCCCGGGCGGGTGGTGGACGAGGAGTGGGAGCCGTTCGGCGCGTACAGCTTCGTGCTGCCCCGCTTCGAGCTCCACACCGGGGAGGAGGGGGCCACGCTGGTGTGCAACCTCGTGCTTCCCCGGGACGCGGCCCGCCAGGAAGAGGTGCTCGACCAGATCGAGGGCCTGCGGACGCCGTCCGGGGTGCCGGCCGGAACCCTGCCCGAACCCCTCTACCGGAAGGATGCCCCCGGCCGCGAGGGCTGGGAAGGCAACGTCGGACGGGCGCTCGCGGCCTTCTCCGAGGGCGGGCTTGGCAAGGTGGTGCTCGCCCGCCGGGCGGAGTTCGGTTTCGGCGAGGACCTGGACGGCATCCTTCTCGCCGAAGAGCTCAGGGACGCGGCGCCCGACTGCTTCCGCTTCTACGTCGAGCCCGAGGAGGGCGTGGCCTTCCTCGGGGCGTCGCCGGAGAGGCTCTTTCGCCGGGAGGGGCGCTCCGTGAGGAGCGAGGCCGTGGCCGGCACCCGCCCGCGCGGCGTCTCTTCGGCCGAAGACGAGGGCTTGCGGGACGAGCTGCTGGGCAGCGAGAAGGACCGTTCCGAGCACGGGTTCGTGAAGGTCGGCATACGGGAGGCGCTCGGGCCGCTGTGCACCGGGCTGGAGGTCGAGAGCGGCGTCTCGGAGATGAAGCTCGCGAGCCGGCGCCACCTCGTCTCCAGGGTGCGCGGGGAGTTGCGGGAGGGCGTCACGGACGCCGAGGTGCTGCGGGCGCTCCACCCCACGCCCGCCGTCGGGGGTTACCCGGGGGGGCCGGCGCTCGAGGGAATCCGGGAGTTGGAGCCCTTCGACCGGGGGTGGTGGGCGGGGCCCATCGGGTGGGTCGGCGCGGACGCCTCGGAGTTTGCCGTCGGGATCCGGTCGGGGCTCATCAGGGGGCGTACTTTGGCCCTGTTCTCGGGGGCCGGGATCGTCCCGGGCTCCAGAGCGGAGGAGGAGTGGGCCGAGGTGGAGCAGAAGATCGGGGACTTCACCGGGGCGTTCGGCCTTGGAAACCGCGCGCGCTAACCGCCTCTGGGCGTACCTGATCGTCGAGGAACTCCTCCGCTGCGGCGTGGGCCTGTTCTGCGTCGCCCCCGGTTCCCGCTCGACCCCCCTGGTCGCGGCCCTCGCCGCCAACGAGAGGGCCGAGAGCCTCGTCCACTTCGACGAGCGGGGCACGGCTTTTGCGGCGCTCGGCTACGCGCGGGCCACGGGGCGTCCCGCTGCCTGGATCACGACCTCAGGCACCGCCGTCGCCAACGGCCTCCCCGCCGTGGTCGAGGCGGCGACGGACGGCGTACCCATGATCCTGCTAACCGCAGACCGCCCCCCCGAACTCCGCCAGACCGGCGCGAACCAGACGATAGACCAGCCGGACATCTTCGGCGATTTCGTCCGCTGGCGCTTCGACCTCCCCGCCCCAGGCCTCGACGTGGACCCCGCCTCCGTCCTGACCACCGTGGACCAGGCCGCCTACCGCGCCCTGCGCGCCCCAAGCGGCCCCGTGCACCTCAACCTCATGTTCCGCGAACCCCTCATCCCCGACCCCGGTGAGGACGAGGAACCCCCCTCCGGGCCCGACCGCTGGCGCGAAAAAGATGCCCCCTACACCCGCTACGCCGCGACGAAGCCCGCCGTGGACGAGGCCGAGATAGGCTCGCTCTGGGAGGAGCTGCGGCCGGTCGGGCGGGGCCTCGTAATCGCGGGCAGGCTGGCCTCCCGCAAGCAGGGCGAGGCCGTGGAGAGGCTCGCCCTCTCTTTGGGGTGGCCGCTCTTGCCGGACGTCGGCTCGCAGGTCCGCCTCGGCGGAGACCGCGGGAGCGTCGCTTTCTACGACGCGCTGCTGGCGGATGAGTCCTTCGTTAAAGACCACGGGCCGGAGGCGGTGCTGCACGTGGGGGGGCGGGCCCTGAGCAAGCGCCTGGAAGGGTTCGTCGTCCGGGGTCGTCCCGACCCTTACGTGGTCGTCCGGGAGAACCCTTTCAGGTTGGACCCGGGCCACAGGGTCACCCACAGCGTCGAGTCCGACGTCGTGGGTTTCTGCGCCGCCCTCTCCCGGGTGGCGGACGAAAATCCATCAGAGGCAGACCCCTCCTGGACGGACGGCTGGCGCGCCGCCTCGAACGCGGCGGGCGCCGTGCTGGACCGGATGTTCGCCGGCAGGGACGGGCTCGACGAGCCGCTCGTGGCGCGCCTGGTCTCGCGGGGCATCCCCGAAGGTCACGGGCTGGTCGTGGCGAGCAGCATGCCGGTGCGCGACCTCGACGCCTACGCCGCCGCGGACGGCGCGGGCGTGCCGGTCGCCGCGAACCGCGGGGCGAGCGGCATAGACGGCACCGTCGCCACGACGGCGGGTTTCGCGCGGGGTTTCGGCGGGCCCGTGACCCTGCTCATCGGGGACCTGGCGCTCCTGCACGACCTCAACTCCCTCGCCATGCTGCGGGGGCTTCCCGTGACGGTTGTCGTGCTAAACAACGACGGGGGTGGGATCTTCTCCTTCCTCCCGGTCTCGCGGCACGAGAACTTCTTCGAGCCGTTCTTCGGCACGCCGCAGGGCGTGGGGTTCGAGAGCGCGGCGAGGATGTTCGGCCTCGACTACGAGCGCCCCGGGACGGCGGAACAGTTCTTGTCTGCGTACCGGGCGGGCCGTTCGGGGGGTGGCCCGGTACTGATCGAAGTTCGCACCGACCGCGAAGGGAACGTGGCGGTTCACCGGGAGCTTCTCGGGGGGGTGTCCGCCGGGATCCGGCCGGGATAAGGCCCCGCCGCGGGCGAATCGGCGGGATTCGGCGTGCGGCGAAGGTACTATACTGTCCGAGGTGGGCCGCCTGCACGGTCGTTTTGTCGGTTATGCGAGGAGCCAGAAGACGATGAAGCTCGACGCGCTAGAGGCGTTGAAGATCACGCGGGACAACCCCAACAAGAGGTTCCCGAGCGAGGAAGACCCGCGGTTCGGCGGTGACCTCCTGTTCCCTTCCTTGAGACCGAAGTTCGTGCTGGACGCGCCCGCGAAGGTCTTTACTATCGGGTCGTGCTTTGCGCGGAACATCGAGCTGGCGTTGCTCGACCACGACGGCATCGAGTTGCCCACAAGCGAGTTCTCGGTCCCGAAGTCCGAGTGGGAGTTCAGGCCCAACGGGCTCCTCAACGAGTACAACCCGGGCACGATCTCCCAGCGCATCCTCTCCGCCGTGGGCGGCGGGGGAGACCCGGAAGAGACCATCGTCGAGGGTAAGGACGGCTTTATCGACCTGCTCTTGCCCGGCGGTTCCCCCGTCCCCTTCGAGCGGGCGGTCGCCCGCCGCCAGGAGATCGAGGTCGTCTACGAGAGCCTGCTCTCCTCGGACCTGGTGATCGTCACCCTCGGCCTGATCGAGGCCTGGTTCGACGAGGAGACCGGCCTGTTCTTGAACCGGATGCCGATGAGGCAGGACCTCAAGAAGCAACCGGAGCGCTACTCTTTCTACAGGCTCGGCGTGTCGGACGCGTTGCCGCTTCTCGACCGGGCCTTTGGCGGGTTGGTCGACGCGGGCGTCGAGAGGGTGTTGCTGACCGTCTCGCCGGTTCCCCTCGGGACTACCTTTAGCGGCGAAGACGTCGTCGTCGCCAACAGCTTCTCGAAGGCGGTCCTCAGGGTCTGCGCCGAGGAACTGGCGCAAAAGTACCCTCAGGTGGACTATTTCCCGAGCTACGAGATGGTCAGCAGCGGCGGGCTGGGGGCGTTCAACCCGGACAACATCCACGTCCGCGACGCCGTGGTCAGACGCGTTACCGGCCACATGCTGGGCGCGTACTTCCCGAACCTGGCGCCCGACCCCGGCGCGAACGGCCACGCTTCGGATGGCGCCGGCGTCGCGCAACGCGGCGCCTGACACCGGACCCTTAATCGGCCTGAATCACACCACTTCCGGGGACCCGGCGAGCCCCACCGTGCTCTTCCTCCACGGCTTTATGGGCCGGGCCCGGGACTGGCGCGAAACGGCGGCGGGGCTGGACGGACGCTTCTTTTGCGTCTCTGTGGACCTGCCGGGCCACGGCGCCTCGACCGGGCTTCCGCCCGGGCGCTACACGATGGAGGGGGCGGCCGTGGGCGTCCTGGATCTCCTGGACGGGATCCCGGTCCAACAGGCGGTCCTGGCCGGCTACTCGATGGGCGGGCGGCTCGCCCTCTACCTGGCGCTGCGCCACCCCGACCGCTTCTGCGGGCTCTTTCTCGAATCGGCCTCCCCCGGCCTGGAGGACGCGCGGGGGCGGGCCGCCCGCCGGGCCGCCGACGAGGAGAGGGCCGCCCGCCTGGAGGGTGGCGACTTCGAGCGATTCTTGCGCGACTGGTACAGTCAGCCGCTCTTCGCGCCGCTCGCGCGGGACGAGGAGCTCCTGCGGCGAACGCTGGAGGATCGGAGAGAGAACGATCCGGACGAGTTGGCGAGATCCCTGCGGGGCATGGGCACGGGCAACCAGCCGTCGTTGTGGGGGGAACTTCCCGGCTTGCGGGCCCCGGCGCTCGCCGTCGCCGGCGGGCTCGACGGGAAGTTTGTCGGCATCTCGCACCGCATGGAGGGGGCCTGTCCCAGGATGCGAACCGTCGTCGTTCCGGGGGCCGGACACAACGTCCGCGTGGAGGCTCCCGCGGCGTATCTCAGGCTGCTGCGGAACTTCCTGGATGGGTGCCAATCCGAGTGCGCCCCTTATAATCACCACCATGACTGATATCGCGTGGGAACCGGCCGGGGAATTCGAGGACATAAGGTACGAGAAGGCGGAGGGGATCGCCAAGATCACCATAAACCGCCCAGAGGTGCGCAACGCCTTCCGACCGTTGACGGTCACGGAGATGCAGCGCGCCCTGGAGGACGCCCGCGAGGACCACGAGACGGGCGTGATCGTCCTTACCGGCGAGGGGCCGGACGCGTTCTGCTCCGGCGGCGACCAGAAGGTGCGCGGCGACGCCGGGTACCTGGACTCTCCGGACGACCCGCGACGGACGCCGGGCGGCGCTTCGGTCGGACGCTTCCACATCACGGACCTGCACGTCCAGATCCGGCGCTGCCCGAAGCCCGTGGTCGCCATGGTCGCCGGCTACGCGGTCGGCGGGGGGCACGTCCTGCACGTGGTATGCGACCTGACCATCGCCGCGGATAACGCGAAGTTCGGCCAGGTCGGCCCGAAGGTCGGCTCCTTCGACGGCGGCTACGGCGCCTCCGTTCTCACCCAGCTCGTCGGCCCCAAGAGGGCGAAGGAGATCTGGTTTCTCTGCCGGATGTACTCGGCCGAAGAGGCCTTCGAGATGGGCCTGGTCAACAAGGTCGTCCCCCTGGCGGATCTGGAAACGGAGACGGTGGGCTGGTGCCGGGAGATGCTCCAGCACTCGCCCTTCGCCCTGCGCCTCCTGAAGGCGAGCTTCCACGCCCACGAGGACGGCTTCGCCGGCATCCAGCAACTCGCCCACGACGCCAACCTCCTCTTCTACGGTAGCGAGGAGGCCCAGGAAGGCCGCGACGCCTACAAGGAGAAGCGCAGACCGGACTTCTCCCAGTTCCCCCGCCGCCCGTAGGCCAGAGATACACGGGGCCCTGGTAGATCCGGCGCCCACGCCCTGGTGTCCGGGACCTCCCCGACGCCCCGCCGGTCAGTGGCCCGCGGCCGACCCAAGCGCGGTCCCGCCCATCAGCTGGGCTCCGCGACGGAGCACGAGGGGGGGCCGGGGCTCGGTCTGGTCCGCGCTGCTCGGGGCCCTGGTTATCGGGTCCATCTCAAACGGCATGGACCTCCTGGCGTTCGACTCCTCGATCAAGTTCATGGTCACCGGGGCGGTGCTCCTGGTAGCGGCGACGATAGACGCCGCGTCAAGCCGCCGCCGTCGTACGTCTTAGGCGCGGGTGTAATGCCAAAGTAATGCCAAAAGCCGGTGATCCCGTACGCAACCCCCGGGAGCCGTCTCTGGGTGCCGGAGAGGCGGCCCCTGTGGGGTCATCGCATGATCGGAGGCAAATAGTACGGCAAGAGAGCCGCTCTCGGCCCACTTTCTTTGGCTGAGACGCTTTCCGTTACGGGTTTTCGGGCCTCTGCCGGGGGACGCCCACGAACGCGCCGGTCTCGCCGGTGCGGCCTCGCCGGCGCGGGGATGGCGGAGGATCCGTCGCGGACCCCGCCCAACGGCCGGCGGTCGTCGTAGGCCGACCGATGCGGGGCCCACGGTTGCCGTCGGGATGGCCGAGCGGTACGGTTTGCGGGTGGCGAATCTGACGCATGCCGGACGGGAGCCGTTCGCGGCGCGCGGGCGCCGCCTGGCGCAGGCGGGGGTCGCCCTCCGTATGCTCTTGCGCCTGACCGATCGGGGAGGTTGGGTCGCGCCCGGCGTGCTCGGGTGCGCCTACCCGCGCACGGAGCGGGCCCTGGCCGCGCTCTCGGGAAGCGGGGTGCGGCTGCTGGTCAACCTTCACGGGCGGCCCCACGACCCGGCCCGCCTCGAACGCCACGGCCTGGGGGAGGTTCACCTGCCGGTCGAGGACTTCGCCGCTCCTTCTACCGACCAAGTCGAGCGCGGCGTGAACGCCATCCTCGGTGCCCTGGCGGCGGGGGCGGCCGCGGCGGTCCACTGCGGGGGCGGCCTCGGGCGCACGGGCACCCTGCTCGCGTGCTACCTCGCGAGCAGCGAGGGGCTAGGCGCGGAAGAGGCGATCCGGCACGTCCGCGCCCTCAGGCCGGGCTCCGTGGAGACCCAGGCCCAGGCCGCGGCGGTGGAGGCGTGGGCCCGGCAGACTTAGCCACGACTGGCGAGGATATCGCCGCGGTCTGTCACATTCGACTCGTGTCCGGTGTCTCCATGTTCAGAACCACCGACAAAGGAGGAGACATGACCAGCACCACCAGGGTCCCGCCGGCCGAGATCACCGGCATCAAGGGGGCGCTGATGAAGCGAATGGCCACAAAGATGATGGGAAAGGTGCCGACACCACTCGGGGTGTACTGGCACAACCCCAAGGTGCTGAAGGCCAGCTTCGCGATCGGCAACAAGGTCCAGAAGTGGGACACGTGTGACGAGAACCTGAAGTCGTTCGCCCACATGGCCGTCGCGTCGCTGGTCGGTTGCACTTGGTGTCTGGACTTCAACTATTTCCAGGCGTACAACGAGAACCTCGACCTGGAGAAGGCGCGCGAGGTGCCGCGGTGGCGCGAGTCGGACGTGTTCACGCCGCTGGAGCGCGACGTGATGGCGTACGCCGAAGCGATGAGCCAGACGCCGCCGACGGTCACCGACGAGTTGTCGGCCCGGCTGCTGGAGCGGATCGGCGCGGCGGCGCTCGTCGAGCTGACGGCGGTCATCTCGTTCGCCAACCTCACCACGAGGGGCAACGTGGCACTCGGGATCGAGTCGGACGGCTTCGCGGAGGCGTGCGACCTGAAGCCGCTGGCCGTGCCGACCGCCCGGCCGGGAGTAGCGTCCGCTTCATGACCGAAGACCCGTTCGTCACCCACCGCAGCCTGCTGTTCACCGTCGCCTACGAGATGCTCGGCTCCGCGGCCGACGCCGAGGACGTCGTCCAGGAGACCTGGCTGCGGTGGGCCGAGGTCGACCGCGCCGAGGTGCGGTACCCGCGGGCCTACCTGGTCCGGATCGTCACCCGGCAGGCGCTCAACCGGCTGCGGACGCTGGCGCGGCGGCGCGAGGAGTACGTCGGGGAGTGGCTGCCCGAGCCGCTGCCCACCAGCCCCGACGTGGCCGAGGACGTCGAGTTAGCCGAGAGCGTCTCGATCGCGATGCTGACCGTGCTGGAGACCCTCGCGCCCGCCGAACGGGCGGTCTTCGTCCTGCGCGAGGTGTTCGACCTGCCCTACGCCGAAATCGCCGCGGCGGTCGACAAGGCGCCGGCCGCCGTTCGGCAGATCGCCCACCGGGCCCGGGAGCACGTGGCCGCGCGCCGGCCGCGAGTGCGGGTAGATCGTGCCGAGCACCAGCGGGTGGTCGACCGGTTCCTGGCGGCGCTGCGGACCGGTGATCTCCAGGTGCTGCTCGACGTGCTCGCACCCGAGGTGGTGCTGGTCGCCGACGGCGGCGGCGAGGTGGCAGCTTTCCGACGCCCGTTGGTGGGCCGCGACCGGGTGGCGACCCTCCTCTCCCGCTTCAGGACGCTCGCGCCGGATGCGGTGGTCGGCACCGTGTGGCTGAACGGCGCTGCCGCCGTCCGGATCGATCTTGCCGGCGAGAAAGACACGGCGGTCAGCCTGGTGGTCGAGGACGGCCGGATCAGTCGCATCTACGCGATCCGCAACCCGCACAAGCTAGCCCGCCTGGACGAAGAGGTCACGCTCAGCCGCTGACCGCCGTCGCTACCGCCCCGGCCGGTCCGGGGGCGGCATACCCGGTGCTGGTCCGCTGTTGCACCACCGTACACGCGTACGACGCAGTGGCGATCGGGGCCGACCAGGCGGGTCTGTCGGCGTCGTACCACCTGCGCGGGCTCGGATCGACCACGTGTCCTCGACGCGGCGCCGACGGCCGTTCGTACCTCAACGCCAGGCTCATCGACAAGATCCGCATCCAGGTGGAGGCGTTGCAAGAAACCATCGCCCGCCTCACGGCCCAGGGAATCGATACGGAAGCACCGAAGTCACCGGACGGCTCCGACGATTTCTGGACGAGCTGGTTCAGTGGCCCACAGGGCATCCCGACGTCCTCTCCGAAGCGGACTTCTCATGAGATGCCCACGGCTCGTCGGGACCCCACGTGACGCCGTGCGACGCCCCGAGGAGTACGCGCCCGAGCCGCCCCGGCCTGCCGCACCGGTGGACGCCGGTTAGCCACCTACTAGACGCGCACGGCCTGGCCTTCCGCCGGGAGCGCCTCTTCCGCCGAAGGCAGGCCATGTCCCGCCATGGGTCCCAGACTTAAAGGCGAGGTCTCCCCTGGAGCTGCTACGAGAGTTCACCTGGGCCACCCCGAGGCGTCCGCGCTCGGACGCGGACTTGACATGCAACCGTATGGTTGCATAAAATGGTGGAACATGGCAGCCACCGACGACAGGGACCTCGACGCGGTGTTTCGCGCCCTGGCCGATCCGACCAGGCGCGCGATCCTGGACGGGTTGGCCGAACGGGACGAGCAGCCGTTGTTCGAGATCTGCGTCCGCCTCGTGGAAGGCCACGGCATGAGCCTCACGAGGCAGGCGATCTCCAAGCACCTGGCGGTGCTGGAAGACGCCGACCTCGTGGGCGTCCGTTGGGAGGGCCGCACGAAGCTGCACTCCGGCAGGCTGTCGGCGCACCTGCCCCGGCTCGTCGGGTGGTTGAGCAAGCACAAACGGGAAGGAGGAGTCGGATGCGGATCGTCGTGACCGGCGTGTTCGTAGAAGATCAGGAGAAGGCTTTGGGCTTCTACACGGAAGTCTTGGGGTTCCGTAAGAAGGAGGACGCCCCGCTGGGCGAGGACCGCTGGCTGACGGTCGTCTCACCGGAGGAGCCGGAAGGGGTCGAGCTGCTGCTGGAGCCGAGCGGTCACCCCGCCGTCGAGCCGTTCAAGCGGGCGCTTGTCGAGGACGGCATCCCGTTCGCGAGCTTCGGCGTCGAGGACGTCGAGACCGAGCACGCCCGCCTCGAAGGCCTCGGCGTCGTATTCACGCAGCCCCCGACCAAGTTCGGCGACGTCACGACGGCTGTGTTCGACGACACGTGCGGGAACCTGATCCAGATCGCCCAGAAGTAGCGGGTGCTTCGGGACACGCGTCCGCCGGAAGGCACCGATGCAGGGAAAGGACCCCTTGCGGGCCATCGGGTCGGAGGGCCGCCGGGGCGCGTATTCTTCCGGCTTGAGGGCCAACGGCCGGAGGAGGGTCGCCATAAACGGGCGCTGGAGCCCGAGCCAGACCGGCCGGCCGGCGAACCACGGCGTCGGGGAGCCGGCGCCCAGCAACGATGCGGTCGACGACCGCGGGGCCCACGGCCTCTGGGTCGGACCGGGCGTCGGGCAACGCACGAGCACCGCCCCGCGCTAATATGAGTTCGCACATTCGGAGGCCTTGCTCATCAATCTGCCCAGTTTTCGATCCGTCGGAAATGACACTTCCGCAGCCCGTCCGGGCCCGGCTCCGACAGGACTCGCCGATTCTCCATGATCCATCTTTTGCATCGATACGGTCGCAGCTCGGCTTCGCGCCACCAATCTTCATCGCGCAGATCTACCCACGTGCTCTCTTTATGCAGGGAACGTTCGCTATCTGTCATGCCTGAGTGGTCCAGAATCTCGGTGGGCGACGCGCACAAGAAGTAGTGTTCGATACTCCGCGTCGGAGTACCTTTGATCTCGAACACGCTTTCCCTGACGGCGAGCTCGCCACCGATAGTGAGATGCGTCAGGTTATGCTCCTCGAGCTTCTCTCGGCGCAGTGTGTCCCCCAGCCTTTCACCGGCCCTGACACCTCCCCCGGGAGTTGCCCAGAACGTAGCCGCAAACTCGGACGCCGCGGCCTCTGGAGCGTCTCCATAGCGCATCAGGAGCACACTTCCCTTACGCACCAGCACGCATCGCGCCGAGTGTCGAGTCGGATACTCTCCCATCGTGCGCTCCTTCAGCTCCGCTTGTTCGGAAGAACTTTCGCTCGCGTTGCGGGCACCCGGCCTCCCGGAGTCCGCCGTTCTCATCTGCTGGCGAGGTGCGCGTCCATCGTCCGGAAGTGCCGACATGGTACACGGCCCGCCCGGGCGCGTGGCGACCGCCTCCTGGGTTCCTGCCACCCTCTCGGTACACCGGTGTGACGGGGTTTGGCTCTCCCGCAATCCTGGTGATCGGCAGAAATCGGGGCCTGCATCGGCTTCTCGCAACTGTCCGAAAGGCCGTCAAGCGGTGGCGATGTCCGTCGAGGGCGTTGCGATCGGGTGCAGATCCAGGCGCTCGAACGCGCCCGAGCTTCTCTTCACCAAAAGATCGGGAGAGCCCGGGGTTTATGGCCTAGTCTGTCGTGCCGCCCCGCGAAAGGAGATCGATCAGCAGGTCCATGCCCTCGGCGACGCCAACGAGCCCCTTCTCGCGCCGCATCCGCCCGCCGGCCTCGATGTCGATGAGCCCGTGCGCGGAGGCGTACAAGAGACCCGTGAGCGCTACGTTCGGCGTCTCGGGAAGGTGCCCCGAGGACTGGCACTCCCCGACGATGGCCGCGAACCCGGCGAAAGCCCGGAGGGCGGCCTCCTCGAGTTCGCCCCCCCGCGCGGCGATGCCGGGATCGCTGAAGAGCAGCCGGTAGCGTGACGGGTGCTCGCGTCCGTAGTCGATGAGCGTCCCTAGCGCGCGCCTCAGCTTGACAGTCGGTTCCAGGGGGGACAGGCGGATGCCCGCGGATTCTTCCGCGAGCATCCCAAAATCTTCGATCGCTACCGCCGCCAGCAGCGCGCCGCGGTCCTCGAAGTGCTTGTAGGGCGCGTTGTGGGAGACCCCGACGGCCTTCCCGACGGCGCGCAGCGTCACGGCGCCCTCGCCGCCCGAGTCCAGGAGGGCCGCGGCGGCCGACACCAGCTTTTCCCTCGTGCCCGTCTGTTGCCTCGTGCTCATTCGGGTGGAGTTTATCGGAGTAAGGCGGGCGCTTCCTTGCCCCGCAGGTGGACGAGTCGCTCCGAGTCGCGCCACAGCCTCGCCGCACGCTCCTCGTCGTAGGACGCCTTCGAGGATCGGGCCTCGATCAGCGAGCCGTTCTTGGACTGGAAGTACTTGCCGGACCCGTCGGCGAAGGAGGGGTCGTAGGCGACGCGGGCCAGGGCGGGGCCCGAGAACGACAGGCTCCCCATGGTGACGCCGAGCCTCTCGAGGAACCACTTCATCGGGGACGTGCGCGCGACCCATCGCACGGCCCCGGGCGACGTCCTGGTCAGCCCGGTCTCCGGTATCAGGCCCGGGTCGAACGCGATGGACGCGAGCGAGCTCTGGCCGCGGCGGAGCCTGCGGTCGAGCTCGTAGGCGAAGAGCATCGTGGCTAGTTTCGACGTGGTGTAGCGCTTGCCGCCCGAGATCAGCTTTTCCCCGTTCTTGCCCTCGAGCGCGAGGGCATCGGCGTCCGGCTCCACGGCGGCCCCGACCATCTTGCCGTCCATCGTCTCCGGGTCGTGCGTGCCGCTCGCGGTGAACACGATCCGTCCCCTCTCCGAGACGAGGTCGAGCAGCAGGTTCACGAGCAGGAACGGCCCCAGGTGGTTGACCGCGAACGTCTCCTCGTAGCCGTCGGCGCTGTAGGAGACGGGACCCCGGAACTGCGCGCCCGCGTTGGAGAGGATCGCCCGAAGCGAATCTATCTCTCCGGTCTCCAGCATGGCCCGGACACGCGCGGCCGCGGCCCTTACCGATGCCAGGGAAGAGAGGTCGAGCTCGAGGACGCCCACGTCGACCCCGTATCGGGACCGGATCTGCCGGGCGGCGACCTCGACTCGGTTGGGATCGCGCCCGGCGAGAAGGAGATCCAGGCGCGCGCCCGACGCGAGCTCCTTGGCGGCTTCCAGCCCGAGACCTGTGTGTCCGCCTGTGATGAGGACCGTTGGCATAACTAGCTCCTTCCTGGTGTACGTTGTCAACCACAGTGTTGCACGACGGGTGTACATTGTCAACCTGCCGCGCCAAGGGGGGGAAGCACGGGCATCCGGGTAGGGTCCCCGGTTATGACCCGGCCACGGCCGCCGGCTCTCCCGCGGGTTTGGCGGCTCCGTGCTCGTCGGCTGCAGCCCGGCGTTGCGCTATTCTTGGCCGAGTTTGCGCGGCACCCCGGTGTGTGCCGACAGCGTTGGTTCCGCTATGCGTCGCGCGCTTCACGGCTAGGTTTGCTGGCGGGAGCGCCGGTTGGAACTGCTGCGCGAGGCGGGGTCGAACCTGGTTCGTCCGGGTGGGCGGGATGGCCTGGCGGCGGGGTGGCGTGGCTTGTTGCGGCGGGGGCTCGTCGCGCTCGGGTATAGTGGGCCCGAGGCGAAACGCGAAGGTGATGGGGCGCGGGTGAGGCCCCGGAGGGCGCGTTGCCGCCGGGGTGCGGTTGCCGGGACTTCGAGGAGGTGTCGCGTGGACAGCAAGGCGGTCATAGCAAGGTTCGAGGCGGCCGTGACCGGCGGGGTGGCGCCGGCGGGCGGGGACCCTGCTGTGGAGGCGGCAGCCAAAGCTTTGCGGGATGCTCTCGGGCCTGCGGCGCGGCAGCTCGCGCTGGAGCTTACGGAGCAGGCGGCGGACGAGGTCGACGCGCAGGTGCCCTACGGGCGGGTCGAGATGGTGTTGCGGGGGGGAGAGCCCGCGCTGGTGGTCAGGGCCGGGGAGGAGGCCGAGAGGCGGCCGGCGGGGGAGGAGTACGAGGCTAGGATCGCGCTCCGCCTCCCCCCGAGCTTGAAGGCCGCCGTCGAGGAGGCGGCCCGATCCGCCGGTGAGTCGGTGAACTCCTTTCTCGTGAGGGACCTCTCGGGTTCCCTGGGCGTGGACGTGGCCTCAGGGGACCTCAGGGTCGGGGACGTGGGGGGCGACGCGGTCGTCCGTTCGGCCTCCGGCGACGTGGAGATCGGGGAGGTGGCCGGCGACGCGGCCGTGAACACGGCTCCGGGGGACATCAAGGTGCGAGGGGCGAGGGGACGCGCCACGTTGAACACTGCCTCGGGCGAGGTCGGCCTGGGAGACGCGTTCGGCCCGCTCTCCGTCTCCACGCAGAGCGGCAACCTGGGGGTGGGCCGCTACGAGGGCGAGGATCTTGGGTGCAATACAACCTCCGGCGACGTCAGGATCGGGCTTCGACCAGGCCGCGGCCTGGAGGTGGATCTCGACACCGTCTCCGGGGACATCCGCAGCGACTTCTCGGCCGGGGACGGCAGGGGCGCAACCGCGCGCCTGCGCGTCAAGACCGTCTCGGGAGGCATCCTCCTCGTCAGGGCGACAGATCAGTAGGACCACGCCGCCGGAATGAGACTCGCGAACTTCGACCTCTTCCGCTACTCCCTCGCCTTCACCCAACCCGTCGTACTCAAGAGATCCAGGCTCATCGATCGCGAGGGGGTCCTGATCCGGCTCACCGCGGAAGACGGCTCGATGGGCTGGGGCGAGACCGCGCCGCTTCCCGGCTTTAGCCCCGAAACGCTCGAAGAAGCGACCGACCAACTTCTCGGTCTTGCGGCCTCGATGCCGGGCCGGGAGGTCTCCGCAGGCGTGCCCGACGGGGTGGATCTCACCCCCTCCGTCCGCTTCGGCCTGGAACTCGCCACGTGGAACCTGTCCGCGAACTCATCCGGAGAGGTATCGCCAGGGCCGATAAACAACTCCCCCAGAGAAGCGATGCGAGTAAACGGACTACTATCCGGTTCATACGAGAAGCTGGTAGAAGAGGCGGGCAGGATGCGTGCGACGGGTTACCGGGCCGTGAAGCTGAAGGTCGGGGGCCGGGGGATCGCGGAGGACCTGCGGCTCGTTCGTGAGATCGGGGAAGTGCTCGGGGATGGCGTGTCGTTGCGGCTCGACGCGAACCGGGCGTGGGGCTTTGGGGAGGCGTTGGAGTTCGGGCGGGGTTTGCCGGACGTGCGGGTGGAGTACGTGGAGGAGCCGCTGTCGGAGGCCTGGCGGTTGGGTGAGCTGGCCGGGCGGTGGGGCTTGGCCGTGGCGCTCGACGAGTCGCTGGCCGGGATGGGGCCGGAGGGCCTTGTGGGGCACCGGTACGCGCGGGCGGTGGTGCTCAAGCCGACCCTGATCGGCGGGGTGTCGCGTGCTTTGCGTTTCGCGGAAGAGGCGGAGGCGCTCGGCATGAGGGCGGTTATCAGCTCGTCTTACGAGAGCGGCGTGGGGACGGGGGGGCTCGTTGCGTTGGCGGCTGCGATCGGGGACGAGCCGGTGGGGCTGGACACTTATCGCAGGCTGGCCGAAGACGCGATCGAGGTTCCCCTGGACCTTCCCGCGCCCTTCGTGGACGTCCGAAGGGCCGTGGATGCCGCGCGGCGGGTGGACGTCCGCAAGCTGGAGCCCGTACGGGGGTAGCGATGCGTTCGGATGTGACGCTGGGGTATACTGGGGCTCATGTAGCGAGCTTCCTTTGCAACAGGGTCTCACCCGTCTCTCCGAACCGCGAAGGATCTCCCCGTGCTCGCGCAACTCACGAACGTCTCGCTGTCGTTTCCGGACAAAGTAGTCTTAAAGGACGTCTCCCTGACCGTGTATCCGGGGGACAGGATCTCGCTCGTCGGCCCCAACGGGGCGGGGAAGACGAGCCTCTTTCGGATGCTAACCGGAGGGCTTCGGCCCGATGCCGGGACGGTGTCGTGGGCCGGGGGCGTCCGGATCGGGCACCTGGAGCAGGACTTCTCCGGGCCGGAGGACGGGCCGGAACGCACCTGCATGGAGGCCGCGCTCGAGCCTTTTGCGGGCCTGATCGAGCTCGAAAACCGCATCGAAGGCCTTGCCGCGAAGCTTGGCCGGGGGGACGAACCCGCGCCCGCCCTGATGGAAGAGCTCGGTGAGGCCCAGCAGCGCTTCGAGGCCTCCGGCGGCTACGAGTTCAGGGCGAGGACGGAGGCCACGCTGACGGGGCTTGGGTTGACCGAAACCTTCTGGAAACGCGGGGTGTCGGGGCTCTCTGCGGGGCAACGGATGCGGCTCGCGCTGGCGAAGATACTGCTGGGGGAGCACGACTTGATCCTTTTCGACGAGCCGACCAACCACCTCGATGTCCCCGCCCGCGAGTGGCTGGAGGATCACCTGAAAGGCTCGAAGACGGCTTACGTGGTCGTCTCCCACGACCGCCGTTTTCTGGACGCGGTCTCGGGGAAGGTCGCGCACCTCGACAGGGCGGGGCTCTCCCTCTATGCGGGAAACTACACGGCGTTCCGGGATCAAGTCGAGCAGGCCGAAGAAGAGGGCTGGCGCCGGTACGAGAAGAGCCGCAAGCAGGAGAAGAAGCTCCGGCGCCAGGCCCAGGACTACAGGAGGTGGTCCGAGGCGGGGGAGAGGGGGAAGCGCGGGGCGGCGGACAAGGGCTTCGTGGGCCACAGGGCCGCCAAGGTCATGAAGCGCTCGCTCGTGGCCCGCAGGCGCATGGAGGAGGCGGCGGAGAACGCCAGGACCGAGAAGCCCTTCGAGGGCGATGGGATCAAGATAGAGTTCGGCACGTCCCGGGGGCGGGGCCTGATCCGCGCGGAAAACCTGAAGGTGGGGTACTCGGCGCAGGACCCGCTGGCCGCCGGGATCTCCTTCGACCTCTCCGCCGGCGAGAGGCTCGCGGTGCTGGGCCCCAACGGCTGCGGCAAGACCGCCCTACTTCGCACCGTGCTCGGCGAGGTTCCGCCGCTCTCGGGCGGGGCCCGAGTCTCGCCCTCCGCACGGGTGGGGTACTTCGACCAGGACCACCGCCTGCCGGCGCCGGGCATTACGGCGCTGGAGATCCTGCGCGAGGCGGGGGACGAGACGCTGGCCCGCACCGTCCTCGGCAGGATGGGGGTGAGGAGGGAGACCGTGAACAAGCCGGCTGCCAGCTTGAGCTCCGGCGAGCGGGCGAAGGTGCTGCTCACCCGCCTCGTGCTCGGCGACAACGACCTGCTCGTGCTCGACGAGCCGACCAACCACCTGGACATAGAGACCCAGGACGTGCTGCTCGAAGCGCTCGGAGATTTCCCCGGCGGCGTGCTCTTCGTCTCCCACGACCGGTACTTCGTGGACGCGCTCGCGACGGCGACCCTGCGGCTCGGGATAACATAGAAAGGTGACCAGAGACCACACACGCGTCCCCTGCCCGCTAAGGTCGGCGGCCCTCGCCTCCCCGGAGGCCGCGGCCGTCGCGGGCCCGGGTTGGACCGTCTCGTACACAGAACTCGACCGCCGGGTGTCCGCGGCCGGGAGGCGCATCGGCGAGTTCGGCATCGAGCCCGGCGGCCGGGTCGCCCTATATTTGCCGAAGAGCCTGGACTACGTGGTCCTCCTACTCGCCCTGATCCGGACCGGCCTGGTGGCCTGCCCGGTGAGCACGCGCCTGCCTGCCGGCGCCGTCGCGCCGTTGCTGGAAGAGGCCGGCTGCTCGGCCCTGATCTCCGACGCGATAGGCCCCATCGGTGCAGCCGGCGAGGCTCCCGCGCTTGATCCGGGTACGCTCCTCGACGGCGCCGAAAACGAACGGCCTCAGGAGCCTCTGGACGTTCCGCTCGACCGGCCCGCGACGGTCGTCTTTACCTCCGGCAGCACCGGGGCACCGAAGGCGGCGCTTCACTCGTTCGGCAACCACTACTACAGCGCCCTCGGCTCGAACGAGAACATCGCGCTCCGGACGGACGACCGGTGGTTGCACTCGTTGCCGCTCTACCACGTGGGAGGGCTCTCGATCCTCTTCCGCTGCCTGCTCGTCGGGGCGACCGTCGCGCTGCCGAAACCCGAAGCGGCCATTGGCGAATCCATCCCCGTCCTCGGCGCCACCCACGTCTCCCTGGTCTCGACCCAACTCCTGCGGTTGCTGCGGGAGGACGCCGACCTCTCAAGCCTCAAGGCCGTCCTGATGGGAGGAGGCCCGATCCCGCCCTCCCTCGTGGGCGGCGCCGCGAACCGTTCCCTCCCCGTCCACACCAGCTACGGCCTCACCGAGATGGCCTCCCAGGTCACCACGACGCCGCCCGGCGCGTCGCGAGAACGGCTCTACACGGCGGGACGCGTCCTGGCCCACCGCGAGGTGCGCCTCTCCGAAGACGGGGAGATACTTGTCCGGGGGCGTACGCTCTTCGCGGGCTACGTCCAAGACGGGGAACCGAACCGGCCGCTCGACGGGGAGGGCTGGTTCCGTACGGGCGACCTCGGCGAGATGGACGCCGGCGGGTATCTGCGGGTGGCGGGGCGCCGGGACAACCTCTTCGTCACCGGCGGCGAGAACGTCCAGCCCGAAGAGATAGAAGAGGCCCTGGGCCGGATCGAAGGCGTCCAGGAGGCCGTCGTGGTCCCCGTGCCGGACCCCGAGTTCGGGGCGAGGCCCGTCGCCTTCGTGCGGATGCTCGACGCTGCAAACCCGCCTCCGAACCTCGCGGGGAGCCTGGGTGCGCTTCTTCCGCGCTTCAAGGTGCCGGACGCCTTCTACCCGTGGCCTGACGGGGCCCCCCGCGCCGTCATGAAGACGAACCGGGCCTTCTTCAGGGAACACGCCCGGCGAATCCACGGATAGCCGGAGGCGTCCGGCCTAACCCTTGATGGTTCGGCGAGACGGGCGTCCCGCTGGGCCCCGCCAGAAAAATCGGCGGGATAGGAACCGTACGAGACCGGGCCGTCGCCCGGAGCGCGGGAAGGGCCGGGGCGTCCAAGCTGCCCCGGCCACCGGTAGGCCGGCGGAACAGTAATCGCCGGGCTACCCCGAACCTCCGAAGTCGGACGCCGACCTCGCCCGCCGGGGCGTCTTACGGCGTCGAAGCAGAGATGGCCTTTGCTGCGTTGAGCCTGCCTCCGGTGAGGACCCTGTTTCCGAGGGTGGACTTCTTGTCTACGGTGTTCAGGAGCCTGCCTTTCACCTGCGCGTCGTCCAGGTCGGGGTTCCGGCTCTTGAGGAGCGCCGCCACCCCGCTCACGTGCGGGGTCGCCATCGAGGTGCCGCTGAAGTAACCGTAGGAGCCGCCCGGCAGCGTGCTAGCGATGTCGACGCCCGGCGCGGCGAGATCCACCGACTTGACGCCGTAGTTGGAGAACGTGCCGAGGGCGTCCCTGTTGTCCCTCTTCGGGACGTTCAGCGGCCACACGTACGCCTGCGGAACGGCTCTGGCCGAGAAGCGCGCCACAAACCCGGCACGACCCGGTCGGGGGCCCTTCGGGTGGTACGCCGGTCTCTCACAGGCTTGTCGAGGCCCGGTCCATGTGGGCCGCGCCACTCTCTATGGCGGCGTCGCGGACGGCGGCGGCGACGCTCTCGTGGACGTTCGGGTCGAGGGCGTCGGGGACAAGCTCTGAATCCCGGGTGAGGTCGGCTATCGTCTTCGCGGCGGCGAGCTTCATGGGGAGCGTTATCTCCTCGGCGCCGGAGAGTAGGGCGCCCCGGAAGATACCGGGGTAGCCGAGGACGTTGTTGACGCTGGTGCCGTCGGCGGCGAAGGCGGCGCCGGCCCTTTCGGCGGTCTCGGGGGAGATCTCGGGGTAGGGGTTGGTGAGGGCGAGGATGACCTGCCCCTCGCGCACCATCCCGGGCCGGATGAGCCCTGCCACGCCCGTCGTGGCGACCACGACGTCGGCCTCGTTCATGACCGCTTCCATCTCCACTATCTCTATGCCCTTTTTACGGGCCCGGTCGTGGGAGAGGGGGTTCGGGTCCGAGGCGATCACGCGCTTGGCGCCGGCGTCGGCCATGAGCGCCGCTATCCCGTAGCCCGCGGCCCCGAGCCCGATCTGGCCGACGACTTCCTCCTCCAGGGCAAGAGCGGCGTGGCGGCAGGCGACGAGCGCCGCCGCGAGCGTCACGACGGCCGTGCCGTGCACGTCGTCGTGCATCACGGGCTTGGGCAGCCTCTCGATGAGCCGCCGCTCTATCTCGAAGCACTCGGGCGCCGAGATGTCTTCGAGGTGTATGCCCCCGAAGGTCGGCGCTATGCGGACCACGGTCTCGACGAACTCGTCCACGTCCTTCGTGTCGACCAGGATCGGCATGGCCGAGACGTTGGCGAGCTGGTGGTAGAAGACGGCCTTGCCCTCCATCACCGGCATCGAGGGCACGGGGCCGATGTCCCCCAGGCCGAGCACGCGCGTCCCGTTGGTGCAGATGGCGACGCTGCGCCCGATCATGGTCAACTCCCCGGCGAGCGCCGGGTCTTCGGAGATGGCGACGCACGCCCGGGCCACGCCGGGGGTGTAGACGTCGCGCATGTCCTGGACCGTTCGTATGGGCCGGGTGGAGGTGATAACGAGCTTGCCCCCCTCGTGGCGGAGCAGCGCCCGGTCGCGCGACCAGAGCACCTCGACGCCTTCGAGGCCGTTCAGGAGGTCCACGATGTGCTCGGCCTGGTCGTGGTCCTCGACGGCGAGCGTGATCTCGCGCACGGACGAGTCCCTGCCCACGTTTATGGTCGTGACGTCCCCGATAAGCCCCCCGCCCTCCGCTATGGCCCCCGCCACGGTGGCGAGCTGCCCCGTGCGGTGCGGCTGACGGACGCGGTACGTGTAATCCAGCGGCACGACTGACCCCCTTCTGTCCCGGACTCCCCGACAGGAATTCTACCCGCAGGCGCCTCCTACGGGATCACCGCGACCGCCTCTATCTCGATGAGGAGCCTCGGGTCTATGAGGGCCGACACCTCGACCATCGACGACGCCGGGTAGGGCTCGGAGAAGTACCTCCGCCTGACCTCGTGGATCCCGTCGTACATCCCCATGTCCGCGATGAAAACCGTCACCTTCACGACGTCTTCCATGCCGCCGCCGGCCTCTTCCAAGACTATCGCGACGTTCTGGAGCACCCGCTCCGTCTGGGCAGCGACGTCGCCCTCGCCCACGACGTTGCCCCCCGCGTCCATCGCCACCTGCCCCGAGACGTAGACGGTCCTCCCGGCCGGGGCTTCTACCCCCGCCGAGAAGGCACCGCCGCGCATCGGCGCCGGCAGCCTCGGGCTCTCTATTACCCTCCCGCGCAACGTTCCCTCCTCGCTTCGCCTCCGGGGCCACGTTAACAGCCCCGCCACCCCCACGCCTGATGTAGACTCGCCCGATCACACCCGGAGGGGAGGACCCGCATGCAGCAGACGTTCGACACCGAGGCGGTCCGCGCCGAGTTCCCTGCGCTCTCGCGCCTGCACGGGGGCAAACCCGTCGCCTACTTCGACGGCCCGGGCGGCTCGCAGGTGGCGAGGTCTTCTATCGACGCGATGACCCGCTACATGCAGCGCGGCGGCGCCAACCTCCACGGCGTCTTCCCCACCAGCACCGAGACCGAGGAGATCCTCGCCGACACCCGCAACACCTGCGCGGCCTTTCTCGGCGCGGAACCCGACGAGGTCGCCTTCGGCGCAAACATGACCACCCTTACCTTCGCCATAGCCCGCGCCCTCTCCCGCACCTGGGAGGAAGGCTCGGAGGTCGTCGTCACCGAGCTCGACCACCGGGCGAACGTGGACCCCTGGATCTCCACCGCCAGGGAGAAAGGGGCCAAAGTACGCTGGATCGAGGTAGACCCGGAAACCCTAACCCTTAACCTGAAGGACCTGGACCAGAAGATCAATGCCAACACGAGGCTCGTCGCCATCGGCCTCGCCTCGAACGCCGTCGGCACGGTCAACGACGTGGCCGCCATCGCGGAGCGGGCCCACGCCGTCGGCGCCGTGGTCGCGGTGGACGCCGTCCACGCCGCCCCGCACCTGTCGATCGACAGGGACGCCATCGGGGCCGACGTCATCACCTGCTCTGCCTACAAGTTCTTCGGCCCGCACGTCGGCGTGACGGCCATCAGGCGTGAGCTTTTCGAAAGCATGGAGGTCCACAGGCTCGACCCCGCGCCCGCCCACATCCCGGACAAGCTCGAGACCGGCACCCAGAACCACGAGGGCATCGCCGGCGTGAAGGGCGCCCTGGACTTCGTCGCTTCGCTCGGGAACGGCGACTCCCTGCGCGAGAGACTCCTGGACGCTATGCGGACCGTCGAGGAGCACGAGACGCGCCTGGCGGACGGCTTCCGGGTGGCGCTGCGGGAGATCCCGGGCGTAACCCTCTACGCCGCCCCCGGCGGCGCCCGCAAGACCCCGACCGTTGCGTTCCGCCTGGGGGGCCGCGCGCCGCTCGAGGTCTGCCAGCACGCGGCCGACCACGGCTTCTTTATCGCCGCCGGCGACTTCTACGCCTCGACGCTCTCGCGCCGGCTCGGGCTCGCCGGGTCGGGCGGCTTCGTCCGGGCCGGGCTCGCCCCGTACAACACCGAAGAAGAGGTCGAGGGGCTCGTCCGGGTGCTTTGGGGGCTCGTCGGGGGGGGCCCGTAGCCGGATACGCGTCACGAAGGCCTTGACGACACCCGGTGAGATTCTGTTATACTGCTGCTCGTAACGTAAGAGTAAGGTGGGTTTACATTCGACGGAGCGCCACCCCGAGAAAGATGGAGGGTGGCCTTTCTGTTTGGTGAGGGCCCATAAACACGAAAGGTGGGCGCCTGATTATGGCCCAAGGAACAGTGAAGTGGTTCAGCGACGAGAAGGGCTACGGCTTTATCTCCCCGGACGACGGGGGTGAGGACCTCTTCGTGCATCATACCGGCATATCCGGTGAGGGCTTCAAGACCCTCGACGAGGGCGCCAAGGTCACCTACGAGGCGACCCAGGGACGCAAGGGGATGCAGGCGGAGAACGTCTCTCCCGCCTAACATCCGATAAGCTTATCGGAGAACGCAGGGGCCGGGGTTAAACCCCCGGCCCTCGTCGTACCGCAAAAGACCACGAGACCGCGCCGGATGAGGGCGTCGGTACTCGTCCGGAGGAGGGGTTTCGTTTGGAATACTTGGTTGCCGTGCTCGTGGGGTTGGCGCTCAGCCAGCTGGCCACCCTCATCACCACCGTCTACCTGCACCGGGTGCTCTCGCACAGGTCCATCCGGCTCCACCCGGCGCTGACGATGTTCATGCGCTTCGGGACCTGGATGCTCACCAGCATCTCGCCCAGGGAATGGGTCGCCGTCCACCGCAAGCACCACAACTTCAGCGACGTCGAGGGTGATCCCCACAGCCCCCACATCGAGGGGTACTGGCAGATCATGATCGGCAACGTCTACTACTACCGCCGCGAGGCAAACAACGACGACACGATGGAGAAGTACGCCGCCGACCTCCCCTTCGACCGCCTGGACAAGGCGCTGTTGCGCCGCGGCACCCTGGGCTTCTCCCTGACCGGCGTGGCCCTCGTCGTGCTCTTCGGGGTCTTCGGCCCCGGGTGGGGCATCGGCCCCGGCCTCGTGGCCCTCGCAACGCTCGCGGTCGTCTACCTGCTCCTGAACGCCGCCATCAACGGCGCCGGGCACACCTTCGGCTACAAGAGCTTCGAGAACGACGCGACGAACCTCAAGCTGCTGGCGCTCATCACCTTCGGGGAGGGCCTGCACAACAACCACCACGCCCGCCCGGCCTCGGCCAAGCTCGCGGCTTTCAAGGACGAGTTCGATCCGGCGTGGCCCGTGATCCGTCTCCTGGAGAAGCTCCGCCTCGCCGAGGTCCTCACCAAGGTGGACGAGGGCTGGGAGGACCACCGCCGCCGCATCCCGCGCACCACGGTGAGCCCCCTGGGCAACAAGACCGTCCAGGAGTGACCCGGAGAAAATCTGCGATCCCAAAGGCCGGAAATCTCCTCCATCGGGCCAAAGATTCGGGACGGGTCGCGCGACTATAGTGCGACCCGTCCCCGCAATTTGACCGAAGGAGACCCCATGCAAGCACCGGCCACAAAGAGCGCACCGCTTCTACACCAGGAGCACGACCGCCTCGCCATCCCCGAAGACGTCCCCGAACTCGGCATCCGTGGGGGGGACGAGGGCGTCATACAGAGGCTCACGTACCTGCGCAACACCGTCTTCGCCTTCGTGATGGTCACCTACTCCACCGGGCAGCCCAGGGGCTGGGTCGTCGTCGAGATCAAGCCGGAGCGAAAGGTCCGCTCCTTTACGACGATCGCGCGTTAGGACGAACCCGGCGCCGGTGATCGCTGCGCCGGGGGCGGCCTGGCCTAGAGACGCGGGGGTCGGGTGTCGAGAACCGCCGCGAGATCCAACCGGCGCAGGCGCGCGGGGTCCGCGAGGATGTCTATCTCGACGATCCTGCTCCGCGCCACGGTGAAGCCCATGACCGCGAGCGGATCCCCCCCCGGCGGGACCGTGACGGTCCCCGGGGCCCCGTTCACCAGCGCCGGCCGCGCGAAGGGGGCGAACCGCGTGAAGGCGAGCGCCTGCCCCGCCACGGCGCGCGCCCCCCGCAGGGCTCTCGACGCGCCCGCGGCGCCGTAATCCGCCCGGAGCACGACGTCCGGGTCCAGCACCGCCAGCAGCGCCGCGAAGTCACCGTCGCGCGAGGCGGCCCGGAAAGCATCGACGACCTCCCACTGGCCGGCAAGGTCGGCGTCGGCGACCGCGTTGGTCCCCCGAATCCGGCGGCGGGCGCGGCTGGCGAGCTGCCTGGTGGCGGCCTGGGAGCGGCCCACGATCGGGGCGATCTCTGCGAAGGGTAGCCCGAACGCGTCGTGCAGCACGAAGGCGAGCCGCTCCGCGGGGGAGAGCGTGTCCAGCACCACGAGCAGCGCGAGGCCGACCCCGTCGGCCAGAAGCGACTCCTGCTCGGGGCCGACCCCGTCCGCGGGGGCGACTATCGGGTCGGGCACGCGAGCGCCTCCCGGCACGTCAGGCGTCCCGACCAGGGGCTCCTCGCGCCGAGACCCGCGCGAGCGGAGCATGTTCAGGCACACCCTCGCCACGACCGTCGTCAGCCACCCGCCGAGGTTCTCGACGCCGGTGCCCGAGCGGCTGAGGCGGAGCCAGGCTTCCTGAACGGCGTCATCCGCCTCGCTTGGCGAGCCGAGCATCCTGTAAGCTATCGCCCTCAGGCGGGCGCGGTGCGCCTCGAAGCGCTCGGCCAGCCGATCCTGCTCGTCCACCGGTCACATCCCTCCGTCGCGTCGGGTCATTGTAGTAATGACCGACGAAACGCGGCCGATGTGACGGGAGGTGAAGAAGAGACCGGCCCCCGCGGGAACGCGAACGGTAAAGACACGATAGGAGGAGAAACATGCAAGCGGAGATCATGCAGGCCCGGATGGGCAACCCGGCCGTGATTGTCCCCGACGCCATGGAAGCCCTCATGGCCCTCGGCGCGGCTGTGAAGAAGGGCGGCGTGCCCTCGCGGACGCTCGACCTCGTCCACCTGCGCGCGAGCCAGATCAACGGCTGCAGCTTCTGCGTCGACATGCACTCGCGCGAAGCCAGAAAGGCGGACGAGACCGACGATCGCCTCTTCGCGGTCGCCGCCTGGCGGGAGGCGCCCTACTTCACAAGCGAAGAGCGCGCCGCACTTGCGCTCGCCGAGGCCGTCACCCGGCTCAACGACCGGACGGATCCGGTGCCGGACGAGATCTGGGACGAGGCAACCCGGCTATACGATGAAGCGACGCTCGCCGCCCTGGTACTCTCGATCGCAACGGTCAACCTCTGGAACCGCCTCAACGCCCCCACCAGGCAGGTGGCGGGAGGTTGGACCGGCTAAACGTACCCCGACCACCTCGCGAAGTGGACGGCCATCTTCGGACCGCCAAGCTCCTGGGTTGGGTCAACTCAACAGCAGGTACAGCAGCGCCTTCTGGGCGTGCAGCCGGTTCTCGGCCTGGTCGAAGACGCGGCTCCTGGGCCCGTCTATGACCCCGGCCGTCACCTCCTCGCCCCGGTGGGCCGGCAGGCAGTGCAGGAAGATGGCGTCTTCGGCGGCGAGGCCCATCAGCTCCTCGTTTACCTGGAAGGGGCCGAACTCTTCTTTGCGGGCTTCGGCCTCGGCTTCCTGGCCCATGCTGGCCCAGACGTCCGTGTAGACGACCCTGGCGCCCGAGGCGGCCTCGCGGGGGTCTTCGGTGGTGGCCGGGGCCGCGCCCAGGCTCTTCGCCGTTTCGAGCACCTTTTCGTCGGGACCGTGGCCCTCCGGGTGGGCGATGGCGAGCTCGGCGCCGGTAAGGGCGCAGGCTATGGCGAGGGAGTGGGCGACGTTGTTTCCGTCCCCGACGTAGGAGATCTTGACGCCCTCCAGCGTGCCGAACTCTTCGCGCACGGTCAGCAGGTCCGCCAGGGCCTGACAGGGGTGATGGGCGTCCGAGAGGCCGTTTATGACGGGGACGTCGGCGGCGCCCGCTAGCTCCTCTAGCTCCTCGTCGTCGAAGGTGCGGACCATGATGGCGTCGATGTAGCGGGCGAGGACGCGGCCGGTGTCGGACGGGGTCTCGCGCTTGCCCATCTGTATCTCCTGCGGGGAGAGCGAGAGCGCGTGCCCACCGAGCTGGTACATCCCGACCTCGAACGAGACGCGGGTACGGTTGGAGGGCTTCTGGAAGACCATCGCGAGCGTCCTGCCGCGCAGGGGGCGGTAGGGCATGCGGCTCTTCTGCATGGCCTTGATCTTGACGGCCTCGTCGAGGATCAGCGCGACCTCGCCCGGCGCGAACTCCGCCAGCGTCAGGCAGTCGCGCCCGGAGAGGGGGGAGGGCTTCGGCGGGAGGTCGTCTATCTGCGGAATCACGGCCGAAACGCCCTACGCCACCGCTGCTTCGGGCACGGCCACGCTCATCGCCGCCCGCACGCCGCCTCGAAAGGTATCGAGCATGGCCCGAACCTCCGTCCTGGTCACGGTGAGCGGCGGCGCCATCCGGATGGTCGTGCCCCCCACCAAATTGACCAGCACGCCTTCTTCTAGACAATGCTCGAAGACCGCCCGCGCCAGGTCCGGGTCCTTCAGATCAAGGCCGACCAGCAATCCTTCCCCGCGTACCTCGGCGCCGGGCACCCTGCCGGCCAACGCTTCGAGGGCGTTCCTAAGAACCTTCCCCTTGAACCGGACCTCCTCCAAAAACTCCTCGTCGTTCACGACCCCGAGCACGGCCTTAACCGCCGCCATCGCCAGCGGGTTGCCCCCGAAGGTCGAGCCGTGGTTGCCCGGCCCGAGCGCCGCGAACTCCTCCTTCGCGAGCACCGCCCCCACCGGAAAACCGCCCCCCAGGCCCTTCGCGCTCGTCAGCACGTCGGGAACGACGCCCATTCCCTGGTAAGCGTACAGGTGTCCGGTGCGCCCCGCGCCGGTCTGCACCTCGTCGAAGACGAGGACCGCGTCGAGGCTGTCGCAGAGATCGCGCAGGCCCCGCAGGAAACCCTCAGGCGCGACGTTCACGCCGCCCTCGCCCTGGATGGGTTCCACGACGATGGCGGCCGTCTGGGGGCCGGAGAGCCGTTTCGCGGCTTCGAGGTCGCCGTAGGGGGCGTGGACCATGCCGGGTAGCATGGGGCCGAAGCCGGTCTTGAGGGCGGGTTGGGCGGTGGCGGAGAGGCCGCCGTAGGTGCGGCCGTGGAAGGATTTTGAGAAGGTCAGGATCTCGTGCTTCTCGGGGCCGTGGTTCTCGTGGGCGTGCTTGCGGGCGAGCTTGATGGCCGCCTCCACGCTCTCGGTGCCGGAGTTGCAGAAAAAGACCCTGTCGAAATCCGTGGCTTGCGTGAGCATGGCGGCCGCCTCGGCCTGGATCGGGATCTCGTACAGGTTGGAGCAATGGATCAACTTATCCGCCTGGTCTTTTATCGCGCCGACGAGCGCCGGGTGCCCGTGCCCTAGGGAGTTGGTAGCTATTCCCCCGATAAAGTCCAGGTAGCGGTTGCCCTCGTCGTCGAAGAGCCAGCTCCCCCGGCCGCTCGTCGGCGAGATCCCCAACCGTTTGTAAGTCTCCATTACTGCCTGCATGCCGCCCCTCCTTCGTATATGAGTGTGCCGATGTCTCCGCCGGAGAGGGCCCCGGCCAGTACGCCCTTCGTGTTGCCGTTCAGCACCCTGGCCCGGACCCCGCCGCGCGCCGCCCGCGCCGCCGCCCGCAGCTTGGGGACCATCCCCCCGGCCGCGAGCCCGCTCCTGACGAAGTCTTCGGACTCCTCCGGGCCGAGCGCAGCCACCGCCTCGCCGTCCATGAGCAGGCCGTCCACGTCGGTTAGCAGGAACAGGTGACCCGCCCCCAACCCCGTCGCGAGTGCCGCCGCGGCGGAATCGGCGTTCACGTTGTACGCGCCCTCCGGGCCGAGGCCCAATGGGGCCACGACCGGCACGAAGCCGCCGTGCCAGAGCGTCTCGATCAGCCCCGGCTCGACGGACGAGACCTCCCCCACCCGGCCGAGCTCCGGTACGGGCTCCACCAGGATCGTCGGCCCGTCCGTGCCCGAGATGCCGGCCGCGGAGACCCCGATCCCGCCAAGCTCCCGCACGAGCCCCTTGTTGACGCCCCCCGCGAAGACCATCTCTGCGACCTCCAGCGTCCTCTCGTCCGTAACGCGCAGGCCCTCGTGAAAGGCGCTCTCGATGCCCAAAGAGTCGAGCATCCGGGTGAGCTGCGGGCCGCCGCCGTGGACGAGCACGACGGGCGTCCCGCCGGCCAGTATCCCCGGCAGGTCTTCCAGGGCGCCGCCCCGCAGGGCGCCGCCGCCGACCTTTACTACGATGGGCTTACCGGCGCTCACGTGCGGTAGCTCCCGTTGATCCTGACGTACTCGTAGCTCAGGTCGCAGCCCCACGCGGTCGCCGACGCGTCACCGGCGTCCAACCGCGCCGAGATCCTGACCTCCCCGGACGCGAGCGCCGCGTTGGCCTCGGCGACCTCGTGCGGGACGGGCGCGCCCTCGAAGACCTTGACGGGCCCGAACCAGAGCTCCAGCCCGTCAGGGTCGAAGGGAACCCCGGCGTAGCCCATCGCCGTCAGCACGCGGCCCCAGTTGGCGTCCTCGCCGAAGACCGCCGACTTGACCAGGCTGCTGCCGACCACGCTCTTCGCGAGCGCCGCCGCCGTCTCCTCGTCCTCGGCCCCCTCTACGGCCACCTCGACGAGCCGCGTCGCGCCCTCGCCGTCGCGCGCGATCTCTTTGGACAGCTCCCGGGCGACGGCCTCGACGGCCCCCACGAAGGCGGGGTAATCGGGCGACCCCGCCGTCAGCGGCTCGTTTCCGGCGGCCCCGTTCGCCAGGAGGAGGGCCATGTCGCTCGGAGAGGTGTCGCCGTCCACGGTCACGCGGTTGAAGGAGTGTTCCGTGGCCCGGCTCAACGTTTCCTGCAGGCATTCCGGCTCAACGGCGGCGTCGGTGGTCAGGAAGGCCAGCATCGTGCCCATGTTCGGGTGGATCATGCCGCTCCCCTTCACCGTCCCGCCTACGGTGACGCTCCTGCCCCCGACCTCCACCCGCACCGCGGCCTCCTTGGTCCGGGTGTCGGTAGTCAGGATGGCCTCGGCGAAGGGCGCCCCGTCCCCGGAGAGCCTGCCGGCGGCGTCCCCTATCCCGGCCAGGATGTTGTCCATGGGCAGGTGCTCCCCGATCACGCCGGTAGAGGCGACCGCCACCCGCCCGGCCTCGACCCCGAGCGCCTGCGCCGCGGCCCCCTGCATCGCGTAAGCGTCCTCCACGCCCCGCCTCCCCGTGGCCGCGTTGGCGTTGCCGCTGTTGACCACCACGGCCCGCAAACCGCCCCCCGCGACCGCCTCGCGCGTCACGCCAAGCGGCGCCCCCTTGAACTCGTTGCGCGTAAAGACCGCCGCCGCGGCGCACGGACGCCCCGAGAAGAGCAACCCCAGGTCCGGCGTCCCGGACCCACGAACCCCGCACGCGACCCCCCCCGCCACGAACCCCGCCGGGGCCGTCGCCCCACCGGGGAGAGTCGTTATTCCGATTGTTGAATCTTTATTCATAACCGGGTCGTATTGTCGCACCCGTGCGTGGGGACGTCAACGCAAATATCCAAGAACTTGAATAAATATCCGGCGGGTGCTCTAATACGGCCATGGGTTTGAAGGTCGGGGTTTACGGCGGTAGCGGGTTTGCCGGGGCGGAGCTGGTGCGTCTTCTGGGCGGTCACCCGAAGGTGGGCGGGTTGGAGGTGGCTTCGCGGGGGTACGCGGGGCGGCCTATCGGGGAGGTGTTTCCGCAGCTTTCGGCGGGCGGTTCTTTTGTGGGGCCTGATGAGATCGAGGCTTCGGGGCTCGACGTGGCTTTCGTGGCCTACGGGCACGGGGAGAGCGCGGGGACCGTGGCGGCTTTGTTGGAGGCGGGGGTAGGGCTCGTTGTCGACCTCTCGGCGGACTTCAGGCTGCCGGAGGTTGGGATGTACGAGGAGTGGTACGGGGCGCATCCGGCGCCGGGGTTGTTGGCGGAGGCGCATTACGGGCTGCCCGAGGTTTTTGGGGCGGCGGAGGGCCGGATCGTGGCGAACCCGGGTTGCTACCCGACGGCGGCCGTGCTCGCGCTCGCGCCGGTGGTGCGGCGGGTGGGCGGGGGTGTCCGGTCCGTCACGATCAACGCGCTGTCGGGGGTGAGCGGGGCTGGGGCGAAACCTAGCGTCAAGACGCACTTCGTGAGCGCCAACGAGAGCGCGAACGCCTACGGGGCGCCGCTGCACCGCCACACGCCGGAGATCGAGACCATGCTGCGGAGGGTGGGGGAGAGCCCCGCGGTAACGTTCGTGCCGCACCTCATCCCGATCAGCCGCGGCGAGCTCGAGACCATAGTGGTGGACCTTGAGGAGGTGCCGGGGGCCGATGATGTCCTCGGCTGGTACGCGGAGGACTACGGGGGCTCGGCGTTCGTGGAGGCCAGGGAGGAGTACCCGCACGTCTCCCACGTGGCGAACACGAACAGGTGCCGGCTCTCCGCGGCGGTGGACCGGCGGGCGGGCAAGCTGTTGCTGTTTTCGGCGGTGGACAACCTGCTCAAGGGGGCCTCCGGGGCGGCGGTCCAGAACATGAACCTGGCGCTCGGGTACGCAGAAGACCTCGGGCTCGAGCACCTCAAGTAGGAGGAAGATTATGGGCGCGACGCGCGCACCGGTGGACAAAACGACCAGGCAGGACCTGATCCTGCGCCTCATCTCCGAGCGGGACCTCGGCACCCAGCAGGGCGTGGCCGAGGCCCTGGCCGACGAGGGCGTCGAGGTGGCGCAGGCCACCGTGAGCCGGGACCTGGCGGAGCTCGGGGTCCTAAAGGTCGGCAACCGCTACCTGGCGCTCCCGCACGACCCCGGCTCGGCGGGGATAGAGGTGCTGCCGAGCTTCGTGCTCGGCATCGTCCCGGCCCGTAACCAGGTCGTGATCCACACCAGGGACGGCACCGCCGGCGCCGTCTCCAGCGTCCTCGACCGCGTGAAGGGGCTCAAGATCCTTGGCACCATCGCCGGCCAGGACACCGTGCTCGCCATCTCCTCGGACGACGAGGCGGCCGAGGAGGTCGCCGGCCTCATCGCCGACGTCTGCCGCGCCAAGACCCGTCCCGCCGGAAACGTCGAGTAGCGCGGGGCCCGTGAAGATCCACTTCATCAGGCACGCCACGTTCGTGCTCGAAACGGGCGCCGTCCGCGTACTGGTCGACCCGATGCTCGGCCGCGCCGGGACCGCGCCCGCCGTCCCCAACACGCCGAACGCCAAGCCCAACCCCCTCGTAGAGCTCCCGCTCGGCGACGGGGAGTTGTCCGGCCTCATCGAAAGCGCGGACGCCGTCCTCGTGACCCACACCCACGCCGACCACTGGGACGGGCGGGCGCGGGAGCTCATCCCGGAAAGGGCCCCGATCCTCTGCCAACCGGAGGACGAGGCCGCGATCTCCGGGGCTGGTTTCGTGGGCGTCTCGCCCGTTGTCTCGGAACTGGAGTGGAACGGGCTTCGTTTCGCGCGGACCGGTGGCCGGCACGGTACGGGGGAGATCGGGGCGCGGATGGCCCCCGTCTCCGGGTTCGTGGTTCGGACGGAGGGCTCACCGAGCCTCTACGTCGCGGGCGACACGATCTGGTGCGACGAGGTAGAGGAGGCGCTGAACACCCATCGTCCCGACGTGATCGTGGTGAACGCCGGGGCCGCGCGGTTCCTGGAGGGCGACCCGATCACGATGACGGCCGAAGACGTGGCAAAGGTCTGCCGGACGGCACCCAAAGCGCGCGTGATCGCCGTCCACATGGAGGCCATAAACCACTGCCTGCTCACCCGCCAGGAACTGGCCGAGGAACTAGACGAGCGGGGGCTCGCCGGCCGGGTCGAGATCCCAGCCGACGGTGAGATCCTCGAAACGCCGTCGTGAACGCCGCACGCGAGGGGCTGCGCCTCTCCGTCCTTGACGGGCGAATGGGCGTCTGCCGGCTCGCCCCCGATTCGCCCATCCCCGCGTGGGCAACGTCCGGCGGCCTGTCCTCCATAACACGCACCACGGACGAGCTCTCGGTAGCGTGCCCGGAGGCGTCCGTTCCCGGAGACGTCCGGTGCGAGAAGGGGTGGCGCGTCTTGAAGTTGGAGGGGCCTTTCGAGTTCTCGGAGGTGGGCGTCCTCTCTTCGGTGGCGACGTCGCTAGCTGGGGCCGGTGTCAGCATCTTCGCCGTCTCCACGTATGACACCGACTACGTGCTCGTTAAAGGGGAGAAACTGGACCGGGCCGTCACCGCGCTACGCGAGGCGGGCCACGCCGTACGGGGAGACGCCGCGAAAACCCTCTTTCGCCCGGCCGCGGAGGACGACGAGCCGTTTATGTGGGAGATGCTCTACGAGGCGGCCCATTGGGCATCCGAGGAGCCCGGCCCGAAGCCGTCACCGGAGGAGTTGCTGTCGGATGACAGGCTCCGACGCTACCTCGAAGGGTGGGGGAAGGAGGGCGACTTCGCCGTCGTTGCCCTGAACGCCGAAGGTGGCAGGATCGGGGCCGCCTGGTATCGGCTCTTCCCCGCGAGCGCGCCCGGCTACGGTTTCGTGGACGCCGCGACGCCGGAGATTGCGCTCGCCGTGGTCCCGGATCGGCGCGGTACGGGCGTCGGTGGGGCCTTGATCGACGCCCTCGTGGGCGCGGCGCGGTCCGAGGGGTTCGAAGCCATCAGCCTCAGCGTCCACAAGAGCAACCTCGCCGCCAAACTCTACGAGAGAAAAGGTTTCGTAACGCTCCGGGACGACGGAGAAGACCGGGTTATGAAGGCCGAACTGTACGCCGACAGAATAACAGACGACGTGCCCGCGAACGGCGCGCGACAAACGGAGGAAAGATGACGCTCGAAAACAAGACGCTCGAAAACAAGAAGGTCGTGCTCGCCTACTCGGGCGGGTTGGACACCTCGGTCTGCGTGAAGTGGCTGGAGCTGCAGGGCGCGATTCCCTACGCGCTCTACCTCGACCTCGGGCAGGGGGAGCCGGCCGACGACGTGCGGGCGAAGGCGCTAAACATAGGGGCCGCGGACGCCTTCGTGCGCGACGCGAAGGCCGAGTTCGTCGATGAGTACGTGGCCCCGGCCATAAAGGCGAACGCCCTCTACGGGGGCAAGTACCCGCTCTTCACGGCGCTCGGGCGTCCGCTTATAGCGAAGAAGCTGGTCGAGGCCGCCCGGGAGGTGGGCGCGACCCACATCGCCCACGGCTCGACGGGGAAGGGCAACGACCAGGTCCGCTTCGACGTCACGACCGCCTCCGTCGCCCCGGACCTGACCGTGGTCGCCCCGGTGCGCGACTGGAACATGAGCCGCCCCGAGGAGATGGCCTACGCCGAGGAGCACGGCATCCCCGTCCCGACCACCAAGAAATCCCCCTACAGCGTGGACCAGAACCTCTGGGGACGCTCCGTCGAGGCCGGTCCCCTCGAAGACCCCGACCACGAACCCACCCCTGACGTCTTCGAGCTGACCGCCGACCCCGAGGACGCGCCCGACGAGCCGCGCTACGTCGAGATCGGCTTCGAGGAGGGCCTGCCGACCGCCCTCGACGGCCGGGAGCTGCCGCTGGTAGACCTGATCGAAGATCTCAACACGACCGCAGGGGCCCACGGCGTCGGCCGCATCGACATGGTCGAGGACCGCCTCGTCGGCATAAAGAGCCGCGAGATCTACGAAGCCCCCGCCGCCCTCGCCATTATCCAGGCCCACCAGGAACTCGAAACCCTGACCCTCACCAAGGACGTCCTCCGCTTCAAGGCGACCATCGAACAACGCTACGCCGAGCTCACCTACGACGGCCTCTGGTTCACCCCCCTAAAAACCGCCCTCGACGCCTTCGTAACGGAGACCCAGAAGACCGTAACGGGCACCGTCCGCCTCAAGCTCTACAAAGGAAACAGCACCGTAGTGGGCCGCACCGCCCCCAACGCCCTCTACAGCAAGGACCTCGCGACCTACGACCCGAACAGCACCTTCGACGAAGCCGCCGCCGCCGGCTTTATCGCCCTCTGGGGCCTCCCCGCCCGCCAGTGGGCCGGCGTCAACGGCGGCGCAGAGCAGGACCCCATCTCCGCACAACGTTAAAGTACAGGTATATATATCCTGCGGTAGAAGCCGGTTTTGCAGCGCATTCGCCAGTTTTGCTCTAGAACGAGGGCGTCGATAAAGCATATACCTGTACCTCAGGTATATATCAACCTGCAGATACAGGTTCGGATAAGGGAGGCGCCGGCTTTTGCTGGCGTTCCCGGTTGGAGATGCCCATGCAGGAGGCCGGAGCGATCCGGCCGAGCCGGCCAGTCCGGGCCAGTCCGGGCCAGGCTCACCTGGCCTCGAAGACCGACCCCTCATACGGGTCATGCCGGGAACCCGCCGCGGAGGCGCCGAGGAGGGCGGGGTCCCGGCCGTCCCGGCACCGGCAACCCTCACCTTCAGAAATCGTCTCTACTATGGGTCACGGCGGTGCCGGTCTCTTACTGGCCGCCCTCCGCGGCGCGGCAGCCGTCGGCCTCGCACTGGCGCAGCGAGTCTAGCTGGGAGTTCAGGCGCCGCAGGAGGTCTTCGGGCGCTTCGCCGTAGATGTTCTCCAGCTGGTGGGGGTCCTC
>CADCVH010000126.1 GCA_902806085.1 uncultured Rubrobacteraceae bacterium | reverse complement strand
CTCGTCTCCTAGCTGCGATCGACGGTTTCCGTAACGGTCGCGGCGAAAGCTCGTGAAGGGAACCGGTAAACCGACCCTTCACCCGCGCGCACGCGCACCTTTATCCAGATCCTCCAAGGTGCGCACGAAGACGCGCGCCTGGCGCAGGACCTCCGCCGCCTCCACCCTTGTTCTCATGCCGCGGTACCACCTAGGCGTGCCGTCGGTTAGCCCCTGTATCCGCCTGGCGAGTTGCAACGCTTCTACGGCCAGCGCCCCCAGCGCCTCCGACGCCTCTCGCGCCCTGGCGCGGATTTCCCCGAGTTCCTCCTCCCGCTCGTCGCTCACCACCGGTCCCCTTCAAGCACCGGCGAGTAGGTCGGCAGAGACTCAAGGAAGAGGTCGGCGTCCTCCCCCGAGAGGATGATGCGACGCGCCCCGAGCGTGCCGTCCTTCGCCGTTTCAACCGCCGTCGTCATGATGACGACCGTGAGAGCGTCGGCGTGCCCGTCGCCGTTGGGAGAAAGCGCTTCTCCCGGCTCGTACACGTCGGCGTCGACCAGGTTGTGAGTGTTGATTAGCTTCCGGCCCACCTTGAGAAACATACTCGCGCCTCCTTGCGCCCCTCGCCTGCCTCCCGCCAAGCCTACTGGCGCGTGACCGAAAGGGCCACCCAGCGCCATCAGGACACCCCGGTGCGATAACCGCCAGCGAAGCTCTCGCCGAAGCTACCTCGTGAACCTCCGCCGCCTGAGCTTCCGCCCCGACTCGGAGAGGTCGCGCGGGCGGAGCACTATTACCTCCGCGCTCACCCGTTCTAGCGCGTCCCTGACGCCCTCTATGCGCCGCTCCTGGGTCTCCGCCGTCCGGGCCTGGGGGCTCGGTGCGGGTGCCCTGAAGAGCCCCTCCACCTTGCCGGGATCGCCCTTGGGCGAGAAGACTCCCGGGTGCGCCGAGCGGAGCGCGTCGGCTATCTCCCTCGGCACGCGATCGGGCGCGTCCTTGAGCCGCCGCACGGAGTCGGCGTGCGCCGTGGGGTCTATCTCTGCGGCCACGCACCTACGCCCCGTCATCTTGGCCGCCACCGCCACCGTGCCGCCGCCGGAGAACGGGTCCACCACCAGGTCGCCGGGCTCCGTGAAGGAGAGTATGAGGTGGACGGCCTCCATTAGCGGCTGCTGCCACGGATGGTGTGACTTTTCTTTGCCCCTGCTCTCGATCACGCTCGGGCGCTGCCCCTTGAGCCGGTCGCCCGGCTTCCCGGTGGGACTCGTGAAGACCTCTATGGGTTTGTAGTCTAGGAAGAACCCTTTTCCGTGCGCCGCGTCTTTTCCCCTGTGCAACACGATCATCTGCCACCACCACGGGACGTTCTTCTCCACGCGCCGTATCGCGTCCGGGATCGCGTAATTGCCCATGTAAGAAACGAGCAGTCCGTCCGGCTTTAGCACGCGCCGGGAGAATTTGCCCAGCCTGTCCCAGAGCTTCATGGTCTTCTTGTTGGTGTGGTATGGGGGGTCCGTCAGCACCAGGTCCACGCCGCCGTCGGGGACGAGCGTCCCGAGGTTCCCGAAATCCATGTTGTGGATGTTCACGTCGCCCGCGCCGGTCTCGGTCGTGGGCTGCACGTTTTCCCTGCGCGCCCTCGCCTCCCCCTCGCGGTGCAGCCTCCCGACGCGTTTGCGGGACGTCCGTGTCGAGACGCCCGGGTTCAGGTACTCGCCGTGCTCGCCCTCCTTGACCCCGGCGTAGCCCTCAAGCACCTCCTCGGCCTCCTCCAGATCGACCCCCTCCGGCACGGGGACGTACCCGAGCTCGCGCATGGCGTCCCTTATCGCACGCGCTGTGGGCGCGCCCCCCTCGCTAACCCTCTTCCACACCTCAAGCGCCGCCTCAGGCTCATCCACCAGGGGGTATATCTCTCGCGCCTGCGCCTCGTTTTTGATGTCGAGTCCAATTGGACTCAACTTCTCCTGCACCTCGGCCCATGCTATGTGCCTGTTGGCCTGCCGTTTCCCCCACCCGAACCGCTCGTAACAGTAGGTATCGAAGTCCTCGTAATCGGGGCTGAAGTACTCCTCGTCCCGGATCTCCCTCAGCGCGCCCCCCGCCGCGAGCAGCGCCTCCTTGCCGCTTCGTGACATTCGAGATTCACGCGACCAGGCTGACGACGAAGGGGTTCTTTAGCCCATGCCTCGATAGCTTCCCCGTAACGAGCCAGGAGTTTGGTGTCGGTGGGTGTCGGAGCGTACCTACCACGTACCTGAACCGGAGCGTCCTTCGGTTCCACATCGCAGATGGCGCAGCGGCGGCCGTGCTCGTCGGCCACTCGCTTGCCTAACGCCCGCCACCGGTGCCGAGGCATCAGCGCGCTCAAGCTCTTGCCCGCCGAGGTGACGGGAACGGGCTCCACGATTAGCGTGAGTGGGGACGTCACGGGACCATTCTAGCGGCCGTGTAACGACCACATCGGGTACGCCGGGACTCTCGGGCGGGCTGAGACCAAATGGTCCCGGATACCGTGGTCCTTACATGTCCTCCGTGGACCCGTAGTCGGCAATCGGACACGTAAGGACACCCCGCGCGCCTACCCCCGCCGTTCGGGCCGCCGTCATACGGCGTCGGAGCGGCAGCGCTGGAGGTAAGCCTCGACATCCGCGCGCGCGAGCCGCACCACGCGGTCGCCGAAGCGCAGGTGCGGGATCTCCGCCCGCTCCATCACTATCGACCAGGCGGTACCCCGACCGATCCGCAAGAGGTTCGCAAACTCCTGGATGGTGAGGTACTCCCCCGCCGCGGGCTCGCCGTGCCGACCTCCCTCCCGCCCCGAGAACCCGATACTTTCCTCCATCGCCATGCCCCTTCCGTCTGCCGCCGTTTGGCGCACGATCCGATCCACGTCCGCCGCCTTTGATAGGGTAGACCCTCCGGTAGCAACTTTTGGTTTTCGAGGGCGTGTTTCTCGAACCGGATGGCCCCGGACACCTCCCGACGATGCCGACGACGCGGATTTCCCGTCGCCTCTGGGGCCGGAAAACCACCGAACGGCCGTACCCTTCAGTCAGAAGCAGACGAACAAGGAGGGAAGACGATGCCGAAAAGGGGTAACGGAGAGGGGTCCATATCCCGGCGCAAGGGCGGGGGGTGGATGGCGCAGTATTACGCGGAGGTGGGCGGCAAGAGGAAGCGCAAGGCCCTCTACGCCCGCACGCGGGCGGAGGCGGCGGCGAAGCTCGCCAAGGCCATAGCCGACAGGGACGGAGGCTTCGTCTACGACGACCGGGGGATCACGACCGAGAAGCACCTGACCCGCTGGCTCGCCGACTCGGTGAAGGGCGCGGTCAAGGAGACGACCTACGCCAACTACGCCTACGTCTCCCGCAACCACATCTCCCCCGCCATCGGGCACGTGAAGCTGAAGAGCCTCACCCCCGCGCGCGTGCGCGGCTTCTACGGGGACAAGGCGCGAGCGGGCCTCTCCACGGCGACGGTCAAGAAGGTGCACGTCGTGCTGCGCAGGGCGCTCTCCCAGGCGGTGTCGGACGGCTTAATCCCGCGAAACGTGGCGGACGCCGTGAAGCCGCCGAAGGCGAGCGCCCCGGGGGAGGACATCAAACCACTCGGCCCAGAGGAGTGCGCCGCCTTCCTGGAGGCGGCGCGCGGGGAGAGACTCGAAGCCCTGTTCGTGCTCGCCGTCCTCTGCGGCTTGCGGGAAGGTGAGCTGCTCGCCCTGCGCTGGGAAGACGCGGACCTTGAATCCGCCAGGCCCGCCCTGCTCGTCCGGCGCACCCTCACCCGCGGCGAAGACGGGCGCGGGTGGGTCGTCGGCGCGAGCACGAAGTCCGGCAAGGGGCGGCGGGTTCGACTCGCGCGCCGGGCGGCAGCGGCCCTCAAGGACCACCGCAAGCGCCAGCTCGAGGAGCGCATGAAGCTCGCCGGGCCACGGAAGGACCGGGGTCTCGTCTTCGCAAGCGAGACCGGCTCCCCGCTCAACCCCTCCAACCTGCGCAACCGCTCCTTCAAGCGCGTCAAGGCGCGCTCCGGCGTCCGCGAAGACCTGCGCTTCCACGACCTCAGGCACACCTGCGCCACGCTGCTCCTCGGCCAGGGCGTCAACGCGAAGGTGGTCTCGGAGATGCTCGGGCACGCCTCCATAACCATCACCCTCAACACCTACTCGCACGTCCTGCCGGACATGCAGGACACCGCCGCCGACGCCATGGAGGCGGCGCTGGGGGCCATCCCGTGAGGGGCACCCCGGCCGGGTTGCAGTACGGTTGCAGTAAAAGGGGACGGGGAGCGCCCCCACCTCCCTCGTCGTCCCCGCAAAATGCCGCCGTTTGCAGGGGTTTTGGAAGTGGGCGATGCTGGGCTCGAACCAGCGACCTCCTCCTTGTAAGGGAGGCGCTCTACCCCTGAGCTAATCGCCCTTGCCGGCCCAGACAGTGCCCCCAACGGGATTCGAACCCGTGCCGCCGCCTTGAAAGGGCGGTGTCCTGGGCCACTAGACGATGGGGGCCCGTGAGCCAGGAAGGGATCGAACCTTCGACACGAGGATTAAAAGTCCCCTGCTCTACCACTGAGCTACTGGCCCGGCTTCGGCCAGATTCTACCCCCATTACAGCCACTTTACCAAAACCCCAAGCGCCGCGGATTTTCCGCCGTGTCAGTAACCGGGGAAAGTATGCTGCCTATCCGTGCCAGCGTCGAGGTTCACGTCGTCGTGCTTACAGAAGGCTGTGGTCGGCTCTCTCAAACCCGGAGCGTCGTGCGGCCATCTCCGTCTCGAACACCGTATCGTCGGCCACCGCTTCCAGACAATCCAGGGCCCTTGATGGGCCCCGCGAACGAACGTACTCCAAAGCCCTCATCAACCAAAGCAGGGTGGCCGTATGTGTGTCTACTTCCCGAGTACGCTCTAACACGCTCACCCCTGTGCGATGGACATTTGTAAGGTATTCGGCAAGGGTACCCCCGTCCGTGCGGAAATGGCATACGACTTCGGGCTCAATGTCTACACCTTTGGAGCCATTCTGGGCCTACCGGCACCAACACGGCAACTATGTGCGGTATAGATAGAGGAACTTGGTGCCTACTCCTCCTTTCCCTTTCCCCACCTATCACCCCTGAAAGGCAGGCACCAAGTCTCCTAACCGGGAACGTTACCATCCCGCGTTCCTCGAAACTGGCCCTCGTGGGGAAAACTTCACGACGTTTAACAACGCTTCACCGCGCGCACGGCCTATGTGCTTCGGTTGGGACCGGGGTATCCGGCCCATGGCAGCCTCGAAGAGGTATTGTATGGTCGCCTTCCGCGACCTTGGCACGCAGGTCGACATTATCCGTCGGGCAGAAGCCCCCGCACAAGACGACGGCGGGGCGTCACTCCTCGCGGAGCATCCGGCGCGCGAAGTAGAGGGCGCCGGCGAGGGCGAGGACAAGCACGGTGAGGACGCCGAGCTCCAGGATCAGGTCGTCGAAGCGCGGCGTGCCGAGGTTCTGCTCGATTGAAGCGGTGACGGCCAGGATGCGCCGGACGACGGCTATGAGACCGATGAGGAGGAAGGGCTCGGCCGTGACCTCCCGCTCCCGCACTATGGTGCTGATGGTCCCGAGGAGCTCGGCGAAGATAAAGATGAGCAGGACCTTGTCGAGCACCTCGAGCGCCGCTTCGAGCGGCCCGAGCTCGACGACATCGGCCAGGCTGATCGCGGCCGAGGCGAAGACCATGACGATGGTGGCCAGCAGGAAGAGCGCGACCCCGTAGTAGGCGCCCCTCTCCGCGAGGTCCATGATCCGCACCAGCCGCGGCCCGCGCTCCACAGGCCTAGTGGTTGAAGTGCCGGCGGCCGGTAAAGACTATCGCCACCCCGCGGCCGTTCGCCGCCTCGACGACCTCCTCGTCGCGCACGGAACCCCCCGGCTGTATGACGGCCTCGACACCGGCCTCCGCCAGCGCCTCGACCCCGTCCGCGAAGGGGAAGAAGGCGTCGCTCGCGGCGACCGCGCCCCGAACCCTCTCGCCCGCCTTCTTTACGGCTATCTCCGAAGAGTCCACCCGGCTCATCTGGCCCGCCCCGACGCCCACCGTCGCCCGGTCCCTTACCAGCACTATGGCGTTGCTCTTTACGGTGCGGGCCACCCGCCAGGCGAAGAGGAGATCCTCCATCTGCCCCGGCGTGGGACGCTTCTCCGTGACGACTTTGTACCCGGACGGGTCTTCGACGTTGTCGGCCCGCTGCAGGAGGACGCCGCCCGTGACGTTCTTGGCCGAGAGCGCCGGCCTCTCCATGGACCCCGCCACGAGGACCCGCGTGTTCGGCTTCGCGGCGAGTATCTCCCGGGCCTCCGGCGTGAAGGCGGGGGCCAAGAGGATCTCCGTGAAGACGTCGGAGATCTCCGTCGCGAGCGCCCCGTCTACCCCGCCGCCCAACGCCACGACGCCGCCAAAAGCCGAGAGCGGGTCAGAGGCGAGCGCCTTGCGGTAGGCCTCCGCCACGGAATCGCCGACCGCGGCGCCGCAAGGGTTGGCGTGCTTGACGATAACGGCGGCGGCCGGCGCCTCGAGGTCGGCGAGGTCGGCGAGCAAGGTCCGGGCCGCGTCGAGGTCGTGGAGGTTGTTGAAGGAGACCTCCTTGCCCTGCAGCTTCTCGACGCCGGAGAGCAGGTGCTCCCTCCCCTCCTCCGCGTAGTAGGCCGCCTCCTGATGGGGGTTCTCGCCGTAGCGCAGGGACGAGACTTTCTTGAAGCGGACGGTTCTCTGGTCCGTAAACGGGTCTTCTTCGGGGCCGCCGAGCCAGGCGGAGATGGCGGCGTCGTACTCCGCGGTGCGGCGAAAGGCGGCGAGCGCGAGACGGCGGCGGGACCCTTCGGAGACCTGTCCCTCGTTTTCGAGTTCCGAGAGGACCTCTTTGTAGAACTCGGGCGAGGGGACGACCGTCACGCTCTTGAAGTTCTTGGCAGCCGCGCGGAGCATCGCGGGTCCGCCCACGTCTATGTGCTCTATGGCCTCTTTTTCGGGGGGGTCGCCCGCGACGGTCTCCTCGAAGGGGTAGAGGTTTATGCAGACGAGGTCTATGGGGCCTATGTCGTGGTCCACCAGTTGCGTGACGTGGTCGGGGTTTTCGAGGTCGGCGAGGATGCCGCCGTGGATCTTGGGGTGGAGGGTCTTTACCCGGCCGTCGAGCATCTCGGGGGCGCCCGTTATCTCGGAGACCCCGACCACGGGGACGCGCGATTCTTCGAGGGCCTTCGCGGTGCCGCCGGTCGAGATGATCTCGAACCCCATCCCCGAGAGCTTGCGCGCGAAGGCGGCAACCCCCCGCTTGTCCGAGACCGACACCAGCGCCCGACGTTTCATACAGCCACCTTTCCCCAGAAATAATCCGCGACCGCCCGCACGAGCAGCCTGTGCTCGACAGGGTGCAGCCGCCCCAGAAGGCTCTCCTTCGTCTCCCCCGGCACCACGGGCACCGCCTCTTGCGCGGCCACCGGCCCCGCGTCCACCTCCTCGACCATGAAGTGCACCGTCACCCCGGTCTCCCTCACCCCCGCCTCCAGGGCGCGCTCCACCGCGCGCAACCCCCGGAACTCCGGCAGCAGCGACGGGTGCACGTTCAGCACGGCCGGAAACCGTTCCAAAAACGCCGGCGAGAGGACCCGCATGTACCCGGCGCCCACGACGAGCCCCACGTCGTGCACCGCGACGCGTTCGGCCAGCTCCCGGTCGAACTCTTCTCTGCTCGCAAAAGGTGCCGGGTCCACGTGTTCCGTGGGCACCCCGGACCGCCGCGCCCGCCCGAAGGCGAGGGCGTTCGCCTTGTCCCCCGCCACGACGGCGACGTTCCCGGGGTAGGCGTCGAGCAGGGCCTGGAGGTTCGTCCCGGAGCCCGAGGCGAGCACCGCGAAGCGGGAGCCCCGCGGCAGCCCCTCAGGCAAACCGGACGCCCGGTTCTTCGACGACGACGCCTATCTTCCACGCGTCGCACCCGGCCGCCCGCAGCGTCTGCACGCCCCTTTCGGCTTCCTCTGGGGCGAGTACCGCGCAGAAGCCGACGCCGAGGTTAAAGACGTGTCGCATCTCGTCCTCGGGGACGTTGCCCGAAGACCGGATCAGGCCGAACACCGCCGGCTCTTCCCAGCGGCCCGCATCCAGCTCCGCGCCGAGCCCGCCGAGCGCGCGGGGCAGGTTCCCGACGAGCCCGCCGCCCGTGATGTGCGCCATCCCCCGCACCCCGACCCCTTCGCGGAGCGCCCGAACCTCGCGCACGTAGGCCCTGTGCGGTTCCAGGTACGCCTCGCCGACGGAACGGCCCAGCGGTTCCGGCGCGTCGTCGTAAGATAGGTTTGCGTCGGCCAAAACCTTGCGGGCGAGGGTGTAGCCGTTGGTGTGCAGGCCGCTGCTCGCGAGCCCGATCACGGCGTCCCCCGGACGCGCCTCCTCCCCGGTGATCACGTCCCCCCGCTCGCACGCGCCCGTGCAGACGCCGACCACGTCGAAGTCTCCCCCGCCATAGAGGCCAGGCATCTCCGCCGTCTCCCCCCCGATGACCGCGATATTGAGCTCGCCGCACGCCTCCGCCGCCCCGCGGACCAGCGCCGCGACGGCCTCGGGGTCGAGCCTGCCGGTCCCGACGTAGTCCAGGAAAAAGAGCGGCCGGGCGCCCGTGGCGAGCACGTCGTTCGCGCAGTGGTTCACGATGTCCGCGCCCAAAGTATCGTAGCGTCCCACGCTGCGGGCGACGAGGACCTTGGTGCCTACGCCGTCGATGGTGGAGGCGAGGACGGGGTCTTTCAGGCCGGCCAGCGCGTAGAGGCCGGCGAAGCCACCGGGACCCCCGATCACCTCCGGCCCGTGCGTCCCCTCGACGGCCGAGCGCATAAGCTCCACGGCCCGCTCCCCGCGCGCGATGGAGACCCCCGCCGACTCGTACGAACCGCGCTCTTCAGCCACAGCTCTTCCTCTCGTAGTAGAGGCATTCGAACGGCCCCACCGTTCCCCGGCCGGTCTCCCGGTAGCCGTTTCTCTCGTAGAGCCGCCGCGCCGCGGTCTGCCGCACCGTGGTGTCCAGGCGGAGCGTCCGGTAGCCGAGCTCGGCGGCGCGGCGGTGGAGCACGTCGAGGAGCCTCTGGCCGATGCCCAGGCCCTGTAGGTTCGGGGCGACCCTCATGCGCGTGATCCAGGCCCGGCCCGCAGAATCGCGCCGCAGCGCCCCCATGGCGACGACCTCGCCTTCGAGGACCCCGACGAGGAACTCGCCGCCGTCTTCCAGGTAGACCGCCTCGATGGCGTCCAGGTCGCCGTCCCATCTACCATTCCCGAGGTGCGCGCCCACGTCGTGCAGGGCCTCGTCGTGCAGGTTGCGCACGGCCTCGCGGTCGGCGGGCCCGTAGCGGCGGAAGGCGACGGCCAGGGTTTGGGCCCTCGTGGGCGTCACCGGCTGCTGACGGGCGCGTGGTGGGTCCGGTTCTCGAGGGCGAACTTCCCGGAGGTTCCGGTCGTGGGGTACTCGCCGTCGAAGCAGGCGCGGCAGAGACGGTCCTTGGGTTGTTCGGTGGCGGCGACCATCGCGTCGGTGGAGAGGTAGGCGAGGGTGGTCGCCCCGATCTGCTCCCGTATCTCCCCGACGGTGAAGTTGGCGCCGACGAGCTGGTCGGGGCTGTCCATGTCTATGCCGTAGTAGCACGGCCCCGTGATGGGCGGCGAGGAGACCCGGAAGTGGACCTCCGAAGCGCCGGCCTCGAAGAGGAGCTCCACGAGCTTGCGGCTCGTGTTGCCGCGCACGATGGAGTCGTCCACCACGACGACCCTCTTGCCCTCGATCACGCTGGGTAGGGGGTTCAGCTTGAGCCGGATGCCGAGCTGGCGCATCCCGTCGGAGGGCTGGATAAACGTCCTGCCGACGTAGCGGTTCTTTATGAGGCCCTCCGCGTACGGGATGCCGCTGGCCTGCGAGTACCCGACGGCCGCCATCATCCCAGAGTCCGGGACCGGGATTACCACGTCAGCCTCGACCGGGGCCTCCTCGGCGAGCTTCTCGCCCATCCGGTGGCGGCTGCCGGCGACCTCGCGGCCGTCGAAGCGGGAGTCCGGGCGGGCGAAGTACACGTACTCGAAGACGCACAGGGCCCTGCGCGGGCTCTCCGAGCGGTAGCTCGTGAGGCCCCCGTCGTCTATGACGACGACCTCCCCGGGCTCCACGTCCCGCAGGTACTCAGCGCCGATGATGTCAAGGCCGCAGGTCTCGCTGGAGACGGCGTAGCCGCCCTCCACCCGGCCGATGGCGAGGGGACGGAAGCCGTGGGGGTCGCGGAAGGCGACGAGCTTGTCGCGCACGATCATGGCGACCGAGTACGCCCCGCTCAGCCGGCGCATCGCCTCCCTGACCGCCTCGCCGACGGAGCGCCCGCGCTCGAGCTCCCGCACCACCGCGGCGGCAATGTACGTCGTGTCGGAGGTCGAGTTGAACTTGAACCCCTCCCCGGACAACTCCTCCTGCAGAGGTTTCGCGTTCACGAGGTTGCCGTTGTGGGCGACGGCGACGTTCACCTCGCCGCGTCCCACGAACTCGGGCTGGGCGTTCTCCCAGGAGGCAGAGCCCGTCGTCGAGTAGCGGACGTGGCCGAGGGCGAGGTGGCCGGACTCGAGGGCGGCCAGGCGCGGGCCGTCGAAGACCTGGGAGACCAGGCCCATGTCCCTGAAGGCCGTCGTGCGTTCGCCGTCGGAGATCGCGATGCCGGCCGACTCCTGGCCCCGGTGTTGCAGCGCGTAGAGGCCGAAGTACGTCCGCTGGGCCAGCTCGCCGGCCAGCTCCCGCGAGTACATACCGAAGACCCCGCACGCCTCCTTCGGCTTGCCGTCCGTGTCCCGGTAGTCCTCCTGCAAAACGTCCACCTTCCGGCTCCTAGATCCTGTCCAACCCGGCCACGGTCATCCCGCCGCCCGCGTTCCCCGTGTTTACCGTAGATGCCGGCTCGAAGAGCATAACGTGCGCCTCCTCATCCGCGACGGGCCGATGCTCCACCCCCCGCGGCACCACGACGAACTCCCCCTCCTCGACCAAGACGTCCCGGTCCCGGTACTCCATCCTGAATCGGCCCTTGACGACCAGGAACAGCTCGTCCTCCTCGTCGTGGTGGTGCCAGACGAACTCGCCGAGGAGCTTCACCAGCTTCACGTGCTGCCCGTTCAGCTCGCCGACGACCTTCGGGCTCCAGCGCTCGTCAAAGAGCGAGAGCTTCTGCGCGAGGTTTACCTTGTCCCGGGTCATCCGACCGCCTCCGATCCGCCGACGACCTCGCCCGGGATTCCGAAGAGGTCTTGTTCGTGGGCTCTCCTGAGATCGGATAGCTTCAGATCTATCGCGTCCCCGACCCTGATGCGGTCACCCCCGACCGTCCCGATCAGGTCGTACCCGGCGGCCCGCGACAGCGCGTCTTCTAGCTCTTCCCAGCGCTCCTGGGGGACGGCGACGAGAAACGTATCCCCGGACTCCCCGAACAGGGCGACGTCCCTCCTTCCTCCGCCCTGACCTTCGGTCATGCGTTCGAGTTCACCTTCCTCGTACTCGATGCCGAGGCCGCCGGCGAGAGCCATCTCTGCGACCGCGACGATCTCGCCGCCCCCGGAGACGTCGTGGGCCGTGTCGACCAGGCCTGACCGGACCATCTCCCTCACCAGGTCCGCGGTCTTCTTCTCGGAGGCGAGGTCGGGCCCGGGCGGCCTCCCGGCGACGCGCCCGTGCACGATCTCCGCGTACTCGGAGCCCGCGAGGGAGACGCGCGAGCTGCCCCCGATGACGACGACCATGTCCCCCCCGCGCTTGAAGCCGGGCGTTGCGTGACGGCCCACGTCCTCGAAGACGCCGACCATCCCGACGGTCGGTGTCGGATAGATGGGACCGCGATCCGTCTCGTTGAAGAGGCTGACGTTGCCGCTCACGACGGGCGTCCCGAAGACCTCACAGGCCTCGGACATCCCCTCGATGCACTCGGCGAGTTGGTAGTAGCCGGCCGGCTTCTCCGGGCTGCCGAAGTTGAGGCAGTCGGTGACGGCCACAGGCTCCGCCCCCACGCACGAGAGGTTCCTGTAAGCCTCGGCGACGGTCGCCGCACCGCCGCCGCGCGGGTCCAGGTAACAATGCCGCCCCCGGCCGTCGGTCGTTACGGCGAAGCCGCGTCTGGTGCCCTTTATCCGCATCACGGCCGCGTCGGCGCCCGGCAGGACCACCGTGTTCGTCCCGACCTGGTGATCGTACTGGTTGTAGATGGACCGGCGCGAGCGGAGGTTGGGGTGGGAGAGTATCGAGAGCAGGACCTCGTTGTAGTCCCCGGGCTCGGGGATCTCCGCCACCTCGAACTTCTGGACCTCGTCCAGGTACGCCGGGCGGAGGACCTCGCGCTCGTAGGCGGGGGCGTCGGCCAGGTGTTCGGCCGAGACGGTGCCGACGACCTCGCCGTTGTCGACCACGCGCAGGTCGCCGTGCCCGGCGACGCGCCCGACGACCGTGCCGCCGATGCCGTACCGCTCGGCAAGGGCCAGCGCCTCCTCGACCCTCTCCGGTTCGACGACGGCAAGCATGCGTTCCTGGGACTCCGAGATCATGACCTCCCAGGGCTCCATCCCCGCCTCCCGCCTTGGGACCTTCTCCACCTCGATGTCGATGCCGACGCCGCCGCCCGCGGCCATCTCCGAGGCAGAGGAGGTTATGCCCGCCGCCCCGAGGTCCTGCAGGGAGACGAGGAGGTCCTGCCCGAGCAACTCCAGGCAGCACTCTATGAGCATCTTCTCGGCGAACGGGTCCCCGACCTGCACGTTGGAGCGCTTGGACTCGGACTCCTCGGTGAGCTCGTCGGAGGCGAAGGTTGCCCCGTGGATGCCGTCGCGGCCGGTCTTGGATCCGAGCAGGACGACGGCGTTGCCCTCGCCCGTGGCGCGGGAGCGCATAAGGTCATCCACCCGGATGAGCCCGACGCACATCGCGTTGACGAGCGGGTTCCCGGAGTATGCCGGCGAGAACTCGACCTCGCCGCCCACGGTCGGCACGCCGACGGCGTTGCCGTAGCCGCCGATGCCGCGCACCACCTCGCGGAAAAGGTAGCGGTTGCGCTCCTCGTCAAGCGGGCCGAACCTCAGCGAGTCCAGGAGCGCCACGGGACGGGCGCCCATCGCGAGGATGTCGCGGATGATCCCACCAACCCCCGTCGCCGCCCCCTCGTAGGGCTCGACGGCCGAGGGGTGGTTGTGGCTCTCCATCTTGAACGCGAGCGCCCACCCGTCCCCCAGGCTCACCACGCCCGCGTTCTCCCCCGGCCCCTGCAAGACGCGCGGCCCCTCGTTCGGGAAGCGGCGAAGAAGCGGGCGCGAGTTCTTGTAGCCGCAGTGCTCGCTCCACATTACGGAGAACAGCGAGAGCTCCAGGTAGTTCGGCTCCCGGCCCATCAGCCCCAGGATGCGCTCGTACTCGGCCCCCGAGAGGCCCAAAGCGCCGTATGCCTCCCTGACGTTCAGAGCGTCGCCCCCACCAGCACGGAGCGCAGGATCTTCAGCCCCTCGTCCGAACCAAGCGCCGGGTCGGAGACGCGCTCGGGGTGCGGCATGAGCCCGACGACGTTCCGCCCCTCGCTGCACACGCCGGCGATGTCGTTCGCCGACCCGTTCGGGTTCCCCACGTAGCGGAGCACCACGCGGTCCTCGTCCTCAAGCCGGGCCAGCGTCTCCGCGTCCGCGAAAAAGTTCCCCTCGTTGTGGGCCACCGGCAGCGTGAGCTCCTCGCCCCCCTCGCACCCGGCGGTCCAGGGCGTGTTCGCGGTCTCGACCCGCACCCGGACGCGGTCGCAGACGAAGCGCATGTGCGTGTTCTGGAGCAGGGCGCCGGGCAAGAGGTGCGCCTCGCAGAGCACCTGGAAGCCGTTGCAGACCCCGAGGACGGGCCCGCCGCCGTTCGCGAACTCCTCAAGCGGCCCCATGACGCCAGCGAAGCGGGCGATGGCGCCGGGGCGGAGGTAGTCCCCGTAGGAGAACCCCCCGGGCACGATCACGGCGTCCACCCCCTTCAGGTCCGCCTCCGCGTGCCACAGCTCGACCGGCTCCTCCCCCATCCGCTCGACGGCGTAGAGCGCGTCCCTGTCGCAGTTCGAGCCCGGGAAGACCGTAACCCCGACCCTCACGAGACCACCTCCCACTCGTACTCCTCGATGGTGGGATTGGAGAGCAGCCGCCGGCACATCGCGTCCACCTCGGCCGCGCTCTCGACCTCCATCTCGATCAGACGCCCGATGTGGACGGTCTTCACGCCCCCGAACCCGAGGGCCGGAAGCGCCCCGCGAACGGCCTCGCCCTGCGGGTCGAGGATGCCCTCCTTGGGACGGACCAGGACGCGGACCTTCAAGGTCTCGGGCATCAGGCTTTGGCCCTCAGGTTCGGTGCGCACGCCTCGCACCCGCCGGCCGTTGCGCGCAGCGGCTCCCGGTGACGGTGTGTTTTGTAGCCCGTCGCCTCCATCAAGCGCCGCCCTCCTCGTCTTTACCCGATGCCCGGGACCTGATGCTCGAAGCATCCGCGGTAACCCGTCGCAACATCTCCGCGTAAGCCTCCTCCACGCCGCCGAGGTCCCTCCTGAAGCGGTCCTTGTCCAGCCTCTCGCCGGTCTCCTTGTCCCAGAACCGGCAGGTGTCGGGGGAGATCTCGTCGGCCAGCATCAGGTGTCCCTCCGCGTCGCGCCCGACCTCTATCTTGAAGTCCACGAGCAGGACGCCCCTCTCGTCGAAGAAGGGGGCCAGCACACCGTTCACTTTCAGGCCGAGTTCCTCGCAGAACTCCAGGTCCTCGTCGGAGACGCCGAGCTCGCGGAAGTGGTGCCAGTTGAGCAGCGGGTCTCCTAAAGAGTCGTTCTTGTAGCAGAGCTCTATTATGGGCGCCTTTAGCCTGCGACCCTCCTCGAAGCCGAGCAGGCGCGAGAGGGAGCCCGCCGCCACGTTGCGGACGACCACCTCCACGGGGAGCATGGTTAGCTTCTTCGTCTTTATGGTCGTCTCGTCTACCTGCTCTATGAAGTGGCTCGGGACGCCGTTGGCCTCGAGGTAGGCGAACATGGCGGCGCTCATGGTGGCGTTGGTCTTGCCCTTGTCCTTCCACGATCCGCGCTTCTGGGCGTTGTACGCCGTGGCGTCGTCCTTGTAGCGGTGGAGCAGGACCGCCGCGTCGTCCGTGGCGAAGACCTTTTTTGCCTTGCCCTCGTAGATGAGGGTCTCAGGCATCTTCCAACCTCCCCTTGAGCCCCTCGACCCTCTCGAAGACGACGTGGGCGTTGCGCAGCGCGTGCGCCGGGTCGAAGAGCCCGTCCAGGTCGCCGTCGAGGTGCTCGCGCACCTCTTCCCTCTGTTCCAAAAGCTCCCGGAAGCCGCCCTCGCCCTCCCAGGCCTGCATCGCCGCGCCCTGGACGACGGCGTAGGCGTCGTCGCGGGTCATGCCGGCCTCCACGAGGGCCAGCAGGACGCGGCCGGAGAAGACGATGCCGCCGCCGATGTTGAGGTTCTCCCGCATCCTGTCCTTGTGGACCTGGAGGCCCCGGAGGACGCGCCCCGTGGTGCGGAGCATGTAGAAGGCGAGGATGGTGGCGTCGGGAAGAACGACGCGCTCGGCGGAGGAGTGGCTTATGTCGCGCTCCTGCCAGAGGGCGTTGTTCTCGAAACCGACCTGCGCGTAGCCGCGCATCAGGCGGGCCATGCCGCAGAGGCGCTCGCAGAGGATGGGGTTCTTCTTGTGGGGCATCGCCGAGGAGCCCTTCTGGCCCCTGCCGAAAGGCTCCGAGAGCTCCCGGATCTCCGTCCGCTGCGCCCCCCTGACCTCTAGCGCGATCTTCTCCATAGTAGAAGCCAAAATCGCCAGCGCGGACAGGACCTCGGCGTGCCGGTCCCGCTGCACCACCTGGGTCGAGGCGGGCGAAGACGAGATGCCGAGCCCCTCGCACGTAAGCGCCTCTACCTTCGGGTCCACGTTCCCGTAGACGCCTACGGCGCCGGAGATCTTGCCGACTGAGGCTACCTCCTCGGCCCGCGCCAGCCGCCCCAGGTTCCGCTCCATCTCGAACGCCCACACCGCCAACTTGTGCCCGAGCACCATCGGCTCCGCGTGGACCCCGTGCGTCCGCCCGACCATGACCGTGCTCCGGTGCTCCAGCGCCATCTCGGTCAGGAGCAGGGTCAGGTTCTCTGCGTCGTCGCGGATCAGGCCAAGCGCGTCCCGGAGCCGCAACGCCCCCGCCGTGTCCAGCACGTCCGAGCTCGTCAGGCCGAAATGGAAGTGGCGGGCGACCTCCCCGGCGTTCTCCGCGACGTTCGTCACGAAGGCTATGACGTCGTGGTTGGTCTCCTCCTCGATCTCGTGGATGCGCCCCACGGAGAAGTCCGCCTTCTCGGCCAGTTCCTCGACCTCATCGGATGGGATCTCCCCTAGCTGCGCCCTGGCCCGGCATACCGCGATCTCCACCTTCAGCCAGGCACGGTACTTCGCCTCTTCCGTCCAAACGCTTCCTATCTCCGGGAGGGTGTAGCGTTCGATCATGTCGGAACCGCCTCAGCCGAACGGCCGGACCGTCGGCGCGAACAGGGAAGCCGGGGCGCCAGGGGGGTGCGGACCAGGCAAACCATAGCCGACGCGCACGAGATGGGCGCGGAAGCCCCGATAAAAAGCACGGGAGAGGGCCGTCTCACGAGCCGCCCTCCAGCCCCTCCGCCAGTTCCGGATCGGAGAGCGCGAGGATCTGGGCGGCGAGCACGGCCGCGTTGGCCGCGCCGTTGACGGCGACCGTCGCCACCGGGGCGCCTTCGGGCATCTGGACCGTCGCCAGCAGGGCGTCGAAGCCGCCGAGCGTGCCCGTCGCTATGGGTATGCCGATGACGGGCAGGTTGGTCCGCGCGGCGACGGCTCCGGCGAGCTGGGCGGACATGCCGGCGGCGCAGATTATTACCTTGAGGCCGCGCTCGCGGGCGGTGCCGGCGTACTCGGAGACGGACTCGGGGTTGGTGTGGACGTCCCGGGCTTCGACCTCGTAGCCGATGCCGTAGGCCTCAAGGCGCGCTGTGCACGCTTCGAGTGTGGGGAGGTCGGCTTCGCCGCCGACGAGGACGCCGACCGCGGGGCTCACAGGTCCTCCAGTTCTATCGCTTCAAGGGCGATGTCCGTGCGGTACTGCATGCCCTCGAAGTGGATCTGCTCGACGGCGGCGTAGGCCCTGGCGCGCGCCTCTATGACCGAAGGCCCCGTGCCGACGACGTTCAGCACCCGTCCGCCGGCGGTGTAGAACCGGCCCTCGTCCTCCTCCGTCGCCGCGTGGTAGACGTAGACGCCGGCCGGGATGTTCTCCAGGCCCGAGATCCCGTCCCCAGAGTGCGAAGAATCGGGGTAGCCTTCTGAGGCGAGCACGACGCACACGGTCTTGTCCGCGGACCAGACCACCTCGCGGTTGGCCAGATCCTCCTCGCCCGCGGCTATCATGATCTCGAGCAGGTCGGAGCCGAGGCGGGGAAGTATTACCTGGGTCTCGGGATCGCCGAAGCGGCAGTTGAACTCCAGAGCCTTCGGCCCGGTCTCCGTGACCATGACGCCGGCGTAGAGAAGCCCGGTGTACGGCGCCCCTATAAGAGAGAGGTGGTGGATGGTGGGGCGGATGATGTCCTCGAGGATGGCCGCGTAGGTGGCCGGCTCCATCCACATGATCGGGGAGTACGCCCCCATCCCCCCGGTGTTCGGCCCCTCGTCCTCATCAAAGGCCCGCTTGTAGTCCTGGGCCGGCAGGAAGGGCAGGATCTCCTGGCCGTCCGTGACGACGAAGATGGAGGCCTCGCGCCCTTCGAGGCACTCTTCTATGACGACCCTCTCCCCCGCCGCCCCGAACTTGCCGGCGAACGAGGCCCTCACGGCCTCCTCGGCCTCGTCGCGGTTGTGCGCGATCGTCACGCCCTTGCCCGCCGCGGTTCCGTCGGCCTTCACGACGACCGGGTAGTCGCGGCGGGTGGCGAGGTAGGCGAGGGCCGCCGGCTCGCGGTCGAAGGCCTCGAAGGCCGCCGATGGGATGCCCGCCTGGCGCATGAGCTCCTTGGCGAAGACCTTGGATCCCTCTATGCGGGCGGCGGCGCGGGAGGGGCCAAAGATCTTGAGGCCCTCCTCCCAGAAGCACTCGCTGATGCCCCCGATGAGGGGCGACTCCGGCCCGACCACGGTAAGGTCTATCTCGTTCTCCCTGGCAAAGTCGCGCAGGGCGATGAGGTCGTCCTGGGGGATGTCGGCCACCTGGGCTATGCGGGCTATGCCGGGGTTGCCGGGGGCGGCGAACATCTCCGGGGCGAGCGGGCTCGCGGCCAGGGCCTCCACCAGGGCGTGCTCCCGCCCCCCGCTTCCGACTACGAGTACCCGCACGGCGTTAGGTCCCGATCCTCTCCACGATGGCCTGCTCGCGCTCGGGGCCGACGCTGATCATGCACATCGGCGCCCCGACCTCAGCCTCCACGAACCCGACAAAGTCCCTAGCGGCCTCCGGCAGGTCCACCCGCATCCTGCACCCGGTGATGTCCTCACCCCAGCCCGGCAGCGTCTTGTACACGGGGCGGGCGTGGTGGAGGTCGGTCTGGTGCATCGGGTAGCCGTCGAAGGGCTTACCGTCCACCTCGTAGCCGGTGCAGATCTTGACCTCATCGACCGAGGACAACACGTCCAGCATCGTAAGCGCGCAGTGCGTGATCCCGTTAAGAGAAGCGGCCCACTTGATGGCCGGCAGGTCCAGCCACCCGACCCTCCGTCTCCGCCCCGTCGTCGTCCCGTACTCGCGCCCGACCTCCCGGATGGTCTCCCCGACGTCGTCGAAGAGCTCCGTCGGCATCGGCCCGTCCCCGACCCTCGTGGTGTAGGCCTTCGTCACGCCCACGACGTACTCCAACTGGCCCGCCGGGATGCCGGAGCCCGTGATGGCGCCCCCCACCGTCGGGTTCGACGACGTCACGAAAGGATACGTGCCGTGGTCGTTGTCCAGGAGGGTGGCCTGGCCGCCTTCTAGCAGGACCTTCTCCCGGCGTTCGAGGCCTTCGCGCAGCAGGGTACCGGTGTCGTCCAGCATCGGCCGGATAAAGTCCTCGAAGCCGCGCAGCCAGGAGGCGAGCTCTGAGACGTCGTAGGGCTTCTCCCCGTAGACGTTCTCGAAGATCGAGTTCTTCTCTCGCAGGGCCGCCTTTAGCTTCGTCTTGAGGATGCCCTCGTCGGAGATGTCCTGGACGCGCACGCCGTAGCGGGCGACCTTGTCCTCGTAGGCCGGGCCTATTCCCCTATTAGTGGTCCCTATCCGGGCGTCGCCCAAAGCTATCTCGCGGTGCGAGTCGAGCGCTATGTGGTACGGCATGATGAGGTGCGCCCGGCCGTCGATCTTGAGCCGGTCCCGCACGCTGATGCCGCGCGCCTCCAGCGCCTCGACCTCCTCGACGAGCACCTCCGGGTTGACGACGACGCCGTTGCCGATGGTGCAGACCACGTCCTCGCGCACGATCCCGGACGGGATGAGGTGGAGCTTGAACTCCTCCTTGCCGACGCGGACGGTGTGTCCGGCGTTGTTGCCGCCCGAGTAACGCGAGACGTAGTGCGCGTCGGAGGCGAGCGAGTCGCACACCCTCCCCTTGCCCTCGTCCCCCCAGGCCAACCCGAGCACGACCGTGGCCGTCAAAGCTTTACCTCCGCGGTGATGTGCAGGACGTCGAAACGGAAGCGGCAGGAATCGAGTACGCCTGACCGGGGGCCGACACCTTTAGCCTTCCGGTCGGGACCGCCGCTCTCTGCCACCCTCGCAGCGTAGCACATGGTTTTGCGGTTTCAAAACGCGCCGCAGAAACCGGCCAATCCTCGGTGCGCCCCGAAGCCGGCGGCCCAGGTTCTAGGCTTTGAGGTTCTAGGCTTTGAGGTTCTAGGCTTTGAGGTTCTAGGCTTTGAGGTTCTAGGCTTTGAGGTTCTAGGCTTTGAGGTTCTAGGCTTTGAGGTTCTAGGCTTTGAGGTTCT
>CADCVH010000125.1 GCA_902806085.1 uncultured Rubrobacteraceae bacterium | reverse complement strand
GGATCGTTCAGATGTCGGATGTCCACGTGGGCTCGGGGTTGTTTCGGCGGGACCTCCTGGAGGCCGCCGTAGAAGAGGCAAACGCCTACGAACCGGACCTCGTCGCCGTCGTGGGGGACCTCTCCATGGAGGGCTACCGCTGGGAGTTCGAGGAGGCCAAGGGCTACCTCGACCGGCTAACGTGCCCGAACGTCGTCTACTCTATGGGCAACCACGACGCCAAGAACGTCGGCTACCGGCACTTCGAGGAGTTTTTCGGCATCAGGGAGCGGTCCGTGGAGATACCCGTGCCAGAGGGCGTCGCGAAGGTCGTCTCGCTCGACTCGACGAAGCCGGATCTGGACGAGGGTGAGGTCGGGAGGGAGCATTACCGCTGGCTCGACTCGGAGTTTAGGGACTGGGACCGGGGGCCGAAGATACTCATGATCCACCACCACATCCTCGCCGTGCCGGGCACGGGCCGGGACGTGAACAACCTGCGCGACGCGGGGGACGTCATGGCGATCCTGCGCGAGCTCAAGGTGGACATGGTCCTCTCCGGCCACCGCCACGTCCCCTACGTCTGGAGCATCTCCGGCGTGCGCATCGTCCACTCCGGAACCGTCTCCAGCATGAGGGTCCGCGGCACCATGCCGCCCTCCTACAACGTGATCGAGCTCGACGACGACTCCGTCAAGATAAACCTGCGCGAACCGGGCAAGGACGCCGAAGAACCCCTCGCCAGCTTCTCCCGCAACCCCGTCACCACCAGCGAGTTCTACCCGGACTTCGAGCGCTTCGTGCTCTACGACCGGCTGCCGTTCTTGAAGGGGTAGCCCCCCGACGTTCCGTTGCTGGGCATAGTGAAGGGTAGCAGGGACGGGGCGCGGGTCGCCGCCATAGGGCTCGCGAGCGGCGTGCTGTACCTCGTCGGCTACCTCGCCCAGTGGGCCATCTTTCGCAACGGCCAGCAGGCGCGGGTCGCGGGCGAGGTCTTCCGGGGGGCCGCGCCCGACGGGGTGCGGCTGGCGCTGGAGCTGGGCGTCTACTGGGGGACGACGGCGCTGCTCTTCGGCCTGTACGCCTGGGTCCTGATCCTGTGCCGCAGGGGCTCCCTGCAGGACCCGCGGACGCGCCTTCTTGCGCTGGCTTTTCCTGTCCTGTTCAACCTGGGCCTGCTCTTCGGGCGTCCCTACCAGTCCATCGACGCGTTGACCTACGTCGCGCACGGTTTTATGGGCGGCGCGTTCGGCGTCAACCCTTACGGGAGGGCCGCAGCCGAGATCGCCTACTGGGACGGGACGGCGGCTCTCGCCCGGGAGCTGGCGTCCTTCGGGTGGCTTCCGGTGCACGGGCCGTCGCCTTACGGGGCGTTGTGGACCTGGATCGAGGTGTCCATCGCGTCGCTTGCGGGGAGCGTCGCGGGGGCGTTGCTGCTGACCAAGGCCATCGTCGTCCTCGCGAGCCTCGGGTGCGCGGCCATGATCTGGACCATCCTCGGCCGCGTGCGCCCGGAGGACCAGCTCCTCGGCACGCTCGTCTACCTCTGGAACCCCCTGATCGTGGTCGAGTTCGCCGCCGAGGGGCATAACGACGCGCTCATGGTCCTGTGCGTCCTCGTCTCGCTGCTGTTCACCGTCACGGCCAGGCCCGCGCTCTCCGTAATGGGCGTGGTCCTGGGGGTGCTGGTGAAGTACCTGCCCATAATCTTCTCCCCGGCGCAGGCGATCTACCTCTGGCGCACCCGGCGGAGCACGCGCCACCTGGCGCTGTCGGTCTCTTTGGCCCTCGCCGCCGGGTTGCTCCTGGCGGTGGCGCTCTACTGGCCGTTCTGGATCGGCGCGGAGACGTTCGGGGCCGTGCGCCGGCAGGGCCTGCCCTTCCTGGCCCCGACGCCGTCTGGCATCCTGTACTGGCTGCTCCTGCAGGCCTTCCCGCCGGAGGCCGCCGGTGCCCTGACCTTGCGCATCCTTGGCGTCCTGTTCGTGGCGTTCGTCGTGGCCGCCGGCTGGCGGGCGCGGGACGCCGCCGGCCTTCTGCGGGCGTGCGCGGCGATCTCGCTCGTCTACCTGCTGGTCGTCTCCGCCGGCACGTGGCCCTGGTACGCGGCCCTCCCGCTGGCGCTCATGGCGCTCACGCCGCGCGGCATCTTCCTGCCCGTGGCGCTCGTCGTGACCTTCACCTCGCGCCTGGTGGCCCCGTTCAGCAAACTCGTGGACAACCGCTTCGCCAACTGGGACGGCCTCATAGAGATATCCACCGCGGTCAGCGTGACGCTGCCGCTCGCCATCCTGCTGCCGCTGTGCCTCCTGCACTGGGGCCGGCCCGGCGCGGCCGGTGACGGCGCAAGCCGGGCTTGAGGCCTAGCCCACGCGTGCGCAAGGCCTCAAGCCCGGCCAGGCGCTGCGCACGCGTATCCGGCGCTCGGGTGGCAGAAGATCCGCCGAAGCCGCACGCGCCCTTTTATCTACCAGGAAGCCCGGGAGATAACTCTTCGGCCGTCCCCATGCTCCGAACTTCTGCGCAGACGTCGGCGAGGCGGCCGAACCGCACGCTCCCGTCCGGCTAACGCCCCCGGCGCAGGGCGGATACGACGTCCTGGGGGCCGCGGTACTCGCCTTCGGGGAGCCTCTTGCGCAACTGGCCGAGGACCGGACTCGGCACCCCGTTACGCTCCAATCTACTGAGCAGTTCCTCCTTGCGGGCGGGGAACTCGACGCCCTCCAGGTACCGCCCCACCTGCGCGGGCAGGCGTTTCCTCAAAAAATCCACGGTCCTTCGCCTCCTCTTGGCCGGTTGCTGACCCCATGGTACCGCGTCACGGTACGCGGGCCTGCCCCCGATCTGCCCTCTCGAAGCCGCCGCAGCGTGGTGTATTGGTACTACAACGCCTGCTTTCGGCCCGCATCTTAAGGGTTGCGGGCACAGGCAAAAGGGACCGAGGAGGTACAGGCCCCCGACCCCACTTTGAACTTAAAGCTACTAGTCGTCGCGACCGCGCCTCAAGGCCAGAGCGCCCGCGGCACCACCCGCCAGCAACAACCCGCCTGCCACGGGAGCGAGAAGGGTCGGGCCGCCGTCTCCGGCAGCGCGGGTGCGGGGCTTGCTTCTACAGGTACTGTTGGGCTTTATCCATCTGGCCCGACTTCTCGAAGGCCCGGCGGAGGAGCTCGCGGCCCTCTTCGCGCTCCTCTTCGGAGCGGGCCTTCGCCTCGACCGTGCGGATGGACTCTTCGATGGAGTCTTCCTGGAAGGCGATGTCGGGGAGGGCTATGACGACCTCCCGGATCTGGCGGAAGATGAAATCCGGCTCGCCGGCGTAGGCCCAGCTCTTGCGGGCCAGCACCCAGGCCCAGCCCTTCATCCGGATCGTGTTCTCTATGTCCTCGTCTTCGAGGCCGTACATCTCGATCCTGAGGCGGTGCTCGGTGATCAACTCGGGCTTTATGCGTACCGTTGTCGCCATGGAGCTAGTGTACCAGCACGGCGCTTCGCGCCCCTCGGCACGCTCCGGCTTCGCTTTCGCTCTCAGCACGCTGCGCCCTTCGGAGGCGTGCTAACCTACCAGCTTCCCCGACTTTATCTTCGCCGCGAAGCGGTCGCCGCCGAGATGGTAGGCGAGGTGGCGCCAGTCGGGGGCGTCGAGGACGAGCAGGTCCGCTTTGAGGCCCGGTGCCAGCCTGCCCACGTCCGGGAGGCCGAGGACGTGGGCGGCGTTGGCGGTGCAGGCGGTGAGGGCTTCGGCGGGGGAGAGGCCGAGGCGGGTGCAGGCGAGGTTCATGGCGAGGGGGAGCGACTCGGTAAAGGAGCTTCCGGGGTTGAAGTCCGTGGCGAGGGCGACGATGGCGCCCCCATCGGCGAGCAGGCGGGCCGGGGGGAGGGGCAGGTCGAGGAAGAGGCCGCAGGCCGGGAGGAGGACCGCCGCGACGTCGCTCCCCGCCAGGAGCCGGGCGCCTTCCTCGCCGGTGCTCTCAAGGTGGTCCACGCTGCGGGCGCCGAGCTCTATCGCGAGGGGGATGGCGCCGCGCTCGGAGAACTGGTCCGCGTGCAGCCGCAGCCCGAGGCCGCGATCCCGGCAGGCCCGAAGGTAACGCCGCGCCTCCGGGACCTCAAACGAGCCCCGCTCCAGAAACACGTCGGCTTGGCGCGCCAGCCTGGCCGCGTCCGGGAGCACCTCCCGGACGACGAAATCGAGGTATTCCTGCGCGGCATCGAACTCCGGCGGTACGGTGTGGGCGCCCAGGAAGGTGGGGGAGACGTCGGGC
>CADCVH010000124.1 GCA_902806085.1 uncultured Rubrobacteraceae bacterium | reverse complement strand
CTGAGCGATGCGGATCGGGCACGGGCGGCCGTCGCGGGCGCCGGGGTCGTCTACCACGCGGTCAACGTCCCGTACGAGCTGCAGGTCGAGGTCATGCCGAGGATCCAGCAGGCAATCGTCTCCGCCGCGGAGGCGGAGGGCGCCCGGCTGGTCGTGCTCGACACGCTGTACCCGTACGGGGAGACCGGCGGCCGGACGATGACGGAGGCGACCCCGTGGGCGGCGACGAGCGCCAAGGGCCGGATGCGCGCCGAGCTCGACGCGCGCTACCTGGAGGCCCACCGCGAGGGCCGGGCCGGCGGCGTCGTTCTGGGCCGTTCAGCCGACTTTTTCGGCCCCGGCGTCCTGAACTCCAGCCTCGGCGGCGCGGTCTTTCCCGCGGCACTCTCGGGTGGACAGGCCCTGGCGCTCGGCGACGTCGACAGGCTCCACAGCTACTCGTTCATCCGCGACGTCGCGGCGGGGTTGGCGACGCTCGGGGGGCACCCGGAGGGCGACGGACGGGTCTGGCACCTGCCGACCGCCGACGCCGTCACCACCCGGCAAGTCCACGCGATGATCGAGGAGCGCGTCGGTCGGCCGCTGGACGTGCTCGCGCTTCAGGAGCCGCGGCCGTTCGGCCCGTTCGACGAGGTTTTTATGGACGAGTACGCCGAGCTCTTCTACCAGTACTTCGAGGACCAGGTGATGGACTCGTCCGCCTTTGAGCGGACGTTCGGCGTCGGGCCGACACCGCTGGCTACGGCGCTCGACGCCACTATCGACTGGTACCGCGACTGGCTGACGGTCCAGTAGCCGCGGACGGCCCGGAGCAATCGGCGGGCTCCGAGACTCCCGCAACCGAAACCGCGAGAAGGAGGCAGAGCCGATGAGGGACCCGAACAAAACTACGCGAATCGTACTGCGGTGGACGCACCTGCTGGTCGGCTGGCTGATCGGCGTGTTCGTCTACACCCCGATGCGCGAGAACGAGACGTTCGTCTTTCTCATGCAGGTCGTCTTTGTCCCGGCCGTCATCGTCACCGGGCTGTGGATGTGGCAGCAGGCGCGCATCAAACGCCTGTACGGACGAGCGCGCCAAGGTCGGCGGCGCGGAGCAGCGGAGAGCCCGTGACCACGAGGAGGAGCGCGTGGGCATCTTTAGTCCTTAGTTAACTTTGTTCATGAAATGTACATAGTTTGAAAGCGACGGAAGGAGGTACGGAGATGGCGAAGATCATGGTCGAAGGTGGCGGACCCGTGTCGGAGGACGAGGGCCTCCGGGAGAAGAGGAAGGAGGTGTGCGGTGGAGTGGCGGGCGTCGCTCTGGCGGAAGAAGACAAGGACCCCAAGCTTGGCCGCGAGAAGGGGCCGGAAAACCCGGCGCCTGGGGGGTGGTGGATCGTGGGTCTCCTCGCGGCCTCGGGGGCGTTTCTTCTTGCGTCCCTGCTCTCGCCGGGGTTGCGCTCCGACCTGGGCGGGTTCGCCACCCTCCTGGGTAGCACGGACGCGGCCGGCGTCAAGGATTGGCTCCTCTCGTTCGGAGCCCTCTCGCCGGTCGTCTACTTCCTCGGGATGGTCGCCCAGGTGCTCCTCGCGCCGATCCCCTCAGCCCCCGTCGCGCTGGCGGGCTCGCTCGTCTTCGGCGTCTGGGAGGGCCTCGCCCTGAGCCTGGCCGGTTCGGTCGTCGGCTCGGTCCTGGTATTCCTGGCGGTGCGAAGATGGGGCGAACCGTTGGTGGCGCGGCTCGTGGGCAGAGAAGTCTATCGCAGGCACGCCGGCAGGCTCGACGCCAGGGGGTGGTGGCTCTTCGCGGTCCTGCTCGTCCCCTTCATGCCAGACGACGCGATGGTCGCGCTGGCGGGGCTCTCGGCGCTCAGTTTCCGAGGCTTCCTCGTCGTGATGGTAATGGGCAGGATACCGGGCAGCACGATGACGGCGCTTTTGGCCTCCGAATGGGTGACGGGCTCGGCGGCGGTCTGGAACTCCGTGGGCATCGTACTCGCCGTCATCCTGGCGCTCGGATTCGTCTACCGGGGGCGCCTTGAGTCCTGGGTGTCCCGGCGCGCGGGCGACGGGCGGGCTTCCGCCGATCCCGTCGAGGTTCCACGGGCGGGGGGCAAGCGGTGAGCCTCCCCATCGAGACCGTCCTGTCCCTGCTGGAGGCCCACCCCTACGTGCTGCTCTTCCCGCTCGTCCTGCTCGAAGGCCCGATATCCACCGTCGCCGCCGGGCTGCTGGTCGCTATGGGCCTGATGGACTGGCCCGTCGCCTACGCGGTCGCCGTGACGGCCGACCTTACGGGGGACACCTTCTACTACCTGCTCGGCCGCTCGGCGCGCTCTCCGCATGCCGCCCGCCCGCTCGCCCACCTCGGCCTCACCCCCGAGAAGCTCGCTGCGATGGAGGCGTCATTCGGGCGCAACGAGGGCAGGGCGTTGGTGGGGGCCAAGGTGCTGGACTTCGCGGCGGTGCCGGTGTTCGTCGCGGCCGGGCTCACCAAGGTCGGCTACGGGCGCTTCTTAGGGTGGACGGCGGCGGCGACGATCCCGAAGGCCGCGCTGCTGATGCTCGGCGGCTACTTTGCCGGCGGGCAGGCCCTCGCCCTCGTCGGGCGCCTGGCGCCGGGACCCCTCGCCTCGCTGGCGCTGCTCGCCTTCTTGCCCATCGCCTACCTGCTTCTCACCAAGAAGGTCCCCGTTTGGGGGCCGGGTCGGGGACCGAAAAACGCAACGCAGAACGCAAGGCACAACGTAACGCAAACATTTTCCCGAGGAGGACAACGATGAATATACTGATCGCGAACGACACCTACCCGCCCGACGTCAACGGCGCGGCCTACTTCACCAAGCGCCTGGCAGAAGGGCTCGCGCAGAGGGACCACGAGGTCCACGTGCTCTGCGCCTCCACGACCCTTCGTTCGGAGGTGGTGACCCGCGGCGGGGTGGTCGAGCACCGGATGCGCTCGGTGCCCGTCCCGTTCCACTCGGACTTCCGCTTCTCCCCGCCGCCGCTCCTCTACCGCCGCGTCCTCGAGGAGGTGAGGCGCGTCCGGCCCGACGTGGTGCACGCCCAGGGCCACTTCTTTATAGGTCGAGCCGTGATCCGGGCGGCCAAAGAGCTCGGCATCCCCGTCGTCGCCACCAACCACTTCATGCCCGACAACCTCACCTTCTACCTCGGCCTGCCCGCGGGGATGGAGAGGCGGGTGACGGACCTGGCGTGGCGGGACTTCGCAGGGGTCTTCAACCAGGCAGACATCGTCACGGCGCCTACCCCATTTGCGGCAAACCTCGCCGAGGAGAAAGGCGTGGAGGGTCCGGTATTGTCCGTCTCGTGCGGCATGGACCTCTCCCGCTTCAGCCCGGACAACGACGGCGACGCCTTCAGGCAGAGGTACGGCATACCGGAGCGGCCGACCTTCATGTACGTGGGCAGGCTGGACGCCGAGAAGCGGGTTGACGAGTTGATACGGGCCCTGCCCCTGGTGAGGGAATCCGTGGACGCGCAGCTCGTGGTCGTGGGCAACGGGCACGAGAAGGCCGGCCTGATGCGGCTGGCCGAGGAGAGAGGCGTGGGGGAGTACGTGATCTTCGCCGGCTTCGTCCTCGACGAGGAACTACCCGGGGCCTACGCCGCAACAGACGTGTTCTGCAACGCGGGCGTGGCGGAGCTACAGAGCATCGTGACCCTGGAGGCGATGGCGACGGGCAAGCCGGTGATAGGCGCGAACGCGAGGGCGCTGCCCCACCTGGTCCACGACGGCGAGAACGGCCACCTCTTCGAGCCGGGAGATGTGGAAGTCCTGGCCTCCAGGCTGACGGAACTCCTCTCCGACGGGGACAATCGGGCGAAGATGGGGGAGGAGAGCCTGAGGATCGTCGGGCGCCACGACATCGAGAAGACGCTTTTTACCTTCGGGGAACTCTACGAGATGGTGCTCTCCTCCTACGAGGGCCCTGAGGCTCGGGGCGGCGCTACGGCGATCGCCTACGACGCCGGCGGGTGCGCGGTTTCCGAAAGGGAGCCGGCGTCTGCCGGCGACGAGGAAGGCGCGCCGGTCCCGGCGGGCGGGCCCTACGCCGGGTCGCGCCGGGCCGGGTGAGGAGGGACGAGGAGGGGAGACCCGGCCGGCGGAAAAGCGCGGTAAACACGAGCGGGCCCGGGCTCCATGTAAACTGTTCTGGAGATCGCACGCCCCGGGCAACAGCGTAAGGAGCGAGGGCCACCGTCGCCCGGGAGCCAGCGGAAGGAAGCGTGATGGAAGAGAACCACTTCGAGGCGGTCGTCGTAGGAAGCGGGTTCGGCGGCTCTGTGGTGGCCTACC
>CADCVH010000123.1 GCA_902806085.1 uncultured Rubrobacteraceae bacterium | reverse complement strand
CCAAAAAGTTCCTTGAAGCCTCGCCGATCCCTGATACCATCCCGGCCTTGTAAGTGGTTGTAAGCGAATATGGAGGGGGATCTCCTTGCGAAAGTTTGTTGTTGCCCTGTTCTCGTGCGCCGTCTTTTCGGCGGCGTTCGTCGCGGTCGCGCCCTCGGAGGCGGAGGCCCAGGTTTCCGGCGAGGCGGCCGTGGCCGAGGCGCGGTCCTACATCGGCACGCCCTACGGCGCCTACGGCATGGACTGCTCGGGCTTCACCTCGGCCGTCTACGGGGACCTCGGGGTCTCTTTGCCCGACGACCCGGTCGCCCAGTACTCCTACGGCGCGCCGTCGGAGGCGAACGCCGGCGACCTCGTCTTCTTCGACGAGGCCGGATACGGCATCTCGCACGTCGGGATAGCGACGGGCCGCGGCACCATCGTGCACTCCTCGACCTACTTCGGGGAGATCACGGAGTCCTCGATCTACGACATACCCGGCTACGTTGGCGCGGTGGACGTAGCCTAGAGGCTTCAGGCTTCGGGCCTTGGCCTGTAGCTTGCCAGAGAGGGGTCGGGGGTTTGCCCCGGCCCTTTTCGTTGCCCGATCTCTGTTCGGAGATCGGGCCCCGCGTCACAGGCTCTCGACGCCGGGAACCTCGACCGTTCGTTACCGGGTTTGAAACCTGACCGCGCGGCCGTCCCTCTACCTTGGGGTTGGGTGCCTACGCGCGATCGGGAGGAGACGCTACACCACTTCCAAGCTTCTCAACATCTACGCCGCCTACGAGCTGGATCGCCGTCTGAAGGCGGCAGGATCTAGTACCGACATCGCACCCATAACCGTCAACGCCTTCGACCCCGGGGCGATGCCGGGAACCGGCCTAACCCGCGACTGGGGTGCGGGCGCGCGCTTCGTCTTCAACCGCGTCCTACCGAGGCTGCTGCCGGTCTTCGGGCTCCTCGGCGCCAACATAAACTCCGTCGAATCTTCCGGCAGAGTTCTCGCCCGGCTGCTGCTCGACCCGAAGCTGGAGGGCGTCTCCGGCCGGTACTTAGAAGGGGAGAGGGAGATACGCTCCTCCGAGCTGTCCTACGACCGCGCAAACGCCGCGGAACTGTGGGATACGAGCGCGGGGCTGGTGGGCTTGAGACCGGGGGAGACGCCCCTGGGATCCGCCAACCGCGCATCCGAAGACCTGATACCCGAAGCCTGAGGCCTAACCTGAGGCCTAACCTGAGGCCTAACCTGAGGCCTACCTCGTGATGCTGGCGATGATTGCCCTCCATGCTGCCGTGGTCCTGCCGGAGCGCGGGGCGTAGGCGAGCACGAGGGCTACGGCGAGGGCCAGGAGGAGGACGCCGGGGACGAGGAAGGCGGACCAGAAGCCCAAAGAGGCGGCGAGCAGGCCCCCGCCGAAGGGTCCGAGGGCGAAGCCGGCGGAGGTGGCCGAGGAGGCGACGCCGAAGGCCTCGCCCTGGCGGCCGGCGGGGGCGGCGGACTTTATCGCCAGGTTGGCCACGGGTATGGCGCAGCCTATGAAGAGGCTCGTCAGGAGGCGCAGGGCCCAGAGTTGGGGGACGTTCTCGGCGAGGGCTTGCGGGAGCGCGGCGAGGCCGGCCAGGGCCAGCGAGGCGACCATGACGCGGCGGGCGCCGAAGCGGGCGGCGAGGCGTCCGCCGAGCAGGGAACCCAGCGAGGCGACGAGGGCTCCGGTGCCGATGATCCAACCCGCCTGGCTCGCGACCCTGTCGGCCGCCCCGGCGAGCGTGCCGACGAACCCCGGCAACGCGACCGCGGCGCTCGTGATCGCGACGTGCACCGCGAACAGGGTGAGCAGCCCCGACAGGAGCAGCCGGTAAGGGAACGGGGGGCGCTCCGATCCGGCATCCCTTTCGGCCTCCTCGGTCTCTTCCACGTCCGGCTTGTTCTCCCTCACGCCGAACAGGACAAGGACGGCGGAGACCGCCAGCAGGGCCGAGGCCACGAAGAAGGAGGTTCGGAGGCCCGCCGAGTCGGCGCTGATCCCGCCAAGGGCCGGCCCCACGCCAGCCGCCACGAAGATCACGGTCTGCAAAGCCCCGAGCCTCCACCCGGCCTTCTCCGCCGGCGCGGTCGCCGCGACGAGCGAGGTCGCCGCCGGCACGGTGCCCGTGAGCGTCCCCTGCAAGAGCCGGAGCACGAGCAACTGCCAGGGCCCGGTCACGAAGGCCATCGAACCAACGACCACAACCGCGGCGATCGTCGCCCGCAACAGCATGAGCTTGCGCCCCATCCTGTCGGACAACCGCCCCCACAACGGCGCCACCAGCGCCATCGTAGCCCCGGACGCGCCGTTTATGACCCCGGCCCACGCCGCCGCGTGCCCCACGTCCTCGACCCCCAAAGACTGCACGTACAAGGGCATGAACGGCACCACGAACATGAACGCCGTCGTCCCCAGAAGCTGCGAGACGAGCAGCACCACAAACGACGCCGTCCCCTCCTCCGAAGGCCCGCCGACCGCCTCCTCTTCTTTTTCCGTCCGCCGGAACCCGCCGCGCGCCGCAGCGCCCGCGCCCCGTAACCGTTCTTGTAACGACATACTTTAGATAAACATACCGTACGTGAACGTACGAGTCTAGTTCGTCCCGTTAAGGCGTTCACCCGTTCTCATCGTCGGGTCAGGATTTCTTGAGCTCGCGCATCCGGGCCTCGCAGAGGGAGATGTCGCGTTGGAGTTCCTCGCGCAGGGCTTCGGCGCTCTTGAGGTCCTCGCGGGTCTTGGCGATGCGTTCGGCCACCTCGCGCTCGCGGGACCGCAGGTGCTCGGTCGTCTCGGCCAGGACCCTCTCGCGGGTGGCCTCCTGGGCGGCGTCGCGCACGGCGAGGAACTCCCGGACGGCGGCCAGCGAGAAGCCCATCCCCTTCAGGCGCAGGATGCGTTGCAGGCGTTCGACGTCGGAGGCGTTGTAGAGGCGGAAGCCGCCGGGGGAGCGGTTCTTCGGGGAGACGAGGCCGAGCTCTTCGTAGTACTTGATCGTGCGCGTGCTCACGCCGAGCCGCTCCGCGACCCCGCCTATCTGAGAGAACCCTTGGGGTTCCTGCAACCGATCCACAGCCTTTCCGCGCCTCCGGGCGCCGTCAGGCTAACCCCCGTGCCCGGGACCGTCAATCCCGTCTGCCACGCCGTCTGCCACGCCGTCGTGTTCTGCCGGGGACACGGCCTTACCCCCACGCCTCCTGCGCGGTCTGGACGACGGGGCTGAGCTTGGCCTCTTGCTGCCCGCGGGTGAGTGCGTTGCCCTCGACGGTGGAGGAGAAACCGCAATGGGGGGAGAGGCAGAGCCGCTCGACGGGAACGTACCGGCTCGCCTCTTCGATGCGGCGCTTGAGGTCGTCCCTGGATTCGAGATCGCCGCGCTTGGTGGTGACGAGGCCGAGGGCGACCATCTTGCCCGCCGGGACGAGGCGCAAGGGCTCGAAGGTGCCGGAACGGGCGTCGTCGTACTCCAGGAAGAAGCCGTCTACGTCGGGCCCGCCAAAGAGCGCCTCCGCGACGAAATCGTAGCCGCCCTCGGCGGCCGGCACTTTCTGATGCCCGAGACCTCCAAGCTATCTCTGCCGGTTTTCGAGAACGCGGCGGGCCACGGCGAAGGCGGAGTTGGCTGCGGGGACGCCGCAGTAGATGGCTCCGTGCAGGAGGACCTCTTTTATCTCGTCCTCGGTGAGGCCGTTCCTGAGGGCGCCCTCGACGTGCGTGGCTAGCTCTTCGTGGTGGCCGCGCGCCATGAGGGCCGTGAGAGTCACGACGCTTCGGGTCTTGCGGTCGAGGCCGGGGCGCGTCCAGACCTCGCCCCACGCGTAGCGCGTGATGAAATCCTGGAAGTCCTGCGTGAACGGGGTCGTCTTCCCTACCGCCGCGTCCACGTACTCGTCGCCGAGGACCTCGCGGCGGGCCTTCATGCCGTTTTCGTGGGTCTCTTTCGGGTTCATCTCTCCTCCAGGTGGTCCAGGATGAGTTGGGTGATCTTCTCGGGCCGCTCCACGTTGGCGATGTGGGCGGCCCCGGGTACGACCTCGAAACGCGCGCCGGGGATGGCGTCACGGATGAGTTCGCCGTGCTCGGGTGGGGTCGCGGCGTCCTCGGCGCCTGAGACGACGAGGGTCGGGGCCCGTACCGAGGGGAGCCGGTCGCGCAGGTCCATGTCCCGGATGGCCGCGCAGCACCCCGCGTAGCCCTCCGGGTCGGCCTCGCGCAGGGTGCGGGCCATCCCCTCGACGATGTCGGGGTTCTCCGAGCGGAAGGCGGGGGTGAACCAGCGTTCGATCACGCCGTCCACCAGGGCGCCCATGCCCTCTTTTCTGGCCGTCCGGATGCGCCCGTCCCAGACGCTTCTGGGGCCGAGAAGGGCAGAGGTGCAGCACAGGACGAGACGCTCGATCCTCTCCGGCGCCTCGCCCGCGAGCCACATCCCGGTCATGCCGCCGACGGAGAGGCCGCAGAACGAGGCGCGTTCTATGCCGAGCCGGTCGAGGAGCGAGATCACGTCCCGGCCAAGATCCTCTATGGCGTACGGGCCCGGGGGCGCGGGAGAGCCCCCGTGACCGCGGGTGTCGTAGCGCAGAAGCCTGAAGCGCCCGCGCAGGACGGGCGCCTGGGTGCCCCACATCCCAAGCGACGTTCCCAGCGAGTTTGAGAGCACGAGAACCGGCGCGGCCTCCGGCCCTTCGATCAGGTAGTTCAGGTCGGGCACGGCGCCTGTCGTCAAGAAGCCCCCTCCTCGCGGTGGAGCTCCAGGGCCCGGTCCACGAACGCCCCCGCAGACCCGACGTAGCCTGCCGGGTCGAGCGCGGCGTCTATTTCGCCCTCGGAGAGCACCTCGCGGATGCCGGGGTCTTGCAGCAGTTCCTCGCGCAGATGCCTCCCGGCCTCCAGCGCCCGGCGGCAGGCGGCCTCCACGAGATCGTGGGCCCTCAGGCGCCCGAGCCCCTCCGAGAGGACCGTGGTGACGTTCTCGGCCAGGAGCATGCCCCCCGTCGCGCCGAGGTTCTCCCGCATCTTTTCCGGGCGGACCTCCAGGCCCTCCGTCGCCTCGCGGACGTTGGCGGCGGCCCCTCCGGCAAGCGCCAGGGCGTCTGAGAGGGCCTCCCATTCCGAGTGCCAGGCGCCGGCGGCGCGTTCGTGCTCCTGGATCATCGCGGCCTGAAGGGTGCCGGCCAGGTCTTGCACGCGGCGGGCGTTGGCGCTGGCGGTCACCGAGAGGACGGGGTTGCGTTTGTGGGGGAGGGTCGAGGAACCGCCGCGGCCCTCGCCGGCGGGCTCGGCGACCTCGCCGATTTCGGTCTGGGCCAGGAGGATCACGTCCTGGGAGATCTTCGCGAGCACGCCCGCGAGGAGCGAGAGCGCGCCGGCGAGGTTCGAGACCCGCGTCCGGTCCGTGTGCCAGGGCAGGGTCGGCTCCGCGAGCCCCAGTTCCAGCGCGAACTCCCGCAGAACGGGAAGGCCGGAGCCCCCGAGCGAGGCGAGGGTCCCCGCCGCCCCGCCGAGCTGCGCGGCGAGCCCGGAGCCCCGCACCTCGCGCAGCCTCCGCCGCGCCTCCAGGACGGAGACGAGCCAGCCCGCCGCCTTGAGGCCGAAGGTCGTGGGCAGGGCCTGCTGGAGGAGCGTTCGGCCCGCCATGAGGGTGCCGCGGTGTCTCTCCGCGAGCCGGGCGCACGCCCCGGCGACGCCGTCCACCTCGCCGAGGATGAGGTCAAAAGAGCGGCGGGAGACTAGCATCGCGGCGGTGTCCGTGATGTCCTGGCTCGTGGCGCCCCTGTGGACGTGGCGGGCCGCGTCTTCCGAAACCTTCGAGACCTCTTCGGTCAGCGCCCGCACGAGGGCGGGGACGGGGTTGCCGGCGGGGCGCCCTGCGTGCCCGATCTCCCCCGCGTCGAAAAGGCCGGCGTCGCAGCAACGGGCGATGGCCCGTGCGGCCCCGGCCGGGATCAGGCCGGCCCGCGCCTCCGCGACAGCGAGCGCCGCCTCCGCGTCGAGCATGGCCCGGAGCCAGGCTCTTCCCGAAGCGGCCTCCCGGAAAGAGTCGGGGACGAAGATCGGGCCGAACAGGTCCCCGCTCATTCCCCGAACTCGAAGAACGCCGTCTGCCCGTCGCCCTGCAGACGAACGTCGAAGCCGTAGGACCCGCCTCCTTCGTCGTGGGAGATCAAGGTCTCCCTGAGCCCGGCATCTTCTACGGACGTGAGCACCGGGTCGGCGGCGTTGGCCTCTTCTTCATCCGGGAAGTACAGGCGGGTAGTTACCTGCCTGAGCAGGCCGCGGGCGAAGACCGAGACGTTTACGTGCGGGGCCTGGGGGGTTCCGTCCGGGCCGGGGACGGGCCCGGGCTTTACCGTCGTGAAGGAGAACCGTCCGTGCTCGTCGGTCCCGGAGCGGCCGAAGCCGGAGAAGCCTTCGGAGCCGTAGCGGCCGGCCGCGTCGGCCTGCCAGACCTCGACCATGGCGTCCGGCACGGGGTCGCCCGCCCCGTCGTAGATGACCCCCGAGATCCTTACGGCCCCAGGGTGTTCGGGCGGGACCAACCCCGTGGGGTCCCTTTCGAGCAGCGCGTCGTGGAAGAAGGGGCCTATGGTCTGGGAGGGCGTGGGCTCCAGGCCGCGCCCGGGGCTCACGCGTGCGGCCTCTCGAGCGGCGTCGCCTCGCGTCCTTCGAGGACGATGTCGAAGCGGTAGCCGAGGGCCCACTCGGGTTCGGTCGTTTCCAGGTCGAAGTGGGAGATCATGCGCTTTCGGGCCTCCGGGTCCCGCACGGACTGGAAGATGGGGTCGTGCTCGAAGAGAGGGTCGCCGGGGAAGTACATCTGGGAGATGAGCCGGCTCCTGAAGGCGGGGCCGAAGAGCGAGAAATGTATGTGGGCCGGGCGCCAGGCGTTGTCGTGGTTCTTCCACGGGTAGGCGCCGGGCTTTACCGTGACGAAGCGGTAGCGGCCCTCGTCGTCCGTGAGGCACCGGCCCGCGCCGGAGAAGTTCGGGTCGAGCGGGGCGGGGTGCGCGTCCTTGTGGTGGGTGTAGCGACCTGCGGCGTTCGCCTGCCAGACCTCGACGAGGCCGCCCCGCACCGGGCGTCCGTCGCCGTCCAGGACGCGGCCGGTGACGATGATCCTCTCCCCGAGCGGCTCGCCCCCGTGCTGGCGCGTCAGGTCATAATCCAGCCCTCCTACCGTGCCGCGCCCGTAGGCCGGCCCCCGGATATCCGACAAGGCCTTCGGCAGGATGATGAGCGGCTCCTTCGGCGCCCTCAGACGCGTGGACTCGTAGTCCGGGTAGAGGTACGGCGGGTGCCCGGCGGCCTCCCCCACGGTCTGTTGTGTCATGGCTCGATCCCCTTGCTCTCTCGGGACGTTCCGTTAAGGGCGGACCCCAACCGCAAACCATCGCCCCCCGTCGCCCCCCCGTCAACAGGCACAGGGAGCTCGACGGCCCTACCCGACCCTCTCGACGACCATCGCGATCCCCTGCCCGACGCCGATGCACATGGTGGCGAGGCCGAGATCAGCCTCGTCCCTGCGGTTCATCTCGTGGACGAGGGTCGTCAGGATCCTGGCCCCCGAGCACCCGAGGGGATGGCCGAGCGCGATGGCGCCGCCGTTGGGGTTGAGCCGCTCGTCATCCGCCTCCATCCCCCACTCGTGCAGCACCGCCAGCGACTGCGCGGCGAAAGCCTCGTTCAACTCGACGAGGCCCAGGTCGGAGAACGAGACGCCGGCCCTGCCGAGCGCCTTGTTCGTCGCGGGCACGGGGCCTATCCCCATCACCCTCGGGGGGACGCCCGCGGTCGCCATGCTCCTTATCTTCGACAGCGGCTTCAACCCGTGCGCCCGTGCGTAGTCCTTCGAGACCACGAGCACCGCCGCCGCGCCGTCGTTGAGGGAGCTGGAGTTGCCGGCGGTAACCGAACCGTCGCCCTTGAAGGCGGCGCGCACCTTGCCGAGCTTCTCGAGCGTGGTGTCCCTGCGGGGTCCCTCGTCGGCCTCGACGACGGTGTCCCCCTTGCGTCCTTTGACGGTGACGGGCACGATCTCCTCGCGGAAACGCTTCCCGTCCTGCGCGGCGACGGCTTTCCCGTGGCTCAGGAGCGCGAAGCGGTCCTGCTTCTCCCGGGAGATGTCGTACTCATCGGCGAGCTCTTCTGGCTTCTGCTCCTCGGCGGTCGTCTCGAAGCGCTCCTGCGCGAGGTTCTCGGCGGTCACGCCCAGAGGGTCGGTGTGGCCGAGCTCCTCCATCCTCGGGTTGACGAAGCGCCAGCCCAATGTCGTGTCGTACATGGTGGCGTGGCCGGTCGGGAAGGCGCGCTCAGGCTTGGGCATCACCCACGGCGCCCGGCTCATGGACTCGACGCCGCCGCCCACGTAGACGTCCGCCTCGCCGAGCATGATCGAACGTGCGGCCTGCGAGACGGCATCGAGACCGGAACCGCACAGCCTGTTGACGGTGACGCCGGCCACGGTCTCCGGAAAACCCGCGAGCAGCAGGCTCATCCTCGCCACGTTGCGGTTATCCTCGCCGGCCCCGTTCGCGCAGCCGAAGTAGACGTCCTCGACCTCCCCGGGCGGGACGTCGGCGCGGTCCATCAGGGCTTCGAGGGCTATCGCCCCGAGGTCGTCGGGCCTGACGGGGCTTAAAGAGCCGCCGTGGCGCCCGATCGGGGTGCGGACGGCGCCCACGATCCAGGCCTCCCTCGCTCCTTCGTAGGCCATCGGGTTCACACGCTCCTTCCGGTAGCGGGTTCGGGGTCCGTGACGGTTCGGGGTCGTCTCGGTAGGTGATGGATGCTGCCGTTCCCGGTCCGCTGTCATGTGGACGTTCCTCTCCTTGCCGCCTCGGTCCTGGCCTTGAGGTCGCGGAGGACCTGCAATTCCCCCTCCGTGGGGGGGTCGGTGCTTCCGGGGTCGTCCGCGACCTTCAGGTTCCAGCCGGTCGCCTCCCTCGCCTGCTCGACGGTCGCGCCCGGGTGGAGCGCCACCAGGGTGAGCTCTCCCGTCTCGGGGTCGGGGCGCAGGACGCCGAGGTCCGTGATGAGCACGGTGGGGCCGGCGCCGGTGTAGCCGAGCTCTGCGCGGTGGTTGCCGCCCGTGCCGTGGCCGACGGAGGTGACGAAGGAGAGCTCCTCGACAAAGGCGCGCCTCTTGTGGCGGAGCATGATGATGACCTCCCTGGCCGAGGCCGCGATCTCGGGCGCCCCGCCCGCGCCGGGCAGGCGAACCTTCGGGCTCTCGTAGGGGCCGACGACTGTGGTGTTGATGTTGCCAAAGCGGTCGACCTGGGCGGCGCCGAGGAAGCCGACGTCCACGCGCCCGGCCTGGAGCCAGTAGTTGAAGATCTCCGGCACGGATACCACCGAGTCCGCGTGCTCCGCGAGCACCCCGTCCCCGATGGAGAGCGGCAAGACGTCCGGCTTCGCGCCGACGGTGCCGGACTCGTAGATAAGCACGCACCCGGGGGCGTGCGTGGCGCGTGCCAGGTTCGCCGCCTCGCTCGGAAGGCCTATGCCGACGAAGCAAACGGCCCCGTCGGCGAGCTCGCGGGAGGCGGCCACGGTCATCATCTCGTCGGCGGTGTAGGAGGCCGCGGCCCCGGCCTTCTCTCCGTGTGTCGTCACTTCGAGACCATCCCTTCCGCCCGAACACTCCTGAGGTACTCGCCGAAGTTCTCCGTGCCGAGGACGTGCTCATCCATCCACGACCGGAACATCCCCCGGTCGCGTGCGATCGCATCCCACGCCTCGTAGAAGGCGTTATCCCGGTCGTAGTAGCCGTCGGCGTAGGACGGGTGGGCCCCGTGGGGCTCGACCGCTATGGCGTCTATGGCGACCGCCGGAAGGACGATCTGGAAAGGGTGCGGCGCAAGCTCTTCCACGACCTCCTCCACCGTGACGATGGCGCGCCTCGCGGAGAGGACGGCCTCCTTCTGGATGCCGGAGATGCCCCAGACCGCGACGTTCCCCCGGCCGTCCGCCTGCTGGGCGTGGATGATGGCGACGTCGGGCCTCAGCGCCGGCACCGCCATCAGCTCCTCGCCCGTAAACGGGCACTCTATGGGGGCTATCGTCGGGGTCACCTTCGGCAGGTCCGTGCCGACGTAGCCGCGCAGGACGGCGAACGGGAGGCCCGAGGCGCCGGCGACGTAGCGGTTCGCCATGCCGGCGTGGGAGTGCTCCTCTATCTCCAGGGGTTGCGGCCACCCGTTCTCGACGGCGTCGCGGAAGCGGTGCAGGGAGCCCACCCCGGGGTTGCCGCCCCAGGAGAAGACGAGTTTTCGCGCGCAGCCCACGCCTATCATCTGGTCGTAGATCAGGTCGGGCGTCATCCGGATGAGGGTGAGGTCTCTTCTGCCCTGGCGGACGATCTCGTGCGCCGCGGCCGTCGGTATGAGGTGCGTGAAGCCTTCTAGCGCGACGGAGTCCCCGTCCCGCACGAGCCCCGCGACCGCCTCGCGCAGGTTTGCTACGTGGGCCAATCGGTGGCCTCCCTCTCTTTCCTGTTCGCCGGTCAGGACGCGCCCTGCGCCGTCCGCTCTTCTGCCGAAGCCTCAAGCTCCGGGGCCATCGGCAGGCCGACGTAATTCTCGGCGAGCGAGGTGGAGGCGGCCCGCGAGCCCGCGACGTAGTCCAGCTCGGCCACCTGCATCCTGTACTGGAAGGCGTTGTCCCCGTCGAAGCGGTGCAGCATCGAGGTCATCCACCACGAGAACCGGCTCGCCTTCCATACGCGCCGCAGGCAGGTCGCGGAGTAGCGGTCGAGCCCGTTGGTATCTCCCGACTCGTAGAACCCGGCGAGTCCCCTAGAGAGCACGCGCACGTCGGCGACGGCGAGGTTCATGCCCTTGGCGCCGGTCGGGGGGACGATGTGGGCGGCGTCGCCGGCCAGGAAGAGGCGGCCGTGGCGCATGGGTTCGCAGACGAAGGAGCGCATCTGGACGACGTTTTTCTGGATTATTTTGCCCTCGTTCACGGTCCAGCCGTCGTCGGTGTCCAGGCGGGCGTGCATCTCGGTCCAGATCCTGTCGTCCGACCAGCTGCCGGCCTCGTCGCCCGGATCGCACTGGAAGTACAGCCGCTGTATCTGCGGCGAGCGCGTGCTCACGAGCGCGAAGCCGCGGTCGTGGAGCGCGTAGATGAGCTCCTCTGTCGACGGCGGCCCCTCGACGAGGATCCCGAACCACCCGAACGGGTACCGCCGCTCGTACTCGGCCCTGGCCCCTTCCGGGAGGGCTTTGCGCGTCACGCCGTGAAACCCGTCCGTGCCCACGACGAAGTCGCACCGCAGCTCTTGCTCCTCTCCGTCCCTGACAAAGCGCACCTTCGGTTCCCCCGATTCGAGGTCCAGGGGTTCGATGCCTTTTGCTTCGAAGAGGATCTCGCCGCCGGCGTCGAGGCGGGCCCCGACGAGGTCCTTGACGACCTCGTGCTGGCCGTAGAGGGTGATGGTCTTGCCGGTGAGTTCTTCCAGGTCTATGCGTTCGCGGCGGCCGTCGAACTGGAGCTTGACCCCGTGGTGGACGGCGCCCTCCCTTTGCATCCGGTCGCCGACGCCGGTCTCGATCAGCAGCTCCGCCGTGCCGTGCTCGAGCACGCCGGCCCGGATCTCGGACTCCAGGTCCTTGCGGCTGCGCGCCTCCAGGACGACGGACTCTATTCCCCGCCCGTGCAGAAGGTGCGAGAGCAAGAGCCCCGCCGGCCCCCCTCCGACTATCCCCACCCGTGTTCGCACGAGTCCTCCTTCCGGGAGACCACCCCCGGGCCCAATCTAACGCGTCGCCGCCTCCGGGGATACCCCCGTCCTCCTGGCCTCGTCCGCGGGAGATCTCGGCACCGCGAAGACGAATATCGCCCCGAGCAGCCCTACGAGGGCGAAGGCGTAGAAGCCCCACGGCACGGCGAGGCCGGCGCCGAGGAGCAGGCCCCCGAGCAGCGGGCCGCAGATCGCCCCTATGCGCCCGATCCCCGCGGCCCAGCCCAATGCGGTGCCGCGCCCGCTCGTCGGGTAGTGGCGGCTGACGTAGGCGTAGAGCAGGACCTGCGCGCTAAAGACGAAGAACCCCGTAACGAACACCGCCAGGTAGGTCAGGGCCAGCGGCAGTTGCACGCTCAGGAGGAACAGGAACACGGCCGCCAGCGCGAACCAGCCGGCGCAGGCGACCTTCGAGCCGTAACGGTCCGCCACGGGGCCGGCCAGGAGCAGCCCGGCTATGGCGCCGAGGTTCAGCACCAGCAGGAAGGCGAGGGCGGCGCCGAGGGCGTAGCCGGCGTCGCGCATGATCGTGGGCAGCCACTGGTTGAGCCCGTAGACGAGGAGCAGGCCCATAAACGAGGCGACGGAGAAAGCCAGCGTGCCGAGCACGTACCCGCTTGAGAAGAGCGTCTTTACCGCGCCGAGGCCGGTGCCCTCGGAGGCCCGTTCTTCGGCCCTGACCTCCCTGACCTCCTCGGGTTCGAGGGAGATCCCGTACCGGTCCGCCAACTCCTCGGCCTCGTCCCTCCGGCCGCTTGCGACGAGGAAGCTCGTGGATTCCGGCAGGTTCTTCAGCATCAGCGGCACCAGGACGAGGGCAGGCAAAGCCCCTATGACGAACATCGCCTGCCAGCCGAGTAGGGGGAGGATGGGGATGGCGAGCAGCGCCGTCAGGACGCCGCCGACGTGGTATCCGGTCATCATGAAGGTGATGGAAGAGCTGCCGCGTCGCGTGCGGGCGTACTCGGAGACGAGGGTGGCGGCCGTCGGGATCAGGCCGCCCAGGCCGAGCCCGGCCAGGAAACGTAAGATCCCGAAAACCCCGGGCGAGGGGGCGAAGGCGAGGAGCGCCGTGAAGACCGAGAAGCTGACGACGCTCGCGAGGATGCACGCGCGGCGGCCGACCACGTCGGCCAAAGTGCCGATGCCTAGAGCCCCGATCATCATCCCGACGAGGCCGTAGGAGGTGATCGCGCCGACCTCGGGCGCCGTCAGCCCCCAGGCCTCGTACTCCAGGAGCGCCGGCGTCACCGCCCCCAGCACCACCAGGTCGAACCCGTCCAGCGCCACCGCCGTCCAACAGAGCCCCGCGACCCACCGCCCCGTCGCACCGCCCGCAGGGCTTACGCTCATAGACACCACTCCCCTCTCCGACCCGACAGCCCGGCCCTTCGGCCTCTCACCTTCCCCGCTTTCCCCTGCCCGGTATTCTGATGACCACGACCGTATATGTCCAATACTTCGTTAGCACCCCGGCCTGCCGGCCTCCGCCCTTAGCCTGCCAACCACCGCTCTCTCCCGAGCGGCTGAATTGCTGACAAGCCGTCGAAGACGGCGTGCTGACAAGCGGAGGCGGCGAAGCCGGAGCGTGCTTGCTTCACACGAGGGGCTTGCAAGATGCCCCCCGGCGACTATCCTCTATGTGTTTCCTGCATCTAGTGAGGCGGTGTCATGTTTCCTACGAAGATACTCGTCGCGACGAACGGGTCGCGAGAGGCGGAGCCGGCGTTGGAGGCCGCGGTGGACCTTGCGAACGGCACGCGGTCGGAGCTGCATATAGTGTACGTGGTCTCCACGGTGTCCAGGCCGCCCTATCCCGGCCCCGCGGCCGGGGTTGAGAAGGACGCCTATCTGGAGCGGAGCAGGCTGGTCGGCCTCAGGCTCCTCGAAGACCAGGCGCGGCGCATAGGGGATCTCGGCGGGAGCGTGGCGGCGTCCCATTACAGGGAAGGAAGGCCCGAAAAAGAGGTAGTCAGGCTCGCCCGGGAGCTCGATGTGGGCCTGATCGTGACCGGAGGACACCGCCGCCCGTGGTTCGAGCGCATCTTCGGGGCCGGCTTCTCCACGGCCGTCCTCAGCAAGGCGGACCGTCCGGTCCTCGTCGTCGGCAGTCGGGGGCTACAGAACTCGGCCGTGCCGAAGTAGCGTTGTAGCACGGCGCTTCGCGCCTTTTAGCACGCTACGGCTTCGCCTCCGCGTTCAGTATGTCAGCTTTCGGCCGTTCAGAGCCCGACCGGGTCGCGCAATGCGCGGCGGTTCGGGCGTCGCGAGGCGTGACACGCAGAGGCGACCGGCTGAAAGCCTCCGAAGGAGGCGTGCCGAGAGTTCCCGGAGGGAGGTGCTGACAAGCGGAGCCCGCAGGGCGTAGCGTGCTGACACCTAAGAGAGCGCTCTATCCATCACTTCGACGTTCGGTTGGCGGCCGGTCCAGAGCCTCTGGGCCAGGACGCCCTGGTAGAGCAGCATCCGCTGGCCGGTGACGACGGTGGCGCCCCGTTCGCGGGCCTGCCGGACGAGCGCGGTCTCCGCGCCCGGGCGGTAGGCCGCGTCCACGAGCGCCGTGTTCGCGTCCAGATAGTCCGGGGGAAGCGGCAGGGGGTCGCCGTCCCGCATCCCGAGGGGCGTGGTGTTCACGATTATCGGCGCGCGGACGGCCCCGTCCAACGCGGCGGTGGGGTGAACTTCGATCTCTACCTTCTTGCCCGCCCCGCGCAGTTTGTCCGCCAGGGTGCCGGCGTTTTCGGGGTTGCGGTTGACGATGTGGAGCCCTCCGATGCCCTCGTCGCAGAACGCGGCGGCGATGGAGGCCGCCGCGCCCCCGGAACCGAGGAGCAGCACCCGGCGGTCCTTGAGGGTGATGCCGGCCTCCTTGCAAGCCTCGACCATGCCGGGACCGTCGGTGTTGTGGCCGCGGAGTGTTGGGCCGTCTATCACCACGGTGTTGACGGCGCCGGAGATCCTGGCCCCCTCGTCCAACTCGTCCACGAGCGTCACCATCGCCCGCTTGTGGGGCATGGTGACGTTGAGGCCCCGGAGCCCGAGGGCCGCGGCGCCGCGGACCGCCGCGGGCAGGCCTTCACTCTTCACGTTCAGGGCCACGTAGACGTAGTCCAGGCCGTCGGCGGCGAAGGCGGCGTTGTGCATCGCCGGGCTCAGGCTGTGGCCCACCGGGTCCCCGATCAGGGCCAGAAGCTTCGTCTCTCCGCCGATCATGCCCGCTTTCCCGCCGAATCCTCCGTCTCCCCCGACACACCGGCCATCATACTAACCTCACCCGACCTGAGTCGGCCTCCCTAAACGGTCCCGCACCAGTCTATGGCGGAGAGGGCGAGCACCTTGGTGACCTCGCGGACGCTCTCCAGGTCCACCCACTCGTCGGGCGCGTGGAGGTTGGCGCCGGCGGGGCCGTAGCAGGTGGCCGGGATGCCGTGGTAGAGGTTGAAGAAGCGGGCGTCGGTGGTGCCCGTGAACGAGAAGAAGCCGGGCTCCTCGCCCGTCACCCGCCGGTGGCTGTCGACGAGCGAGGCCGCGACGGGCTCGTCCCGGTCGATGGCGCATCCCTCGGCCCGGAAGGCGTAGAAGCTTATGCTTGGCGGGTTCTCGGAGAGCCAGGGGTCCTTTCCGGCGGCTTCCAGGAGCTTGTCCTTGAAGCGGGCTTCCACGGCCTCCAGGCCCTCGCCCGGGTAGCAGGAGATCCTGACCTCGAAGACGCACTCCTCCGGCACCGACGAGGCCCAGTCGCCGCCCCGCAAGATCCCGACGTTGTAGTTGAGCGGGTGCTCGATCCCGTCGAACTGCGGCGGTCGCCCCGGCGCCCCGTTGACCTCGGCCTCGAGCTCTTTGACCGCCCCTAGCAGCGGCACGGCCGCGAGCACGGCGTTCACGGAGGCCGAGGCCCTCTCGGCGTGGGCGCCCTTGCCCCTCACGGTGACGCGGGCCCACATCACGCCGACCTGCGCTTCGAGGAGCCTGCGACCGAAGGGCTCGGGTATGATCGCCGCGTCGGCCCCGTACCCGCGGGCGAGCGCCGCCAGGGCGCCGTTGCCCGTGCACTCCTCTTCTATAACCGTCTGCAGCACGAGGTCGCCCGCGAGCGTCACCCCGGCCTCCATCAGCGCCCGCGTGGCGTAGACCATCGCCGCGACCCCGGCCTTCATGTCCGCGGCCCCGCGCCCGTACATCCTGCCGTCCTGGACCTCGGCCCCCCACGGGTCGACGGTCCAGTGGTGCTCGGGCGTGGCAGGCACCACGTCCACGTGCCCGTTAAAGACGAGGGAACGCCCGTTCCCGGAGGACTTCAAGACGGCGGCGACGTTCGGGCGGCCCGCGTATGACCACTCGACGGGCGAGTAGCCGGGCAGACGCGCTATCTCCGCGTGGTCTATCTCCCACACGTCGGGCGCGAGGCCCATCCCCCGAAGCTCCCCGGCCACGAAGCGCTGGACGTGGGCCTCGTTGCCCAAAGTGCTCGGGCGGCGAACCATCCCGCGCAGGAACGCGACCTCCCGGTCCCAGTTCTCGTCGATCTTTTCGAAGACCCCGCGTTCGATCTCCCCCGAAGAACCCATCAGCTTCGCTCCCCCATTCCCGTAGGCATCTCCCTGGCGCCCCCGTCTATGGCGACGCGGAACCTGTCGGCGGCGAAGAAGACCGCGAGCAGGCTCACGAGGGACATGGCGAACAGGTACGTCGCGACGGGCCAGGAGTCGCCGCCGGCCTGCTGGACGAGGTAGGTGGCGAGGAGCGGCGCCACGGCGCCGCCGAGGACGCCGGCCATCTGGTAGCCCAAAGAGATGCCAGAATAGCGCACGCGGGCGTCGAAAAGCTCCGAGATAAACGCGCCCGTCACGCCGTAGAGGGCGCCCGCCGAGAACGTCCAGGTGCACATGGCGAGCCAGATCAGGGGCGCGGAAGCCGTGTCCACGAGCCAGAAGAACGGGAACGCAAAGAGCGTCACCACGGCCGCGCTCCCGAGCGCCACCGGCCTCCGGCCGATCCTGTCGGCCGTCCTGGCGAGGAGCAAGATACCCAAGATCTCGGCGACGCCCGCGAGCAGCAGCCCGATCAGGGTGATGTTCCGCCCCACCCCGAGCTCCTCCGTCGCGTAAGCCAGCGTGAACGTCACCACCAGATAAAACCCCCCGATATTGACGAGCACGACCCCGACAGAGAGAAGTGCTGCCAGCGGGTACCGCCTCAGCACCTCCACCAGCGGCACCCGCACCTGCGCCCCGAGCTCCCTTACCCTCCTGAAAGCCGGCGACTCCAGCACCCGCAGCCGGATGAACAGCCCCACGCCTATGAGCACGATCGAGAGCAGGAACGGCACCCGCCAGCCCCAGGAGAGGAACTGATCCTCCGGGAGCGACGAGAAGGCGGTAAAGACGGCCGTGGAGAGGATCAGGCCGGCCGGAGACCCCAACTGCGGCCAGCTCGCGTAGAAGTTGCGCTCCCCTTCGGGGGCGTGTTCCACGGCCATCAGGATGGCCCCACCCCACTCCCCGCCCACCGCGAAGCCCTGCACGAAGCGCAAGGCGACGAGCAAGATGGGGGCCAGGATGCCCGCCGTCTCGAAGGTCGGGAGGCAGCCGATCAGGAACGTCGCCCCGCCCATCAACAGCAGCGTGATAACGAGCATGGACTTGCGGCCGATCCTGTCCCCGAAATGCCCGAACACCACCCCACCGATGGGCCGGGCCACGAACCCCACCCCAAACGTCGCGAAAGACGCCAGCGTCCCCGTCAGCGGCGCGAAGTTCGGAAAAAACAGCCCGTTAAAGACCAGCGCCGCGGCGGTCGCATACAGGAAATAGTCGTACCACTCGACGGCCGTCCCGATAAAGCTCGCGAACGCCACCTGCCTGATAGAGACCGGCTGCCCCTCGCCCTCCCCGCCAACCCGTTCCACCGTTCCCCCTTTATGCCTCTTCGCGCGTCAAGCATGGCAGGGTGCGATCCGCGACGCAAGACGGAATTGTCGTCGGTAGACGCCAAAGTTTGTAGAACGGACATTGAGTTTTGTAACCAAACCCGTCGCCAACATACACCTCGGCACCGAAAGCGTCACTCAGGCCCGTATATGGCTCAATTCTCTACCTTGCCATCGGTCAAGAGCTTTCTAAATCGCTCGCGTGCCGTTTCGTCTCCTGAGCTGTCGTCTAGCTTGCCGACGAGATCCGGGATCTGGCTCAAAGTTGTACTCATTTCCGTACTCCTCCCTGACCAGGGACTGGCTTTGCCCGGGAGCAGCATCCCGTCTCCGCACGCGCGATTGCTGTTTGACCATCCGCGGCGGGACGATCGGCTACCTTAGTACGCCCACTCTTCGCGAACGGGTCGAGAGGGAAGCCCGCGAGTTTCTCGACCGTCAGGCCGGGGTGGTCGCGCCCGCCGGCGGCAGGGTCGGGGAGACGCACGTCGCGTCCGGGAACGCGCCCGCCACGGTCGTCAAGCTCGCCGAGGAACTCCACGCCGGCCTGACGGTCCTCGGCAGCCGGGGCCTCGGTGGCGTGCGGCGGGCGCTGATGGGGAGCGTCTCCGACTCGGTGATCCGCCACGCGCATAACCCGGTCCTCATCGTGCGCGAAGACCGGGGCCAGGACGGGTAGCGTCGCCCGCTCCGGGGACCCCGGCGAGCCCACCGGGGCGAGCCAAAAGCACCCGGGACGGGCCCCGTCTCCGTGCGCGCGGCGTGGCCCGCCCGGTTAGCGGTTGGCGGCGCGTTCGGCGCGGCGGCGGGGGGAGGCGAGGGTCATGCCCAGGATGACGCACCCCGAGACGACCATCACCAGGCCCCACCAGAGGTTGATGTTGAAGCCGACGTTCCCCTGGGCCTGCTGGCCCGAGGAGATCAACCCGGCCAGGACGAGCGTGACGCCGAAGATCAGAACTATGGCCGCGATGTAGAAGCCTATGGCCATGGAGTGGTTCGTGCCGGAGTGCTCCGAAACCCTCTCCTCTTCCCCGTACTCGTGGTGTTCCTCGCGGTGTTCGCTCATGCGCTCCTCCTCAGGGTAGGTTCGAGGTTTTGAGGTTCTAGGGCCTTGAGGCTTAAGGCCTTGAGGTGGAGGGTTCCCACCAACAACCACGCCCGTCGACGAGCACCGTAAACGCACCCCTCAAAACCTCGAACCTCAAAACCTCGAACCTCAAAACCTTTCACAACGGCCTTCTCTCTCGCAACCCGCGTTAGAAAAAGTAGATGTTCAGGACCAGGGTCATAAGGAGCACGATAACGGCGAGGATCCACGGCTTCTTGTACCAGGCCTCCTCCCTGACCTCCTTCTGCTCGGTCAGGCCCCACACGATGCCGCGCAGCTCAGAGTCGGGCTTGGGTTGGGTGACGAGGGAGACCGCTATCGTCACGACGACGCACACGACCCAGGCCCAGATGGCGCGGTACATGGAGGCACCCACCGAGCTGTCCAGCGAGATGAGGTACAGGACCACGCCGGTCACCGTCCCCGAGAAGAGCCCGAAAAAGCCGCCCCAGCCCGTCGAGCGGCGCCAGAACATGCCCAGAAGGAACGTCCCGAACAGCGGCGCCAGGAAGATACCGTGCAGGAGCTGGACGTAGTCGATGATGCTCGCGAAGCCGAGCACCAGGTACGCCGCGAGCACGCTCAGGGCCACACCCGCCACGGTGGCTATGCGGCCCACGTTGAGGTAGTGGCGGTCGGGGGCGTCCCGGTTGATGTACGCCTTGTAGATGTCGTAGGTCCAGACGGTGTTGAAGGCCGTAACGTTGCCGGCCATCCCGCTCATGAACGCGGCGAGCAGCGCCGTCAGGCCGACGCCCAGCATCCCTGTTGGGAAGTAGTAGGCCATCGCGTAGGGGACCGCCATGTTGTAGTTGTCCTCGCCGAGGTTCGGGAGGATGGAGAGGATGATCAGGCCTGGAAAGATGGCCAGCACCCCGTACATCAGCTTCGGGAACGCCGCGATGAGCGGGGTCCTCTGCGCCGCGGCCTCGTCCTCGGCGGCCAATGCCCGCTGGACGACCAGGAAGTCCGTGCACCAGTAGCCGAAAGATTGCACGAACCCGAGGCCGAAGACGATGGCGAACCAGTGCACGGCCATCGGGTTGTCCGTCGAGCCCGTGTTGGCCCACGCGTGGAAAAAGTCAGCCCGGCCTATGGACTCCCGCAGGCCGGGGAGGCCGCCGACGTCTATCAGGCCGAAGATCACGAGGGGCACCAGCCCGAGCGTGATCAGGAAGAACTGCAAGACCTCGTTGTAGATCGAGGAGGAGAGGCCGCCTAAGGTTACGTACCCGAGCACTATCCCCGCGGACAAGATGATGCTCGCCGTGAGAGACCACCCGAGGAGCAACTGGAAGACTATCGCCATCGCGTACATGTTTATGCCGGAGAGCAGAACCATGAAGATGGCGAACAGGATGGCGTTGAACCCGCGCGTCGCCTCGTTGTAGCGGAGCTTCAAAAAGCCGGGGACGGAGTGGACCCGGCTCGCGTAGTAGAAGGGGATCATGAACAGGGCCACGAAGACCATCGCGGGTATCGCGCCGATCCAGTAGTA
>CADCVH010000122.1 GCA_902806085.1 uncultured Rubrobacteraceae bacterium | reverse complement strand
GCGGGGCGATGGAGGCCCTCGAGCGTGTGGAGCTCTCGAACAGGGCTACCCACAAGCCGCCCGAGCTCTCCGGCGGGCAGAAGCAGAGGGTGGCCATAGCCAGGGCCCTTGTCAACAGCCCGGCCATCGTGCTGGCCGACGAGCCCACCGGGAACCTGGACACCAAGTCCGGGGAAGGCATCCTGGAACTCTTCGGGGAGCTCAAGGCCGACGGCACCACGCTCATCATGGTCACCCACGACACGGACGTGGCCGAACGGGCGGAGCGTATCGTCGAGGTACGCGACGGCCTGATCGTCGCAGACGACAGGACCAACGGTAGGACCAACGGTAGGACTAACGGTAGGACCGACGAGAAGATAGGGGTCGCGTCATGAGGAAGGCATTGCAGATAGCGAGGATGAGCCTCTCGGCCCTCTTCGGCAACTGGGCTCGCTCGCTCCTCACGACGCTCGGCGTCGTCATCGGGGTGGCGGCGGTCATCCTGATCATGTCTTTGGGCGCCGGGGTCCAGCAGCAGGTGACCGGCCAACTGGACGCCCTGGGCCCGAACCTCATCACCATAGCCCCCGGCTCCGGCGGCGCCGGCGAGGGCGGCGCCGAACCGGAGGAGGACGAAGGGGCCGTTAGCACCCTCACCACCGAGGACGTGGACGCGGTGGCGGAGCTCCCGTCGGTGACCGCGGCCTCGCCCAGCGTCTCGGTGACGGTGCCCATAGAGGGCGCCGGCTACTCGTTCACCGGGGTCGACCCCTCGTACAAGGAGATAAACTCCACGAAGCTCCAAACCGGCCGCTTCGTGCAAAACGGCAACGAGCTCGTCCTCACCGCCGCCTCCGCCAAGGACCTGCTGAACTCGGGGCCCGAGGCCTCGGTCGGAGAGGCCGTCTCTATCAGGGGCGAGGAGTACGAGGTGGTGGGCATCTCCAAGGAGTCCACCGGCGGCGGCTTCGCGGCCGAGCCCGCCTCCTCCTACATGGTCACCGACGACGCCCTCTCGCTCTCGGGGGCGGAGAACGTCAGCCAGATAACGGCGCTGGCGAAGAACCCCGACGCCGTCGACGCGGCGGCCAAGGACATCTCCGCCGAGATCAAGGGCCTCCACGCGGGCGCCGAGGACTTCTCGGTGACCACCCAGGAGCAGCTGCTCTCGAGCTTCACCCAGATCACCAACGTCCTCACCATAGGACTTACGGGCATAGCCGCCATCTCCCTGCTCGTTGGCGGCATAGGCGTCATGAACATCATGCTCGTCTCGGTGACGGAGAGGACCAGGGAGATAGGCGTCCGGAAAGCCCTCGGAGCCTCCAACGCCGACGTGCTCTCGCAGTTCATGCTCGAAGCGGTCCTGCTCTCGGTCTTCGGCGGTTTGGTTGGCATAGGGGTGGGGGTGGGCGTTTCGGCGCTGCTGCCGGCCCTGTCGGCCAACCTGGCCACGGCGGTGACGTTGAACTCGGTCTTGATCGCCTCGGGGGCATCGGTCCTGATCGGGGTGGTCTTCGGGGTGCTGCCGGCCTACCGCTCGGCCGGCCTGCAGCCCGTAGAGGCCCTGAGGAGGGAGTAGGCACCGGCGTACCACGGAAGCAAGACGAGGGCCGGGGGCATCGCTTCCGGCCCTCGCTTCTAGAGACACCGAATCTTCGAGAGTTGGGAACCAGCATGAACGTTACTACCGCAAAATCGGGGGCGTTGAGCGTCGAGGGGGTGAGCAAGTCCTTCGGGACCGTGACGGCCCCCGACGACGTTTCGCTGGAGGTGGAGGGGGGCGCGGTCTTCGGGCTTCTGGGCCCGAACGGCGCGGGCAAGACGACCCTGGTGAAGGTTCTGACCACGCTCCTCAGGCCCGACGCGGGCCGCGCCTCTGTTGCCGGCTTCGACGTGGTACGCGACGCCCGAAGGCTGCGGCAGAACATCGGGCTCGCCGGCCAGTACGCCGCCGTGGACGAGAACCTGACCGGCAGGGAGAACCTCGAGATGGTCGGCAGGCTGTACCACCTCCCCCGCAGGCAGGTCCGCCAGCGGGCAAGAGACGTTCTGGGACGGTTCGGCCTGTCGTACGCGGCGGACCGGGCCGTCGGCGGTTACTCGGGCGGGATGCGCCGCCGGCTCGACCTCGGGGCGAGCCTGGTCGGGGAGCCCCGGGTGCTCTTTCTCGACGAGCCGACCACGGGGCTCGACCCGGTCAGCCGCAACGGGATGTGGGAGGTCATCGGGGAGCTCGCCGACGGCGGGACCACGATCGTGCTGACCACCCAGTACTTGGAGGAGGCCGACCGGCTCGCCGGGCGCATCGCCGTCATAGACGGAGGACGCTTGATCGCCCAGGGTACCACCGAGGAGCTGAAGAGCCGCCACGGTGGCGAGCGGCTGGAGGTAACCCTCTACCGGCGGCGGGACGCCGGAGACGCCGCCCGCGCCCTCGCCCCGCTCGGGGAAGACGAGGCAAAAGTCGAGGGAGACCTTCTGACGCTCCCGGTTCGCAAGGAGCCCGGTTTGATCACCGAGGTCGTGCGACGCCTCGACCGCTCCGGCATAAGGGTCGACGACGCGACGATCCGCAGCCCAACCCTGGACGACGTCTTCCTCTCCCTCACGGGGCGGGCCGCCGGCCCCGAGCAGACCGGGGAAGGGCAAGACGCCGACGAAGAGAACCCGAACCGGGGCGGGCCGGTAAGCGCCGCCACGACGAAGGGGGCATAAAGCCATGAGCACTCAGACCGAATCGTCGCAAGATTCTCCATCGTACCTCCAGGAGATCGGCTGGACCTTCTCCGACTCCCTGGTGATGGCCCGGCGCAGCCTCACCCGCTACTTACGGGTGCCGACGCTCCTCGTAGGCGTGACGCTCCAGCCGGTCATCTTCGTGCTGCTCTTGGCCTAGGTCTTCGGCGGCGCCATCGGCGGCTCGATCCAGGCGGCCGGCGTCAGCTACATCGACTACCTCTTGCCCGGCATCTTCGTACAGACGGTGGTCTTCGGCGCGACCCAGACCGGGGTCGGGCTCGCCGACGACCTCTCCAAGGGCGTCGTCGACCGCTTCAGGTCCCTGCCGGTCGCCCGCTCGGCCGTGCTGGCCGGACGGACCATCTCGGACACGGTGCGAAACCTCTTCGTGGTGCTCCTGATGGTCGGGATCGGGTACCTGATCGGCTTCCGCTTCCAAAACGGATTCCTGGGGGCGCTCGGGGCCGTGACGCTGGTCCTGCTCTTCGGGTTCGCCTTCTCGTGGATCTCGGCCACCATAGGGCTACTGGTCCGGGACCCCGAATCGGTCCAGAGCCTCGGAATGCTCTGGGTCTTCCCCCTGATCTTTGCCTCCTCGGTCTTCGTGCCGGTGGACCCGATGCCGGGATGGCTCCAGGCTTTCGCCGCGATCAACCCGATCGCGACCATCGTGGACGCCCTGCGCTCCCTGGTCCTGGGCGGCCAGCTCGGCGGCCCCGTGTGGCCGGCTTTCGTCTGGGTAATGGGCATCCTCGTCGTCTTCGTCCCCGTGGCCGTCTGGCGTTACCGGAGGGTCTAGAGGCCCCAGAACCGCAACCTTTGAGCCGCCCCCGCAAGGGGCGGCTCTTTCTCGGGGGTCGGAGGAGCCAAGCCATCACCGGAGCATCCTGCCCGGATCACGATCCCAAAGCACCTTGACCGCCGTATCTAACTAAGGTAAAGTATCAAACAGAGATTGGGAAACGAACGTCGGAGGACGGGGACGATGGGCATCAAGGAACGCAGGCAGAGGCAGAGGCAGCAGTTGAGGGAGGGCATTCTGGCCGCGGCGCGTGAGATCGCGTCGGAGGAGGGCTGGCGGGCGGTGACGATCCGCAAGATCGCCGCCATCATCGAGTACAGTCCACCGGTGATCTACGAGTACTTCGACTCGAAGGACGAGATCCTGCTGGAGCTCATGCGCCAGGGTTACGCGGAGCAGCTCGAAGCCGTCGAGCGCGCCCGGAGGGCCGCGGAAGACCCCGAGGAAGCGCTGATCGATGTAGGCCACGCTTGGCTGGACCTCGCCTTCAAGTCCCCCGATCTCTACCAGGTCATGTACGGCCTGGGCGGGGTGTCTTTCCCCGTGACGGAACTTCGAAGGGAGGGCGAGAAAATCGCCGAAGTGCTGAGAGAAACGATCGAAGAGATCCTGGTAAGAAACGGAAAGGAGGCCGAGGACGTCTGGGGCAAGGTGAATATGCTGTGGGGCACGGTCCACGGTCTCGTCGCCCTCGCCATGGCCGGCCGTATCACGGGCGGCAACGAGGAAGCGCAGAGGCTGGCGGACCAGGCCGCGCGCGACTACCTTACCGCGTGGCTCGATAGTTAGGGGGGACCCCCTTTTTTACCGTTTGTTAACTTAGTTCGTAAAATGATAACCGTTACTAAGGAAGGAGCAGCTATGTACGGCACCAACGAAAACTCTGGTCTCCACGTCGTTCTGGGGTCGGGACCGGCC
>CADCVH010000121.1 GCA_902806085.1 uncultured Rubrobacteraceae bacterium | reverse complement strand
ACCTCTTCTACCGGGAGGGCATAAGGGCCGTCGGGGTGGACACCGTCTCGGAGAGGGCGGGGGTCTCCAAGAGGACGCTCTACAACCGGTTCGGGGGCAAAGACGGGCTCGTCGCCGAGTACCTCCGTCGCCGCGACGAAGGATGGAAGGCTTACCTGCGAGGCGCAACCGAAGCCGTGGTCGAGCCCAAGGAGAAGCTCCTGGCCGTCTTCGAGGCGTACGAGGAGTGGTTGGTGGGGGAAGATTTCCGGGGTTGCGCGTTCGCCAACGCCGCGGCCGAGATCCCGGACCCGGACCACCCGGCCCGCGTCGTCGCCCGGCGGCACAAGGAGGGGGTCGAGGAGCACCTGGCCGCCCTGGCGAAGGAGGCCGGGTTCGACGAGCCTAGGACCCTCGCAAAGCGGCTGCTCCTGTTGCTCGAGGGTGCCGCCGCGACGGCGGCGATGCGCCGCAGCCGCGAGCCCATCGGTGTGGCGAGATCCCTCGCGCGGGAGCTGCTCGACGTCCGACCGCGCTGAGGCCCCGCTTACCGGTTCCTCGCGGCCGAAAGGCTCCCGTTCCGGGCCGACGCGACGGCGAGCGGTCGGACCAGCCTCGGTCGAGTCCGGAGCCGAGGGTCTCTATTGCTTTACGGAGCTTCTGCCGGTCCTGGCTCCGCGCGGGCGTTGCGCCGTTTATGGTCAGGTTTCCCTTTACCGCGTTTTTCAGCACGCTAACTCGAGTACGGGGCGCTATCGAGTACAACTCGCCACGATCCCGCGCGGCGTGTCGGGAATCATGGTAGACGAGGAAGGCCGCGGTGGAACCTACCGGCGGGGATAAGCGGTTCCCGAACCCTCGGATACACTGCCGTGACCGGTCTGCTCAGACCAACGGACGCGAGGCGGACGCGAGGGGAACCGTCTGGCCGTTCGCCTCGCCGAGAAGTCCGGCGAGGCGGCCGATACCCCGTTCGATGTCGGCCGGCGGGAGGCTGGTGTAGCACAGGCGGATCCGACGGTCGCCTCCGCCGTCGGCGTAGAACGGCCGCCCCGCCACGAACGAGACCCCGACCCGCGCGGCCTCCTCTTGCAGCCGGGAGGAGTCCAGGCCCGGCCCGGAGAGGCGGCACCACAGGTACAGGCCGCCCTCGGCGGCGCGCCACGAGAGCGCTCCGGGTACCAGGAGGCGTTCCAGGGAATGCGCCAACGCCCGGTGCCTCCTCTCGTGCTCTTCGCGTATGGAGGCCACGTGCGCGTCGAAGAGGTCGGTGGCGAGCGCCTCCGTTGCCACGAGCTGGCTTACGGCGTTCCCGAACAGGTCGGATCTCGCCTTCACGAGCGCCAGCTGCTCGACGACCGCCTCGGGCGCCAGTACCCATCCCAACCTCAGGCCCGCGGCCAACGTCTTCGAGAACGTGCCGAGGTGGACCACGAGGCCGCTCTCGTCGAGATCGCGCAACGTCGGGGGCGGCGGGGACGAGCCCGCGAAGCCGAGCTCCCGGTAGGGCTCGTCTTCCACCACCGGGACCCGGTGGCGGCGCGCCAGGCGCAGGACCTCCCGGCGCTTGGGTAGCGGCAGGGTGAGACCGGTGGGGTTCTGGAACGTGGGGTTGGTGTAGATCAGCTTGGGCCTGTGGCGCAGCAGCAGATCCCCAAGCTCCCCGGTGTCGGCCTTCTCGAAGTCCCAGCCCACGACGTTCGCCCCCGCCGAGAGGAAGGTCTGGACCGCGCCGAGGTAACCGGGGCGGTCCATCACCACCCAGTCGCCCGGGTCCACCAGGCAGCGCGTGACGAGGTCGAGGCCCTGCTGCGCGCCTGAGACCACGAGCACCTCTTCGCGTCCCGCGCCCGACCTGGCGCCGATCGCCTCGCGTAAGCCCGGGTGGCCCTCTGTGGGCAACAGCCCGAGCGACGCCTCGGCCCCCCTCCTCAAGACCCTGTCCGTGAGGCGGCGGAAGGCGTCCACGGGGAAGCGGTCCAGCGCCGGCATCCCGGGGGCGAAGGAAACCGTGTCGGGCCTCGTCTCCCCCACCAGGGCGCGCAGCGCCGGGTCGGAGAGCCTGCCCGCGCCCGACGCCAGCTTGCCCCGCCAGGCGAAGGGCGCGCCCTCGTCGTCCGCTTCGGCCCCGCCTACCACGAACGTGCCCCGCCCGACGTGGCCTCGCGCCAGCCCGCGCGCCTCGAGCTCCCGGTAGGCGGCCACGACCGTCGTGCGGCTCACCCCGAGGACGCCGGCGAGCTCCCGCTCGGAGGGCAGCCGCTCCCCCACGGCCAGCCCGCCTCCCGCCACGGCCGAGGCCAAAGCCTCCGCGAGCTGGTCGTACAGCGACGGACCGTCGGACCGGTCCAATTTGACGCCGGCGTAATCCATTCGGCGCATTGTCGCGCCGGTATCGCCCGTGCGCAAGGTCCATTGCGGTATTGGCTGTTTACCACAGTGGCACGCGCGCCTACCATCCCGCCCCGTGTACCGGTGCACGCGAACGCATTTTGTTGGGTCGACCGGGAGGAGAAACGCGCCGTGACCTTAGAACTTCTGCTCGCCTTCGTGGCGTTCGCCTTCGTGGCCACCGCGACCCCGGGGCCGAGCAACGTCATCCTGCTCGCCTCGGGGGCGAACTTCGGCTTCAGGCGCAGCGTGCCGACGCTGCTCGGGTTCGCCTTCGGCATGACGGTGCTCATTGCCTCGGTTGGGGTGGGGCTCGGTGGAGTGTTCCGGGCCTACCCGGTCCTCTACGACGTCCTGCGCTGGGTCGGCGCCGCCTACCTGCTCTACCTGGCCTGGGGCATCGCTCGGAGCGGGGCGCCAAAGACGGCCGGCGGCGGTGGCCCGGCGGATCGGCCGCTGGGCTTCCTCGGGGCCGCCGCGTTCCAGTGGGTAAACCCCAAGGCCTGGGTCACGGTGGTGGGCGCGGTGACGGCCTACGTGCCCGAGGAGGGGTACTTCCTCAACGTGCTCGTCGCCGCCCTGGTGTTCGGGCTCGTCGCCGTCCCCAGCGTAGGGGTCTGGGCGGGGTTCGGCGCCGGGCTCGGGCGGTTCCTGGGCAGCCCCGGGCGCGTGCGCGTCTTCAACGTCGGGATGGCGCTGCTGCTGGTCCTGTCGCTCTACCCGATCCTGGCGGAGAACCTGGGCCGAGGGTGAGTAAAAGGTGAGGCGGGCGTGATAAGCAAGCGCGGGACGTAACGCTACCGTTCGCCGAGTTAAGACGATCGTCGTCGGCGTACCTTTCGACCGGACCCGGTTGGCGCCGTCCGCGACCTCCTCCCCTCCTCCTGCCCCGGCCGCGGCGATCAGACGACCCGCCCTTTGGCGTCCCCTCTGGACGTGCGGCCGTCCCTGCGTATTTGGGAGACCGCCGGGGGCAGGAAGATCCCCAGGAGCCACGCCGCGGCGACCCGCGACCGGTTGTGCGGGCTCTGGAGCTTGTAGAGGTAGCTCGCCCGCCAAAATAGGGCCGCCAGGGTGCCGCTGAACTTCACGCCCAGCACCTCGTTGACGGCGAATCGGCTTCCGAGCTCGACGAGCATCCCCAGGGAGCGGTACCGGAAGGGTTCGAGCTCCCCCTTGCGGCCGTCTATGGTGGCGAGGACGTTCCCGGCGACCGCCTCGCCCTCCTGGACCGCGGCCTGGGCGGTGGGCGGCACCCTCCCGCCGTTTGCGGACGGGGGGACGGCGGCGTTGTCTCCGACGGCCCACACGCCGGGCCGGCCCTCCACCCGCAGGTGGTCGTCCACCGGGATCGCGCCCCGTTCGTTCAAGGGGAGGCCGAGGTCCCCGAGCTTCGCGTTCGGGTGGCTGCCGGCGGTCCAGATCACGTTCTCCGACCGGAGCTCGCGTCCGTCGTCGAGTACCACGCAGTCGGGGGTGATCTCCTTGGCGTGCACGCCCGTCAGGACCTCGACCCTCTCGGAGGCGAGCCACCCGCGGGCCGCCCGCTGAAGCGCCGGATCGACCTCCTTGAGGATCTCCTCTCCCCCGTCGAGGAGCAGGATGCGTACCCTCCCTTCGGGGACGTTCGGGTAGTCCCGGGCCAGGGCCTCGCGGGCAAGCGCACGCAGCTTGGCGGCCGTCTCCACGCCGGTGGGCCCGCCGCCGATAACCACGAAGGTGAGCCGCGAGTCCGGCACGGCGCCGTCGGCGAGGGTCGCCTCCTCGAAGCGCTCTATGACCCGATCCCGGATCTTCTCGGCGTCGGAGATGCTCTTCATGGTCATACCGTATTCCTCGATGCCGGGGATGCCGAAGAATGCGGGCTCGGAGCCCAGCGCCAGCACGAGTTGATCGTAGGGGAACGGACGGCCGTCGGCCACCGCGATGCGACGCTCGAAATCGATGCTCTCGAGGTCGGCCCGGCGGAAGCTGGTCCCCGCGGCTATGAGGGCTCGCCTCAAGGGCTGGGCGACGTCTTCGGCGGAGACCTCGCCGCTGATGATACCCGGCACCATAGGCCAGAAGGTGAGGTGGTTCTC
>CADCVH010000120.1 GCA_902806085.1 uncultured Rubrobacteraceae bacterium | reverse complement strand
GGGTGCCGTTTCCGGCGCACGACAGGGGTTACCAAATTAACTCTCCTCCGCAAGGATTGTCGAAAAAAGGCCGAGCACGCAAACGAGTATGTTACCCCCCGCCGGGGGCACAGTCAAGGGAAGATGGAAAGAATATGTGGCCGGCCTCTGATGTCTCTCTGGCCAGCGGGCGCAGTCTAGCACAGCGCCCCGGATCATGCCACAAAGGCAGCAGGCGTCGTGCCCCGAGGCTCCGGGTTTCCGTCCCCTGCTACCCTTCGGTCCTGCGCGCTTCGGGGTCGACCCCCAGCGCCGACCGGCCGCCGTCTACCGGCACGGTCGCACCGTTCACGAAGCTCGCGTCTTCTGAGAGGAGGTAGGCGACGGCCGCCGCCACCTCCTCCGGGCGCCCGACGCGGCCGACCGGGTACAACTGGCGCATCTCTTCCTCGATCCGCCGGGCCGCGGCGGGCTCCTGTTCTTCTAGAAACGCCTCGTAGCGCTCGGTAACGATAGAGCCGAGCGCCACGGCGTTGGTGCGGATGCCCAGAGGACCGTAATCGACGGCGAGCGTGCGGGTCAGCCCTTCGGTTGCCGCCTTGGCCGTCACGTACGGCAGGGCGCCGGGGACCGTCCGTTGCGCCTGGTGGGAGGAGATGTTGACGATCGCCCCGCCGTTACCCGCCGCGAGAAAACGCCGGACCGCCGTGGCGCAGCCGACCACGGCGAGGCCGACGTTCAGGGCCACGAGGTCCAGCACCTCCCGCGTCGGCGCCGCGTGGAGCGAGGCGTCCCGGAAGACGGCGGCGTTGTTGACCCAGCCGGAGAGCGGGCCGGCCTCCCCCGGTGACCACGTAAGAACGTCCCACATTCCTCCCCTGGAAATCCAGACAAAAGAAAACGGCGCCCCCCTAAGGGAGCGCCGCCCGGGCCAGCTAACTTAGCTGACCGCTGACAGCTAAAAGCTACTTCAGCTCGACGGAGCCGCCGGCCTCCTCGATCTGGGTCTTGAGGGCCTCGGCGTCCTCCTTGCTGATGGCCTCCTTGACGGGGTTCGGGGCCTCGTCGACGAGGGCCTTGGCCTCCTTCAGGCCGAGGCCGGTGGCCGCGCGAACCACCTTGATGACCTGGATCTTCTTCTCGCCGGCGCCGGTGAGCACGACGTCGAACTCGGTCTGCTCCTCCTCGGCGACGGCGGCGCCGTCACCGGCAGCGCCGGCGGCGGGGGCCGCGGCGACCGCGGTGGCGGAGACGCCGAAGCGCTCCTCGAGGGCCTTGACAAGCTCGGAGAGCTCGAGAACGGTCATGTTCTCGATGGACTCCATCAGTTCCTGCTGGTTTACCGCCATTTCAAATCCTCCTGGACTCGACTTTTGCTACGACTGTTCGGTGTTCTGCTTCTGCTCGGCGATCTGGCCGAGCGCCACCACGAGGCCCTGCACGGTGTTGTTCAGGACCGTCACCAGGCCCGAGAGCGGCGACGAGATGCCGCCTACGACCTGGGCGATGAGCTGCTCCCGGCCCGGAAGCTTCGACAGGGCCACAACGTCGGCCTCGTTCATGATGCGCCCACCGTCGAGGACGCCGCCCTTCAATGCGAACGTCTCGACCTGGTCGGCGAACTCCGCCATGAGCTTCGCGCTCGCGACCGGGTCCTCCGAGAACGCCAGCGCCGTCGGGCCTTGCAGGAACTCCCGCAGCCCCTCCACGCCGGCCTCGTCGGCCGCGCGCTTGGTCAGGGTGTTCTTGGCGACGACGAAATCGACGCCCAACTCGCGGCTGCGACGCCTGAGGTCCGTGCTACGGGCGACGTCCATGCCCTGATAGTCCACCAGGACCGCCGAGCCTGCCCGCAACTTGGTCGCGAGACGCTCGATCACCTGCGCTTTCTCTTCCCTCTTCACCTCGACTCCTCTGCAATAGAAAACCCCGGGGCCGCAGAGGCACCCGGGGTTCGCAAAGGAATCCGTAAGGAGCTTTCCACGACCTCGGCCGGAAGATTAAGTCCCTGGCGCTAGCCTCGGACCCCGGCTGTCTCTGGTCAGTTTTGGACTCTAGAGTCCGCGCGAGATCTTACTCCCTCTCTATCGTGGGGTCAACCTTGATCGACGGTCCCATCGTCGTGGTAAGGGTCACGGTCTTGAAGTACCGGCCCTTGACCGGCGCGGGGCGGGCCCGCTGCAGCTCCTCGCGTAGGGCGTAGTAGTTCTCGACGAGGCTGTCCACGTCAAAGGACTTCTTGCCGATGATGCCGTGGATGATCCCGTACCGGTCCACGCGGTACTCGATCTTGCCGCGCTTGATCTCCTCCACGGCCCGCCCGACGTCCATCGTGACGGTCCCGCTCTTCGGGTTCGGCATGAGCCCCCGCGGACCGAGCACCGGCCCGAGTTGCCCGACCGAGCGCATCTGGTCCGGTGTGGCGACCGCCACGTCGAAGTCCATGAAGCCCTGCTCCCGAATGCGGGAGGCCAGGTCGTCGGAGCCGACCACGTCGGCACCCGCCTCCTCGGCCTCGCGGGCCTTCTCGCCCTCGGCGAAGACGGCGACGCGGCGGGTCTTGCCGGTGCCGTTCGGGAGCATCAGGGTCCCGCGGACCATCTGGTCGGCCCGCCTCGGGTCCACGCTGAGGTGGACGTGGGCCTCGACGCTCTCGTCGAACTTGGCGCCGTCTAAGCTCTTTACGAGTTCCAGGGCCTCGCGCGGCGAGTAGCGGCGCTCCGGGTCTATCTTCGTCCTCTGTTCCATCAGCCGTCTACCCATTGACAGTAATCCCCATGCTCCGGGCCGTGCCCTCCACGATCTTCGACGCGCCTTCCACGTCGGCGGCGTTGAGGTCAGGCATCTTGTTCCTGGCTATCTCCTCGACCTGCTCGCGGCTCACCGTGCCGACCTTCGAGCGGTTCGGCTCGCCGCTGCCCTTGTCGATGCCGGCGGCCTGCCTGAGCAGGTACGCCGCGGGAGAGGTCTTGGTGACGAACGTGAACGAGCGGTCCTCGAAGACCGTAATCTCGACCGGCACCACCTGGCCCATCCGGTCGCGCGTGGCCTCGTTGAACTGCCGCACGAACTCCCCGATGTTCACCTGCGCCTGGCCGAGCGCAGGACCCACCGGCGGGGCCGGGTTTGCCTGCCCACCCGTGACCTGCAGTTTCAGTTTGCGCGCTACGCGGCGCCCGCGTCCTCTGCCCATAAAATTCCTCTCGTTTGTTTTAGAGCTTGGCTACCTGGCTGAAAGAGAGCTCCACCGGCGTCTCCCGCCCGAAGATGGAGACCAGCACCTTCAGCCGCGACTGGTCCACGTTAATGTCCGAGATCGAGCCCGTAAAGTCCGACAGCGGCCCGCCGATGACCTTGACCGTCTCCCCGATGGTGTAGTCCACGGTGGTCTTTATCTTCTCGCGCTGCTCCGCCGCGGCCTCGCCCGGGTGCAGGAGCCTCTCGACCTCGGCGCGGGAGAGCGCCAGCGGCGTGTCCCCGGCCCCGACGATCTGGGTGACCCCGGGCGTCTGGCGGACCAGGCTCCAGGAGGTGTCGTTCATGTCCATGTTCACCAGGACGTAGCCTGGGAACTGGCGCTGGACCGTCGGGACCTTCTTGCCGTCCTTGATCTCGATGACGTTCTCGGTCGGGATGCTGATCTCGCCGAAGTGCCGGTTGAGGCCCATCGACTCGATGCGCCGCTCGAGCGTCGTTCGGACCTTGTTCTCGTGGCCCGAGTATGTGTTGACGACGTACCACTTCTTCAAGGGAATAGACTCCTAGACTACGTAAAGATCAGACGCGCGAGCCTGCCGAAGAGGAAGTCCCAGACCGCCACGTAGGCCGCGAGCGTCAGCACGATGATGAGCACGACCGCCGTGCTCTGGCGCAACTGGTCGCGGCCGGGCCAACTCACCCGCCTGAGCTCGCCCCGCACGTCGCGCGCGAACTTTCTCGGCCCGGCCAGAAACCCGCCGCTCTTCTGCTGCTGCTGTTGCTGCGCCTTCGCACCGCCCTTTCCGGACGTCGCCTGGGCGCTCCGCTTCTTACCCACTGAATCCTCGCATGACTTCGCCTCTCGGAGCAGGGCAGGAGGGACTCGAACCCACGACCTGCGGTTTTGGAGACCGCTGCTCTTCCAACTGAGCTACTGCCCTTTGTCGAACGGTCCTACCGGGTCTCCCGGTGCGCCGTATGCTGCCGGCACCACGGACAGAACTTGTTTAGCTGGATGCGGTCCGGGGTGTTGCGCCGGTTCTTACGGCTGTTGTAGTTCCGGCGCTTGCACTCGTCGCAAGCCAGCGTCACCAATTGTCTCATAATAATCCTCCAAATCACAGGGGCGGCACCATTGCCGCCCCCGCTAAACCAACGTTATACCGCTATTCGACGATCTCGGTGACGACGCCCGCGCCGACGGTCCTGCCGCCCTCGCGGATGGCGAAGTTCAGCCCCTCGTCCATCGCGATCGGCGAGATGAGCTCCACCTCCATCACCGTGTTGTCCCC
>CADCVH010000119.1 GCA_902806085.1 uncultured Rubrobacteraceae bacterium | reverse complement strand
ACACCCTCCACTCCATGGGCGATGGTGGCGCGGACTACGTGGACTGCGGCGCCGGGACCGACACGGTCAAGAAGGGCTCGGGGCAGAGCCTCGACCGCTTCGTCGGCTGCGAGAGGTTCGTCAACTAAGACGGCGAGACGGATAGTTGGGAGCTGGCCGGCTCACCCGGCCAGCTCCCAAAAAAGAGAAGGGAGAACTTCATGACGGACACAACGACGGCAGGGACGGGACGGCCCTGGGTAGCGGCACTGCTCGCGGGGGCGCTCGCGGCGACGGCCGCGCTGCTGATGGCCTTCGGCGGCACGGCAGGGGCGCAGACGGCGCAAGAAGGGCCGGACCTTGTCCTCAAGAAGACGGTCTACCCCAAGGCCGTGCAGGTTGGCGAGCTGCAGACCTTCACCATCAGGATCACCAACGAGGGCACCACCCGCGCCGAGGGGGTCAAGATGAAGGATCCGCTGCCCTCGAAGGTCAGGTTCATCAGGGCAACCACGAGCAGGGAGGTCCCGGGTAGCTGCGGCATAGAGGACCGGGTGGTGGAGTGCCGCCTGGGCAACCTGGGGGTGGACAAGACGGTGACGGTGAAGATCCACGTCAAGCCCGTGGTGGCGGGCTCCTACACCAACCGGGCTTACGCCAGCTACAGCAACCCCACCGCCCGCGCACTCGAACCGGACACCTCCGACAACTCGGACGCGGCCAGGGCGCTGGTAGAGGAACGGCGCCCGTAGCGCACCTCTGCGGCACGGGCTTCCTGGACGCAATGGGGGCTCCCAGCGATACAGGGAGCCCCCGCCGCAAGGGAAACCGTCAACACCGCCTAATAAAGGAGGGCCCAGCCTTCCGCGAAGCACGAAGAAAGGAGACGACCGATGGAAGCGAGAGCCCCGAGCATCAGCAGCCCCGTGCATGTCCGGCCAGGAGAGGGGCGGGCCGTGAGCATGGCCAGGCTGCAGCTGGTCACCCGCAAGGTCTCGGGCGAAAAGACGGGCGGGGCCTACTCCCTATTCGAGGTCACCGTGGGCCCGGGGGGCGGCGAGGGGCCCCACGTCCAGCACCGCGAGGACGAGTGCCTCTACGTCGTAGAGGGCCGCTTCGGGTTCGTCGTGGAGGGCGAGCAGATAGAGGCCGGCCCGGGCTCACTGGTCTACGTGCCCAAGGGCAGCCTGCACGCCTTCCGCAACGCGGGAGAGACAGCCGGCAGTCTGCTGTCGATCCAGACGCCGGGCGGGGCCTACGAGGGCTTCGTGGGGGAGGTGGGCGAGCCGGCGACCGGCGAGACCACAACCCCGGCGAAGGATGCCCAGCCGGAGGCCGGGAGGCTCGCCGCCGCGGGGGCGGAGTACGGCGTGGAGATGGTCGCGCCCCTTCCCTAGCGCGTCCGTAGCGTACGAGATAAGCGAAAAAACCGAAAGGTGGGAAGAGATGATGAAAAGCGCAGCGTATTCGGTAGCAAAGGACAGGTGGAAACCAGCCTCGATTCTATTGGCCGCCGCCTTGATCGGCAACGCCGCGGCGTTCGTCTACGTGCAAGGCATAGTCGAGCGGACGTTTATCCCGCCCGGGGTCCTGTTCGCGGCCGTCTCGCTCGCGCTCGCCGCGCTGGTCTTGCGGGGTTCGCGTTGGGCGCCGGCGCTGGGGGCGGGCTGGTTCGTGCTGCTCGTCGCGATCAGCGTCCCGCTCATCGCCAACGACCTGGCCAACCCGGCCGCCCTGCACAAGTTCGCGTGGTCGGCGGTCGTTCTGCTCAACGCCGTCGTGGGCATCGCCTCTGGCGCCTCGGCGACGGTCGTAACCTTGGGTCGGCGTGCCCACTAGCGCCGCCCATCGCAAATCACTCGGAAAGGAGATCGAGATGTTGAAGATATGGGAGGCCAATGACTTCCGCAGGACCCTGGCCGGGTCGAGCCTGATAGCGGCGCCCCTGGTCCTGCTCGCGGCCGAGTCCCTGGACCCGAACACGCCGCAGGGGGACCTCGGCCGGACGCTCGCCGGCATAGCCGATCACCCGGAGCGCCTGTTAGCCGCGAACCTCCTGAACGTGCTGGCGATCGTCCTGTTCGTCCCCGCGGCCCTCGGGCTGCTCCACCTGCTGCGCGGCCCCGGACGGGGTACGGTCCTGGGCCATGTCGGCGGCGGGCTCTTCCTGGTCGGGCTCCTGGGGTTCATGGGCTACAGCGCCTTCAACTTCGTGCTGCTGGAGATGGCCTCGGGGGGGGCCGTCCCCGCCGAGGTGTTCGAGTTCGGCGAGCGGCTGGGGTCCAGCACGGGCCTGGGGATCGTCCTGCTCATGTGGCTCGGCGGTTTCTTCCTGGGGCTGCCCACGCTGGCCGCCGGCCTCTACCGCGCGGGCGTGGTGCCCGTCTGGACGGCGTCCCTCGTGGGCCTGTGGGTCGCCGTGGAGCTTACGCTCGTCCAGTTCTCCAAGCTCGCGGAGATCTCCGGCTTCGTGTTGTTGCTGGTCGCCCTCGGCTACGTCGGCCTAAAGGTGCTTCGCATGTCCGACGAGCAGTGGGCCCGCACGGGTCCGCGAGCTTACAGGGAGATCGCACCACCCGTCGAACCGCGGCATTGGGCCGGAAACGCCGCCTCCTGAAGAGGGTCAAGCAAGGGACGCGGGGGGCGCGGCGCTCCCCCGCCCCCCGCGGCACAGTGGGGGAGCAGGGCAAACGACGAGAAAGGAGCGGGGGATGCTAAGGAACGCGGCAGGCAAGGCGGCGTGGGTGGGGAGGACCGCCTCGATGGTCTTCGGGCTGGCCCTGGTGATGGCGCTCGTTTTCGGGGTAGCAACGACGGCCCTCGGGGCCAACGGCAACCCCTTCTTGCTGGGCAAGGCCAACCTGGCCACGACCGTAACCAAGCTAACGGGCAACGTCTCGGGCGGTCCGGCCTTGCAGGTGCAAAACACCAACACGGCGGCGGGCTCGAGGGCGCTGCAGCTCGGCGTGGCCGACGGCAAGGCGCCCCTCACGGTCAACGCGACGGCGGGCAAAGCCCAGAACCTCGACGCCGATAAGCTCGATGGCAAGGACTGGCAGTCGGAGGCGTGGCACAACGTCGGATTCCCCGGGGAGCCCGCGTTCGGGAAAGGCGGTGCGGACAACGACTGCCTCTGGCAGAACTTCGGCGATGGCCAACACAACCTGGCCGGGTTCTATAAAGACCAATCCGGGACGGTGCACCTGAAGGGCCTCGTGAAGGTAGCCGACGGCACCGGAGGCCAGTGCGACGCCCTCGACGACGACCCTCAGATCCCCGACGCCAACCTCACCATCTTCCGGCTGCCGGATGGCTACCTGCCGGCCAGGCGGAACGTGCACGTCGCCATCTCCAACGAGCAGCTAGGCCGGGTGGACGTCGATCCGGACGGGACGGTTTCCGCGGGGGTAGTTACCCCGAACACCGTGGCCAACGCCAAGTCTTGGCTCTCGCTCGACGGCATAACCTTCAGGGCGGAGAACTGAACCGCCAATGAAAGAGACCCCCACCCCTCCGCTAACGCCGAACGAGCAGGAGGGCAGGGGCCGCTCATGGACCCTGCCCTCCTGCTCTATTCACCGTACGTCTCAGAAGGATCATTCCGCGAACTTCGAGCGCCGACGGTAGCCCGGCCCCTACGAGTCCCACCACTCGTCGAGCTCATGCTGCATGTTTTGGAAGACGTCGACCTCGGAGATCTTGCCGTCGCGCAACCGGAACATGAGCACCGTGCGCCACTCCAGCGTCTTCCCTTTCCTGGTGCCGCGCGGCAGCTCGTGCACAAAGGCCACGCTCCCGTCGACCATGATCCGCTCGGTCTCCGAGGAGAAGTTACCCCCGGTTCTCTCCCGCAGGCCGCGGAAGAAGCCCGCCACGTCCTCCTTGCCCCGGTACTCCCGGGACAGGGCGTTGCGCCCCGGGTAGCGCCAGACGACGTCCTCTGCGAGGCACCCCATGATCGCCTCCTGGTCCCCGTCGGTTCTGGCCTCGCAGAACCTGCGCACGAGCGTCAGGTTTCGCTCCCGCAGCGTGTCCCTCTGCCGCACGCCCCCTCCTCCTCCTCCTCCTTCTGCTGCCGTCCGTAGCCCCCATCAGGGTACAGCACTTCCGAAACGGCACCGCTGTGCCCCTATTCATCCGAGTGCGTGGAAGGCTCGTCCCCGGAAATCCGAGCGTAGGGGGTTCTCGGAAGTAGGGAACCCCGCAACAGTGACCGTTGTAGGATGGTCAGGAGGCCCCTGGCGTTCTAGTTTGCAGAGGCGGCGGATGGACGGATGCGCGACGAAGAAGGGATACGTACCGTCCGTGGTGACGAGGGTGGTGGCGCTCCTCGCATGCGCGGCGCTGATGACGATCGGCTGCTCCCGGGGCGAGACGGGGCTTATGCTCGGCTACGGCGACTTCGTCTGCCTCGACGGCATCACCTACGAGGCCATCCAACTGCAAGCGGGCGGGGTCACCGCAGGGCGGGTGGACCGTTCGTCGGCGTACGCCAGGACGGAGGTCAAGCTTCAAGGCGGTGACGACCCGCGGCCGGGGGG
>CADCVH010000118.1 GCA_902806085.1 uncultured Rubrobacteraceae bacterium | reverse complement strand
GCTTCTACGACCTGAGGCTGCCGGAGGCGAGGCAGGCCCAGGCCGACCTCGCCCGCGAGCACGGCGTCGGGGGCTTCGTCTACTACCACTACTGGTTCGACGGCAGGCGGTTGCTGGAGAGGCCGTTTCAGGAGGTGTTAGAGACGGGGCAGCCGGACTTCCCGTTCTGCATCTGCTGGGCGAACCACACCTGGACCTGGAAGCGGGACTCTTCCGAGAGGGGCCGCATCGTCCCGCAAGGTTACAGCGAGGAGGACGACAGGGAGCACATCCGCTACCTGCTCGAGGCCTTCGGGGACGAGCGGTACATAAAGGTGAACGGCCGTCCCCTGTTCCTGATCTACCGCATCCGCGGCCTGCCCGACCCGAAGCGCACCTTCGCACTTTGGCGCGAGGAGGCCAGCAAGGCCGGCGTCGCGGAGCCCTACGTCTGCAAGGTAGAGTCCTTCAGCGACTTCGAGGACCCGGCGGAGTTCGGGTGCGACGCGGCGGTGGAGTTCTGGCCGCACGGGCTCGAAGCAATAGGTGTGGAGCCCGTAGGGGAGCGGGGGGTGGGCGCCGAGGACAACAGGATCTACAACTACGAGGAGCTCGTAGAGAAGCACCTCGCCCGCCCCGCCCCACCCTTCAAGCGGTACCCGTGCGTGGTCCCCCAGTGGGACAACACCGCCCGGTTCAAGTCCACCGGGGCGCGCATCGTCCACGACTCCACACCCGAGCTCTACGAGCGGTGGCTGCGGGCCGTGATCGAGAAGAACGCCAAAAACCCCCCGGACGAGCAACTCGTCTTCGTCAACGCCTGGAACGAGTGGGCAGAGGGTGCCTACCTGGAGCCGGACTTCCGCTATGGCCGCGCCTACGTGCAGGCCAACCGCCGGGCCGTCGAGGCCGCTGGCGCCCGGGTCCCGATACCCGGCAGCGGGGAGCCGGGCCAGGCGCCGCCCCCGACCTCGGCAGAGGACCGCTACAAGGTCCTCCTGGACAAGTACACCCTGCTCCAGAGGCGCTACACCGAGCGCCTGCGCCAGGAAGAGTACTCGCCGCTGCTGCAGAAGGCCGAGGACCAGGTCGCCGAGCTTCGGGAAGAGAATGTCTGGCTGAGGCGTCGCGGCAGGGTCCTCCAGAGGGAGAGGGACGCCCTGGCCCGCTGGTCCCGCGAGATGGACGGGGGGATCCGCGTCCTGCTGAACTCCAGGAGGTGGAGGCTCGGCAGCCTCGTCTTCGAGGCCCCGCAACGCCTCCTCGGAAGGTCCCGAGGCCCGGACGCGGAGGACCACCTGCGCGAGGTGAGCGGCAAGCTGCGCAAGCAGCTCGACGCCTCAAACGGGGCCAACGGCCCGAAAGGCCCCGTCGACGGTAAGCGGTAAAGACCGGGCTCCCGGGGCCCGAAGCCCGGGGTAACCTCGCCCACCGGCGGACGGGAAATCGCGTGTCGTGGTGCTAATATGGCGGGCGATGGAGGCGCGAAGAGAAAAGGCAAAGCGTGGGTGAGCGGCTCGTGATCGCCGGTTTCCACCGGAGCGGCACGTCGGCGACCGCCCAGATCCTGCACCGCGCGGGCCTCTTCCTCGGCGACGAGCTCCTGGAGGCGCTCCCGTCGAACCCCTACGGCCACTTCGAGGACCGGGGGGTGGTCGAGCTTCACCAGGAAGTGCTCGCGGACAACGGCCTCACCTGGCTGGTGGATAGGCCCCTCTTGCCCGTGGTCGGGGAGGAGCGCTGGGCGGGGATGCGGCGGATAATAGAGCGGCGCGACGCCGAACACGCCCTCTGGGGCTTCAAGGACCCCAGGATGTGCATGTTCATGATGCCGTGGAAGTACCTGATGCCGGATATGAAGGTCCTGCTCGTGTACCGCCACTTCTCCGAGTGCACCTACTCGCTCGGCAGGCGCCACTCCTCGGACCTCTTCCTGAACCGGGGCAACCGCTACGTCCACCGCCGGTTCTTCGAGGAGCCGGACCTGGCGCTTCGCATGTGGCTCGCGCACAACGAGGCCCTCGTCGCCTTCGCCCGCGCCTACCCGCAAGACACCCTCACCGTCTCGCTGGACGCCATACGCGAGGGTTTCCCCCTGGTCCGGGCCGTAAACGAGAGGTGGGGCCTCGGCCTCGCCGACGTCCCGACCGCCGAGGTCTACGACCCGAGCGTCAGCTCGCGGCGCGCGAGGAGGCAGCCCGTCTCGGACCGGCGCCTGATCGGGCGCGTCACCGAAACCTGGGAGGCCCTCGAGAGCCTCGCCGCCCCCGACGCCGGGAACGTCCCGGAGAAGGAGCCGGCGTTTGCCTGAGAACGACTTCTACACCCCGACCGATATAGACAGGCTGCGCATGGAGAACGAGCTTCTGGACTTCGAGGTGCGCTTCCTCCGGTCCCACCTCGGCCTCTCCGGCGGCGGGGGCTCCTCGACCTCCCTGCAGCGGCTCTCCCGGCTGGAGGAGGCCGAGAGGGACCTGCTCCTGCTCCTGCGACGGATGTCCGGCAGCCGGGCGGGCCGGGTGCTGCGGCTCAACGCCAACTTCAGGACGCTCGAGCAGCGCTACCTCCTCTCGTCCACCCCCAAAGATCCCGGCTCCCCGGGGCGGCTGGAGTACCTCGAAGGAGCCGAGAGGGACCTGGTCCTGCTGCTCAGGCGCATGGGCCGGCCGCCGCTCGGCCGCGCCTTCCGCCTCAAGCGGGAGTTCCGCACCCTGGAACAGCGGTACCTCTAACCGCCCGTGGACGCGAAGACCACCACCAGCCACCCGGTCCTCTATGCCGGCCGTTTCGTGGGGGACGTCCCGCGGGAGGCGTTGCCCGAAGACTGCCTGCTTCTCGGCGACTGGGACGCCCTCCCCGGACCTTTAGCCGACGCCGCCGACGGGGCCTCCGTCGTGGTCGTCGGGGACCTGCTCTCTTTCCCGTTCGAGGCCCTCGTCGGGGAGGCGCGCGACGTCCCGCTCGTCCTCGTACTCCCCCCGGGCCGCGACGCGGGGTTCCTCTCCGCCGTCTTCGGTGGGACGGTCTTCGAGGGGCTCGGCTTCTTCGACCGCATCGCGACGCCGGATGAGGCCACCTGGCGGGCCCTGCGCCGCCGGTACGGCTGGGCCGAAGGCCAGCGCGTGGCCGCCGGGGGCGCCCCTGAGAGGGTGGCCGTCGAGGTCTTGGAGGGGCTGCCGGACGGCGACGAGAGGGCGGAAAAGGCCGCGCACCGGACCCTGGAGGCAGCACTCCTGCCCCGGTTCGCCGCCGCCCGGGGTCTCGACGCCGGCGAAGTCCCGATGGACGTGCTGCAGGTCGGCGTCGGGGACGGCCGCTGGGCGACCGGCTTCGACCCCGCCACGACCCGCTTCTGCGGCGTGGACGAGGACGAAGGGGCCGTCTCCCGGGCCGTCCGCAACTCCCCGGAGGGCGACTTCCGGAAGCTCGGCCCGGGCCTCTCCGTACCCCAGCCCGACGAGGGCTTCGACCTGACCTTCTCCGTGGGCGCCCTCGGGGGTTATCCCGTCGAAGAGAAGCGGGCCCTGATCTCCGAGATGTGGCGCGTGACCCGGCCGGGCGGGCGGCTCCTGTTCCTGGAGGATTTCGTGGACGGGGAGGCGCCCCACGCCGTCTCGGTCAGCGCCTTCGTGGAGATCCTGATGGGGGCCACGGCGGGCCAGGTCGTGCTGGAGCACGTCGAGTCCGTGCGGTATCCGGGGGAGGACACGGTCAGGAGCGGGGTGCTGGCGCTCTCCAGGCTGGGGGTGCCGGGCCGGTGGTAGAGAGGGCGGTCGTGATCTCCAACGACGTCGTCCCCGGGCTCGGGATGCCCGTGGCAGCACCGGGCCTGCGCGCCTTCGGGCTGGCCGAGGGCCTGCGGGCCAACGGCATCAACACGAAGACCCTCGTGACCCGCGGCTTCACGGACCGGCAGTGGTGGCGCTTCGGCAGGAGCGTGCCCCACCCGACGGCGCCGGGCGTCGAGGTCCTGGGGGCGCGCCAGCTCTCGCGCTACCTCGAGGCGAACAGGCCCGTCGTCGCGGTCATCATAAACAGCAACCAGGTCGAGCACTTGAAGCCCATAGACGGCGTGCGGTACGTGCTGGACTTCTTCGCGCCGAAAATGCTGGAGGCCCTCTACCAGCACGGCGAGGGGTATCCCAAAGACGAGCTGGTCAGGCTGAGGCGGCGCAAGATCCGGGCGATAGAGCTCGCCGACGCCTTTATAGTGAACGGGAAGAAGAAGCTGCCTTACTTTCTCGGCTGGATGCTCCAGGCCGACCGCGACGTCCGCCGCCTCCCCGTCGAGGTCGTCAACATGTGCGTCCCGCCGTCGTTCTCCGAGATGGGGCGCCCGGCGAGCGGGAACGTGAAGTTCGCGGTGGCCGGGTATTTGCAGCAGTGGAGCAGGCTCGGCGGGTGGGTGGCGGGGTTGGAGCGGCAGCTAGACAGGCCGGAGATGAGCCTCGACCTGCTCACGCCCTGGCACTGGGGCGGGGGCGTGGGGCGCGCCCACGAGTCGACCGGCGACCTGGAGCGGCTGGCGGCGCACCCGTCCGTCACGACGCACCCCACCATGAGCTTCTCCGCGTTCCGGGACTTCCTCTCGACCGTGGATGTTTCCATAGACCTCTTCCGGCACAACCTGGAGCGGGAGTACGCGATGGTCACGCGCTCCGTGGTCTCCCTGGCGGCCGGGGTCCCCGTCATACACCCGCCCTTCACGGAGGTCTCGCCCATGATCTCCGCTTACGACGCCGGCTGGCTCGTGGACCCGGAGGACCCGTCGGCCGTGGAGGGGACTATCCAGGGCATCCTCGACGACCCCGGGACGGTGGGGGAGAAGCGGGCCAACGCCAGGCGGCTTGCGACGGGGCTACTGGACCCGGCGGTCGCGGTTCGTCCGCTCGTGGACATCGTGAGGTCGTGGTAGGCGTGGTCGGGCGGCGGATGTACTTCATGACGCCGACCTTCAGGCCCGTGGGCGGGGTCGTCAAGATCTTCGACTACGTCAACCACGCGCTGGCCTTCGGCTACGAGCCGGTGATCGCGTGCCCCGAGAAGTACAAGCCCGGGTTGCCGGTCTTCGGGATCTCGCGCTTCGGCCACCTCACGCCCGAGAACGGCATCCGGTTCGTGGGGCTCGAGCAGGCCGGGGTCGGGCCTGAGGACTTCGCTTTTCTCTCCTGGCCGAGCCACTACCCGGTGCTGGAGCCCCGGATCGGGCGCGGCGCGGGCCACGAGCAGGTCATCTCCATAGTCCAGAACGTCCGCTGGGCAAACCCGACCTTCGAGCGGGGCTACGCGGTGCGCCTCCTCTCTCGTCCGATGGCCCGCATCATGACAAACGACGTGGTGCTCGAAGCCTGTAAGCCCTACCTCAACGAGACCTCGCTGACCGAGGTCATCACGCTCGGCAACGACTCGGACTTCTTCAAAAAGGAGCGCTCCGGCGGTTTCAGGGGACCCATAAACGTCGGCTACACGACCTGGAAGTCCGACGTGGGCGACCGGGTGGCGGCGATGTTCCGGGACCGGCGCTCCGGTTTCCGGTTCAGGGCTATAAGGAACCCGGTGGGCTGGAATGAGCTCAAGAAGCTCTACCAGTGGTCCGACGTCTTTCTGGCGACGCCGCTCGTCGAGGAGGGCTTCTACATGCCGGGGCTGGAGGCGATGGCGGCCGGGGCCGTCGTGATCTCCTCGGACGCCGGGGGCAACCGGGCCTACTGCCGGTTCGGCGAGAACTGCCTGCCGGCCCGCTTCGAGAACGCGGGTGACTACGCCGCGGCGTTGCGGGCCCTCAAGGGCTACGGGGCGAGGGAGATAGACGGCCTCAGGCGCGGGGGGTACGAGGCTGTCGGGCGGCACACTTTAGAGTACGAGCGGGACCGGTTCGGCGGCTTTATGCAGAGGCTCACGGGGCGGCTTGAGAGAAACGCCGGGGCGTCCCGTGGTAGCCTTTAGCGCTACCGAAGAATCGGCGTCCCGGCCGGTCGACGAGGGCTGACGAGGACCGGAAGAACGCAGGAGGAACCATGTACCCGGACTTCATAGGAATAGGCGCCCAGAAGGCGGGCACGACCTGGCTGCACCGCAACCTCCAGGTGCACCCCCAGATCCACATGCCAAGAAAAGAAGTCCACTACTTCGACCGCAAGATGAACGACGGCTCCAACGCCCTGAGCAGGCTCTTCGGCAAGACCAGAAACGACGAGCAGTGGCGCCGGCAGGTAAAGCAGATCCCGATGCAACTCCTCAAAAACCCCTCCCTCAAAGAGCTGCGCTGGAACCTCCGGTACTACATGCGGCCCTACGACGACCGCTGGTACGCCGAGGTCTTCGAGCCGAAAAAGAGGAAGGTCTCAGGGGAGATCACGCCCGCCTACTCCGTCCTCAAAAGGGAGAAGGTCGCCCACGTCCACGGCCTCATGCCCCAGGCGAAGCTCATCTTCTTTATGCGCAACCCCATAGAGCGCGTGTGGTCCCAGACGGTGATGAGCTTCGACAAGGTGGAGAAGGGGTCGGCCGCCACCGCCTCGGAGGCGGGCCTGCTGCGCAAGATAGAGCGCGACAGCTCCTACAAGCTCTCCAACTACATGAGGACGCTCGAGAACTGGGGCGCGTTCTACCCCGAAGACCAGATCTTCGTGGGCTTTCTAGAAGACGTGAGCTTCTTCCCGGAGGAGCTTTTGGGCAGGCTCTACGACTTTCTCGGGGTGGACCCGCACTTCGACGGGCGGCTGACGGGGAAGAAGATCCACACCAGGAGCGAGGCGACGATGCCGACGAGCGTCGCCGTCCACCTGGCGAAGAGCTACCACGCGGAGATCTCGCGCCTGGACGAACGCTTCGGGGGCTACGCCTCCTTCTGGCTCCACTGCGCCGAGCGCCTGATCGCAGACCCCCCGGACGAGAAGACCATCGCCTACCCGCTCTTCGAGTCGCGCCTGTGGGAGGAGTGGTCGGGTGCCAGGCGGGCCCGGAGCGGGCCGCTCCACTCCGTGCGGGTGGCGGGCTAGCCCGTGCACCCGGACTTTCTCGTCATAGGGGCCCAGAAGGCCGGGACGACCTGGCTGCAGCGCAACCTCCAGGCCCACCCGGACATCTGGATGCCGCCGGAGAAGGAGCTCCACTACTTCGACGAGAAGGCCCGGCTCGAAGGCGGCCTGCTCAGGCGGCTGCGCGGGGACGGGCCCGCCGACCGGCGCTGGCGCCGCCAGGCGAAGTCCAGGCTCAAGCGGTCCCCGAAAAAGCTCACGGCCGCGGACGTGGCGTGGGACCTCAAGTACTTTTTCGGCAGGCCCGACGACGCGTGGTACGCCTCCCTCTTCGAGCTGGGGGCGGGCAGGATCACGGGCGAGACCACGCCCGACTACTCGGTCCTGGACAGGGAGGGCGTCGCCCACGCCTACCGCCTCATGCCGCACGCGAAGATCGTCTTCATGATGCGCAGCCCGCTTGAGCGGCCCTGGTCCGCGATGGACATGGGCCTGAGGATCAAGGGCCACTCCTGGGAGACGCTGGGGGAGGAGAAGGTCTACAGGCGCTTCGATCGCGGTCGCACGCGCGCGATGACCAACTACCTGCGCACGCTGGAGAACTGGGGTGCGTACTACCCCGAGGACCGCATCTTCGTGGGCTTTTTGGAGGACATCCACTTCTTCCCCGAAGAACTGCTCCGGCGCCTGCACGACTTTCTCGGCGCGGACTCCTCGGCCGAGTACCGGGTGATGACGCGCAAGATCCACTCCGGTTTCCAGGACACCATGCCGGCGAAGTTCGCCTCCTACCTGGCCGGCTCCTACCACGAGAACCTCAAGCGCCTGAGCGCCCGCTTCGGGGGCTACGCCTCGTTCTGGCTCCACTGCGCCGAGCGCCTGATCGAGGAGCCGCCCACCGAGGACCGGCTGCCCTACCCGCTGTACGAGTCCCACCTCTGGAACGAGTGGGATGGCGCGAAGGACGTCGCGCCCCAGAGCGGCCCCCTCTCCACCGTCCGGGCCGCGTCCTCCTGAGGGGAGAACCTTGTACCCGCACTTTATCGGGATAGGGGCGCAGAAGGCCGGCACGACCTGGTTGAGCCGCAACCTCCAGATGCACCCCGGGATCTGGATGCCCTCGGTCAAGGAGGTCCACTACTTCGACGAGAAGATCGAAGACCCGAAGAACCCGGTTTCCAGGCTCTTCGGGAGGGCCTCGGGCAAACGGGACAGGGACCGCCGGTGGCGAAGGCAGGTCCGCCGGAGGGCAGGCCGGCACCTGAAGAACTTCTCCAGGCGGGACTTTCTCTGGGACCTCAAGTACTACGCGGGCACGCCGGGCGACGCGTGGTACGCCTCCCTCTTCGAGCCCGGCAGGGGGAGGACGGTCGGGGAGATCACGCCGGCCTACTCGACGCTCGGCCCCGACGCCGTCGCCCACGTCCACGCCCTGGCACCGGAGGCAAAGATAGTCCTCATGATGCGCAACCCCATCGAGCGGGCCTGGTCCCAGGCCGCGATGCGCTTCGACAAGGCCGGCGAGAGCGCCGCCGACGCGGCCGGCACGGAGAGGCTGCGCCGCCTCTTCGAACGCCAGGGCTTCCGCTCCAGAACGGACTACCTGCGCGCGCTAGATACCTGGAGCGCATACTACCCGGAGGACCGCATCTTCGTGGGTTTTTTGGAAGACGTCCACTTCTTCCCCGAGGAACTGCTCGGCCGCGTCTACGACTTCCTGGGCGTGGACGCCTCCTTCAAGCCCCCAGGCCTGACCCGCAAGGTCCACACCCGGTCCGTCGGCCGCGTGCCGGCCGCCCCGATGTCCTACCTGGCGGCGTCATACGGCGACGAAGCCTCGCGCCTGGCCGAACGCTTCGGGGGCTACGCCTCGTTCTGGCTCCACTGCGCCAGGCACCTGCCAAAAGACCCGCCACCCGAGGCTACGATGCCGTACCCGCTCTGGGAATCGTCCCTGTGGCAGGAGTGGGCCGAAACCGGCGGCCGGGCAACCCTCCAAAGCGCCCCTCTGGCTTTGTAGCACGCTGCGCCCTTCGGGCTCCGCACGGCGCGGGCGCGTCTTTCCGGAGAGGCATCAGTTACGAGTCCCGGGCGACGCCCACCAGAAGCCGAAAGCCGTCGAAGGCGGCGTGCTGAGAGGAGCCAGAGGCGCCGTGCTATCTGAAATTGTCCAGGATCTCTTCGACGTCCCGCTTCTCGTAGAAGTTCCAGTACGCGCCTTCGCTCTCGAGCAGGGCCTCCCCGACGCGCAGGATCCTCTCGCGGTCGTAGAGGGGGTTGGCGTTCTTGTTCTCGAGCGGCTCGTCGAGGTTGGCGGCGGCGGGGGTGATGACCTGGAGGGCCTTGCCCCCCGTGGCGCAGATGTCCTCGTAGCGGATGATGTTCTGGCGGGGGAGGGACTGCTCGTAGCGCTCGAAGTTGTAGTTCATCCTCTTGAGGCGCTGGGCCATCTGCTCCGCGCCCGCGTTCTTGTCCTCTTCCACCTGGCGGCGGTACTCGGAGTCGTAGCGCATCTTGGCGGAAGGGTTCTTGCCCTTCTTTCTCGACTGGATGCTTCCCGTAGAAGCGATGATCGCCAGAGGGTTGCGCACGATGGCGTAGCACGGGAACCGCTTCGCGAGGCCGGGAAGTAGGGCCGTGAACATCCCCGGCTGCTTTATGGCGAGATAGAAGTCCTTGTCGAGGTCCTTGCCCACGGGTATGTCGCCCTTGACCGCGATGCGCTGGCGGACGCCGTCCACCTGCCCTTTGGTGTTGTCCGGCACGATGCCGCCGACGTGCTTGCTGCGCACCAAACCCTGCTTGAGTGCCTTGCGGCGCATCCGGAGGTAGACCTTCTCGAGCTCGTCGCAGACGGCGTCGTAGTCTGGTCTCTGCTTCTCGAACCTGTTCGGGGGCAGGGGCTCGGCGAGGGCTACGGTGTTCGGGAGCTTGTTCAGCAGGTGGCACGTCAGCGTCGTGCCGCTGCGCCCCGGGCCCGTGAGTACGATGTTGCGCTCGTTGGTGCTCCTGGCGACCTCGACTCTCTCGCGCAACTGTCCCAGCTTCGACGTGACCCGCCGCCGGACCGATCCCATCTTGCCTCCCGTGCTCTTGCCGATCTACGCGCTACGCAACCATGATAACCAAGAACGGGCAGGAAAGCGCCCCGGAACAGGCCGGTTGGCAACCCCTGGCCTCTTCTGATAGGTTGGCCCGGTAACGCGTTCGTCCCTACAAGGAGATCCTATGCTTTCCAGGTTGAGGTCCGCCCTGCCCTTCTTTGCCCTGACGCTCTTGATGGCCGGGCTTCTCGCCGGCTGCGGCGGGGGAGGAGAGCAGTCCGGCAACCCGCAGAACGGGGGCGGCGAACAGGCCGGGGGCGCCGAACAGAAGCCCTCCAAAAAGGATGCCAGGGAGACGAAGATAGGCATCGGCAACGTGGTCTCCGTAAAGCCGGACAAGCGCAGGATGGTCGTGTTGCCGAGCCAGAAGGCCGAAGACGCGGAGAAGCTCACCGTCAACGTGAGGAAGAACGCCGAGATCACGCTCGGCGGCAAGAAGGCCGAGCTGGGCGACGCGGAGAAGGGACAGCAGGCCCAGGTCGAATACGTCGTGAAGAACGACGTGAACCGCGCGATCTCCGTCCAACTCTTCGAGACCGAGGAGCAGCCCTCCGGGGGGCAGCCCTCAGGGGAAGAGACCTCCTCCAACTAGCGCCGGCCGGATGAGGGTCCTGCTCACCGGCGCGACCGGCCTGCTTGGCGGCGCGCTTGTGGACCTTCTCCTCTCCGGGGGCCACGAACCGCGCTGCCTGGTCCGAATGGGGAGCCCGAACGCCTCCCGCCTGGACCCGTCCCGGGTGGAGGTCGTCCGCGGGGACGCCGCCAGCGCCCGGGACGTCCGCGGCGCGCTCGTCGGGGCGGACTCCCTGGTGCACGTCGCCGGCATCGAGCACGCCCCGCCCGTCGTGGAGGCGGCCCGCGAAGCCGGGGTCCCGCGGCTGGTGGTCGTCGGCAGCACCAGCGCGCACTCGGCCTACGAGTTCCGCTCGGGCCCGAAGCTGCGCATGGAAGGGGTCGTGCGCGCCAGCGGCCTCGACTGGACGATAGTCAGGCCGACCATGATCTACGGCTCCGAGCGCGACAAGAACGTCCACCGCCTCCTGCGTTTCCTGGACCGCTCCCCCGTCTTCCCGATCTTCGGCCCCGGCACGAACCTCTGGCAGCCCGTCTACCACCACGACTGCGCCCGCGGAACCTACGAAGCCCTCGTCCGGCCCGCCGCCGTCGGGCGCTCCTACGACCTGCCGGGCGCCGGGCCGCTGCCGTACCGGGCGCTCGTCGAAATCGCCGCCCGCGCCCTCGGAAGGGAACCCCGCCTCGTCGGGCTGCCGCTGGAGCCCATCCGCCGGGCCCTGCTCCTCGCCGAAACGCTCCGGCTCCCGCTCCCCATCAAGAGCCAACAGGTCCTCCGGATGCGCGAGGACAAGGCCTACCCCTACGACGACGCGCGGAGGGACCTCGACTACGCACCGCGCCCGTTCGAGGTAGGCGTGGCCCTGGAGGTCGCCCGGCTGCGGGAGGTCGGGATGCTCAAGCCCGAATTTTCGTAGTGCTACACTGATGCCGTGCAGCACGAAAAGGAGCAGGCATGGCGAACCTGACGATCACGGTAGACGAAGAGACGGTAAAGCGGGCCAGGATACGAGCGCTCGAAGAAGGGACGTCCGTCAACGCGTTGTTGCGGGGCTACCTGGAAGAGTATTCGGGGGTTCGGCGTGAGAGGCGTGAGGCGGGCCGGAAATTCCTGGAGCTTGCCAAGAACTCCGGGATGAGCAGCGGTGGTCGGGGCTTGCCAAAGCGGGAGGAGCTGTACGACCGGCCGATTGGCAGGAACCGGCCTGAAGGACCCTGGTAGAGTACGAAATGCCTCCCTTCTTCGACACCAACGTGCTCGTTTACGCCTTCGACGAAGGTGCGCCCGGGAAACGTGCGATAGCCCTGGGCCTCATAGAACAGCACCTGGTCGAGGGCGAAGGGGCGATCTCGGTACAGGTTCTGCGAGAGTTCTATTCTGTCGTACGGCGGGGATCACAACCCCTCTCCGATGAAGATGCCGCGGCCGCGGTGAGGCGTCTAGCGGGGTTCTCTCCGTTGCGGGAAGACGTCAATATGGTGCTCGATGCCGTCCGTCGCCACCAGGAGATGTCCCTCTCTTTTTGGGACGCCTTGATCGTCGAGGCCGCCCTGAAATCTGGCGCCGACAGGCTCTTCACGGAGGACATGCAGCATGGGCAGGTCATAGAGGGGATGCGTGTCGAGAACCCGTTTTTGTAGGGTAACGGGGGAGGGATGACGGCCTTCGTTGTCGCCGGGGGCCTGGCGTTCCTCGTGGCCGGCGCCCTCGTGCCGCTGCTCGTGAGGTTCGCCGTGGGCCGGAGCCTGCTCGACGTGCCGAACCTCCGTTCCTCCCACGAGGTGCCGACGCCGCGGCTGGGCGGGATCGCCATCTTTGTCGGGGCGCTTGTCGGTATCGTGGTCCTGCCCCCGGAGGGGGCGTGGCCGCTCCTGCTGGCGGCGGCCCTCATCTGGGCCGTCGGCCTGATCGACGACCTCTCGAACCTACACTTCGGCACGAAGGCTGCGGCCCAGGCGCTCGCCGCCGCCGGCCTCATCGTCCTCTTTCCGCCGCCGGTACTCTCCGCCGCGCCCGGCGTCCTGTGGCCCGTCGTGCTCGCGGTTGGGGTCTTCTGGATCGTGGCCCTCAGCAACGCCTTCAACTTTATGGACGGCATAGACGGCTTCACGGGCGGCGTGGCCGTGGTGAACGCCTTCTTCCTGATCCCGCTAGCGGGCGACGCCGGCGCGTTCCTCCCCGCCCTCATTGGGGCGACGGCCGGGTTCCTCGTCTGGAACATAAACCCGGCCTCCATGTTTATCGGCGACTCCGGCGCGTACTTCCTGGGCTTCTCCCTGGCCGCCGTCGCCCTCTACGCCCCCGTCCCCCCTAACGAGTCCTGGACCCCCTTGGGCTTCGTCGCCGGGGCAATAATCTTCCTCCCCTACCTCTTCGACACCGCCTTTACCCTGTTCAGGCGCCTGCGGAGCGGCGCCGGAAAGAGCATCTTCCTCGCCCACCGCGAACACATCTACCAGCGCATAACCCCCACCGTCGGCCTCCACCGCCGCACCAGCAACCTCTACTACGCGGCGAGCGTCGTGGCGGGCCTCGCGGCGCTCCTGGTGGCCGAAGGCGGCGTCCGGGCACTCCTAGGCGCGATACTCGCCCTCGCGCTGTGCGTCGCCCTCGCGGCGTTGCCGAAGATGGTTGAATAGGCTCTAGGTTTTAGGTTCAAGGTATTAGGAAAACGTGGGGGGCGCGGCCCGCTGGCGGAGGGTGATACCCCGCGGAAGGAGCACCGCCGTAAAGCCCGGAGGCTTCGGGGGCCCGGGACGCGAACAGGACAAAACCCTCAAAACCTTAAACCTAAAACCTTGAACCTCACAAAAATTAGTCACACGGCGCAATAGAAGTTAGAATGCAACTCTATGTGGCTTATGCAGAGTATAGGCGAGCGACTTCTGGGGGCTGTGGACCGGTTGCAGCGGGCCTTCCACGGGTCGCCTCCGGCGTTCAGGCGCGGGGCGGCGATGCTGGTGGACGCCTTTATCGTCATCGAGTCTTTCGCCGTCGTGCTCATCGTCCGGGTCGCGGGGGACGTGGAGCCGCAGTTCTGGCAGTTCTTCTGGCCGTTCGCGATCTTCTCGGCCATAGCGTTCGTCTTGCTCTTGAACGAGAGCGGGGTCTACAGGAGCATCCTCAGGTACACCGGGATCTACCAGGGCGTGCAGGTCTTGAGCGCCACGGCCATAGCGGCCGGCGGGCTCTTTCTGGCGGTGTACTGTGTGGGGCCTGGCGGGTTCGGGCTCACCGAGCAGAACCCCGTTCCGCTCTCGGTGCCGCTCATGGGTTCTGTGCTCGCGTACGTGCAGCTCGTCGCCGTGCGGCTCTACCCTCGGGTCTTCTACGAGCTGTCCCTGCGCGAGGTAGGGCGGCGGACCCGGATCGTGATCGTTGGTACCGGGGAGCCCGGCGTGGCGCTCGCCGGGCACATCTGGCGCACCTCGGCCGCGGAGACGCAGGTAGTGGGCTTCGTCAGCGAGTCCCGGGCCGAGGTCGGCCGGCAGATAGAGGGGGCCTCCGTGCTCGGGTTCGTCGAGGACCTCGAAGGGGTCATCTCCCAGCACGGCGTGGACCAGGTCATCATAGCGATGCCGCAGGCGAGCCGGGAGCAGATGGACCAGATCTGGCGCACCTCCACCCAGGCTTCGGCCACGGTGAAGGTGATGCCGGACCTCGGGGAGTTCCTCTCCGAGGGCACCATCAAGCTACGCGAGCTCCAGATCGAGGACCTCCTGGGGCGCGAGCCGGTGGATATAGACCTGGAGGCCCTCTCGGGCTACGTCAACGGCAAGCGGGTGCTCGTGACGGGTGCCGCGGGATCCATCGGCAGCGAGCTCTCCCGGCAGATCTCGCGCCTGGGCCCCGCCCAACTCGTCTTGCTGGACCGCGACGAGAGCGGCCTCTACTACCTGAACGCCGAGCTCCGGCGGGAGGACTTCTACGAAGCGGAGACCTCCGTCGGCGACGTGACGAACCCCGAGCGGGTGAGCTTTATCTTCGAGAAGTTCCGCCCGCAACTGGTGTTCCACGCAGCCGCCTACAAGCACGTCCCGATGATGGAGCTGCAGGCCGCCGAGTGCATCACCAACAACGTCTTCGGCACCCTCAACGTCGCCAGAGCTGCCGGGGCCTACGGGGCGAGCAAGTTCGTCAACGTCTCGACGGACAAGGCCGTCCACCCGGCCAACGTCATGGGCGCCACCAAGCGCCTCGCGGAGATGATCGTGAAGAACCTCTCGGCCGAGTATCCCCAGACGGTCTACGCCTCCGTGCGCTTCGGCAACGTGCTCGGCAGCCGCGGCTCCGTGGTGCCGACATTCCGCCAGCAGATAGAGGCCGGCGGCCCGGTGACGGTAACGCACCCGGACATGATCCGGTACTTCATGACCATCCCGGAGGCGGTCTCCCTGATCCTGCAGGCGGGCGCCATGGCCGAGGGCTACGGCACCTACGTCCTCGAGATGGGACGCCCCGTCGCCATAACCGACCTCGCCCGCAAGATGATCGAGATAATGGGCGCCCCCAACATCAAGATAAAGTTCGTCGGCCTCCGCCCCGGCGAGAAGCTTAGGGAGGAGCTCTTCGAGGAGGACGACGAGAGGACGGAGACCGACCACCAAATGGTCTTCCGCCTCGTCTCAGAGAACATGACCCCGCCCGACGGCTCCGAGCTCTCCGAGGTCCTCGACCCCATGATCTCCCACGCCCGCAACCAGGAAGCCGGAGAGTCCCTGGCGCTCCTCAGCCGCGCCGTCCCGAACTACTCCGCCGACGGCCCCGAAGCCAGGGAGACCAACCTCAACTACCCGCCCAAGGACTGGTAGCGGGCCCCTCCGGCTCCTCTTTTCGGGGGCGTGCCGGCTAGCCTCTCCCCTGGCGGAGCGCCCTGCGGCCGCTTACGCCCAGGTACGTGAGATAGGCGCCGATCAGCAGGAAGATGCCTATGATCGGGAAGTGCAAAAGGGCGAGATAAGGGTCCGCCTGCAGGTCGTTGGCGTACCAGGTGTAGGCCCGCGTCGTCCAGGAGAAGAGCGTGATGATGCCGCACGCGAGAAGGAGGTTCGACGTGAGCCTGGAGAGCTTCATAATCACCGGAAGTCTACCAGAACGGGGCCGCCCGAACTAGCAACATAAAGGCGCAAAGGTTATACTGACTGCCATAGTTAGGTGGATATTGCAACTAAAAGCATCTAGCGTAAACGGCGTTCGGAGGAGAAGAGTCTTGGTTGAGTTCAAGAAGCGCACGCTTGATGAGGTAAAGGCCCTGAGCAGGGAAGACGCGGTCGAGCTGATGCGCCAGGCCGGCATCGTGGGGGCCGGCGGCGGTGGGTTTCCGACGTACTTCAAGTGGAAGAACCCGCAGCCGAACCTGATCGTCAACTGCACCGAGTCCGAGCCGGGTTACTGGGGCGACAAGATGATCCACCGCGATTACTTCGACGAGTTCCTGGAGCTCTTCGACGCGATGAAGACGATCTTCGGCATCGAGCAGGTCATCATGGGCGTCCACTTCAAGGACGAGGAGTGGTTCTCCCCGTACGCGGAGACCGCGAACGGGCTGTACGGCTTCTCCCTGGTGCCGGACAAGTACTCGATGGGCGAGGAGAAGACGCTCATCAAGAACATCTTCAACGAGGACAAGGGCAAGTGGGTGCCGCGCCGGGTGGACATGCCCGACGGCTCCAAGCGCCCCGGTCGTCCGTACGACGCCGGGCACATCGTCCAGAACTCCGAGACGCTCCTGAACATCTACAACGCGTTCTTTCTCGGCAAGCCCGTCACTACCAAGTTCGTGAACGTCTTCGGCCCCGACCTCGAGCTCAAGCTCTTCGAGGCGCCGCTCGGGTCTTCGGCCACCGAGCTTCTGGAGCTCGCGGGCCTGGACGTCGGGGCCGAGGCGGGCAACTTCTCCGTCATCGACGGCGGGCCGTACCTCAACGAGATGGGCGTCGAGTCTCTGGGCGAGGGCGACGCCTACGTGCGCCGCACCACCAACGGTTTTCTCGTGATCCCGAAGGGCGTTGCCTCCAAGGAGTACGCGGACATAAAGACCCGCCAGCCCGAGGGCGTCACCTCTCTCGTGGGCAAGGTCCGCGGCGTGTCCGTCCCCCTGGGCGGGCGCCTCTTGAAGCCCGCGACGGCCCTGATCTCCGAGGGCGATTCCGTCGAGTTCGGGCAGAAGATCGGGGAGCCCGTGGACGAGGGCTTCTCCATCGGCGTGTGGTCCAGCATGGAGGGCACCGTCACGGACATGGAGGACGACCTCGTCCAGATCTCCGGCGGCGGACTCTCCCTCGAGGACGCCGAAGCCGAGACGGAGGCGGAAGCGGCGAGGTAGGTTTTGAGGTTCTAGGCCTTCAGGTTCTGAGGCTCAAGGCCGGGGCGCGAGCCCCGGCCTTCTTCGTGCCCGATCGGGTTCTGGTACCGGTAAACCCAGCGAGCGCCCAACCGCTACAGCGCGCAGGGGCGGGCTTCAAACCACCCGTCACACCCTACCTACGCGAACGGACGCGAGGCGCGCGGCCGCCATCACACGCCGAGCAATTACCTCAAACCTCAAAGCCTAGAACCTACTCGCCTTCTTTGCGCGGCAGGAGGTTCTGCGCCTGCTGGGGCAGGCGGGCGCGGAGGTCCTCGAAGGTGATGCCCTTCAACGAGGGGAGCTCGAAGTCCTTGAGCATGCGGGTCAGGACGCCGCCGCCGCCGAGCTCTATCCACTCCTCGACCCGCATCTTGGCCAGGGTCTCGACCACCTTGACCCATCGGACGGGGGCGACCATCTGGCCCTTTAGGGCCTCCCTGACGGACTCGGCGGTCGTCAGGACGGAGCCGTCCGCGGCGCTCACGATGGGGACGCGCGGGACGGAGAAGTCCACGGCGTCGAGGGTCTCGCGCATCTTCTCGCCGGCCGCCGCGACGTAGGGGGAGTGGGCCGCGAAGGAGACGTTTAGCGGGATCTTGCGCCCCCGGACCCGCGAGACGGCGTCGCCCAAAGCCCCGCGAAGCCCGGAGACGACCGTCTGGCGCGGGGAGTTGTAGTTGGCGACCACGGGCCCGGCTTCGCCGAGCGCCTCCTCGACCTCGGACGGGTCGGCCTTCAGGATGGCGACCATCCCGCCGGGGCATTCTTCGGCGGCCTGCGCCAGGAAGCGGTCCCGCTGGGCCACGAGCCAGAGGCCCGTCTCCAGGTCGAAGCAGCCCGCGGCGTAGGCGGCGCCGTACTCCCCGAGCGAGTGGCCCGCCACCACGTCCGGCCTGACCTCGAGGGTCCGGATCTCGTCGGCGTCCCACGCGGCGCGGGCGAACATCTTGACCTGGTCCGGGATGCGCTCCCCGACGACGCGCCGGATCGCCGGCAGAAACTCCGCCGCGGGCTCCACGACCCCGCCGCCCTGTCCCGGAAACACGAACGCTCTCATCTGCTCTCCGAACCCCTCTGATACCCTGCTCCGCAACACCTTTCGCGCCATCAGGCGCGAAGTGGCGTTTTTATCACAGGGACCATTGTTTTGATAGTGTCTTGCCGATGATACGCACCGGCGCTTACGTGGTTTCGAGGTCCCGTTGCGCCCGCCCGTAACCCTCGGGCCCGATCCCACCCCGCGCGTACCGCCCGTCCAACACTTCTCCGGCCGTCCGGAAACCGCCCATGCCCCCTCCGCCCGCGTCGCGAATGCCGGCGGCCACGGCCCGTCTTGTGATGAAGTACAGCGCGATGGCCAGCCCGGCCAGCGGCAAGACCGTCACGGACAACGCCCCGAGACCGGGGCCGACGGGCAGAACGACAAAGACCCCCGCGAAGACGATCGCCAGGAGCAGGGCATTCCGGGAACCGGGTCGTCCGGGCACGAACCTTCCCGCCTCTCCTGGCAGCTTACGTCTTCCGTCTCGGCCCGATGACGCGCAGCGCCCCGGGCAGGACTTGTGCCCGGAACTCGCGCGTGGGGGGGAGCATCTCGCCGTCTACGTGCGCCGGCACCGCCTCCGCCATCTCCACCTCGACCCCCCGCGCCCGGGCGAAATGCACCTTTTTGCGCTCGGTGAGCGTGCCCCACAGAGCGGAGGGGATGAGCCGCAGCACCTCGGCGCGGTTTACCTCCTCGGACCACACGACGTCGAAGAGGCCGTCGTCGAGCGCCGCGTCGGGCGCCAGCCGGAACATCGAGCCGTAGGTGGTGCCGAGCGCCACCGCGACGAGTATGGTCTTCGCCTCGACGACCCCCTCGCCGTCCAGGCGCAGGGTGGCCTCGTGGCACCGGAAACCCCACAAGAGGCGCCCCACCGACCACGTGTACCTGCCGGCGCCCGGCAGGTACGAAGGGGCCTTTATTACCCCCTCGGCGACCTCGGCGTCGAACCCGATACCGAGCCCGTTGTTGAACGCGACCCCGTTTACCCGGCCCGCGTCCACGACGCGGACCTCTCCCTCCGCCAGCACCCCCAACGCCCGCCGCAGGTCGCCGCCGATCCCGAGCGCCTTCACGTAGTCGTTGCCGGTCCCGAGCGGGAGCACGCCCATGACCCTCCCGGTCCCGGCGCAGGCCGCCGCCACCTCGTGCACGGTCCCGTCCCCGCCGACGGCGACCACGGGCGCGTCCTCTGGCAACCCGAGAACGATGTCGCGGGCGTTCCCGGCGCCCTTGGTGACGTGCCAGACGGGCCGCACCCCCCGGCCCTCCAGAACGCGGGTGACAAAGTCCCGCCTTCTGCCCGACCGCCCCTTATCGGCGGCCGGGTTGAGCACGAGATGCGCCTCCCTCTCCCCAAACATCACACGAGAAAAATAACAGAACCGCGGCCCCACGGCCCCGCTATCCGCCCGACCCGCCCGCGCGGGGCACCCACCCCTTCCCGCCGCGCCTCCGGACCCCGGGCGGGTTCGCGCCGGGTCACGAGTAAAGTTCGAGCAGAGGTATAGGGTACTCGCCGCCGTCGGCGACGGGCGCTTGGGGTGGGGAAAGGAGTACAATACCCGTCTACATGGTGGAGGGGACCGAAAATTGCCTGCATCTCGAAGGGTTGGTCGCCGCGGCCGGGGGCGGGTACCGTTGCCCGGTCTGCGGCGAAGGCCTGGACGACGACGGCGTCTCCCGGTGGGTTGGCGAGGCCGAGAGGGCCCGGGATGAGACTTACTCTGTGGATGAGGGTGACGGGTTCTCGGGGATAGCGCGCGAAGAGGCGCAGCGGGAAGTCTACCGGCGACGGAGGGTTATGTACGAGCTAGGGAACGTGCCCCGGGTGGCGACGACGAGGCCTGAGATGATCCTGGTCGTCCACGACCCGGGGACCGCGTCTTACGGGTGCAGGATCTTCTACAAGGAGCCCCGGCAGGCCGCGAGCGTGGAGCAGGTCAGCGTGGCGGCGGTGCTCGATACCATTCTGGGGTTGCGCTCAGACCCCGACCCCATCGTCCGGCTTACCGCGGAGAAGGTCGAGGAGTTCCACGGCCTGCGGGAGAAGTTGCTAGGCGACGACGAGCCGGCGCCGGAGCGTCGGGTCTTCTACGCCAACGAGCTCAGGGCCGTCGGTTGAGGGGTGCCTGCAGGGGCGCGGCAGAGCGGCTAGAATTGGTCCGCCTATGAGAAGCCGTCCACAACCGTCAGAGAGCCCCAGCCGATGAGCGGAAGCAACTTCATAGCCGTGGTCGTTATGATCCTGATCCTGCTGTTCATAATCGTTTCCGTCGGGCCCCTGATCTCGGCGTTTTAGCTTCGAGCACGTCCCCTTCGGAGATTTTCGGCACACGGCCTGGCGGCTGCTCTCAGCCGGTCGGGTACAGCCCTTTGCAGGCGCGCATCTCTTGGGGTTCTAGAATTCGTATCTCGCCAGGGCCGAGTACGCGACGCCCGTGGCCTCGTGTTTGCTCTGGACGAGGTCCACGCCGGATACGGTGAATCGGAGCTTTGGGGGGCCGGCGCCTGCCGGGTCGAAAGACGCCGGATGGCGCGCGCGGCCGAGGGTGATGTGGGGAACAAAGGGCCTGCCTTCCCGCGCGAAGCCTTCCGGTTGGAGGCAGGTCTCCACGACTTCCGTGAGGGCGCGGAGCCTCTCTGTTCCTTCGCCCGCGCCGGCCCAGAGGATTCTGGCGCGCCGCGGGGAAGGGAAGACCCCGAAGCCGGAGGTGATTACGTCGAAAGGTCCCTGCCCGTCGCGAACGGGTTCAAGCGCCGCGGCGATTCGGGGCAGGTCGTCTGGCGGGACGTCGCCGAGAAACTTCAGGGTGAGGTGGACGCGCTGGGGGGCTGTGAGGCGGAAACCGGGGTGGGCGCGGGCGGCTTCGATCAGGGACCGCCGGACCTCGGGGGGCGGGAAGACGGCGACGAAGACGCGCATGCCGTGCTCTAGGCGGTTTTTCGGGCGGAGGCCGCGCGGTTTGCGATGAGGGCCGCGGTGGCGCCCGCCCCCACGCCGTTGTCCACGTTCACCACCGAGAGGCCCGGGGAGCAGGTCTGGAGCATGCCCAGGATCGCGGCGGTCCCGTCGCCGCCGAGGCCGTAGCCCGTGGAGGTCGGGAGGCCTATCACCGGCACGGAGACCAGGCCCGAGACCACGCTCGGAAGCGCGCCCTCCATGCCGGCGGCCACGACGACACAGTCGGGGTCGAACTCCCGTAGCTGCCGGAGAGGGCCCGTCAGCCGGTGAATGCCGGCCACCCCGACGTCGTGGAAGGTGAGCGTCTCGGCGCCCATCTCGCGGCAGACGGCCAGCGCCTCTTCGAGGACGGGCAGGTCGGAGGTACCGGCGCTGAGGGCGCCGACGCGCCCCCCGGTCGAGGCGGGTTCGCCGCTCCCGAGGACGAGGGAGCGCCCCGCCCGGTGGATCGGCGTCCCGGGCAGGGCCCGGCGTACCGCCTCCTCGTGTTCCCGGTCCGGGGCGCTCAGGATGACGCGGTCTTCCGATTCCAGGATGGCGGCGCAGATCTTGGCCGCCTGGGTGGGGCTCTTGCCGCGGGCGTAGACGATCTCGGGGACGCCCTTGCGTTCGGCGCGGCCGAGGTCCAGGGCGGCGAAGCCCTCGACGTGGCGTATCTCGCCCTGCCGCAGCCGTCCCGCGGCCTCCCCGGGAGAGATGTCGCCGCGTCCTACGGCGGCCAGGATTGCGTCGAGGTCGTTCATGTTCTTCCGATCCGGGTATAGTACGGAGCAGAAAATCTAACACGTCGTGGTTTTGTGCGATCGGAGGAAGGGCCTAATGTCGATAATCGAGTTGATGCTCTCCCTGGCCGCCATACTCGGCGCGGCGGTCCTGTTTACCAACGCGGTCGAGATCCTGGGCGACCGCTTGGGCCTGGGTCACGGGGCCGTGGGGAGCATCCTCGCCGCCGTAGGTACCGCGCTGCCGGAGACCATGATCCCCATAGTCGCCATACTTGGGGCCGTGATCGTGGGCTCGGGCGGGGCCGCAGCCGGCGAGATCGGCATCGGCGCGATCCTCGGCGCGCCTTTCTTGCTCGCCACGCTCGCCCTCTTTATCGTGGGGCTGGCGACCATCGGTTTCAAAGAGCGCAGGGGCTCGGGGAGCGAGATCGTGGTCAACCGCCAGGTCACCATCCCCGACATGGCGTTCTTCCTGGTCTGCTTCTCGCTGGCCGCGGTGGCCGGCCTGATAAGCCTCCCCCTGGTGCTAAAGATCGGCCTGGCCGTGTTCCTGCTCGTCGCTTACGCGCTCTACGTGATCCGGACCATAAGGACGGGAAGCGACGCCACGGAGGGGGAGCCGCCGGACAACCTCACCCTATGGCCTTTCCGCTCGGCGGCGCCGACGTGGGCCGTCACCGCCCAGGTCGTCGGGACGGTCGTGGTGATGGGCTTCGGCGCCCACTTCTTCGTCGACGCGGTGGGCCACATCTCCACGGCCATCGGCATCCCGGCCGGCCTCATAGCCCTGGTGCTGGCCCCGCTCGCCACGGAGCTGCCCGAGAAGTTCAACTCCGTCATCTGGCTGAGGGAAAACAAGGACACTTTGGCCCTCGGCAACATCACCGGTGCCATGGTCTTCCAGAGCACCATCCCGGTCTCCGTGGGTATCCTGTTCACCCCTTGGAACCTCGGTTTCCTGAGCATGCTGTCTGCCGTGTTCGCCCTGATCTCCGGCGCGGTGTTTATCGGGTTCCTGCTTCGCAAAGGCCCGCTGCGCGGTTTCTACCTGCTCGGCGCGGGATCCCTCTACTTCGCGTTCCTGGTGGCCGCTGTGGTGGTGGTCGTCGGCTCGTAAGCGACACCCCGCTTCCGCGACGAGAAACCGTGGCCCGCGTCGGTTCTTACTGGTGAAACGACCGCCCTGGTGGATTGTTCGTCGAAGGGGCCGTGGGTGTAGAGAGAATTGTTGATCGGAGAGTGGCCCGGTCGGCTCGTCGCTGTTCTTGTGGGGACCCAGTCCTCTCGGACGACAACGCCGGGGTCATTGCGATGGCGGCCCGCAGTCTCAGGTACGACAGGCAAGAGATCGAGTTCATCCCCGGCCCTCGATAGTTCCGCGGCAGGTTCGACGAGGCAGGGCCTGTTGCGTTTCCCTACGAGGACCGCTGATCCTTCAGATAGACCGCCGCGCTCGCGGCCTGGGTAGAGCTTCCCGAGCGAGGCGATGGGCACCGGCGACTCCTACGCCGGCCTGACCGTTACCGAGGACGCCGAAATCCGGGAAGATCTGGGAGGTCCTCGCGCAGAACAGCCGGCGGTCGGGCAAGAGATGGACCGGTAGGCGCCCATCTAGAGATTCCAGTATCCCTCACCAGCGATCCGAGGGGGTACAAACGGGCCCCAGATGCCCGGGTACAAAGGCGGCGGGGCCGGGCTACGGGATTCTAGGCTGCGTTCATCCCCCGGCGGCGGTTGACGAAGAGGGCGATCGCCGTAAAGATCGCGGCGGCGGCGAAGGCCGTGATCCTGTGATACCCCTCCGTCGCCTCCGCGACAGACTGCACCACGCCCAGCTTGTCGGCGAACATGAGCTCGACGGCGACGTAGACCAGGAGGGCTGCGCCGGCGTAGACGAACACCGGGAAACGGCTCATGAGGTCGCTCAAGATGGTGGCGCCGAAGATGATGATCGGGATCGTAAGCGCGATCCCCAGGGCCACGAGCCAAACCCGCGGGTCGCCCTCGGGGTTCCGCGAGATGGCAACCAGGGCGATCACGTTGTCGAGCGACATGACCGCGTCGGCCACGGCGATGATCCTCACGGACTGCCACAGCCCGGAACCGGCTTTGACGTCCGCCTCCTCTTCCTCGGGCATGACGAGTTGCCACGAGATGTAGACGAGCAACAACCCGCCTAAGACCTGCAGCAACGGTAACTGAACGAGGTAAGAGACGACCAGGGCGAAGATGATCCTGAGGCCGATCGCCGCCGCGACGCCCAGCTGAATGGCCCGCCGGCGCACGTTGCCCTGCAAGTTGCGCACCGCCAGCGCGATCACGACAGCGTTATCCCCGGATAAAATGAGATCTATAAACAGGACACCGATAAATGCCCCCAACAGTTCCAGGCTGAAAAAGCCCCCCACAACACACCTTTCTTATGGTTGCCTGCCGCTACCGTCCATCGAGCACGCTCGGCCGATTATACGCAACGGCGCGAAAGAAGCCGGTTACAACACCCCGCTCGCCGAACCGCAGCCAGCCGGGCCCGTCCCAAACGTCCCCCGGAATCGGCCCGCGAGCAGCCGCGGAGGCCGGGCTGACGCCACGGCCGGAGCGCTAGACGGCCCCGACACGGAACTTTGACGCGCATCCTCTCGGCGGTGCGCCGCGAAGGCGACGGAGGATAAGCCTGTTCCAGCCTCGAGATGACTTCTCCGGTATGTTCTCGCGCCACTACCTGGAGCCATACGAGGGCATCGAGCGGACCATCAGGGTCGCCGCGTCCGGCCAGGCCTGCGGGCGTTGCCGCTTCGCTAGCGGTTCAGGAGCCGGTCGAGGAGCCTCCTGCCCCTGAGGCGGTCCAACTCCGAAGAGCTCTCCTCCAGATCCTGCTCCACCCTGGATATGTGCTCGATGCGCTCCATCAGCATCAGGCGCTCCTCCGCCGCCGCCCGGAGATCCAGCACCTCCTCGGTGAGCCGGCGTCGCTCCGCGACCGACTCTTTGAGCTCTCTCTGCAGCCGCGCGTTCGAGGCCCGAACCTCCTTGAGCTGCCCCGAGAGCCTGCCGACCTCTTCCCTGGCCCGGGCGAGCTCGAGACCCAGGGCGGCCGAGCCCGCGAGGCTCCTGACCTTCTCTAGCTGAACCCGTCCGTCGGCGCCGGCGAGGTCCCCGGCCTCCCTCTCCGGCACCCCCAGAAAGAGCGCCGCCTCCTCCACGGAGATGGACGGGTCGGGCCCGGGGTCAGTCAACTTCCGGGTCCGCGCCGGGGGAGGGTTCGACGTTGTGGCCGGCGTCCCTTACGACCCCCTCGATCCTCTCCTGCTCCGCCTCCGCGCCCTCGAAAGAGACGGCGACGAGCCCCTTCTCCGAGTCCACATTGACGCCGTTAACGAACCCCAGGCGCGCGAGGGCGCGCTCCAGCTTCTCGGCCTCCTCCGCGCTCGCCACGTCGCGCACCACGAACGTCACGTCAGGCACCGGGTCTCCCTTCGGTCGACAGCTTGTCAGCACGCTTCGGCCTCGCGGCCTCCGCCCTCAGCACGGCGCTGCGCGCCTCTCAGCACGGCGCTGCGCGCCTCTCGGCACGCAGCCTTCGGCTGCTTTCGGCTCTTTGCCGGCGGGCGGGGCCGTCGGGCGCCCACGCCGCCATCCTGCGCCCCAAGTTTGGGCCATCTGTGGTTCGTTGTCATCTCCAGAAGGTTCGGGCCGCGAGCCGGGATGTTGAAAGCGCAGGCGTGGCCGGAGCGCGCCGAGAGGCGCCAACGGCCCCGTGCTGGCGAAGCCAGCGTGCTACGAGGTTATTCTTGTTCGCGCGGGCGGATGGTCAGGGTCTGTTCTTTGCCGCGCCTCAGGATCTCAAGCTCCATGTCGCGGTTTATGGCGGACTCGTCCAGGAGGGCGAGGAGGTCGCTGTTGGAGCGGACGGGGTGGCCGCCGAGGCCGACGATCACGTCCCCGGGACGGACGCCGGCCCTGCGGGCCGGGCCGTCGGCGGGGACCTCGCGGACGCCCGCGCCGCCCCCGAGGCCGCCGCGCGCCGGCTGGGTCGCGACCACGACCCCCAGGCGGGCGCGTCTCACGCGGCCTTCCGTGACGAGGGAGAAGACTACGCGGCGGAAGGCGCTGGAGACCGGCACGGCGAAGCCGATGCCCTGGGCGCCGCCGATGATGGCCGTGTTTATGCCGACGACCCGGCCCGAGGTGTCCGCGAGCGGGCCGCCGGAGTTGCCGGGGTTGATGGCGGCGTCGGTCTGGATGACGTTCTCGATCGGGCGCCCTTCCTGGCCCCGGATCGAACGCCCCAGGGCGCTCACCACCCCGGCCGTCACCGTGCTCTGGAAACCCAGAGGGCTCCCGATGGCGACGACGAGCTGCCCGACTACCAGGTTCTCCGCCTCCCCGAGCGCCGCGACGGTCGCCTCCTCCTCCGGCGTAAACCGGACCACCCCGAGGTCGCTCGGCGGGTCGTCGCCAAGCACCTCCGCCGGGACGGAGGTCCCGTCCGAGAACGTGACGCGCATCTCGCCGGCGTCGCCCCGCCTGCCGCCGGCCATGCCCAGGCCGCGCACGACGTGGCTGTTGGTGACGGCGGTGGCCGTGGTCCCGTCCGTGCCGAGCACCACGCCGCTCCCGCCGCCGCGGCCGTCCTGGAGCCCGAGCGAGATCACGGCGGGCTCCAGCGTCTCCGTTACGTCCCGCACCGCCCGCGAATACGCGTCGAGCTCCGCGCTCTTCAGCCGCGAGCTCGCCGAAAGGTTCTCGAAAATCTCCACCCGCTGTTTTTACCGCAACTCCGGACTGCCGCCACCCGGACGAACGGGCGGGTTGCGCAAAGGTGCCGGGCCCACCGACTATAATCCCCGCCATGGGTGTGGCGCTCGATCCCCGTCTCTTCGCAGCTATCTCCGCCGCCAGGGCGGCGCAGCTCGCGAGCCGCACGCTGAAGAGGGGCGGGGGATCGACGATCCCGGGCGTGGTCGCCCGCCGCGTCGACCCGCAGGTCCTAAACAAGCTCTCGCGGCGGCTCCCGCTCGGCTCGGCGGCGATCACGGGCACCAACGGCAAGACGACCACGACACACATGGTCGGCAAGATCCTCCAGGCCGCCGGCCTCCGCGCCGTGAACAACTCCACGGGCGCGAACCTCGTAACGGGCGTGACCGCGGCCCTGGTCGGGGACGCGAGCCTCTCCGGCAGGCCATCGTCCGAGATGGGCCTCTTCGAGGTGGACGAGGCTAGCGTGCCGCGCGTGGCGGCGGAGGCGCGGCTGAAGATCCTCGCCGTCCTGAACCTTTTCCGCGACCAACTCGACCGCTACGGGGAGCTCGCCTACACGGGCAAGGTCATCGCCTCAGCCTTCGCGGACCTGCCCCGCGACGGCGCGGTCGTGCTCAACGCCGACGACCCCCTCGTCGCCAGCCTCGGGGGGTCGGCCACGAACCCCATCTTCTACGGGGTGGACGCGCCCGACCTCGACACCGGCCGCCTCCAGCACGTCGCCGACTCGAAGGGTTGCCCGGTCTGCGGCACGCCGCTGCAATACGACGCCGTCTACATGGGCCACGTCGGCGTCTACCGTTGCCCCAGGGGAGACTTCGCCCGCCCCGAGCCCGCCTACCGGGCGAGCCGGGTACGCCTCGAAGGCGCGCGCGGCTCCTCCTTCGTGCTCGCCACACCGAAGGGCGAGAGGGAGGCGAGGACGGCGCTGCCTGGCCTCTACAACGTCTACAACGCGCTCGCCGCCGCGGCCATCGCCGGGGAGGCGGGCGTGGGCCCCGACGACGTGGTGCGGGGCCTCGGGGAGTTCGGCGGGGCCTTCGGGCGGGTGGAGAGGATCAGGGCCGGGGACAGGGAGGCCTTCCTGCTGCTCATAAAAAACCCGGTGGGCTTCAACGAGATCCTGCGCACCTTCATCACCGACGAGGCCGCCAAGAACGTCCTCATAGCCATAAACGACAACGACGCCGACGGCCGCGACGTCTCCTGGCTCTGGGACGTGGACTTCGAGATGCTCGCCGACGCCCAGGCCGAGAACGCCACCGCTGCCGCCCCCTTCACCGTCAGCGGCCTCAGGGCCGGCGACATGGCCGTCCGCCTCAAATACGCCGACCTCCCCGTGGGCCCCGTCATCCCCGACCGCAAGGAAGCCATAAAAACGGCCCTGGAAGCGACCCCGCCCGGCGAGACCCTCTACGTCCTACCCACCTACACCGCGATGCTCGAGATCCGCAAGGCCCTGGCCGACACGGGATACACGCATCAGTTCTGGGAAGATTGAGTGGGGTAAAGTGACGACCGCCGCGTCCGGCCGGCCCGCGGATCCTTTCCATTGCGAACCGGAGGAAGCCGGGACGTTGCAGGGCCGCCCCACCGGTGCCGGGCTAGACTTGAGGAAGAACCCGCGGAACGATACGTAGAAGGAGAGTCTTCGTGAAGCTTACCATCCACCACCTCTACGCCGACATGATGAACCTCTACGGGGACCGGGGGAACGTCATCTCCATCCGCAAGCGGTGCGAGTGGCGCGGTATCCCGGTCGACGTCGTGGACGTGGGGCTTGGGGAGAGGGTTCGGCCCACGGGTTGCGACCTCTTCCTCTTCGGCGGGGGGCAGGACCGCGAGCAGGCGCTCCTGGCGGACGACCTATCGGGGTCCAAGGGTGCGGATATTCGGGCCTTCGTGGAGGACGGGGGCACCGTGCTCGGCGTCTGCGGCGGGTACCAGCTCATGGGCCATTTCTACGAGACGCCGGAGGGCGAGAGGCTGCCGGGCGTCGGGATATTCGACCTCCACACCGAGCCCCGAAAGCCGGACGAAGCGCGCCTGATCGGGAACGTGCTGGTAGACGTCCCGGCCCCCGAGGACGACGAAGAGCGCCAGGTCGTCGGCTTCGAGAACCACGGCGGCCGGACCTACCTCGACGACTGCGAACCCCTGGGTCGGGTCGTCGCAGGCTTCGGCAACAACGGCACGGACGGAACGGAAGGCGCCAGGCGCCTCAACGCCTACGGCACCTACCTCCACGGCTCGCTCCTCCCGAAGAACCCGTGGCTCACCGACCAGCTCATCCTAAACGTCCTGCGCCGCAGGGACGCCTCTTTCGAGTTGGAGCCCCTCGACGACGCGGCCGAGCACCACGCCTTCGAGTCTATGTCGGGGCGGTTGGCCGGGAGGCGCTAGAAGCCCTCCACGGAGGGGCGCAGATCCAGCTCCAACGTCCAGGCGGTCGGGTCCTGAGAGTGAAGCTGCCAGTAGGCCTCGGCGATGGCGTCGGGGGAGAGCATGGTGTGGTCCTCGCGGTCGCCTGACATCTCGCGGACCCTCGGGGTGTCTATCTGGCCGTCTATGACGACGTGGGCGACGTGTACCCCTTGCGGCCCGAACTCGCGGGCCATGCTCTGGGCGAGCGCCCGCAGGCCGAATTTGCCGACCGCGAGCGCGGAGAAGCGGGCCGAGCCCCGCAGCGCGGCCGTCGCGCCGGTTAGAAGGACCGTGCCGCGTCCGCCCTGGACCATCGCCGGAAGCACCTGCCGGGCGGCGTAGAAGGCGCCGGCGCAGTTCGCCTTGAAGCACTCGTCGAACTTCTCGGGGGAGAGGTCCAGGATGCCGCCCATCTGGAAGGCGCCCGCGTTGTAGACGAAGACCTCAGGGTCGCCGAGTTCGGCCCGGGTCCTGTCGAAAGCCGCGGCGACGGAGGCCGGGTCGGTGGCGTCTGTGGGGATGGGCAGCGCCGTGCCGCCCGCGCCCTCTATCTCTTGCCGCACCCCGACGACGCTCTCTTCGCGGCGGGCCATCAGGGCCACGGAGAAGCCCCCGCGGGCGAAGCGGCGGGCCACCGCCGCCCCGAGGCCCGGGCCCACTCCGAGTACCGCGGCCGTCTTACCGTTCATGCGCTGCCCCTTTCTCTGAGGTTACTCGTCCACCCTGAAGCCGTGGCCGGCAGGTCCTCCGCGGTGGCGTCCCGGATCTTCACCGGAGGAGGCCCTTGCGGGCGAGGACCCAGAGCCAGGTCTCCTCGGAATCGCCCGTGCCGCCACCGGTGCGCGGCCCTGCGTAGAGGACGTCGAACCCGGCTTCGCGCAGCATCGTCTTGTTGGTCTCCGCGTCGTAGTGGGACCAGCGCATCGGGGCGCCCCAGCCCTCCCAGTCGCCGTCCTCGCCGTCGAAGTCCGTCATGGCGAGGGTCGCGAGGAAGAGGCCGCCGGGCCCCAGCCAGCGGTGGATTTTCCCCAGCAACGCCGGGTGTTCTTCCCTCGGGACGTGGATTATGGAGTGGAAGGCGACCACCGCGTCGAAGGCGTTCGGCCCGAAGTCCAGCTCCGTCATGTCCGCCTTGAGGAACGTCGCTTCGGGCACGAGCTTGCGGACGAGTTCCAGCTGCCTCTCCGAAACGTCCACGCCCGTCACGACGAAGCCCCGTCTCGTGAGCTGGAGCGTGGTTGGGACGCCCGCGCCGCAGCCGAGGTCGAGGACCTTGGCGCCGGGCTGGAGATTTTGGGAGAGATCTTCCAGGGCGGAGAGGGCCAGCGGGTCTTCCGGGTCTTTGGTAGCGAGGTAGCGTTCGGCGACGCGGTCGTAACCCCTCTCGACGAGCTCGCGGTGCGGGTCGCTCACCGGGCGGTGACGCCGCCGTCCACGATCATGCACGCGCCTATGACGGAGGCCGACTCGTCAGAGGCCAGGTAGGCGGCCATCGCGGCGATCTCCTCCGGCGTGACGAACCGTCCGTGGGGCTGGCGGGCCTGCATGTTGGCCCTGGCCCCTTCCGGGTCATCGTAGCCGCTCGTTATACGCGCCACCCAGGGCGTGTCCACCGTGCCGGGTGCTATGCAGTTGACCCTGACGCCCTCGCCGACGTGGTCGATGGCGGAGGCCCGGGTCATGGCGAGGATGGCCCCCTTGGCCGCCGAGTAGACGGCCCGGTCCACTATCCCCACGAGCGCCGCGACCGACGACATGTTTATTACGGAGCCCCCGCCCGACGCCGCCACGGCCGGGATCGCGTGCTTCATCCCGAGAAAGGTGCCCCGCACGCAGACGTCCATCACCCGCTCGTACTCCTCTTGCGTCGTGGTGACGGCCGTCCCGGCCACGCCGACGCCGGCGTTGTTGACCATCACGTCGAGGCCGCCCCACTCGGAGACCGCGCGCCGGACGAGCGCCTCGACGTCCCCGTTCCGGGTAACGTCGGTCTTCTGGGCGACGGCCTCGCCGCCGGATTCCCCGATCCCGGCGGCCACGGCCCCGGCGGCTTCTTCGTCCACGTCCGCGAGGACGACGCGGGCGCCTTCCTCCGTGAGGCGCAGGGCGATGGCCCGGCCGATGCCGTTGGCGGCCCCCGTGACCACTACCCTCTTGCCCCTCAGACGTTGCATGGCCACCGGTCCCTTCCGTGGACGATCAGAGCGGCCAGTATAATGACGCCCGCGCCGGCGGCGCAAACGACGAGATCCCCCGGGAGAGGAGCACCGATGAACCCCTATGCGGATTGGATCCTGGCGCTGCCCCAGGTCGATACCCCCTTCGAAGGCCTCGAAGGGCGCATGATCGCCGGCCCCCACGGCCAGGCGGTCTTTTTCCGCGCCGAAGAAGAGTTCGAGGTGCCCGCCCACGCCCACGGCGCCCAGTGGGGTGTCGTCGTGGCCGGCGTCCTCCACCTCACCATCGACGGCCGGGCGAACACCTACGGTCCCGGCGAGACCTACGACATACCCGCCGGCTCCGAGCACTCCGCCCGCCTGGAGGCCGGTACCTCGGTCATAGATGTCTTCCAGGACCCGGACCGCTACGCGGCGAAGTAGCCCGCCGCGTCAACCCTGGCATCCTGGCGGGCCGATCGGGGCGGGCGGCCAGCGGCGATGCTGGGATCCACGCTCTTCTTCGGCGTGTTTTCGGCCATCTTGATCTACGGCGGAGTTGTCGCCCTGGTCGGGGCTCCGCCCATCCCCGGCGGTTAAGCTTAGGGCGGTTCTCGGATGGCGGCGAGGCCTTCTCGGAGCGCCCGGGCGTAGATCCAGAGGTCCCCCCAGTAGGCGACGCACCGGAAGCCCCGGCCTAGACGCCCGCGGGCCTCGTCCACGCCGGTCGCCATGATGCCTGGCGCCTTGCCGCGGCCCCGGCAGGCCCCCAGGAAGCGGTCGACGGCGCGCAGGTAGTCGGGGTGGTCGAACTGGCCGGGGATGCCCATGGAGTTCGTCAGGTCGTTGTGGCCGATCCAGAGCACGTCGATCCCCTCGACCGCCGCTATCTCATCGACGTTCCGGATGCCCCTCTCGGTCTCTATCTGGGCGATGAGGAGCGTCTCCCGATTGGCCCGGTCCATCGCGGTCACGGCGTCGCCCGCCTCGTAGTCGTCGTGCGCGATGCCGAAGGCCGCGCCGCGCCCGCCGAGCGGCGGGTACTTCGCCGCTCGCACGATGGACCGGGCCTGCTCGGCGGTCTCGACCATCGGGACCATCACGCCGGAGGCGCCGGCGTCCAGCGGGCGCGCGATGAGGTGGTACTCCGCCGCCGGCACGCGCACGAGCGGCACCACGTCTGCCGCGCGGGCGGTCGCGAGGAGCGTCCGGACCGTGTCTATGCCCCAGCCGGTGTGCTCCTGGTCGAAAACGACGAACTCCGCCCCGGCCCCCGCGACGATGCGCGCGATGCCCGGCGTGCCGAACTCGAAGACCATCGTCCCGAGCGCCACGCCCCCCTCGTGGAGCGCGCGTTTTACGGGGTTGGGCCTCATCTTTGCGGTCCTTCGCCGTAACGGGCGAGCTTGTTCCTGAAGCGTGGCGTGCCGAGCACGTCCCCGTTCACCACGTTCTTCGGGGCGCGTCCCGCGGCCACGTCGAGGACGCCCTCGCAGGCGGCGCGTCCGTTGCCCAGGGCCAGCTCGTCGGTCCAGGCGAGGGCGTGGGGGGCGGCGATCACGCCCGGGAAGGAGAAGATGGGGTCTTCCGGGTCCGCCGGCTCCTTCTCGAACACGTCGAGCCCGGCCCCCGCGAGGCGCCCCTCCCGCAGCGCCCCCGTCAGCGCCTCCCCGTCCACTATGGGGCCGCGCGCGACGTTTACGAGGTAGGCGGTCTCTTTCATGAGGGCCAGGCGTTCGGCGTCGAGCAGGTGGTGCGTCTCGGGTGTGAGGGCGCAGTTGATGGCGACAAAGTCAGAGCGCCGGAGCAGCGTCTCCAGGTCCACGAGTTCCGCCCCGGCCTCGGCGGCCTTCTCCGGGGCGGCGTAGGGGTCGTGGGCCAGGTGGCGCATCCCGAAGGGGGCCGCCAGCGCGAACATCTCGCGGCCGATGTTGCCGAGGCCCACGGAGCCTAGAGTTCGTCCGGTCAGGCCCGTGCCCATGTGGTCCAGCCTCTCCTCCCAGCGCCCGGAGCGCGCGATGCGGTCCTTGGCCGGGAGCCTGTGGGCCAGCGCCAGGATCAGGGCCATGTTCGCCGCGGCCACGGGGCGGCGCACGCCTTCCGGGGTGATGGTGACCGCGACGCCGCCCCGGGTGCAGGCCGCAAGGTCCACGTTGTCGTAGCCGACGCCGAAGCGCGCGACGAGGGCGAGGCGTTCTGCCCCCTCCACGGTGGCGGTGGTTACGCGCGGGCCGAGCACGATCAGGGCGTCGTAACCGCTTACCTGCCCGGCGCCCAACTCCCCACCGCCCTCGGGCAAAAACTCCCACTCCACGCCCGGCGCCTCGTCCAGCATCCCCAGCCCGATATCGCCCCAGCCGATGGTCCCGTCGGTCCGCAGAAAGTCGCGGGTCAGGCCGACGCGGAAACCCCCTCTCACGAGCCCTACCTCCCCTGTCCGACCGCGGGCCGCCCCGGCCTGACCCATCCGAAGAACGACGCCTTCCCGCCCCAATATACACAACCTCGCCCCTCGCTCGCGCGACGGTGCCCCGCTGGCGAACCTTCGGCCCCGCCTACGCGCCGCCACGGGGGCCGGGGTTGACCGGGGTTGTCGACGTTGCTACATTTCGCGGCGGATTGTATGACCACTTGCGTGGTCCGCGCGCGGCACGGGGTGGAGAGGGAAGGGGACGGGGGTTGGCGCAGAACGCTGGTTCGGGTGGTGGAGGATTGGCGGCACGCAAGTACATCCCGCGGGGGCATCCGGTTTCGTGGCTGATGCTCGTGGTGACGACGGGGGCCATCCTCATCAACTCGATAGATCGCGCGATCCTGCCGGCCGTGCTGCCCGGTATCCTCAGCGAGTTCAATCTGAGCGAGAGTGCGGGCGGCTTTCTGGTCGGCCTGAGCTTCGCCGGCACGGCCGTCGGCGGCCTCGTCCTCGGCATCTTCGGCGACTCTTTGGGCAAGGGCGTGCGGCGGGCGTGGGGCTGGGCGGTTGCCGTGGCGATAGTCGTGGTCTCGTCCATCCTGACGGCCTTCTCCCAGACCCTGGGCCAGCTTCAGGTCTTGCGGGTCGCGATGGGTGTTGGCACGGGCGGCATGGAGCCGGTCAACGTCGCGATGGTCGGGGAGTGGTGGCAGAAGGAGAACCGCGGGTTCGCCGTGGGGACGCACCACACCGGTTTCCCCATAGGACAGTTCGTCGGGACCGTGCTCATCGGGGCGGTCGTCGCCGCCTACACCTGGCGCGAGGCGTTCCTCTTTATACCGCTCATAGCGTTGCCGATAGTGATCTTGCAGATCGTGCTGGCCCGGCGGGAGAACCTGAGAAGGGTGAACGCCTGGATCCGGGAGAACGGCATGACCCCCTCGCTCACTGAGGAGGAGCTCGACGAGGAGCAGAGGGAGAGGCCCCTGCCGACGGCCTGGCGGGCCGTGCGGCTGGCGCTCGCCGAGCGCAACGTGCGGTTGTCCGTGGTCGCGAACTTCCTCTTCCTGTGGGCGGAGGCGGGCGTGGTCGCCTTCCTGACCGTGCAGCTCACCCGCGAGGCCGGCCTCTCGCTCGCGGCGGCGGTTACCATCTCCGGGGCGTCCGGCATAACGGGGTGGATCGGGCAGATCTTCTGGGGCACGGTCTCGGACTACAGGGGACGCAAGTTCTCCCTGAGCATCCTGGCCGTCGGCTGGGCGGTCACCGTGCTGACCATGATCTTCATCAGCAGCGGGACGCTGGCCTGGATCATCTTGATCGGCTGGGGCGTCTTTCGGAACTCGCCTTTCCCGGTGATGTACGCCTCGATCATAGACGCGGTGCCCGAAGGCGCCTCCTCCGGCCTGGGGCTTATGATAGGTATAGGCCTCGGCCTCTCGGGCCTCGTAGCCGCCCCCGTGGCGGGAATCCTCATCCAGAACTTCGGCTTTACCGTCCACTACGTCTTTATAGCCTGCATCTGCCTGTTGGCGCTTATTCCCATCGCCATGATCCGGGAGACCGCGACCCTGGCCCAGGAGTAGCATGGCTCCGACCTCGCCTTTCGACGGCCACGACTGGATCGACCTCTCCCACACCCTGGAGGAGGGCATCCCCGCCTGGCCGACCCACGCCCGCTTCTCCAGCACCCTCTACGAGTCCCAGGACCACGGCGACGTGGCGACCCACCACGGCCTCACCATCAGCGAGCACACCGGCACCCACATGGATGCCCCGCTCCACTTCGTCCCAAAAGGCCCCGCCCACTACGGCACGGACGAGATCCCGTTGCAGGGCCTAGCCGGCCGCGCCGCCACGATAGGGGCCACGGACCTCGCCGCGGGAGACCTGCTCAGCGTGGACCGCATCGAGGGGTGGGAGCGGGATCACGGACCCCTAGAGCCAGGGGACCGGGTTCTCGTCCGCTACGGCTGGGACGAACGCTGGACGACAGGGCGGGAGGGACGCCGTTTCCTGGAGGACTGGCCCGGCCTCTCCGGCGAGGCGGCCGAGTACCTCGTCGGGAAGGGCGTGGCGCTCGTCGGGTGCGACACGCTGGCCGTGGACGCCGCCGGCTCGCCGGAGAACCCGGCGCACCACGCGCTGCTCGGCAACGAGGTCTACGTCGTCGAGAACCTGAAGAACCTGGGGGCCCTGCCGCCGTTCTGCCTTTTCCTGGCGTTGCCGCTAAAGATAAAGGGCGGGTCCGGATCTCCGGTGCGGGCGGTGGCGCTCGTGCCGCGCTGAAGCGTGCGCGGGGGCGGAAGACGTAGAATAAGATCGTGGGCAGAGCTTGCGACGGAGAGGTGGGAACATGAAAGGTATCGTTTGGCACGGGCCGGAAGAGATGTCCGTGGAGGAGGTGCCCGAGCCTGAAGCGGGGCCGGGGACTGTGATCGTCCGTCCGACGGCGACCGGCATCTGCGGCTCGGAGATCGAAGGCTACCTCGGCAAGATGGGCAACCGCACCCCGCCCCTCGTCATGGGCCACGAGTTCGCCGGCACCGTCACGGAGGTCGGGGACGGGGTGGATGAAGGCCTCCTCGGCCGGACGGTCGCGGTGAACCCCCTCTCCTCCGACGGGACCTGCAGGCTCTGCCGGGCCGGCCTCACGAACCTGTGCCCGAACAGGAGGCTCGTCGGCATCCACTCGCCGGGCGGCTTCGCGGAGTTCACGCTGGCGCCGGCAGCGAACGTCTACCCGCTGCCCGAAGGCGTAGAGGCCCGCACGGGGGCTCTGGCCGAGCCGCTGGCCAACGGGGTCCACGCTGCGCGGCTGGGGACGGCCGGCGGCCACCCGGTCGAGCACGCCGTCGTGATCGGGGCCGGCACCATCGGCCTGATGTGCCTGCAGGCCGCGGTCCTCGACGGCATCCCGGAGGTGCACGCCGTCGAACCCCACGAAGGACGCCGCAACCAGGCGCTCGCCCTCGGCGCGAAGGGGGCACACGCCTCAGGGGAAGAGGCCCAAGAAGCCCTGGAGGCCGCCACCGGGGGGCTCGGGGCCGACCTGGTCATAGACGCCGTCGGGGCGGAGGCGACGCGGCGGGCGGCCCTGAGCCTCTTGCGGCCGGGCGGCCGGGCCGTTTTTATCGGGTTGCACGACGACGACTCGACGCTGGGGTTCCACGGGGTCGTGCGCGGCCAAATCGACATTCAGGGCTCCTACGCGTACACCGCCGCGGACTTCGAACAGGCGCTCTCCTGGCTCGTGGACGGCGAGGCCGGCATCGGGGAGCTTCCGCCGGTGCTGCCGCTCGAAGATGGGCCCGGCGCCTTCGCGGATCTCGTCAGGGGACCATCGGCGCAGATAAAGGTGTTCCTCTCGGGAACGGGGTCCTAGATGGCCGACACGCTCTCGGGCAAGACGGCGGTCGTGATCGGGGCGAGCAGCGGCATCGGCCTCGCGACCGCCAACCTCTTCTCCGACTCGGGCGCCACGGTCCACGCCGCCGCCCGCCGCCGGTCCGCCATAGAGGAGGGCGCGGAGGGCCGCCCCGTTACCGCCCACGAGTTGGATATCTCCGATGAGAGGTCGGTCCGCCGCACCCTGAAAGGGATAGGCGACTCTGAGGGCATAGACCTGCTCGTAGTGGCGGCGGGGATGAACTTCCCGGAGCGACGGCTTGAGCAGCTCACGGGGGAGAGCTGGAACGCCATGATCTCGGTGAACCTCTCGGGCGCGTTCTACGCCGTCAGCGCCGCCTTACCCTACCTGCGCGCCTCCCGGGGCCTCGTCGTCCTCGTCAGCAGCGTCTCCGGCTCCTGGCCGGACGCCTCGGGCCCGGCCTACCAGGCCTCGAAGGCCGGCATGACCGAGCTCGCCCACGCCGCAGGCTTCGAGGAGCACCAGAACGGCGTCCGCTTCACCGCCGTCTTGCCCGGCATCGTGGACACCCCCATACTGGACAACCGTCCGGAACCGCCTCCCAGGGAGGTCCGGGAGGCGAGCCTGAAAGCGGAAGACGTCGCCCAGGCGTGCCTCTTTCTCGCCACGCTCCCGCCCCGCGCCTACGTGCCGGAGTTGACTCTGGTGCCGACGGAGCTCCAGGCCCTCGGGAAGACCTCCACTGCGACGCCGCCCCTGCGGAGCGGGGAGTAGGGGATGCCACGGCCCGAAGCCTCGTACCGGAGAATACTATGAGAGGAGCGTTGTCCGTTTGGGTTGGGAGGCGTCATTTTGACGGGTAACGGAAGTTCGGGACGGCGGTTTCGGTCGCTCGACTGGTTTGCGGGGTCTGCCCGGATCGACCAGACCGCGCTGTACCTGGAGCGGTTTATGAACTACGGGACCACGCCCGACGAATTGCGCAGCGGCAGGCCCGTCATCGGCATCTCCCAGACGGGCAGCGATCTGGTGCCCTGCAACCGGCACCATCTGGAGCTCGCCGGTCGGGTAAAGGAGGGGATACGCGACGCGGGCGGCGTTCCGGTCGAGTTTCCGGTTCATCCTATCTTCGAGAACTGCCGACGGCCGACGGCCGCGCTCGACCGGAACCTCTTCTACCTGGGGCTCGTGGAGACGTTGTACGGGTATCCCATAGACGCCGTCGTGCTCACGACCGGCTGCGACAAGACGACGCCGGCCTCCATCATGGCGGCCTCGACGGTGGACATCCCGGCTATAGTGCTCTCGGGCGGGCCGATGCTTGATGGGTGGTTCGAGGGCGAGCTGGTCGGCTCCGGGATGGCGATCTGGAAGAGCCGGCACCGCCTGGCCGCGGGCGAGATAGACGAGGAGCAGTTCTACGAGACGGCTTTGGCCTCGGCGCCCTCGGCGGGGCACTGCAACACGATGGGGACGGCCTCGACGATGAACGCCGTCGCGGAGGTGCTCGGGATGTCCCTGCCCGGGAGCGCGGCGATACCTGCCCCGTACCGGGAGCGTGGCCAGGCCGCCTACGAGACGGGCCGGCGCATCGTCGAGATGGCCCACGAGGACCTCCGTCCGAGCAAGATTCTGACGCGCCAGGCCTTTTTGAACGCCATCGTGGCCGTCACCGCGATAGGCGGCTCGACGAACGCCCAGCCGCACCTCACGGCGATGGCCCGCCACGCGGAGGCCGAGATCTCGCCCGAGGACTGGGAGCGGGGCTACGACGCGCCGCTGCTCGTCAACATGCAGCCAGCCGGGAAGTACCTCGGCGAGCGGTTTCACCGCGCCGGGGGCGTGCCCGCCGTGGTCCACGAGCTGCTCGAGGCGGGCCGGATCGACGGTGGCGCGCCGACCGTTACGGGGCGGACCCTGGCCGAGAACGTCGCGGGGCGTGAGAGCGGGGACCGGGAGATGATCTCCGCCCACGACGCGCCGTTGCAGGAGCGGGCCGGTTTCCGGGTGCTCTCCGGCAACCTGTTCGACTTCGCGATCATCAAGACCAGCGTTATCTCGGAGGAGTTTCGCGAGCGTTACCTCAGCGAGCCCGGCCGCGAGAACATCTTCGAGGGCAAGGCGGTCGTCTTTGACGGCTCCGACGACTACCACCACCGCATAAACGACCCGGACCTCGAGATCGACGAGAAGAGCATACTCGTCATCCGGGGCGCCGGGCCGCTCGGCTGGCCGGGCTCGGCCGAGGTCGTCAACATGCAGCCCCCGGACAGGCTCATCAAGTCGGGCGTAAACACGCTGCCGACCTTGGGCGACGGCCGGCAGTCCGGCACCTCGGACAGCCCTTCGATCTTGCACGCTGCCCCGGAGAGTGCCGCGGGCGGCGGCCTCTCGTGGCTTCGGACCGGCGACGTGATCCGTATAGACCTCAACACCGGCCGCTGCGACGCGCTTGTGGACGACGGGGAGATCGAACGCCGCAGGCGCGAGGACGGCGTTCCGCCGATCCCCCCGAGCCGCACGCCCTGGCAGGAGCTGTACCGCAACAACGTGGGCCAGCTCGACGGCGGCGGGGTCATGGAGATCGCCCTGAAATACCGGGGGGCGGCGTCCGAGATCCCGCGCCACAACCACTGATGCCAGGGGCCGCAGCCGACGCCGATACGAACGCGGTACCCGCCTCCCGCCGGCGGGTTCGTCGGGGGCGCGTATGAGGGAACCCGTGGAGGAGCGGGAGTACCTGGCTTCGCAGCCGCCGGAGCGGCGGGTCCCGGGGGCGCTGGAGGGGATCTGGGCCCGCGTGGACGCCGGCGGACGCAAGATCGCCGTGCTCGACGACGACCCGACCGGCACCCAGACGGTCCACGGCGTCCCGGTCCTGACGACGTGGACGGTAGAAGACCTCCGCTGGGCCCTCAAACAGCCCTCGCCCACGTTCTACGTGCTGACCAACTCCCGCAGCCTCCCCGAGGAGGAGGCCGCCGCGCTGAACCGCGAGGTGTCCTCCAACCTCGCCGCCGCGGCCAGAGAAACCGGGACCCGCTTCGTACTAACCAGCCGCGGCGACTCCACCCTGCGGGGGCACTTCCCGGCCGAGACGGACGCGCTGAAGAAGGGAATCGTGGACGGCGTGGACGGCGTGATCCTGTGCCCTTGCTACCTGGAGGCCGGCCGCCTGACGGCCGACGACACCCACTGGGTACGCCAGAGGGGACAACTGGTCCCCGCCGGCCAGACGGAGTTCGCCCGGGACGCCAGCTTCGGCTACTCGTCTTCGGACCTGCGGGAATGGGTCGAAGAGAAGACGGGGGGCCGCGTCCCGGCCTCAGAAGTGGTTAGCGTCGGCCTCCCGGATATCCGGGAGGGCGGGCCGGACCGGGTCTCGGAGGTCCTGCGCGGCGTAAGCGGCGGCCTTCCCGTGGTCGTGAACGCGGCCTCCTACGCCGACCTCGAGGTCTTCGTCCTTGGCCTGCTCGACGCGGAAGAGCGCGGCAAGAGGTTCCTCTACCGCACGGGTCCGTCCTTCGTCAGGGTGCGCGGTGGCATCCCCGAGAAGGGCCCCTTGAGCCGGGAAGAACTCTACCGGCGACGCCCGCGTCGGGGGCACGGCCTCGTCCTGGTCGGGTCGCACGTCGAGATGACGACCCGGCAGTTGGGGGAGGCGCTCGAATTGGAGGGGGTGCTCGGCGTCGAACTCTCCGTGCCGCGGTTGCTTGGGGGTTCGGGGCGCGAGGACGAGCTCCGGCGGGTGGCCGGGGAGGTGAACGCGGGGCTGGCCGAGTCCGAGGTCGTCGTCTACACGAGCCGGGAGGTCGTGGGTGGTAGTCCCGGGCGGACGGGGTTCGAGGTCGGGAGGGCGGTCTCCGACGCGTTGGTCGAGATCATGCAACGGGTGGACAGGCAACAGCCGCTGGCGTTCGTGGTGGCGAAGGGCGGCATCACGTCGAGCGACGTCGGGACGCGTGGGCTCGACGTGCGGCGGGCCGAGGTGGCGGGGCAGATGCTGCCGGGGATAGTGTCTGTCTGGATCCTGCCTGAAGAGAGCGCCTTTCCCGGCCTGCCCTACGTCATCTTCGCCGGCAACGTCGGCGGGCCCGACTCGCTTGCGAAGGTTATACAGATCCTAAGGGAGGACTAGATGCAAAACCTTGCCTTCGTCGGCCTCGGCGCCATGGGCGCCCCTATGGCGAAGTGCCTCCTCTCCGCCGGCTTCGGCCTCCGCGTCTTCGACGTGCGCGAAGAGAACATGCGACCGCTGGCGGACGTGGGGGCGACGGCCGCCGGATCGCCCCGCGAAGCCGCGGAGGGCGCCGACGCCCTCGTCCTTATGGTCGTCGACGCCGGGCAGACCGAAGCCGCGCTCTTCGGCGAGAACGGGGCAGCCGAGGCGCTCGCCCCTGGCGCGGCCGTGGTCGCCATGAGCACCGTCGGACCGGAGCCGGTTCGGGAGCTCGATCGGCGTCTCTCCGAGCGGCAACTGCGGCTCCTCGACGCGCCGGTAAGCGGGGGCGTGGCGCGGGCGGGTAGGGGCGACCTGCTCATCATGGCGGGCGGGCCGGATGACCTCTTTGGGGAGCTCCGTCCGGCCCTGGACGCCATGGGCTCCACGGTGGTCCTCTGCGGGCCGTCGGCGGGCGATGGGCAGTCCGTGAAGCTCGTCAACCAGCTCCTGTGCGGCATCCACATCGCCGCGGCCGGGGAGGCGCTCGCCTACGCGCAGGCCCTCGGGCTCGACCCGGGGTCCGTGTACGAGACGATCCGTCACGGCGCGGCGGGCTCCTTTATGCTCGAAGACCGCGGCCGAAGGATGCTCGACCGCGAGTTCCTGCCGCCAAAGAGCGCCCTGGACATCTTCGTCAAGGACATGGGCCTCGTCCGCGAGGCGGCCAGGGGGAGCGGCTTCGCCACCCCGCTCTCCGACGCGGCGCACCGGCTCTACGAAATGGGCGCCTCCCTGGGCTTCGGCAGGGAGGACGACTCGGGCATCCTGCGCGTCTTCGAAGAGGGGATGGGCCCCTCGCAGGAGACGTAGGTTCTAGGCTGGAGGCATCGGGCCTCGTTCTCGCGGAACGTTCTAGGTCGTTCCTGGGCCCGGGGTGGAATGTCTGCCGGGCATTGCGTAGCGGAGGGCGCCGTCCCGGCTCTGGACGACGAGGTGGCCGCGCTCTGCGAGGCGGGTCAGGATATCGTCCGCCTCGTCCACCGTTAGCGAGGTTTTGAGGGCGGCCTCGACGGGGGTGATACCGTGCGTCTCCTGGATCGCCATGAGGAGCTGCTTCTCGCTTCCGGGCCTTGGTCCTGGCTTTGTGGGATCTCTCCGCAGCAGTAGCCGGCCGATATAGCAGAGCAACGCTATCGTGACCACGAACGGCAACAAAACGGAGAAGCCGCTCATGTAAAACGTATCGTAGAGGAAGAGGCAGACGACGGAGCCCAGAACGAAACCCGTCCCAAAAAGGAACAAGGGATCGAGTGCGACGCTTCGGCGCGAGCTTTCGGGCTTCTGACAGACCCTCGCCCTCTCTTCGCGCCGCCGTTGGAGATCCACGAAGTCCATCGCGCTTCCTCCTCTGTCGCCACTCTGGCGTACGAGCCCCGTGTTGCCGGATCGTCCATACTACAGGGAGGAGATTACAGGGAGGTAACAGCGTATGGAGTTTTCCGAAGGGGTCGCCTGGGTTACGGGCAGCAGCACCGGGATAGGCCGCGCCGTGGCCGAGGCGCTCGCCCGTGAGGGACGCCGCGTGGCCGTCCACTACAACGCGAGCGAGGACGAGGCAAGAGAGGTCGCCGAAGGCATCTCGTCCTCCGGCGGCGAGGCGATGCTCGTCGGGGGCGACGTCTCCGACGCCGGCGAGGTGGAGCGGATGGTCGGGGAGATAGAGGGCCGCTACGGCCGGCTCGACGTCCTCGTCAACAACGCGGGCTCGCTCCTGGAGCGCCGCCCGTTCTCGGAGATGACCGAGGATCTCTGGGACAGGGTCATGGACGTCAACCTCAAGAGCGTCTTTCTCTGCTCGAAGGCCGTGCTGCCGATGATGCGCCGGGGGGGCGGGGGACGCATCGTCAACGTAACCTCCGTCGCCGCCCGCAACGGCGGCGGGCCCGGCTCCTCGGCCTACGCCACCGCCAAGGGCGGCGTCAGCACCCTCACCCGCGCGATGGCGAAGGAGCTCGTCGGCGAGGGCATCCTCGTAAACGGCGTCGCCCCCGGCGTCATCACCACCCCGTTCCACGACCGCTTCACGCCCCCCGAGGTCCGCGAGAACCTGAAGAACGCCATCCCCATGGGGCGCGAGGGCACGCCGGAGGAGACGGCCTCCGTCGTCGCGTTCCTCGCCTCCCCGGCCGCGAACTACCTGGTCGGGGAGATCATAGAGGTCAACGGCGGCCAGTTGATGAGCTGAGACCAGAGACGGGAACCGATCGTCCCGAACCCTTGTAAAGGGGTAAACGGATGCAAACAGAAAGCGAGGCCGAACGTGGGAACGACGAGGATGCGCATCGCCTGCCTGCTTATGGCCCTCGCGATGAGCCTCTCGCTCGCCGCCCTCGACGCGGGGCCGGCGCACGCCTGTTCTTGTATGTCATTGCCTCTCGAAGACGAGGTAAAGAGATCCGACGCCGTGTTCTCGGGCGAGGTGCAAAGCATCTACGAGGATGCGGCATCGCCGGGCGGCGGGATGATGGCTCCGGGCAGGATCTCTTTCGCGGTGCAGGATTCCTGGAAGGGCGTCGCGGCCGAATCGGTGAGCGTCTACGGCCAGGGAGACGGCGCCAACTGCTACAACCTGTTCGAGGAGGGTGAGGACTACCTCGTCTACGCCTCTCGGGCGAAAGATGCGGACGACGCGCCGCTGAAGAACAACGCGTGCGGGGAGACCAAACCGTTGGCAGGGGCGGAGGCGGACCTGCGGCTCCTCGGTCCCCCGGTGGAGGAGCTACCGGAGACGGGCGGTCCCGCTCCGGCGCCCATCGGCGGCATCTTGCTGGCGACGGCCGCGCTGTCGATCTCCGTTGCCTGCGCCGTCGGGTTACTACTCAAGCGAACGCACCCTTGAGGCAATGAGGAGGACCATGACTTTACCGAGGAGACAGGCATGGTTCCTGGCCGTCGCGCTTATCGTCAACCTCTTGAGGTTGGGCGGACCGCGGGCCGGCGAGGCCCACGCCTGTGGTTGCGCGGTGGCAGCGAACGCGGACGAATCTGTTGTGGAGGAATCGTTCGAGAAGTCGGCTGCCGTCTTCTCTGGCAAGGTGGTGAAAGTCGAAGAAGCCCCGTCGGTGCCGCCCGACGGCGATGATCCCTTCCTGGGACCCGTAACGTTCGAGGTCGAAGAAGCCTGGAAAGGCGCATCGGAGGGCAGCGTCGTCGTTTATGGGCAAGGACCCGAAGCCGGTTGCGGCCGGAATTTCGAGGAGGGCGAGACGTACCTGGTGTACGCCTACCGTACCGACGACTACCTGGCCACGGATTACTGCGGGCGCACGAAACCGGTGGAGCTGGCGAGCTCGGACCTCCGGGAACTGGACGCCGCGCGGGGTTCCTTGCCGGACACCGGAGGGCCCGGGGCTTCCCCCCTCGAAGCAATGATAGTCACCGGCGTTGCCCTGTCGATGCTCACCGCTGCTGCCCTCGTTTCGAGGGGAATTCCGCGCGACTAGCCCACTCCGGTCGGCGCGGACGCCGGGCTTCTATGCCAGACGGTCCAGCCTCCCCCAAAGCTCTTCCGGGACGGGCTGGGCGGCCAACTCCAGCGTTTGCTCCACCCTCTCAGGACGGCTGATGCCGACGATGGTGGAGGCTACGCGGGGGTCGCGCATAGAGAACTGCAACGCCGCGGCGGCGAGCGGGACGCCGAACTCCCCGCAGGCCGCTTGCATCTTGCGGACCCGTCGGACCATCTCCTCCGGCGCTTCCTGGTAGGCGTAGCGGGCGTAGGCGTCGGGGCCCTTGGCGAGGATGCCGCTGCCGTAGGGGGCGGCGTTAAGCAGCGCGACGCCCCGTTCGGCGGCGACGTCGAGCAAGGGTTCTGCGCTGCGGTCCACGAGGGTGTAGCGGTTGTGGGTGATCACCGCCTCGAAGACGCCCGTCTGGACGTACCGGATCTCCAGATCTATCGGCCCGCCCGCGACGCCGAGGTGCTCGATGACGCCCTCGTCCCCGAGGTCCCGCAGGACCTCGACCGGGCCGCCGGGGGCCATCATGTGCCCGAAGCCCTCGTGCTCGGGGTCGTGCAGGTAGACGAGCTGGAGGCGGTCGAGGCCGAGCAGCCGCAAGGACCGTTCGACGGAGCGGCGCATCTGCTCCCCCGAGAACTCGCCGGTCCGCAGGTCGCGGTCGGCCTTGGTGGCGAGCACGACGCCCTCGGGCAGGCCGCCGCTCCTCTTCAGCACCTCGCCTATCCGGCGCTCGCTCTCGCCGTCGCCGTAGGAGGCGGCGGTGTCGAGAAAGTTGACGGGGCTCTCGAAGACCGCTTCGAGGGTTTGGAAGGCCCGATCTTCGCCAACCCCGTACTCGAACGTCTCGGGCATGTCCCCCAACGGGGCGCACCCGATGCACAGCGGCGAGACGGAGAGGCCCGTGCCTCCTAAAAGCCTCCTCGACGCCGCATCCGTCGCCAACCTGTCCCTCACTCGGCCCCTCTCGTCTCCCGTGGTCTACGCGTGTCCGGCGCGTCGTCGCGGTACCGGGCCCGGTGCGTCATCGTTCGCCGCGCGCCGCGCGCCCCGCCGCGGCCTCCGTCTCCCTCAGGGCTTCCTCTACGCCCTTGTTCCCCAGAAATACCTCCCGTATCCCCTCCCAGATCGCGTCCTCCACCGCCGGGTAGTTCGGGTGCTTGGGTGGGATCAGGGCGTGCTCCTGCGCCTTCTCCAACAACCCCCAACGCCTCCCGGCCAGCGACCCCGGTTCGTCCTCCGAGCGGGCGTCCCCCAAAGAGTCGCCGCGCGCCGGAAGGGTGCCGAGCCTCGCCTCGTGGGCTTGCGACTCCCGCGAGGTCAGGAAGCGCAGCAGCTCGACGGCCGCCGGGCGGTCGCGGACGCTGGTGGGGATGGCGAAGGAGTGGGAGCTAGAGTAGACGTGCCGCCCGGCGCTCCCCTCCGGGTAGAGCGCCACGTCGAAACGGCCCGCGACCTCGCTGCTCCCCGGGTCGACGTAGGTGTAGAAGCCGCCGGGCCAGTCGGTGCCCATCGCGGCCCGGCCCTCGCGGAAGCAGGCGGCGACCTCGTCGTAGTGCCAGTCGGGGGTCTCCTTCGGGGCTGCGTTCTCGTAGAGGTCCTTTAACAGGCCGAGCGCCCAGCGGCCGGCCTCGTCGTCCATGCGCGGCGCGGGCGGGCCGTCGTCCTCGAACATCTTTCCCCCCGCCATCGCGTGCAGCTCGAAGAAGTGGCCGAAGAGCCCGGACTCCTTGCCGGGGAAGACGAAGCCGTAGAGGTCGTCGGAGCGGAGGCGGGCCGCCGTCTCGCGCAGGTCTTCCCAGGAGGAGGGCTGGTCCTCCATCAGGTCGGTGCGGTACAGGAGGAGCTTCACGTCGAGGTTGCGCGGGATGCCGTAGAGCGCGCCGTCGATGCGCGCAAGCTCCATGGGCCGCGCGCCGAAGGGCGTGAGCTCTGAGGAGGCCAGGTCGTCGTCGAGGGGGGTCAGCCATTGCTTCTGGCTGGGGGCGTACTTTGTGTGAGTGGAGATCAGATCGTACCCGGCGGCGCCCGACCCGAACCCCTCCTCTATCCTCTCGTTGAGGCCGGGGTGGGTGGGGGCGACGACGGCCTCGACCCTCACGCCGTGCTCTTCCTCGAACTCCCCCAACCGCTCGTAAAGGGGGTCGTACATCGGGCCGCCGACGAGCAGAACCCTCAAACCGTCGCCCATCCGAGGGCCTTTTCGACGCGGGCGGCGACGGCCTCGCCGAGCTTGCGGTGCTCGTCCGCTTCGAGGTGGATGCCGTCCACGTCGCTTGAGGTTATCTCCGCGCCCGCGTCCAGGAAACCGCATCCGCGCTGCTCTGCGAAGCGCCGGTAGTGCCCGGCGAACCGCGCGGACTTCTCCTCCGCGCCCTCGAACATCTCCGCCATGTCGGTCAGCGTGCCGACCGGGGGAGGTGAGATCAGGATCACCACCGGCGCCCCGCCCTCAGGGCCACAGCCGCTGAGCAGGATCTCGTCGGCAAGCGACGCCGCCCCTTGCGCTATGTCCGACGCGGAGGCGCCGAAACGCTCCTTCAGGTCGTTGGTCCCGAGCATGACCGTCACAAGATCCAGGGTCCTATGAGACTCCAGGCAGGCCCGCAGGTACGCCCGGCCGTTCTTGTGCGCGCCCTCTATGGGGTCGTCCCGGACCGTCGTCCTGCCGGGCAGCCCCTCCTCGATCACACGGAACCCGTCACCCAACCCCCGCGCCAACACCCCGGGCCAGCGCACCTCGGGCGCGAACCGCTCCCCCGTCTCCGGGTCAGACCCCCACGTGTTCGAGTCCCCGTAACACAGCACCGTCCTCATCTCGTCCTCCCTCAAACTACCCCGACAGAGAGACCAATACTGTCCGCGCCGCCCGGCCCTGTCAAACCGCCCCGCGAATGCCCTTCTTGACACAAACCGACGCTTCCGCTACCGTGCAAACGATTGCGCAAACGATTGCGGATCGGGGGTGAGGGTGAAGACCATGAAAGACGTGGCCAGGCGGGCGCGGGTGTCCGTGAGCACGGTGTCCCACGTTTTGAACGGGACTCGGAAGGTTTCGGAGGGGACGCGGGGGGACGTATTGGCGGCGGTGGAGGAGCTTTCGTACCGGCCGAACTTGCTGGCGAAGGGTTTAAAGACGCGGCGGACGTTCACGATAGGGTTGCTGATCTCGGACATCCAGAACTCCTTTTTTACCTCGGTCGTGCGCGGCGTTGAGGACGTGGCCCTGAGCCACGGCTACCACCTCTTTCTGTGCAACACCGACGAGGACCCCGAGCGGGAGGACGAGTACATCACGGAGCTCGCGAAGAAGCGGGTGGACGGTTTGATGGTGGCGCCCTCGGCCCGACGCGAGAGCCACGTCCGGCGCCTGCGGGACGAAGGCGTGCCCTTCGTCTTCGTGGACCGCGACGTCGAGGGGGTGGACGCCGACGTCGTCAGCGTGGACAACCGCGTCGGGATGCGCCTCATAGCGGAGCACCTCGTGGGATTGGGGCACCGGAGGATAGCCATGATCTCCGGCCCTCTGGACAAGGCCTCGGGCTACGAGCGGCACCTGGGCCTGCGCGACGCGCTGGCCGACCTCGGGGTGGAGTTGGAGGATTCGCTCGTCCGCTTCGGCGACTTCCGAACCACGGGCGGGCGGGAGGGGGCCAGGGAGCTCCTGAGCCTTCCCTCGCCCCCGACGGCGCTGGTCACCGCCAACAACCAGATGACGCTCGGCGCCCTGCTCACCGTAAACGAGATGGGCCTGGGCGTTCCTGGCGACGTCTCCGTGGTGGGCTTCGACGACCCCGAGTGGGCGCCGCTGACCGGTCCGCCGCTCACGACGCTCGCGCAGCCGACCTACGAGATGGGGGTGAGGGCGGCCAGGATGTTGCTGGACAGGATCGAGGACGGGTCGGGAGGAGGGAGCAGGAAGGTCCTGCTGGAGCCGTGGTTGATGGTCAGGGAGTCGACCGCCCTGGCAGAGGGACCGAACGTGTAGGACGGACGTTGGAGTAGAGCAGGGGTGACGAGAGCGCGACCCGTGGGGACGGGCGCGCGGAAGGGAAAGGGAAGATGAAGAGCATCGAGAAGGTGGGCGGGGAAGAGACCGGGGGCATGAGCCGGCGGCGGTTCCTGGCGAGGGGTGCCGCGTTCGCGTTCGCGGCGGCGGTGACGGGGCCGGGGTTGACGGTTCTCTCCGGGTGCGGGGGCGGGTCCGGGTCCGGCGGCGCGCTCAAGTTCTGGCAGTTCTACGGGCCGGGCGGCGAGGTCGAGGCGCAGGGCAAGTGGTTCGAGGACGCCGCCAAGGGTTGGAACGAGGGCCACGAGACGAAGGTTGAGCTGCAGTACATCCCCGTCACGGAGTACCTCAACGGGTCCAAGCTGCAGACGGCCTTCTCCTCGGGAGATGGGCCTGATTTGTTCATCATCAGCCCCGGGGACTTTTTGCGGTACTACAACGGCGGCGTGCTCCAGGACCTCACGCCGTACATAAAGCAAGAGGCCAGGAGCGACCTCTACGAGAACGTCATGGCCACCCGCATCGTGGACGGCAAGATCTATGGCATCCCCATGGAAGTGGAGCCCATGGCGATGTACTACAGCACGAAAGCCTTCGAGGACGCCGGCCTCTCGGAGGGGGACATACCCCAGACCTGGGACCAATTGTTGGACGTGGCCGGCAAGCTCAAGAAGGGCAACACCTTCGGCCTGCTCTTCGACACCAACCCGGGCTACTACCAGAACTTCACCTGGTACCCGTTCATGTGGCAGGGCGGCGGCGACGCCGTGGACCCCTCCAGCCAGAAGAGCGCCTTCGACTCGGAGGGCGCCGTGCAGGCGCTGCAGTTCTGGCAGGACTCCATCGAGAGCGGGGTCGCGCCGCGCAAGGCTCTCGGCACCGGGGCAAACGACATAGTCGCCAACCTCGCGCAGGGGCACGCCGCGATCCAGAACTGCGGCATCTGGGCTGTGGCCGCGCTCGAGGCAAACGCCCCGGACTTCGAGTACGGGACGTTCAAGCTCCCGCTGCCCCCGGGTGGGCAGTACACCACCGATCTTGGCGGCTGGGCGTTCGTCGCTAACTCCAAGGGGCAGAACCCCGAGGAAGCCGGCAGGTTCTGCGCGTGGGCGCTCGCCTCTATGAGCCAGCAGTCCATAGACCGGGGGGTGGATTGGATTGCGGGTGCGGACAGCACCGTGGCGCCGCGCAAGTCCGTGCAGCAGCAGGCCGAGCGGCAGGGCGCCTTCGACAAGGGGCCGATGAAGTTCTTCCGCGAGGAGGCATTCCCCGGCGGCAGGGGCGAGCCGCGCTACACGCCCGAGGTCTACAAGGCCGTCTCCGACGCCATCCAGGCCGTCCAGCTCGACGGTCAGAGCGCCCAGGGCCAGGCCGACGAGGCCGCCCAGAAGATCGACACGTTCCTCCAGAGCTACGACGGGGCGCGCATCGTATGAGCGCCGGCGCGTCCGAAACCCCCAGGCGGGGCCTCAGCCGCAAGCACCGCGAGTGGCTGGCGGCGGCGCTCTTCGTCGCCCCGGACGCCCTCGGCCTGCTCGTCTTTCTCGGCGTGCCGATGGTGCTGGCGCTCGGCCTGGGGTTCTTCGAGGTCACCGGCTTCGGCGGGATCTCCTTCGCCGGGTTGGACAACTACAGGAAGATGTTCGCCGACCCGCTGTTCTTCGACAGCCTCAAGGTGACGGTCCTGTACGTCGTGGGGTTCGTGGCCGGGGTCTTCGTGGTCAGCCTGGGGCTCGCGCTGCTGGTGCGGCAGAAGATCCCGTTCGTCGGGTTCTTCCGCAGCCTGTTCTTCCTGCCGCACGTCGTGAGCCTCGTCGTCGTCGGCCTCGTGTGGCAGTTCATGCTCACGGACGGGGTCGGGGTGGTCAATCAGGTTCTCGAGTCGGTGGGTATCGGGGGTCGCTCGTGGCTCGGGGACCCGCAGCTTGCGCTCGGAACGGTGGTGCTCGTCAGCATCTGGTTCTTTATGGGGTACTACATGATCATCTTCCTCGCGGGCCTGCAGGAGATACCGCGGGAGTACTACGACGCGGCGAAGATAGACGGAGCAAGGGCCTGGCAGCTCTTCCGCCACATCACCTGGCCGCTCCTGAAGCCGACGAGCTTCTTCGTGCTGCTGGTCTCGACGATAACCGGCGTGGCGGGGTTGCAGGCCTTCGACCTGATCTACGTGATGACCAAGGGGGGACCCGCCAACTCGACCTCGCTTGGCATCTTCTACATCTACCAGCAGGCCTTCCAGTTCAACGACTACGGCTACGCCGCGGCGATGTCCTCGTTTTTGGTCTTGCTCCTGCTGGCCGCCACCGCCCTTATGTTCGTCCTGACCGGGGGAGGCCGTTTTGAAACCGAGTAGCGGCTCCTCCATGCTGCGCCCGACGCGGGCCGCGCTCTTCGCGCTCGCGGTGGTGCTCGCCTTGCTCACGGTCTTCCCGCTCTTCTGGATGGTCTCGAGCGCCTTCAAAGGCCCGGACGAGGTCAACAGCGTGAACCTCATCCCGGCCGCCCCCACGCTGGACAACTTCCGCTACGTCTTCACCGAGGTGCCGTTCCTGCGCTACATGCTGAACAGCCTCTTCGTCGCGACGGTGGTGACGGTGGCGGCGCTGTGGTTCCACTCGATGGCGGCCTACGCGCTCGCGCGGCTCCGGTTCCCGGGGCGGGACCTGCTGTTCTTCGCCATCTTCTCGACGCTCCTCGTGGCGCTGCCCATCATCCTGGTGCCGCTCTTTATTTTGGTCAGGGAACTCGGGATGCTCGACAGCTACGCCGGCCTGATCGTGCCGGCCGTCTTCAACGCGTTCGGGATCTTCCTGCTTCGGCAGTTCTACATCGGGATGCCCAAGGAGCTCGAAGACGCCGCCTTCGTGGACGGGTGCGGTTACTGGGGCGTCTACTGGCACGTGATACTGCCCCTGAGCCGGCCCATCCTGGCGGCGCTGGCGGTGTTCTTTTTTCTGGCGAACTGGAACAGCTTCCTCTGGCCGCTCACCATCACCCAGAACCAGGACCTGTGGATGATCCAGGTGGCCATATCCAGCTTCCAGACGCAGTACGCCGGCGCCTGGAACTACATCATGGCCGCGGCGACCGTGGCCGCCATACCGACGATGGCGCTCTTCTTCGTCTTCCAGCGCCAGCTCGTCGAGTCCATAAAGACCTCGGGCTTCAAGTAGGGCCGGGAAAGGGGAAAATTGACCGGTTACGGAGACTTCGGCAGCAGCCTGCGCGACCTGCCGCGCCTGAGAAACAGCCGTCGCAGGCGCGCGTCGAGCTGGGACCAATCCGGCGGCAACGACGACCGCCTGCACATAGAGCCCGGCGCCACGGCGACCCTCGCCGAGATAGGGGGGGCGGGTTCCATCAACCACATCTGGGTCACCATCGCCAACGCGAGCATGGGCCGGACCCCCGCCGCCCCCGAGCCAGACTTCCTGCGCCGGCTGGTGCTCAAGATGTACTGGGACGGCGAGGAGGAGCCGAGCGTGCTCGTCCCTGTCGGGGACTTTTTCGGCGTCGGCCACGCCCGCACCAGAAACTTCGTCTCGGCACCCTTGCAGATGAGCCCCGAGGACGGCAAATCTTTTAACTCCTTCTTCCACATGCCCTTCGCCTCCGGCGCCCGCATAGAGGTAACCAGCGAGATGGAGCACGAGGAGGTCCTCTTCTACTACTACATAGACTACGAGGAGTTCGACGAGCTCGAAGACGGCCTCGGCCGCTTCCACGCCCAGTGGCGCAGGGAGAACCCGACGGATGGGGTCGACGAGGCGGACCAGAGCAACGAGGAGTTCCTCTTCGGCGGCGAGAACGTAGGTGGCGAGGGCAACTACACCATCCTCGAGGCCGAGGGGAAGGGCCACTACGTCGGGTGCGTGCTGAACGTCCGCAACGGGCGGGAGACGGGCCAGTGGAACTGGTACGGGGAGGGCGACGACATGATTTTTATCGACGGCGAGGAGTGGCCACCGTCGCTGCACGGCACCGGTACGGAGGACTACTTCAACACCGCCTGGTGCCCGCAGCAGGAGTATTCGGCCCCGTACCACGGCATCACTCTAGGCGGCGGAGACAACTGGGGCGGCCACGTCAGCCTCTACCGCTTCCACGTCGAGGACCCGGTGACGTTCGACAGCTCCGTCCGGGTTACCATCGAGCACGGCCACGCCAACAAGCGCAGCGACGACGTCTCCTCCGTCGCCTACTGGTACCAGGCCGAGCCGCACAAGCCGTTCTCCATCCCGCCCGTCGGGGACCGCGTGCCCCGGCAAGGGTAGCGGCTCGCGGCCGATCGACGCGATGGAACCATCCGAGCGGGTCTAGGGGAAGCGGGGGAGAGTTGGCACGAGTAGGGATCCTGACGATGTCCGACGGTAGGGGCGACATCGAGAGGTTCGTCCTGGCGTCGGGGGGGTGGATGCCGAGGTCGTCGGTTGAAGAGCAGGAGGGTCCTGCCGGAGCCGTGGCTGATGGTAAGGGGATCGTCGACGGACCGCGTGGGAGGGGGCACGCAGGACCGATGCCTCCAAAGAGCGGGATGACAGGGGCGCGATCAGTAAGGGTGGGCATGCGAAGGAAAAGGGTGGAGAGATGAAGAGCACACAGAAGGTCGGGGCAGAGAAACCCGCGAGGTGGAGGTTTCGGGCTTCGGCCTCGATCGCGGTGGCGTTAAGCGTGATCGTCGCGACCGCTTGCGGCGGGGGATCGGGCCAGTCGTCGGGTTCTCAGGATGAGCTCTTGCTCGGGATAGTGTCGATTTCGGCCAGCGAGTCGAACAACGCCCGCTTCATAAGCGGCGCCAAGGAGGTGGCAAAAGAGAAAGGCTGGAAGGTCGAGGTCGTCGACGCTGACGGTAGCGCCGAGAAGGCCAACACCTCCATGAGGAACTTCGTCCAGAAGGACGCCGGCGCGATCATCGACATGGTGTTTCCGGTCACGTCCATAGGAGCGGGCCTGGCGGCTACCAGACAGGCCGACATCCCGGTCGCCACGTGGGGCGGCGGCATCGACGATGGCGTCGTGGCGACCACCGGCGCCGGTGGCCCGCTCGCCGAGCCGATCGTCAAGGCGATGGCAGAGGAGATGGATGGCAAAGGATCGGTTCTGGCGCTCACTTACCGCTCCGGCCTGGTTTGCCGCGAGCGTGAGGAAGTCTTCGACAAAATAATGTCGGACTACCCGAACATCGAGGTGACGAAGAATGAGGTGGGGATCCCGGGCTTCTTCCAGGATGGGGCGCAGTACGCGACAGCCTGGCTCTCCGGTAACCCGTCGGGGTCGGGCAACCTGGCGATCTGGGGTTGCTGGGACGATCCCGCCCTCGGGGCGATCTCGGGCTTGAAGCAGAGGGGCCGGGAGGACGTCGAAGTCTACGGGCAGAACGGGAACCAGGAGGCCATCAACGCCGTCGAGAACGGTTCGATGACCGCCACGAACTACCAGAACAGCACGCAAGAGGGACGCAAGCTCGTGGAGACCATCGACCAGGCCATTGAGGCGGGAGACGGCTGGAAGCCGAAGAACGTCACGGTCCCCGGGACCGTGGTGAACTCCGGCAACATCGACCAGTTCTTGAAGGAGAACCCGAAGGCGGGTGGATAGGAGGGTGGAGCAGCAACGGCGCTCCGATTCGCAGGACGGCGTCGAGGGGACCGGGGCCGCGGAAGGACGCGACCCTTTCCTGGGCGTTCGGGAGGTCTCCAAGAGCTTCGGCGGGGTCCGGGCCCTCAAGGGCGTCGATATGGAGATACGCCGGGGCGAGGTTCACGGCCTTATCGGGGCGAACGGGGCGGGCAAGTCCACCCTGATCAAGATCCTCGCCGGCGTTCAGCCGCCCGACTCCGGCACGGTGCTCATCGACGGGGAGCCGGTCGAGATACACGACACGCAGGAGGCGGGCCGGCTCGGCCTGAGCTTTATCCACCAGGAGTTGAACCTGGTTCCGAAGTTCAGCGCGCTCCAGAACATGACCCTGGGCCTGCCGAAGGCCACGCGCCTCGGTTTTATCGACTGGAGGGCCACGCGGCGGGAGGTTGGCCCCGTCGCACAGCGCGTCGGGATCGATTTCTCGCTTGACGAGCCGGTCGGGAACCTCAGCGTCGCGGACCAGTGGCTGGTGTCCATCGGCAGGTCCATAGTCCGTAAGGCGAGGCTCATCGCGATGGACGAGCCGACCGCCTCGCTCTCGGCCGCGGAGAGCGAACGGCTCTTCAGGGTGGTGCGGGAACTCTCGGACGACGGCATCTCCATCCTGTACGTGTCGCACCACCTGGAGGAGATACTGGACCTGTGCGACAGGGTGACCGTCTTCAAGGACGGAGAGCGCGTGGCGACGAGGGAACGAAGTTCCATCACCAAAGACTCGCTCGTCCGGGACATAGTCGGGGGAGATTTGGCCGACGCCTCGCAGGCGCGCGGCGCAACCGCGGCCGAGGCCCGTCCCATGCTGGAGGCCCGCGACTTGAAGCGGGGTTCGGCCGTGCGCGGGGTGTCGTTCGCGCTGCGTCCCGGGGAGGTCCTCGGTTTCGCGGGGCTCGTGGGCTCCGGGCGCACGGAGTTGGCGCGTTTGATCTTCGGCGCGGACAGGGCCGAGGCGGGGGAGGTGCTGCTGGACGGCGAGCCGGTGCGGTTCCGGGACCCGCACGATGCCGTAAGGCAAGGCATCGGCCTCGTGCCCGAGGAACGCCGCTCCGAGGGGCTCGTGCTCGGCAAGAGCGTCGATTTCAATACCAACCTCGCCTCCCTGCCGTCCTTGAGGTACGGGAGGTGGTTGCCGCTGACCGACCGCCGCAAGGCAACGGTTCGCGCGGCCGGGGTCGCCGAACAACTTAGCGTCAAAACCCCGGGCGTCGACACGGTGGTCGGCCAGTTGAGCGGCGGCAACCAGCAGAAGGTGGTTATCGGCAAGTGGCTGATACGCGACTCCCGCCTGCTGATCCTGGACGAACCGTCGCGCGGCGTCGACGTCGGGGCGAGGGCGGAGATCCACAACATCGTCAGGGGACTCGCCGAAAACGGGGCCGGCGTCATCGTGATCTCCTCGGAAGAGGAAGAGCTTATCGGGCTTTGCAACCGGGTCCTCGTGATGGCCCACGGGCGCGTCACGGGCGAGTTGTCCGGCGAAGAGATCACCAAAGAGGACATTCTTCGACTAAGCTACGCCCGCGAAAACGGGCCGGAAGGGGAAGCATGAGCGTCGAGACGAAAGGTTCAGCGCTCAAGGGGGCGGGCGGGCGGAGGGCCGTCTCGCTGCTCGCCCGGTACGGCACCTTAGCCGGCCTGGCCGTGATGATAGTGGGGTTCTCCGTCGCCTCGCCCGAGGCCTTCCCGACGTTCTCGAACCTGGTCAACATAGTCAACCAGGTCGCGCTCACGGCGATCATCGCCAGCGGGCTCACCGTGGTCCTCATCGTCGACGAGTTGGACCTCAGCGTCGGCTTCGGGGCAAGCCTGGCCGGCGTCCTGGTCACCGGGCTCATGGTGCGCCAGGACCTGCCCGTGCTGGTGGCCATCGTGGTGGTGGTGCTCGCGGGGGGACTGGTCGGGGTCGTCAATAGCCTGATCGTGACCAAGGCCAGGGTCAACTCCGTGGTCGCCACGCTCGGCGTGGGGACCATCCTGATCGGGTTCAACTACGCGTACTCGGCGGGGCAGCCGATCGCCGCGGGCCTCCCCGACTCGTTTTTCTTGATCAGCCTCGGGACCGTGCTCGGGATCCCGAACAACATCCTGATCATGGCGGCGGTCCTTGCGGTGCTCTGGGTGCTGGTCAACCGGACGGACGCGGGGCAGCGGATGCAGGCGGTTGGCGGCAACGCCGAGGCCTCCAGGTTGTCTGGCATCAGGGTGGATCGCGTAAAGATATCCGCCTTCGTGGTCTCCGGTATGTGCGCGTTCCTGACCGGCATCCTGCTGGCCTCGCTCATCGGCAGCGGCTCGACCGACGCCGGGGACAGCTATCTTCTCGACGCCTTCGCGGCCGTGTTCCTCGGTTCGGCCACCCTCAGGGACGGCGAGTTTCATATCTTGGGCACCCTGGTCGGCGTGCTGATAATAGGCGTGGCGTTCAACGGGTTGTCCATATTCGGCGCCCCGACCTTCTACCAGTACATCTTCCAGGGGGGGATACTCGTCTTTGCCGTGGCGCTGAGCACGATCGCGAGGAGGTACGCGCAAGCATGACGACGGAGAAACGGGAAAAACTTCCCCGCTACCGGGATCTTCCGCTCGACCCTTCCAAACCCCCGGGCTCCGCGTGGGGCGTGTTCGGCGAGGAAGACGAGGTCGGTACGGTCAACCTTCTCACCCCCGAGCACGCGCGGCGCGCGGCGGGGCTGGTGCGCAAAGGGAGCGTCTTCTCGCTCAACTGGAGCCTGGAGAAGCCGGACCCCCCGATACTGAACCGCCAGCAGATGAAGCACACCATCATCCACCTGGACCCCGGCACCGACGACTACTACGACAACTTCTACACCCAGGTGTCCAGCCAGTGGGACGCGCTCTCGCACTGGCCGCACCCCGAGTACGGCTACTACAACGGCCGCACGCTGCAAGATTTCACGGGGGAACCGGGCAGCAAGAACGGCATCGACAACTGGGCGGACCGCGGGATCGTGGGACGCTTCGTCCTGGCCGATGTAGACCTTTACCGCAAGGAGAACGGCAACGCCATACGTCACGAGGAGCGCGACGAGATCACGATCGACGAGGTCGAAGCCGCGCTCGAGAGCCAGGGATCGTCTCTGGAAGAGGGAGACGTATTGCTCCTGCGCACCGGGTGGATCGGCTGGTACGAGGGTACGGACGAGAACACCCGCGCGGAGCTAGGCGCGGCGGGCGCCCAACTCCGCGCCCCCGGCCTCTCCCCCGAAGAGCGGACCCTGGAGTGGCTCTGGGACCACCGCATCTCCGCCGTGGCGGCGGACTGCCCCGCCCTCGAGGCGATACCGCCCCTGCCAAACCCCGAAGACCCGTCGGTGGAGGGGTTCCTGCATTTCCGCATCATCCCGTTGTTGGGTATGGCGGTGGGGGAGATGTTCGTCCTCGATGCTTTGGCTGAAGATTGCGTCGCGGACGGCGCCTACGAGGGGTTGTTCACCTCGGCCCCCCTGAACAAGGTGGGCGGGTCCGGTTCGCCAGCCAATGCCCTGGCGATCAAATAACGGCGACCGCCGGTTCGCGGGTTCGTGGAGGTGCCCGACTCGATGCTCGCGGCGTGCAGGAGATTTCGCCAAGCCTCATAATCGGTTATCTAGGGTAAGGGGAGAATAGTGGCAAAGATTGGGATCCTGACGATGTCCGACGGCCGGGAGTCCGTCCACCGGGACATCGAGAAGTTCGCCCGGGGCGTCGAGGACGGCCTGGCAGAGGCGCTCGAGGCCGCCGGCCACGAGGTCGTGCGGGCGCGCGAGACCGTGTGGACGAACCGCCTCGCCGTATCCGAGGCCCGGCGGGTGGCCGACGCGCGCCCGGACCTGACGGTCTTCAACATCCCGGTGTGGGCCTTCCCGCACTTCTCGATGCTCGCCGCGGGCGAGACGGCGGGGCCGCTGATGCTGTTCTCCAACATAAACCCGGAGCAGCCGGGGATGGTGGGGATGCTCGCGGCTGCGGGAGGGCTCGACCAGGTCGGGCGCACCTACGGCCGCGCCTTCGGGGACGTCTCGGACCCGGCGGTGCTCGCCAAAGTGGAGGCCCACGCGAGGGCCGCGTCCGCCGTGCGGTCCCTGCGGGGGAGCACCTTCGGCCGGATCGGGGGGCGACCTATGGGCATGTACACCGCCGTCTCAAATCCCGACCAGTGGATGGAGAAGTTCGGGGTGGACGTCGAGGAGATCGACCAGTGGGAGCTGGTGAGGCGCTCCGAAGGGATCGACGCGGGCAGGGTGCGCGCCGCGCGCGGGTGGCTGGAAGAACACGCCGCGGGGGTCCACTACGACGGCAAACAGCTCACGCCGGAGAAGCTCGAGCGCCAGGTACGCTCGTACTACGCCATGCGCGAGTTGATCGAGGAGTGGAACCTCGATTTCTCCGGCATAAAGGCCCAGCCCGAGCTCACCAACCACTTCGCCACTATGGACGTAACCGAGGCCTTCTTGAACGACCCCTACGACTGGGACGGGCCCAAGGAGACGCACGTCTGCTCCACGGAGGCGGACATGGACGCGGCGCTCACCATGCAGATCCTCAAGGGGATAGGCGGCACGCCCGTCCTCTTCGCCGACGTGCGCCACTACCACGCGGGACGCGGGATCTGGGACCTCTGCAACTCAGGCCAGCACGCGACCTGGTTCGCGGCGAGAAGCGACGACCCGGCCGAGAACCTGCGTCACGTCCACCTCTACCCGGAGGTCTTCTTCTTCCCCGCCGGCGGGGCGAGCGTGCATCACCTGGCGGCACCGGGCGACTTCACCTTCGCCCGGCTCACCCGCCTGGACGGGCGCTACAGGATGCACGTCATGCGCGGCGCCTTCGAGCGCTACGACGACGAGACCAACGAGAACCTCATGGGCCAGTCCACCTACGAGTGGCCCCACGCCTTCGCCCGCATGGAGGCTGAGGCCGAGGAGATCCTCTCCCGCTACGGCTCCAACCACATCCACGCCATACCCGGGGACCACGTCGAGGAGCTGAAGGTAGCCTGCAAGCTCCTCGACGTGGACTACGACGGGTTCGGCACCGCCAGGGATCTCTCCGCCGGTTACGGGGGAGCGAGGTGAGCGGGCTGCTGCTTGGCGTGGACGTCGGGACCGCGAGCACCAAGGGCGTCCTCGCGCGGCCAGACGGCGAGGTCTTGGCTACCGCCGAGAGGCCGCACGAGCTCTCGCTGCCCCGGCCCGGCTGGGCCGAGCACGACGCCGAGAAGGTCTGGTGGGACGACTTCGTCTCCATCTGCCGGGAGTTGCTCGAAAAGGCCGACGACGGCATCGCGGCGGTCTGCACGAGCGGCATCGGGGCGTGCCTGTTACCGACCGACGAAGACGGGAATCCTCTGCGGCCCGCGATCCTGTACGGGATCGACTCGCGGGCCGAGCGGGAGATCGAGGAGCTCAACGACCGCTACGGGCGCGAGGCCCTGCTCGAACGGTGCGGCTCCGTGTGCACCACCCAGGCCGTCGGGCCTAAGCTGCTGTGGCTGCAGCGCAACGAGCCCAAGGTCTGGGAGAAGACGAAAAAGTTCTTTATGGCGAACTCGTTTATCTCGTGGCGGCTCACGGGGGAGTACGTGCTTGACCACCACTCGGCGAGCCAGTGCGACCCCCTCTACGACGTGCGGGAGTTCGGCTGGATCCGGGACCGGGCCGAAGAGGTGGCCCCGGGCCTGCCCCTCCCCCGCCTCCTCTGGCCCGCCGAGGTGGTCGGGGAGGTGACCCCGGAGGCCTCCGAGGCCACCCGGATACCCGCCGGCACGCCCGTCGCGGCCGGCACCATAGACGCCTGGAGCGAGGGGGCGAGCGTTGGCGTCCAGAACCCGGGCGACCTCATGCTCATGTACGGCACTACCATGTTCATCATCGAGGTCTTGGAAGAAGCGCTACATCACCCCGGCCTGTGGGGCACTACCGGGATCCTGCCCGGCACCCACGACCTCGCCGCGGGCATGGCGACCTCGGGCGCCTTGACCGGCTGGCTGCAGAGTATCTCGGGCGGCGTCCCTTACGAGGATCTCACCGAAGAGGCCGCCGCCGTCCCTCCCGGCTCCGACGCCCTGGTCGTGCTGCCGTACTTTGCCGGCGAGCGGACGCCCCTCTTTGACCCGGAGGCGCGGGGCATCGTCTCCGGCCTCACCATCGGCCACGGCCGCGGCCACCTCTACCGCGCCATGCTCGAGGCGACCGCCTACGGCGTCCGCCACATCTTCGAGTCCATGCGCGAGGCAGGGGCCGGCGGCGAGAGGCTGGTGGCCGTCGGCGGCGGCACCAAGGGAGGCCTCTGGACCCAGATAGTCTCCGACGTGACCGGCCGTCCCCAGGACCTCCCCGAGCAGACCATCGGCGCCGCCTACGGGGATGCCCTGCTCGCCGCCCGCGCCGTCGGCCTCGCCGGCCCGGAGACCGACTGGAGCCGCATAGTGGACACCGTCGAGCCGGACGGGGCGAACCGAGAGATCTACGACGAGCTCTACGGCGTCTACCGGGAGCTCTACCCGGCCACCAGAGGACAGATGCACAGGCTCGCGGGATTGCAGAAAGGGGGAGGTAATGTCGTCACGTGAACCGGAACGCCCTGAGTACGAGCGCCGGGTTGTGGGCTGGCTCAGGGGACATCTGCTCGGGGACAAGCCCGGCATCTTTCACCCCGGCGGGGGAGTCCGGATCGAAGACGTGCGGCTCGAAGGTTCCAGGGAGGAGGGTTCCGTCGTCATCACGTTTCGGGACCAGCGCCGTCCCGAGTGCCTGTTCGGCCGCAAGGAGGACGCGGTGGGACCGCCCGAGTCCTGGGAAGACCCTTACCGCGATGCGCCGGAAGGTTGGGCCGAGCTGGTGGCGATCAACCTCCAGGAAGACGTAGTTTCGTCCCCCGGTTTACCGAGAAAGTGCAACCCAGGGAGCATAACGTGGATGTGAGGAGCCGGCGATGACGACCGAGACGGGGATCGGAACGAAGGAGCCCGTCGTCCGGCTGCGGGGCGTCTCCAAGGAGTTCCCCGGGGTGCTGGCGGTGGACGGGGTCGACCTGGATATCCTGCCGGGCGAGGTGCACGTCGTCGCCGGGGAGAACGGGGCCGGGAAGTCCACCCTGATGAAGCTGCTCTCGCAGGTGGAGCGGCCGAGCAGCGGCACGGTCGAGCTCGCGGGCGAGCCGGTCGAGTACCACGGGCCGGGGCACGCCCAGCACTTGGGTGTTGCTATGGTCTACCAGGAGTTCGCGCTGGCGCCGGACCTGTCGGTGGCGGAGAACCTGTACCTCGGGCGCGAGCCGGGGCGGTTCGGGTTCGTCAACCGGGGCAAGGAGATGGAGGAGGCCGGGGGGCTGCTGCGGCGGGTGGGGTTGAACGTCGGCCCCCGCAGGCTCGTCGCCGGGCTCACCGTGGCGGAGATGCAGCGGGTCGAGATCGCCAAGGCCCTGGCCATCGACGCGAAGGTCGTCATCATGGACGAGCCGACCGCGACCCTGGCCGAGAGAGAGATAGAAGACCTCTTCGGGGTCATAAAGGCCCTCACCGACGACGGCATCGCCATCCTCTACATAAGCCACCGCCTCGACGAGATCTTCCGCATAGCAGACCGCGTAACCGTCATGCGCGACGGAAAGGTAGTGGACACCTTGCCCATCTCCGAGCTCGACGAGGACAAGCTGGTGCGCCTCATGGTAGGGCGCGAGATAGGCAACCTCTACCCGAAGCCCGACGTCGACGTGGGCGACGTGCTTCTGCGCGTCTCCGGCGTAAAGCGCGGCGAGAAACTGAAGGATTGCTCCTTCGAGGTCAGGGCGGGGGAGGTTCTGGGTTTCGCCGGCCTCGTGGGCGCCGGACGCACCGAGCTCGCCCGGGCCGTCTTCGGCGCCGACAGGGTGGACGGCGGCGCGGTGGAGCTCGAAGGGCGGAAGTTGAAGATAAAGAAGCCCCAGGACGCCATCGAGGCCGGCGTCGGCTACCTGACCGAGGACCGCAAGGGCGAGGGGTTGGCGCTCCAGCTCGGGGTGGACCAGAACATCACGCTCGCCAACCTGCCGATGACCAGGGGGCTCATCAGCCTCAAGGAGGAGGGACGGATCGCGCGCAAGAGGAGGGACGAGCTCAACATCAGGACGCCCTCCATCCGGCGGCGGGTGCAGGTCTTGTCCGGAGGGAACCAGCAGAAGGTCGTTGTGGCGCGGTGGCTCGAGACGGAGGCGAAGGTCCTCTTCTTCGACGAGCCGGCGCGGGGCATAGACGTGGGCGCGAAGGCGGAGATGTTCGGGTTGATAGGCGACCTAGCCCAAGAGGGGCGCGGGATCGTCCTGATCTCCTCCTACCTGCCCGAGTTGTTGAACATGTGCGACCGCATCCTGGTGATGCGAGAGGGAGAGGTGGCCGGCGTGATCGGACGCGAAGAGTTCTCGGAGGAGCGCGTCATCGCGCTCGCCACCGGCACGGGGGAGGCCGCATGACCGAAGGAACCGCGAACGGAACCACCCGCGGGAACGCCCTGCGCGATAGGCTCTCTGACTTTGTCTCCCAGATCGCCGCGGCGGGCGCCCTCATAGTGGTCTTCGTCTTTCTCTCCTTCGCCTCGCCGGACTTCCTGACGGCCGACAACCTATTCAACATCGGGAGCCAGACGGCGGTCGTCGCGGTGATCGCCGTGGGGATGACCCTCGTCATCATCACCGCGGGTATCGACCTCTCGGTGGGATCGGTGGCGGCCCTCGCTGGCGTCATGGGCGCCCTCCTGATGTCCTCGGTGGGCCTGCCGATGCCGCTGGCCGCGCTTGGCGGTACGCTGGTCGGGGCCGCCTGCGGCCTCACGAACGGCCTCCTCGTCTCCGTCGCCGGGCTCAACCCGTTTATAGCGACGCTGGGGATGCTCTCCGTGGCCCGGGGCATCGTCTACATCGCCACCGACGCGCAGTCGGTCTTCGGGCTGCCGGACTCGTTCCGTCTTTTGGGACAGGGGGTCGTGGCGGGGGGCATTCCCATACCCGTGGTCATCATCATCGCCGTGGCGATAGCCGGGTACGTGGTGCTCAGCAGGACCAGGCTCGGGCGCTACGCGTACGCGATGGGGTCGAACCTGGAGGCGGCGAGGCTCTCCGGAATCCCGATCCGGCGGTACCTGACCAGCGTGTACGTCATCTCGGGGGCGCTCGCGGGGTTCGGGGGCATGATCGCGGCCTCCAGGGTCGCCTCCGGGCAGCCGAACTACGGGATCGGGCTGGAGCTCGACGTGATAGCGGCGGCCGTCATCGGGGGGGCGAGCCTCTTCGGGGGACAGGGGACGGTGGTTGGGACCCTGATCGGGGCCTTCCTTATAGCCTTGATCCGCAACGGCGCGGTCCTCCTGAACGTGAACACCTTCTACCAGCAGGTGATCATAGGCGTCATCATCTGGATCGCGGTCTTCTGGGACCAGTACCGCCGCCGCAAGCTGGCGTCGGCTTCGGAGTAGGAACTAGAGAGAAAGAGGAGTAGCGATGGGCAGACGAATATCTTTGGTGCTGGTGGCGGGCGCGCTGGCCCTGACCCTGGCGGCGTGCGGCGCGCAGGTCCGGGAGTCTGGTGGGGGAGAGGGCGGTGGCGGCAGCCAGGAGGGACCCTTACGGATCGCGGTCGTCCCGAAGGCGGTCGGCTTCGACTTCTGGGAGCAGGTCCGCATCGGGGCCGAGTGCGCCGCGAAGGAGGCCGGGGGATCCGAGGTCAGCATCCAGTGGGACGGCGTCACGGCCGAGACGAACGTTAGCGGCCAGGTCGACCTCCTGACGAACTTCGCGACCCAGGGTGTGGACGGCATGGTCTACGCCGCCACGGACGCGAAGGTGCTCGCCGACGTCTCCCAGAACGCCCTGGACCAGGGCGTCACCGTCGTGAACATAGACTCCGGCACCGACCCGCAGCCGAAGCAGGTCCCGGTCGTCGCCACGGACAACGTCGCCGCCGCCGAAGAAGCAACCGAGTACCTGATCGAGGAGATGGGCGGAAAGGGCGAGGTCGCGTTCATCCCGTTCCAGCCCGGCACCGCGACGAACGACACCCGCACCGAGGGCTTCAAGAACGTCCTGGAAGAGAACCCGGACGTAGAGCTCGTCGCCGAGCAGTCGAGCGAGAGCGACCAGAACGTGGCGCTAGAGGTGACGGAGAACATCCTCACCGCCAACCCGAGCCTCGACGCCATCTACGCCGCCAACGAGCCGGGCGTGCTCGGCGCCGCCGAGGCGGTCCGCCGAGCCGGCAAGGAGGGCGAGATCACCATCGTCGGCTGGGACACCGCCCCCGACGAGGTCAAGGCCGTCGAGGACGGCGTCGTGAGCGCCCTCGTGGCCCAGAACCCCTTCCGCATGGGCTACGACGGCACCAACGCGGCCATAGGCGCGATCCGCGAGGACGCCCAACTGGACGACATAGACACCGGCTCGACCGTCGTCACCCAGGACAACCTCGACGACCCGGACGTCAAGGCAGTGCTCGACCCGAGCTGCTCCAACAAGCCGGAGGTTTCCGGGCAGTAGGATCGCAGTGGCCGGGGGCCGCAGAAGCGGTCCCCGGCCGGTAAGATGATCGGCGTACGGCACGGTGGATCGAGATCCCGAGGGAAGAGTACGAGCGCCGGGTCCTCACCGCGCTTCGCAGGGAGTTGCCCGAAGGCTCGTCCCTGGTCGAGCGCGAGGGGCGGATAAGGATGGAGGACGTCCGGCTGGACACCTCCGGCTGGACACCTCCGGCTGGACACCTCCGGCTGGACACCTCCGATTCGCCCCATCAAGCGCACCTGCTGTTCCGGGAGGTCGCCCGTCTTGGGTGCCTGTTCGGCTTCCGGGCGACGGCCGTCGAGGACGAGGAAGGATCGTCGGCCGATCCCGTCGTGCTCGACCCGGAAAGAGGCTACTGGGGCCCGGAGGAGTGGGCCAGCATTATCATCGTTACCCATTTCGAGGAACAGGTGGAGGCCGTGAACCTGGGCCTGCCGCCCGACTGCGACCCTGAAAGCGTGACCTGGGTCAACGGCTACCGGCGGTTGCCACCCGGGAGGGCTCGGTGGCGTCGACCGGAGGGTCCCGTCGCGGAGTAGGACGGGATGCACGAGAACTGGAGGCTGTTGACCGGAGAGCTGGTCTGCTCCCTCGAAAACACGGGATGGTTCACCTCCGGCTCCGTGCCCTCCGCGCTGACCGGCTCGGCCGAAGGGGGAGACGACTTCAGGTACCACGTCATCGTCTACGCCACCGTGCTGGACGCGATCAAGCACGGCAAAGAGCCCGTGTTCGAGCTATACGACGAGGCGCGGGACCTCGTCGCGTACACACGCACGATCCCTTCCCCGGGGAGGGCGCCGGAGCTGCTTCGCGCGTACGGCATCCCGGCGGAGGAGGGCGACCGGGTCAGGGCCAGGCTGCCGGGGTTCCCGGAACAGCTTCTAGATTAAGGTTCCGTCCTCGTCGAAACCCATGGGCCGTGGCCCTTCGAGCACGCGCAGGTCATCGTTCTTTTCTACCTGGTCCAGGAGTGCTTCGGAGACCCACAGCCGGCGCAGATGGAGGGTGTTCTTTATGCGCGCGAGGCGAACCCTGGCCGGGTCTATGCCGGCGCACATGGTGATGGCGGCGGCTATGGCCATGCGGTCATCCGGCATGACCATCGGGGTCTTGGCGGCCGATGGGGTGGTCGAGGTGAGGGAGTTCATGTAGGTGGAGGACCGGTCTATGTTGCCCGCGAGGCGTTCCGTAACCACGTCGGCGGCCCCGAGGCCGGTGGCGTTGCCGCCGGTCGCGTCAGTGAGGCCGAGAAAGACCATGCGCTCCACGTGCGGGACCTCGTCGCCGCCGTAGGGGGTGGCGAATCGGCCCGTGACGTTGGGGTCCGCGCCGTCGCCCGAGATGTTCTTGCCGATCTCGTCCACGACGAGCACGTCCAGCTCGCCGAACGGGAGCCGGATGAGGTTCCGCTTGGCCTCTTCGAGTAGGGGAGCCTCGGCCTCCTCGAACCGGTCGGCGGGGATGGCGGCCACCTTGCACGGCTCCTCGTCGGCGTTCTCGACGACGGCGAGGCCGAAGGCGAACCGGCCGGTCTGGACCATGACCCTGGCCGCCTCGGGGATGGTGCGGTGGATCTCGCCCCACCCCGCGGAGTGGACGGCGTGGGCGCCCTTCTGCTTGCCGAGGCCGATGGCGAGCATCTTCGTGGGCCCGCTCTCGACCGTGCCGCGGAAGGCGGTGTGCGGCTTGACCCTGTTTATTACGACTATGGCGTCGGCCTCGTAGGCGTTCTTGTCGACGTGGACCGGAACACCCGAGGGCGTCTCCCCGACGAGCACCGTCTCCATCGTCGCCCGGACCGGGCAACCCACGGCCTCCTCGCTCACCCCCAGGTGCCTCAGGACCTCTGCCTGCCCCTCGGCGCTTGAGGCCCCGTGGCTCCCCATCGCCGGCACCACGAACGGCTCCGCCCCGGCCTCCTTCAGCGCCTCGACCAGGGCAGCCGTCACCTCGTCGATGCGGGCCACCCCGCGGCTGCCGACCCCGACGGCCACCGAGCCGGTCGGGAGCTCCACCTCGCCCAAAGCCTCGCGCACGGCCCCCCGCAGGTCCCCGAGCTCCGGCGGCGTGCCGGAGACCTGCTCGACGAGCGCCACCCGCGGCAACTCGACGCCGCGCAGGATCTCCTCTATCTCCTCGTAGACCGGCCTCTGCGTCTGCACCTTCTCCTACCTCCGGTTCGTCTGGCGGCAACGAGCCTCCCCGCGCACACGCCCGCCTCTTCCCGCGCACACGCCCGCCTCTCCGTCTCCCGGGCGATCCCCTCGCCCGAAACCATTCTAAAGCAATCGGACCCCGGCAAAACCGACGGCTCCCCCTGCGTTGCTATACTGGCCCGGGAAGCCTTGTGATGGAAAGGTGGTGGGCTTTGAAGGTGGCCCTCTTCGTGCCGTGCTACGTGGACCTCGTCAACCCCGAGGTCGGCGTGAGCGTGGTGCGCGTCCTGCGCCGGCTCGGCGTCGAGGTCGTCTACCCCGAGGGGCAGACCTGCTGCGGCCAGCCGGCCTTCAACTCCGGGTTCTTCGACGAGGCCCGCGCCGTCGGGCGCCACTTCATGGACGTCTTCGAAGGGGAGGAAGAATGGGACTACGTCGTATCTCCCTCGGGGTCCTGCACCACGATGGTTGCCCACTACTACCCGTTTATCTACGAGAACCTCCCGGACGAGCGGGATCGCGCCGAGGCGCTGGCCCCGCGCGTCCGGGAGTTCTCGGACTTTCTCGTGAACGTGCTCGGGGTGAAGGACCTCGGCGCGCGCCACGAGGGCCGGGCCGTCTTCCACACCGGCTGCCACCAGAGGCGGGAGCTCGGGGTCCTCGAAGAACCGCTGGAGCTTCTGCGCAACGTGGAGGGCCTTGACCTCACCGGATGGAAGAACGAGGAGCTCTGCTGCGGTTTCGGCGGGACGTTCTCGGTGAAGATGCCCGACGTCTCCGTCGCGATGGCCGACGAGAAGATAAAGGCGCTGGACGAGAGCGGGGCCGACACGCTCGTCTCGTGCGACTCCAGTTGCCTGATGCACCTCAAGGGACGCCTCAGGCGCACGGGCCGCGAGACCCGCGTGCTGCACCTCGCCGAGGTGCTCGACGAAAACGGAGGATAGGTTTGGAGACCCGAAAGCCGACCCGCCGGCGCGAGACCGAGGACAGGCGCCCCGAGGGCCTTGTGAGCCCGGTAGAGGGCTTCAACGAGCGGGCCAGACGGGCCGTGAGGGACGGGGACCTCCACGACTCCGTGGAGCTCTTTACCAACAAGTCCGTCGCCGGGCGCAACGCCGTCCTGAACGCCCTGCCCGAGGCCCCCGGGCTGCGCGAGCGGGCCTACCACATCAAGCAGGAGACGATGGCGAACCTCGACCGGTACCTCGGGCAGATGGCCGACGCCGTCGAGGGGCGCGGGGGCAACGTCTTTTTCGCCGACACCGGGGAGGACGTCGTCCGGTACATCGGGGACCTCGCCCGGCGTAAGGGGGCGAAGGTCCTCACCAAGTCTAAGAGCATGGCGACAGAGGAGATAGAGCTAAACCGGAGGCTCGAGGAGGACTACGCCGACCTCGACCTCGAGATCGTGGAGACGGACCTTGGGGAGTGGATCGCCCAGCTCGCAGGCGACACGCCGTCGCACATCGTCGGCCCGATCCTGCACATGAACCGCCGCCGCATCGCAGACGTCCTCTCTGGCGTCGCCGGGGAGGAGCTCCCGCCCGACGTGGAGGCCCTCGGCTCCTTCGCCCGCCGCAGGCTGCGCGAGAAGTTCCTCACCGCCGACATCGGCATCACCGGCGCCAACTTCGGCGTCGCGGAGACCGGCACCATCGCCACGGTGACGAACGAGGGCAACGGCCGGCTCGTGACGAGCGTCCCGCCGGTCCACGTCGTCGTCATGGGCATAGAGAAGCTCGTCCCGCGCTTCGAGGACCTCTCCGTCTTCGTCCGCCTCTTGGCCCGGAGCGGCACCGGCCAGAAGCTCACGGTCTACACGAACTTCGTCACAGGCCCGCGCGCCCCTGGCGAGATCGACGGGGCCGAGGAGTTCCACCTCATCCTCATGGACAACGGCCGTTCGGAGCTTCTCGGCACCGAGTTCGAGGAGGCGCTCTACTGCATCCGGTGCGGCGCGTGCCTGAACGTCTGCCCCGTCTACCGCCAGACGGGCGGCCACGCCTACGGCTCGACCTACTCCGGCCCGATAGGCGCCGTCATCACCCCGCTCCTGAAAGGGGGCAAGGAGGCGAAGGACCTACCGCACGCCTCGTCCCTGTGCGGCGCCTGCTGGGAGGCGTGCCCGGTGGGCATCCCGCTCCACGACCTACTGCTGAAGCTGCGCAACAAGCAGGTCAGGGAGGGCGTGGCGGGCAAGGCGCAGGGCCTCGCCTTCAAGGGCTTCGAGAACACGATGAAGAACCCTGCCCTCTACAAGATCTCCGGCAAGGCCGGACGCCTGGCCCGGAAGCCCCTCGCCAAAGCGGGCGCGAAGGACGGCATCCCGAAAACCCTGCCAGGGCCCCTCGGCGCCTGGACGAACGGCCGCGACCTTCCCGAGCTCGCGCCGAAACCTTTCCGGGAGCTGTGGAAGGAGGGCATCTAGGTGGCCGACCGCGCGGAGTTCCTGGAGAAGGTCCGCCACCGCACGCAGCGGGGCCGCTACAAGCCCACCCACGCCCCCGACGTCGCCTGGACACCGAAGGACGAACCCCCTCGCGAGGACCCGCGCATAGAAGACCCGCCCGCCCGCTTCCTGCAAGAGCTCGAGGCCCTCGGGGGCCACGGAAAACGCGTGACGAACCTGGGAGAAGTCCGCGAGTACGTCCTGTCGCTGGCGCGCGGGAGGGAGGCGAAGCTCCTCGTCCGGTGGGACGTTCCAGAACTCGAAGAGCTCGGCGCGGACGGGCCGCTCGAGGAAGCCGGCGTCGAGGTAGCCGTGTGGCGGGGCCTCGAAGACTTCCGCGAGGTCGCCGGCAAGGCCGACATCGGGCTCTCGACGGCCGAGTGGGCGATAGCGGAGACGGGGACGCTCGTGCTCGAGGGCGGGCGCGGCAAGGGCCGGTCGGTGACGCTCCTGCCGCCGACCTACGTGGCCGTCGTGCCGGTGGAGAAGATCCTGCGCACCGTGCCTGAGGCCATAGAGAAGTACGCCGCGGGCTACGCCGCGGGCGGGGCCGCGGGGTTGCCCGCCAACGTCTGCTTGCACACGGGGCCGAGCCGGTCCGGGGACATCGAGATGTCTCTCTTCGTCGGGATGCACGGGCCCGGCGACGTGCACGTGCTCCTGATGGGCTAGCGCCCAGGGTCAGAGAAGAGGGACCGCCAGGTAACCGATGGACGCGGGCCGGGGCCACCCTCGAAGAGTGCGGTTCATCGTGGTCCCGGCGATGGTATGCGGGGTGTGGGGCCGGCCCGAACTGTGGGCGCCCAGGATCAGGCCCGTCCCGCGGTAACGGAGGCTTGGGGCGCCCTCCTAGTTGCGCACCACGAAGACCGGGCAGTGGGCGTGCCGAACGACGGAGTCCGAGACGTTGCCCATCAGCGCCCTGCTTACCGCGCCCAGGCCGCGGCTGCCGATCACTATGAGGCCCACGTCGAGCGTCTCGGCCAGGCGGAGTATCTCCTTGTCCGGGTTCCCGCTTCTCAGATGGGTCTCCACCACCTTCCCGCCGTCTGCTTCGATGCGGTCCGCCCGCTCTTTGAGGAACGCCTCGGCTTCCCTCTCGGCCCCCCCGATAAGGGTCTCCCTTATCTCGTCCGAGTAGAGGTGGTGGCCTATCAACTGCGCGGGCGTTGGCAAAACGTAGACGACGTGCACCTCCGATTCGGTCTTTTTGGAGAGCTCGGTCGCCGTCTGCGTGGCCAGCTTCCCCTCCTCGGAACCGTCGGTGGCAAGCAACATCGTCGTCGGGAAAACGTTCATCGTTAACCTCCCTTACCTGTATCTCCTAAGCTCCACTAACTTCCGCCCTAATCGAGTAGCCCGAGCAGGAAGGCCAGCGTCATCAGGACGGAGAAAATCACCGCGAAGGCGAGAAAGCGCAGCCAGAACCGTTTCATCCCCGCTGCGCTCCCTTTCTAGTAACTACCACCGACCGCGGCTATGGCCTAACCCCCAAAGAAGTTGCTCACGATCTGGAAGTACACCAGGTAGATCGAGAGCGCCACGAAGATAAGCCAGGTCGGCCACATCACCCACAGGCGCCAGCCCTTCAGCCTGATGGGCTCGGGCAGGGCCCTGGTGTTCAGCCTGATGAGCAGCCCCAGGTAGAAGGCCATCACGACCCCGCCGCCCGACGCGGAGATGATCAGCAAGACCAGCGGCGCCTCCAGGCCGGCCAAGAGGATCAGCGACCCCCCGATGGCGATGACCCACGCGAACAAGAAGTAGATCCGGCTCTCCGTGACAACCTGGCTGCTGGGGAAGAAGCTGACCTTCAACTCGGAGGCGCTCAGGCGGCTCACGTAGTCCATGATGCCTATGCTGGTCGAGAAGAGGACGACCATGCCGGCGAAGAGGAAGAAGGACCTGAACCAGCCGCCTATCTGGTTGCCGAGGATCTCGGCCTCGGTGTTGATGAACTCCAGTTCCTCCCCGATGCCTCTCTGGCCGACGACGGACCAGACGAGCACCGAGAGCATGAGGAGCGTAAAGGCGCCGATGCAGAAGAAGGTGATGAAGTGCTCCCGGTTGGCCACCTTCCACCAGCCGCGCCAGCGGCGCATGTTCTCGTCGGTCATGGGGAAGGTGTACCCGAGGGAAGGGGCGGCAACCTCCTCGCCCGTGATCGGGGAGACGACCTTGGGCATGAGACCTCCCATCCCGAGGCCCTTGTCCCTGATGTAGTTGCTCTGGGTCAGGTTGTTGGCCCCGCCAGCCCCGGCGAACGCTATGGCGCCCAGGAACGTCGCGGCCCCGAGCGCCGCGATGGCCCCCGGCACCCCCGGGATGCTCCCCGGCATCTGCGTGGCGACGCTGGCCCAGGCACCCAACTCGGTGGCGGCGAATACGCCAACGATCAGGAAGATCATGATGATGCCGACGAGCACGATCTGGATCTTCTCCAGGGCCTGGTAGACGACCGGCGAAAGGGTGAGCGCGAGCGCCGTGGAGATGAGCACTATCGTGGCGATTACGGGGATGTTGCCGAAACCAAAGAGGTAGGTAAACAACGTGGCCCCGCCCGTCGCCCAGCCCGGAAAGGCGTTGGGCAAGACGGCCCCCAACACGAAGAATATCCCCCACGGCTTCCACATCCGGGTAAAGCCGGTGACCGCCGTCTCGCCGGTGGCCAGCGTGTAGCGCTCGATCTCCATGTTCATGACGAACTGGGTGAAGAACCCGATCAGCGCGAGCCACAGGAACGCTATCCCGATCTGCGTGGTGATGTAGGGCCAGATTATGAACTCGCCGGACCCTAGCGCCGTGGCGAGGATCACCACGCTGGCACCGAACAGCTTGCCGAGCGGCACCGGTTCGGGCAGGTCCCTGGACCCTATCGGCGGCAATACCCCGGACGGGATGTTCCAGCCTTCCTGGGCGTCCGCCCCTCCCGCGGCCCCCGCGTCCCGGCCGACGTCAGACGTCGCCCGGTTGGTTCCGGCGTCGCGGTCCGTGAGGTGTTCGTCGCCCTCGGTCCTTCCCTGGGCAACCGCCCCTTCCCGCTCCTGGCGTACCTCGCCGACCCTTCGCGGTCCGCCTTCATCGGCCCCCCGCTCACCGCCGTTGTGCATCTCGACGGCGTCCGGGTCGTTGCCGTGCGCCCTTGCCTCATCCGGCTCTACAGGCCTGTCCGGGTCCGAACCTCTCCCTCTATCCACGACTCTGTCTCCTCCCTTTCCCTGAGGGCCGCGCGGGCCGGTCTCTGCACCCAACAAACGAAGCGCCTCTTCCCTGACTCCTCCTAAAGAGTCCCACCCATCGTAGCGACAATCGACCCCCGGCGAAAGGGCGAACAAGACATTTCTGAGAGCTTTTGGCAACCTTTGACTGTATCCGAAACCTCGTGGTAAGCTGCCGCAGCTTGGAGCAGGGGACGTGGCAAGAAGGGCGGATGGGAAGGGACCTGGAGCGCAAGATACCCGCGCAGCGGCGCGCGGAGATCCGGGCGTTGTTGGGCCGGCTGGGGTCGGCCTCGATCGCGGAGATCGCCGGTGCCTTGGGCGTATCGGGTTCGACGGTGCGCCGGGACCTGGACGAGCTGGACCGGAAGGGGGCGGTGCGGCGTTCCCACGGCGGCGCCGTCACCGTCGAGGGCACGGCTTTCGAGTACCGGTTCGAGGACCGTCGCCTGCACAACCCCGACGAGAAGAAGCGCATAGGCGACTACGCCGTGACCCTCCTCGAGGAAGGTCAGAGCGTGATCTTCGACTCCTCCTCGACGGTTCTCGCCGCCGCCGAGGCGCTGGGCCGGCGGGGCTTGGGGGTCGCGACGGTCACCAACGACGTCGGGGTGGCCTCCGTGCTGGCCGAGGCCCCGGGCGCGTCGGTGGTGATGCCTGGGGGTGAGATCCGGGACGGCTCCTTTACCCTGCTCGGCTCGTACACGCAGACCTTCCTGAACGGCCTGCACGTGGACGTCGCCTTCGTGGGCATCCACGCCATAACCGGCGACGTCCTCAGCGAGTCGAGCCTGGACGTCGTGGAGGCCAAGCGGGCCATGATGCTGGCCGCCCACCGCGTGATACTCCTCGCCGACCACAGCAAGTTCTGCCCGCCCTCCTTCTTCGAGGTCGCCCGCACGGACCGGCTCGATGACCTCGTCACGGACGATGCGGCGCCGCCTGAGGCCCTGGAGGCCGCCGGCGCCCGCGGTGTACGGGTGCATCTGGCGTAAGGAGGTGCCAGAATGCGTGGGGACAGGAGGAGGGCGTGGCAGGGTGGGGCCCTCGACCGCCATCGGGAAAGAGGGGCCGGTTGCTGGATACCAAACCGTGACGCATCGGGAAGTCAGGGGCGTACCGCACGATCCAGGCTGGGCGGAGGCGTTCGAGGCGGAGGCCGCCGCGCTGCGTTCCATTCTCGGCGACGAGGCCCTGGCCGTGCACCACATCGGCAGCACCTCCGTGCCCGGCCTGGCCGCCAAGCCGACGGTAGACGTGCTCGTCGAGGTCCGCCGGATCGGAGAGATAGACAGGTTCGACGCGGCAATGGCCGAGAGAGGCTACGAGGCGTGGGGTGAGTACGGCATACCGGGAAGGCGCTTCTTCGTGAAAAACCGGGGCCACGTTCGCACCCACAACGTACACGCCTTCGAGGCGGGCAATCCGGAGGTAGAGCGCCACCTGGTTTTCGGGGATTACCTGATCCAACACCCCGAAAACGCCAACGCCTACGGAAACCTGAAAAAGACCCTGGCCGAAAAGTTCCCAACGGACATAGTGGCCTACATGGACGGCAAAGACGCCTTCGTAAAACGGACCGAACGGGAAGCCCTCTCCTGGAGCCGCCCCCGGAACGAGGCGATCTGAAATGCTCAGGGTGAGGGCCGCAGGCTCGAAGCGTGCCGAAAGCGGAGCCGAAGCGTGCTGACATGCTGACCGCCACCATCGCCGACGACCTGACGGGGGCCGCCGACACCGGCGTCCAGTTCGCCCGCGCCGGCTACCGCACCGCCGTCGTGTTCCGCGGGGAGCCGGTGCCGCCGGGGGATCTCGACGCCGTCGTCTTCGATTCGGATTCCCGCACGTTGCGCCCCGGCCTCGCCGCGCGGTACGTCGCGGAGGCCGGGCGGGAGGCCCGCGCCGCCCGCCTCGTCTACAAGAAGTTCGACTCGACCCTGCGCGGCTCGATCGCCGCGGAGCTCTCCGCCGCCCTCGAGTCCACCCGCCGCCGTCACGCCGTCGTCGCCCCCGCCTTCCCGGCCGCCGGCCGCACCACCACAGGCGGTGTACAGCTTGTGCACGGCGTCCCCGTGCACGAGACGGAGATGAGGAACGATCCGCGCACCCCCGTCCGGGAGGGGCACGTCCCGACGCTGCTCGGCCGGTGGTCTTCCTCCGTCGGTACTTTAAGCGTGGAGGATCTCGATGACCCGGAAAACGTGCGCCGCACCGTGAATAGAAACCAGTGGACCGTCGTCGACGCGGGGCGCGACGCCGACCTGGAGGCGTTGGTACGGGCGGTGCCGGATCCCGGCCGGATCCTGTGGGCCGGCTCGGCGGGGCTCGCGCTCGCGCTCGGCGCCGTCTACCCGGGGCCGGCGCAGACGGGCGTGTCCTTTCCGAGGGCGCGCTCCGTGCTGGTCGTCGTCGGCTCGCTAAACCGCGTTTCCCGGGGCCAGCTCGACAGGCTCGTCGAGGAGTACGGGCCCGTGGCGGCCCCGGTCGGGCCGGGCTCCGCCTTCGCGGTCGACGGGGTCGCGGCGGCGGCCCGGGAGGCCCTCTCCGGCGGGCCGTGCGCGGTCGTGCACTCCTCGGGCGAGGCCTCCGCTTCGGCCCGGGGGAAGGTCATGAAGGCGCTCGCGGGGGCCGCCGCCAAGCTCGCCGGGGAGGGGCTATTCGACGCGCTGGTCCTGACCGGGGGTTCGACGGCCGTCTCGGTCTCCAGGCGGCTCGGGGCTTCCGGCATCCGGCTCGCGGGCGAGGTCGAGGCCGGGGTGCCGGTCGGGGCTTTGATCGGCCCGAACCCCTACACCGTCGTGACGAAGGCCGGCGGCTTCGGGGGACCGGATACGCTCGTAGAGGCCGTAGAAGCGCTCCTGAAGGGGGAAGAAAGAACGTGACGCCGCCGCTCGTAGCCGTGACGATGGGGGACCCGGCCGGGGTCGGGCCGGAGATAATCGCAAAGACGTTCGCCGACCCCGACTTCCACGGGAGGAACCGCGCCCTGGTGGTCGGCGACGCCGGGATGCTGCGGCGCGGCGCCGACCTCCTCGGCCTGCCCCTGAAGATCAAAGAGATCCGGGAGCCGGAGGATGCCGCCTTCGGGCCCGGCGCGGCGGACGTGCTGCAGGTCGGGGGGCTGCCGGAAGACCTGCCGTTCGGGGAGCTCGACGCGAGGGCCGGCGACGCGGCCTTCCGGTACGTCCAGAGGGCGACCAGGCTCGCGAGCGCGGGCCGCGTCGCCGCGATAGCCACGGCGCCCTTGAACAAGGAGGCCATGCACCTCGCGGGCCACGGGTACCCGGGGCACACCGAGATCCTGGCCGACCTCACCGATACGGAAGACTACGCCATGATGCTCGTCACCGACGAGCTGAAGGTCATCCACGTGAGCACCCACGTCTCGCTCAAGGAGGCCGTGGAGCGCGCCCAGCCGGAGCGCGAGCTCGCCGTCATCCGCCTCGCCCACGAGTCCCTGCGGAAGCTCGGCGTGGAGAGCCCCCGCGTGGCCGTCGCCGGTATCAACCCCCACGCTGGGGAGAACGGCCTCTTCGGCAAGGAGGATCTCGAGAAGATAAGGCCGGCCGTAGAGGCGGCCCTGGACGAGGGCGTGGACGCGAGCGGCCCGTGGGCGCCGGATACGGTGATGATGCGCGCCCGGCAGGGGCACTACGACGTGGTCGTCGTCCAGTACCACGACCAGGGCCACATCCCGATAAAGCTCATGGGCTTCGACACGGGCGTCAACGTCACCGTCGGCCTGCCGTTCTTCCGGACCAGCGTGGACCACGGCACGGCCTTCGACATAGCCGGCACGGGCGAGGCGGACCACGCAAGCCTCAAAGCCGCCCTCGACCTCGCCCGCACCCTGGCCGGCGCCGAAGAGAGGAGTTAGGTTGGACTTCCCGAAGGTGGTCAAGATCCGCCAGACCTTCCCCCGCCCCCGCGTCGAGGACGTGGAGGGCACGGTGCGCGGGCAGTTGAGGCGCGAGGACATCGCGTCGGCCGTCAGGCCCGGGATGAGCGTGGCGGTCACCGCGGGCAGCCGCGGCATCGCCAGGATCGACGAGGTCCTGCGCGCCGTGATCGAAGGCCTCGAGGAGCTGGGGGCCGAACCGTTTATCGTGCCCGCGATGGGGAGCCACGGCGGGGCGACGGCCGAGGGGCAGGTCGAGATCCTGGCCTCTTTAGGCGTCACGGAGGAGTCTTGCGGGGCCCCGATCCGGTCCTCGATGGAGACGGTCGAGATCGGGGAGACGGGCCGAGGCATCCCGGTCTTTATGGACAGGATCGCCTCCGAGGCCGACGGCGTGGTCGTCGTCAACAGGATCAAGGCCCACACGGACTTCCGCGCCGAGGTCGAGAGCGGCCTGTTGAAGATGGCCTCCATCGGGCTCGGCAAGCACGCCCAGGCCCTCGCCCTGCACGGCTACGGCGTCGAGGGCATCAGGGACTTCATGGTCGAGGTCGGCGAAGAGGTGCTCGACTCCGGGCACGTCCTGTTCGGCCTTGGCATCGTGGAGAACGCCTACGACGAGCCGGCGACCATCGAGGCGATACCTACCGGCGAGATCCCGCGCCGCGAGCGCGAGCTGTTGCGCGGATACATGGGGATGATGCCCGTTCTCCCCGTCTCGGACGTAGACGTCCTTTACGTGGACGCTTTGGGCAAGAACTACTCGGGGACGGGGATGGACACCAACGTGATCGGGCGCTTCAGGATACTCGGCGTCGACGAGCCCGAGAGCCCGAACGTGAAGTACCTGATAGTGGGCGACGTGAGCGAGGAGTCGCACGGCAACGCCCTGGGCGTCGGCCTCGCCGACCTGACCACCGAGCGGCTCGCGGGGCAGATCGACCGCAACGCCATGAACGCCAACGTCATCACCAGCACCTTCGTCGAACGCGCCAAGGTACCGATGGTCCTCTCCAACGACAAGGAAGCCCTGCAGACGGCCGTCCGCTGCAACTGGGGCGTCCCGCCGGAGGAGACCCGTTTCGTGCGCATCCCGAACACCCTCCACCTGGAGCACCTCTACCTCTCCGAGAACCTCGTGGATGAGGCGCTCGCAAACTCCGACGCCGAGGTCGTCTCCGGCCCCGAGAGGCTCCGCTTCGACGCCGACGGTTCCCTGGAAGAATTCTAGAAGGAGGAGTCCTGGATCCCAGCATGCTGTCCCCGTCGAAGGTCGTCGACCTCTCGGTGACCGTCTCCGAGCGCCTGCCCGGCACCTGGCCCGGGCACATGACCTTCGCCCACCACAACTGGAACTGGTTCGCCGAAGTAGACGGCCCGACCGGAAAGACCCGAAGCACCGCCCCCTACCAGACCAATTTCTTCGTGATAGACGAGCATTGCGGCACCCACTTCGACGCCCCGACCCACTTCGTGCCGCCCCCCGGCTCGGGCCTGCCCCTGGCAAGCGACCTCGGCGCCCAGACCGGGGACAGGGTGCCCCTGGACGAACTCATGGGGCCGGCCGTGGTCGTCGACGTGAGCTACTTGTCCGGGCAGGGCGGCCCCGGCGTCAGCCCGTTTATCGAGCCCGACCACGTCCGCCACTTCGAGCAGGCGCACGGCGAGCTCGCGCGGGGCGAGGTCGTCCTGTTCAGGACCGGCTGGGACCGTTACTACGTCGAGGGCGAAGAGGGCGAGAAGTACCTGAGCGGCTCACTCGTCACGGAGGAGCACCCCGGCTGGCCGGCCCCCTCGCCGGGGACGGCCGTCTACCTGCACGAAAGGGGCGTAAAGACCATCGGCATCGACGCCCCGAGCATCGGGAGCGCCCACGACGGGGTTCCCGTCCACCAGGAGGGGTTGGGCCGGGGCATGAGGTATGTCGAGTTGCTGACCAACCTCGGACAGCTGCCGGTGCGCGGCGCCTACTTCGTGTTCCTGCCCGTCAAGATAGCCGGCTCCTCCGGCGGTCCGGGCCGGGCGGTGGCGTTGGTGCCGGGGGGACCGTGACCGAACGCTTCGACGCCCCCGGCCTCGCCCGGACGCCCGGCGTAGGACCAGGCGACCCCGTCGCCCAGGCGAGCCAGGTCCTCGATAACCTCGGGCTGGCGCTTGAAGCGGCGGGCGCCGGGTGGGAAGACGTGCTCAAGACCACTGTGTACGTCGTCGCGGAGGACCGGAAGGACCTGGCTGACGTGTGGGCGTCGTCCAGGAGTCGCCCGTGGCCCGCAGGTCTTCGGCCAGCACGTTGTTCGGCGTCTCGCTGCTGGGTTACGAGGGACAGCTCGTGGAGATAGAAGCCGTCGCCGTCTCGCGTGCGGAAGGCAATATCCGACGGTGGTGGGGCATCGCCCGCGAAGACCCGGAACAAAAGGTAGCATTGGTCTCCGGGGCGTGCCTGGGCTCTGAAATAGTGCCGTTCGGCCCGTGTACAGGCAGCGAGGGCGGCGTCTGTCCCGCCAGAGCACCCCGACGGTAACCGTCGACCCGCCACGCTGGCAGCCGCGGCCCGGAAGGTTCAGGCAACCTTTCCGGGTGTGGTAGCGTATCCGCGTAGCGTATCCGCGGGGAAGACCTGAACCGGCGAGGAAGAGGTACGACGTGCAACTCTTCGAGAAGCTCATAGAATACCCCGACGCCGAGAGGCTGGTACTGGAAAACACCCGCCTATTGCCCGCGCGGGAGACGCCGCTCGGGGAGGCTTTGGGTCTCGCGCTGGCCGAGGATCTGCGGGCCACGGTGGATTCGCCGCCGTTCGATAACAGCGCCGTGGACGGTTACGCCGTGAGGAGCGCCGATGCGGCGGCCGGACGGACGTTTCGGGTCGTGGACGAGGCGCCGGCCGGTCGCCCGGCGGAGAAGGGTGTCGGGGCAGGCGAGGCCATCAAGATCTTCACCGGCGGCGTCATCCCGGACGGGTCCGACGCGGTCGTGATGGTCGAGAACACCTCGGGCTGGGGCGAGAGCTTCGGGCTAAAAAAGGACGCCTCCCCCGGGCAGAACATCCGCGAGGCCGGCCAGGACGCGCGGAAAGGGACCACCATCCTGCGCGCGGGGACGGAGGTCGGGGCGCCCGAGATCGCGCTCGCGGCGACCCAGGGGTACGGGACCTTGCCCGTTTACCGCAGGCCGAAGGTCGTCGTGCTCTCGACGGGGACGGAGCTCGTAGAGCCGGGGACGCGCGAACTAGTCCCTGGCGAGATCTTCGACTCCAACTCCTACGCCATCGTCGCCCAGTGCCGCGAGGCGGGCGCCGACGCCCGCCGACTCTACGCCGCCTCCGACGACGCCGGGACGCTGCGCGCGGCGATAGAAGAGGCCCTCCAAACGGCGGACGTGGTGGTGACGAGCGGCGGGGTCTCGGTGGGGGAGAAGGACCTCGTCAAGAGCACGCTGCTAGATCTCGGCGTGGAGCAGGTCTTCTGGGGCGTAAAGTTCAAGCCCGGCAAGCCCCTCTTCTACGGCAAACGCGACGAGACCCGCTTCTTCGGCCTCCCCGGCAACCCCGTCTCCGCGATGGTCTGCTTCGACCTCTTCGTCCGGCCCGCCCTCATGGGCATGATGGGCCGCGAGGACCGCAAGAGGCCGCGCATCCCCGTGTACTTCGAAGAAGACGTCGTCAACAAGTTCAGCAGGATGCACGCCATGAGGGTGGGCCTGGAAAAAACGGAGAAGGGTTGGCTCGCCCGGTCCGTCGGCGCCCAGGGCTCCGGCCTCGTAAGCTCCCTGACCAGGGCCGACGCCCTGGCCCTAATAGGCCCCGAATCCGAAGGCGTGCGGGCCGGCGAGCCCGTCGAGGCCGTGGTCTTGCGCGAAGAGAAGTTGCTTTGAGGTTCGAGGCATTAGGATTTGAGGCCTTAGGTATTGGGGGCGGTGGTCGGAACGCCCTGGCGGAACCCGTGGCCCGGTCGCCGGTCCCGTCAAGCTGCACGACAGCCTGTACGCCTAAGCCCCAACCTCAAAACCTAGAGCCTAAAAACCTAGAGCCTGTAACCCGTAACCTGAAGCCCACCTTCAAGCCCAACTCGGGATCGGGAAATCGGGGTCCGATGGTAGAATATGCGTCCAATGTTTGACTCGGATCTCGAAGACAACGTGTTCCGCCGGCGGTTGCTGAAAGAGGTCGCGCCGGGCGTTCCGGTGAGCTTCTCCTTCTATTCGCCCTCGGTCAAGGTGCAGGTGATGTATCCGGCGGAGCACATGCCGGGGACCAACGGCCGCTACGTCGGAAACGCGGTGACCATAGAGTTCGTGCCGGAGGATTCGGCGGCGGTCGAGCGGGTCCGGGAGTACGTGTGGCACTGGGAGCACCACAACGCGTTCACGGCGGTGCGCAAGATCAACCACCTCAGGCGCGGCGTCTGCCCCACGTCCGTCCAGGGGATGCTCGAGCTGGTGCGCGGCGTGGACAAGCGGGCCGCCGCGAAGGCCGCCGAGGCCGTCGACCCGGACGATTTGCGGGGTTTGCTCGAAGAGGGGGACGTCAAGAACCTGGCGCGGGTGCCCGGCATGGGCGAGAAGCGCGCGCGGGCGGTGATCGAGTTCCACGACAACGAGAGCAACGGACGACGCTTCCTCCACGCCGCCAACCGCAACGACCGCTTCCGGGGCGCCCCCGTCCAGACCGAGCTCGACCTGGACAGGGACCTCGAAGGGCAGGTCTGGGAGCACGCCGAGAAGGCAAGGAGGCTCGGGGACCCGGACCCGCTGGGCGCCAACGAGCCGCCGGGCCACACCACGGTCCGGAACGCGAACCTTTTGCACCCGCTCCCGATGACGCCTTCGCTCATGGGCCGGGGCGTCTTCTACCCCGAGCAGATCGAGCTCTTCGCCGACACGCTAAAGCGCGTCCTTGTCGACGGCGAGAGGCTCGCCGGGGTGGACGCCCTGCGCATCCAGCGCGGCAAGCTCTTCCACACGACCAAGATGCCGGGCGTGGGCATGAAGACGCGCGCGAGGGTGCTCGCCAGCGGCCTTCTCGACCACGAGTACACCTACGAGAATCTGGCCTCCATACCCGGCATCACCGAGGCGCAGGCCCGCACCATCGCCGCGGCGGCGAAGGCGGGGTCCGCCCGGGCGGAGGTCCGGGTCCATTAGCCTCTACCGCTTCGTAAAGGACCGCGAGCCGGTCGCCCCCGAGGAAGTCTGCGCCGGCTTCCTCTCCCTGCCGGACGCAAACGGGGACGCCAGGGCCCTCGTCGAGAGGCTCGTAAAGGACGACCCCCGGTTCGTCTGGGACGAGGAGGCCTTGAGGACCGCGGACGCGGCGGCCCTCGCGCTCGAAGACGCCCCGTACGTGGTCTTCGACGTGGAGACCACGGGGGCCGCCGCCGGGAAGGGAGGCGGGATCACCGAGTTCGGCGCCCTCAAGCTGGTGCGCGGCCAGGTCGTGGACCAGTTCTCCACCCTCGTGAACCCTGGGCGCCCGATCGACCCGTTCGTCGTCCGCCTTACCGGCATAACCGACCGCATGGTCGCCGACGCGCCCCCGGTCTCCGAGGTCATGCCCCGCTTCGAGGAGTTCGTCGAGGGCTCCGTGATCGTCGGCCATAACGTCCAGTTCGACTGCTCGTTCGTCGCCGCGGCCCGCGACGGGGTGCCCCTGCCCAACCCCGTACTCGACACCCTGAAGCTCGCCCGTTGCCTGGTTCCGGGCCTGAGGCGCTACCGCCTGAGCGCGCTCGTGAACCATTTCGGGGTGCGGCAGGCGCCGAACCACAGGGCCCTCGCCGACGCCTCGGCGACGACCGAGGTCTTCCGGAGGCTCTTGAAGCTGCTGGGTTCGGCCGGGGTGAGGAGTGTGGGGGAGGCGGCGACGATCCGGGGCGGGAAGGGCCGGCTCAAGCCGCAAAAGCAACACCTCGCCGAGCACGTCCCGAACACGCCCGGCGTCTACTACTTCGTGGACAAGGACGGCGGCGTGCTCTACGTCGGCAAGGCGAAGGACCTGAGGGCGCGGGTGCGGACGTACTTCAACGGGGGGGACGGGCGCCGCAAGGTCGGCCGCCTCGTCGAGGAGGTCGCCGAGGTGCGGGTCAAGGAGACCGAGAGCGAGTTGCACGCGCTGATCCTGGAGGCCAGGGAGATCAAACGCCTCCTGCCCCGCTACAACTCCGTCGGCCGCGACGACAAGGCGAGCTGGTTTATTAGGCTCGACACCAACGAACCGTACCCGGTGCCGGTAAGGGTAACGGAGAACGAGCCCGAGGACGGCGTGGTCCACTTAGGTCCTTACAGGAGCGCGGGGGTGCTGGACACGTGCATCGAGGCCCTCGGCAGGGTCTTCCCCCTCAAACGCTGCCCCGGAGACGGGGAGGCGTGCTTCTACGGCCAGATGGGCCGCTGCGCCCCTTGCGCGGGGATGGGTGAGGAGGAGTACCGCCGCGTGGTGGTGGACGAGATCGTGGCGCTCCTGCGGGGCGAGGGCGGCGAGGAGCACCTGCACGCCCTGGTCCTGGAGCGCAAACGGCTGGCCGGGGTGCTGGAGTTCGAGGCCGCGGCGCGCCTGCGGGACCTTATAGCCGGCATAGAGCGGGTGCGTCTGGCGCGGTCGGTCGTGAGCGGGGAGGGCGCCCAGGCCGTCGTCGCGCCCTCGACGGAGCCCGGCGTTATCGAGGTCTTCGCGCTTTCGGCGGGACGGTTGGTCACCCACCGCGGCTTCGAGGCCGGGGACGAGACGGGCCTCGCGGCCTTCGCGGAGGAGGCGATGGAGAGGCAGGAGAGCCTGCCCCCCGCGGGCAAGAACGGGTCCAACGAGGCCCGGATCGTGGCGGCCTACCTCAGGCGGCGCTCCGGGGTGGTGGAGGCTGTGCGGCTCGGCGAGGCCGCGGACCTCGTGAGGGCGGCGGAGAGGGTTGTTGAGGCGGTCGGGGAGCCCGAGGTCCCGCTGGCCTGAGGGGCGGAGAAAGGGGAGCTTCCGCGCCCATCATGCTAGAATCGGGGCAGCCGCACGGCGGTTTTGGGTTCCCGCAGACGAGGTACTGGCTGGCGATGGTGCAGGACTTACAGGGCGTTACGCGCAAGATACTTCTGGTGGACGACGAGCCGTCGCTCCAGAAGATGCTCACGCACGCCCTGGAGCGGGAGGGGTTCCAGATCCAGGTGGCGGGCGACGGCGAGGCCGCCCTGGAGGCGTTCAAGAGCTACGAGCCGCACCTCATAGTGCTCGACATCATGCTCCCCAAGCTCGACGGCACTGAGGTCATCAGGCGCATCCGGGCGCAGAGCGAGGTGCCGGTCATCATGCTGACGGCCAAGGACGACGAGATAGACCGGGTCGTGGGGCTGGAGCTCGGCGCCGACGACTACGTCACCAAGCCGTTCGCCGTGAGGGAGCTGGTGGCGCGGGTGCGCGCTATCATGCGCCGCGCGGCCGTCCCCGCGGGCCAGCGCCCCGACGAGCTCACCTACGACAGGCTGCGCATCAACCTGCCGAGCCGCAGGGTCTCCGTGGACGGCGCAGAGGTGGACCTGACCTACACCGAGTTCGAGCTCCTGGTTACCCTGGCCTCCAGCCCCGGCCGGGTGTTCTCGCGCAGCGCGCTCCTCCGGAGGGTCTGGGGCGACGAGTTCCGCGACGAGCGGACCGTCGACGTCCACATCCGCCACCTCCGCGAGAAGATCGAACGCGACCCCCGTAACCCCGAGTTTATCCACACCGCGCGTGGTGTCGGATATGTTTTCCGGTAAGAAGAAGCCCGGCCGAACCCCCCGCCGCAAGGGCGGAAGGCTGCCCCCGCTGGAGGTAATAGAGGGACTCAGGCCGCGCCTGAGCATCCGCGTCTGGCTCACGGTCCTGTTCGTGCTCGTAACCGCGTTCTCCATCACTGCTACTTACTGGGCTGTGCGCCCGATCCTGGAGACCTCCCTGGACCGGGCCAGCGACGCCACCTTCAGGCAGGTGGCCCAGCAGTGGGAGGCGCAGATGCGCCGCAGCAACTACGAGCCGACCCCCCAGGACATGGAGGACTTCGCGGAGACGAGGAACCTGCAGTGGGGGATAGTCCGGGTCGAGGGTAAGGGCAGCGCGAAGGTGCGGGGGGACGAGGACCTCGACTGGATCCACGCGGTCGTGAGAAACGCCGCGGAAGCCGGGGAGCCGAGGTGGAACATCATTCCGGTCCCGAACGGTCTGCACGCGGGCCAGCGGAAGGCCACCTACGCCGTTCCCATCGAAGGCGTAAGGGACAAGCAGGGCCGCGAGATAGAGGACACCGCCATCGTCTTCAACAGGTTCTACACGCAGAGCGACGTCGAGAACTCCGAGGAGGCGCTGAACAGAATAGAAGGCTTGGCCCTCCTGGCGGGCGGCCTGGCGCTCCTTATCGCGGGCTTCGCGGGGTACTTCGCGGCCGTTTTGATCTCCCGCAGGGTGGATCGCCTGAACGTCGCGGCGGAGGGGCTGGCCGCCGGCAACTTCGACGAGCGCATAAACACCCACGTCGGGGACGAACTCGGCTCCCTGGCCTCCTCGTTCAACGCGATGGCCGCCTCCATGAAGGACGCCTTCGGCCAGATCGAGCAGGAGAAAGAGCGCGGCAAGGCCATCCTCGACGGCATGACGGACGCCGTCGTCGGCGTGGACCGGGACCTCGAGAACACCTTCCAGAACCCCCGGGCCATAAAGCTTCTGAAGTCGACCCCGCACGAGTTCCACACGCGCCTGCAGGAGGTGCTCGCCAAGACCCGCTACTCCGGACCCGTCACCGAGCCCGACGCCGAGGCCGGGGACCGCATTATCGAGATCCGGGCCGCCCCTCTGGAGGACGGCGCCCTCGCCATCCTGCGGGACGTTACCGCCGAACGCCGGGTACAGCGCGCCAAGGCCGACTTTATCGCCAACGCCTCGCACGAGCTCAAGACCCCCATCTCCGCCCTCTCCGGCTACCTGGAGATGCTCGAAGACGAGGAGGACGAGGAGTACCGGGCCAAGTTCCTAAACGAGATGCGCGGCCAGACCGAGCGCCTGAAGGGCCTGGCCCAGACCCTGCTCGACCTCTCGCGCCTGGACGCGAACGCCGTGACCTTCCGGTCGGAGGAGGTGTACCTGGAGGACCTGCTCCACGATCTGCGCCGCGAGTTCGGCTTCACGGGGCGCCCCATAAACGTCAGGGCCGAGGCCGTGCCGCCCGTCGAAGCCGACCCGAACCAGCTCCACCGGGCGCTCACCATTCTCGTCGACAACGCCATCAAGTACTCCGAGGACGGGTCCCCGGTGAACCTCGAGCTCTCGCGGGAGGGCGCGCAAGCCGTCGTAAGCGTCGCCGACCGCGGTTGCGGCATACCGGAGGGCGAGATCCCGCACATCTTCGACCGCTTCTATCGCGCCGAAGGCTCCTCCCGGGCCGACGGCACCGGCCTCGGCCTCGCCCTCGCCCGCGAGATCACGGACCACCTCGGCGGCAAGATCCGGGTCGAGAGCCGGCCCGGGGCGGGCAGCACCTTCTCCATCCTCCTCCCCCTGACCGAGACCTCCCGAAGCCCGAACGAACCCCAACCCCTCGACGTTTCTTAGCTTGAACCTGAGGTAGAGCTTACGCTACGACCGGTGGAGGGGTAGAATAGTGGTGGGCGGCGCCAAGTCCGTAGATTCTCCCCCCTCCCTACGGACCGCGCCGCCCCTCTTTTATAGGTTTTCGGGTTCTAGGTACAAGGTTTCGGGGTGGTGTCGACGATACCCGGAGCTCTCCACAAGGTGACGGGGGAGAACGGGTTTTCTCGCGAGCAACCCCGACGACCTCTGTCGTCTATTTCCTACCTTATGCCTAGAACCTAAAAACTTATCGGCGGCAGGCCGAAGGCGCTGAGTATGGGCGTTATGGGCGCGAGGAGGTAGTTGAAGATCGGGAGGTTTGTGACGAAGGAGACGATGATGAGGCCGAACAGGATCATCGGCCCGTACTGGTTCATGAAGTCCACGAAACCGTCCAGGGCGCGGGGTAGGAAAGGGAAGAGGATCTTCGAGCCGTCGAGCGGGGGGATGGGGATAAGGTTGAAGACGAAGAGCAGGGCGTTGGTGAAGGCCGTCATCACCACGACTATCGCCAGGTAGCCGCTCTGGAACGTGGGAAGCAGGAACAGGGCGCCGCAGACGGCCACGATCAGGAGATTGGAGACGGGCCCCGCTAGGGCCACGGCCACGGGGCCGAAGACGCCGCCGCGCAGCTTGGAGGGCATCACGGGCGTCGGCTTGCCCCACCCGAAGCCGGCCATCAGCAGCATCAGGCTGCCGAGCACGTCCAGGTGGGAGGCCGGGTTGAGCGTTACCCTGCCGTCGCGGTAGGCGGTGTCGTCACCCAGAAGGTACGCGGAGGTCGCGTGGGAGGCCTCGTGCACGGTTATGCCGATCACGAGCCCCAGAAGGAACGCGATGCCGGCGGACGGGTTGTTCTGGAAGAGGTATAGAAACATGGGTTTTATGATACACGCCCGGCGCCCGCCGGGGTTCGGCTAACCCACCCTCGAGACGGTGATGGTGACGTGGTTGCCGGCGTCCGCGGTGTAGGCGGAGATCTGGGGGTCGAGGACCTCCGCCGAATCGGCCACGGCGCCGAGGCGGGTCATGCCGGCGACGACGTGGTCGTTGACGCCTGCGCCGCCGTCGCTCTGCACGAGGGCGACGTTTACCCGGACGTCGGGGTTGGCGTCGGGCTTTATCTCCACGATGTTCGCGCCTTCTACCGTTGGATCCGGGCGGATGGAGGTGACTGAGCCCGTCACCGGGGCGTAGGCCGTCGTGCCGGCCCCCGCCCCGACGTCCAGGGCGCCCGTTCTGGCGCCGTCCCTTCCGGCGGCGTCCATGACGTTGTAGTTGATGCCCTCGGGCGTCCTGCCCTTGGAGACGAGCCCGAGGAGGGCGTTCTTGGAGAGGTTCTCGCCGCGCGGGGCCATCGCGACCAGGCTCTCGCCCCCCGGGTGGTAGCCGAGGCCGGTCAGGTTCGCCGGGCGCACGGGGGTCGAGACGCCGACGCCCGCCGCCTCCGCCAGGACCGTGTCCGGCCCCGCGTTGTTCGGGTCTATGGGGACGGCCCGCTCGGTGGCGCTGGAGGCCTGCGTCTGCACGAGGACGGCGAAGACCAGCGCTACCGCTCCGAGCACCAACAGCGAGATCGCCACGACTCGCCGCCGCCTGTAGACGCCAGCGTCGCGCTCGGTCTTCCTGGCCTCGCGCAACTCGGTGAGGCGACCGACGGTGTTCCGGCCCGGCTGGGGCCGCCTCTCCGCCCGCGCTCCGCCACGCTTCGAACGCGGCGCGGGCCGACGACGTTCCCCAACATGTTGGGCCTCTTGAGCGTTTCCCCCTCCCATACTGGGCGAGGATTATACAGAGAGGGACGCTGACTGTAAAACCCTTTCGTAACGTCGACGCAACCCCGGCGTAACCTCGCGCGTCGCTGCGGCTATGCCGGGTCGGGTATATTTGGGACGATCAGGCACGAAGACCAGACGCGAACGGAGGCCGGGGTGCCCGCCAAGAAGCTGGTAGTCTCAACGTACCTCCAGTACATAGCGCTCGCCGTGGGCGTGTTGATACTTATCTCTTTCGTGCGCCAGGTCAGCAGCGTTCTGCTGACCTTCCTGGCGGCCGGCGTCCTGGCCTACGCCCTGAACCCGATCGTGCGGCGCCTCGAGAGGTTGCGGGTGCCGAGGGTGATCGCGGTCGTCGGGTTGTTTCTCGTCCTGATCCTGGCGTCCGGGGCGGCGGTGCTGACGGTCGTCGTCCCCGCCATCTCGCAGGTCAGGGCTATAGCAGGTAACCCCCAGGCCATCGTTCAGCAGGCGGACGCCCTGACGGAGCAGGCCCAAGGGCTGCCTTTCGTCGGCCAGTACGTTACGGAGCTTGACCAGGACCAGGTGCTGCAGGTGCTGAGGTCCAACGCGCCGTCGGCCGGGCAGGTGTTCGACGTGGCGACCGGCGTTATCGGCGGGGTCTTCGGGATCTTCGGGGTGCTCTTCAACCTGCTGCTGATGATCCTCGTCTCCGTCTACCTGCTGCTCGAGCGGGAGAGGATCACGCGCGCCGTGGTCCGGGCCATACCCGAGACGATCCGGGACCAGGCATTGGAGCTGTTCCACGCCGTCGAGCAGACCCTGATCAAGTACCTCAAGGGGCAGTTCCTGCTCTGCGCCATCATGGGCGTCATCGGGTGGGCGATCATGTTCTTCACGGTCGGAGAGTACGCCCTCCTCGTCGGGGTGTGGGTGGCGGTCACGGAGATAATCCCCGTTCTGGGCGCCTTCCTGGGGGCGGTCCCCGGGGTCCTGATCGCGCTCTTTTTCGGCGGCTTCACGGAGGCGCTCGTCGTCTCCGCCCTGTTCCTCGTCGCCCAGCAAATAGAAGGGAACATCCTGGTGCCCAAGATCCAGGGCGGCTCTACCGGCGTCCATCCCCTGTGGGTGCTCTTCGGCACCCTGGCCGGCACGGCCCTCTACGGGGTGGTCGGCGCGATCTTCGCCGTCCCGATCGTCGCCATCATCGCCGCCACGATCCGCTACGGGCGCACGACCCTTGACTTCGAGCGTTGGTCGAGGCCGCCGCTGGAGCCGGCAGAGGAGGAGCCGCCCAAAACGGCGGAGGCGGAATCGCTCCCGGAGGCCGCCGGCCTGGGCCGCACCCGCCGCGCCGAGGACGAGAGGGAGGGCTAGGCCCTGACCTTCCCGCACCGCGAACCCGGCAGGCCTTACGCCCCAAGAACCGCGTCCAAAGACGCCCTGCTCTTCGTCCTGCGCCCCCTCGTGCGGCTCCTCTCCGCGATGAGGGTGCGGCCCGACACTCTGACGGTCATCGGCTGGACGCTCGCGCTGGGCGCGGCCGTCCTCTTCGGGCTCGGACACCTGCGCGTCGCCGGCGCCGTGATGCTGCTCGGCGGGCTCTTCGACGCCCTCGACGGCGCGGTGGCCCGCGAGTCGAACCGCATGAGCTCCTTCGGGGCCTTCCTGGACTCTACCCTGGACCGGCTCTCGGAGTCGGCGGTGTTCGTCGGCGTGATCTTCTTCTACGCCAACGCCTCCCGACCCACCGAAACCCTGCTGGCTGGCCTCGCCATGACCTTCTCACTCCTCACCTCCTACGCCCGCGCCCGCGCCGAAGGCCTGAACGTCCCGTGCGAGGTCGGCCTGCTGGAGCGGGCCGGGCGCGTCGTGATCCTCTCGGTCTTCTCTATGCTGGGCCTCCTTACCCCTGGCCTCGCCCTCGTCGCCGCCGGCGCCCTCGTCACCACGACCCAGCGCATACTCCACGTCCGCCGTGCCACCGGAAGGTAGGACCACAACGGGACGCGACGCCGCCGAAGACTACCGGCGCAAGACGGAGCAAGAGATCTCCACCCTCTCCCGCCGCATGAAAGAGGCCGGGCACCCAGCCCCGCTCGGCGACCCGACGACCGGCGTCGTGCTCGTCGTGGAACAGCCGGTCGGCCCCCGCGTCCTCGACGCCCTCCAGGCGAGCCTCCTCGCCGTCGGCCTCCCCGACGCCTACGTCACCTACGCCGCAACCGGCCTCCTCGGGGAGGAGATACTCGCCACCGAACCCCAACTCCTGGTCGCCGTTGGACCCGGCGCCGCCCGCGACCTGGACGACCTCGACTACCCGCTCGCCCGACGCGCCTTCGCCGAAGCCGAGGAAGGAACACCCTTTACCTGGACCTCCGGCGCCGCCGGCCTCCGCCTACCACCCCTCGCGCCCGCCCTGGACCACGACGAGAGCAAACGCCGCTTCTGGCGCCTCTTTCTCGTCCTCAGAAACTTCGCCCCATAACCGAAACTTTCATCGACGTTACAAATATTAAGATTCGTTAAAATTTGGTTGCGCGGGCACAACAGTCTTTCTCCTTTATCTAGGCTGCTTCCGAAAAAAAGCGGGCTAGTTAGTAACGAACGTCATATTGCGTAGGGGTTTAAGCGTCCCTAGAGTGCTCCGCTTAGGAGGGGGGATGCTGGCCCAAGGTCCCCTTACGGAGCTAATACAAGCTACTGGAAGGAGCCTTGGCGCATGCCGCGACGGGCTAGCTTGGTCATGTTTCTCGGTTTCGCTGTTGCGCTCGTCTTTGTGACGGGAATTTCGGCTGGTGCGGCGCAGGAGGGCGGCGTCAAGGCCAAGGAGGCGGAGGTCGCCTCCGCGCAGGACCGTCTGATGGAGATCAGGCTGGAGACGAGCTCTGCGCAGGCGGCGTACAACAACGCCCTGTACGAGATGAACCAGCTCACCGGGCAGATCGCGCAGGCCACCGAGGACCTCGACGCGGCCAAGAAGCGGCTCGCGCGGGCCGAGGACGAGCTCGAAGAGCGCGCCTCGCAGGTCTACAAGAGCGGCAACGTGGCCTTCATGGACGTGCTCGTCGGCGTGGACAACTTCTCCGAGTTCGCCACCCGCCTGGACCTCTGGGTGAGGCTCCTCGGCGAGGAGCGGGCCAAGGTCGAGGCCGTCGAGGATGCCAAGGACGAGCTGGCCGCCCGCAAGAGGGACCTCGTGGACCAGCGCACGCAGCGGGTGGACGCGGTCGACAGGGCCATCTCCCAGAAAGAGCGGGCGGAGGAGGCCGAGAGAGAGGCGGAGGCCTACCTCGGTTCGCTGAACGCCGAGCTTCGCGAAGCCCTTCAGGCCAAGCAGAACCGCCAGGCAGAGGCCGCCCTGGCCGCCGCCGAGGAGTTCAAGGCCCAGAAGAACACGAAGCCCGCTCCCGCCCCGCAGCCGGTCCCCGCTCCCGCGGAGCCGACCCCTGCGCCTGATGAGCCGGCCCCGGTTCCCGAGGAGCCTACACGTGTCCCGGACGAGTCGGCCCCGGTTCCCGCGGAGCCAGCCCCTGTGCCTGATAAGCCGGCCCCCGCTCCGGCGGAGCCGAAGCGTGCCCCGGACGAGCCGGCGCCGGTTCCCGAGGAGCCGGCGCCCGTGCCCGAGATCCAGGTCACCGAGGTCAAGCAGGTTCCCGTGGAGCAGCCCGACCTGCAGGACGAGCAGGCCGCCGCCGACCGCGCCGCCGCCGCCGAGGCCGCCGCCAGGAGGGCCGAGCGCCTCGCCGAGCAGCGCGCCGCCGAGAGGCAGGCCGCCAGGGAGGCCGCGGAACAGGCCGCCGCCGAGCAGGCCGCGGCTGAGAGGGCCGCCGCCAGGGAGGCCCGCCAGGACGCCAAGGCGGAGGCCGAACGCCAGGCGGAGCTCGCCGCCCAGCGCGCCGCCGAGAGGCAGGCCGCCCAGGAGGCCGCCGAGCGCGAGGCCGAACTCGCCGCCCAGCGCGCCGCCGCCGAACGCGCCGCCGCCCAGCAGGCCGCCGACGAGAGGGAGGCCGCCATGCTGGCCGCCCAGCGTCGCGCGGAGCACCAGGAAGAGAGGCAGGCCGCCCAGGAGGCCGCCGAGCGCGAGGCCGCTGCTGCCGCCGAGGCCGCCGCTTCTGCGCAGGCCGCCGAGGAGGATGCCTCCGCTTCCGCCGCGGCCGCCGAGGAGGCACAGGCCGCCCAGGAGGCCGCCGAGCAACAAGAGGCAGAAGCCAGCGCATCGGCTAGCGCCGCCGCGCAGGAGGAGACCACGGCCAACAAGCCCCCAGAGGAGGAGACGACCGGCAGCGCTTCGGCGAGCGCTTCGGCGAGCGCTTCGGCGAGCGCTTCGGCCTCCGCCGCGCCCGTCGGAGGCGGTGGCGCCAGCGGCTCGGGGAGCTCGGTTATCGCCGAGGGCCAGCAGTACCTCGGCACGCCGTACGTGCTGGGTGGGACGGAGAGCTGCGTGCCCTACGAGATGATGGACTGCTCGTGCTTCACGATGACCGTCTACAGCGCCTTCGGTATCGCGCTGCCTGACTCTCCAGGCGGGCAGATGGGCTACGGATCCCCGGTCTCCGGGGCGCCCATGGCGGGCGACCTCCTCTTCTGGAGCGAGGACGGCAGCGGGTACATCACCCACGTCGGCATCGCGATGGGGGACGGCACTGCGATCCACGCCTCCACCTACACCGGCAACGTCACCCAGGGGACGCCCATCGACTCCATACCGGGTTACGCGGGGGCCAGGAGGCTGCTGTAGGGCAGCTTCCAGTACCCACGGTCGTCGGCTTTCGGCCGAGAACAGGAGAGGGGGCCCGGGAGACCGGGGCCCCTCTCCCTTGCTTGGGGCGAGGTGCGGGGGCGGGCTTCTCGGCGGGTGCAAGTTCTGACACGGACCATTTCCCGGGCGGTGGTAACATAATTCCTAGTTCGAGGGCTTCGGAGAGGAGCTGTTTCTGATGGGTTTCGCGCTTTTGCAGGCCATACCGGCCGGCATCGGGTTTATCGCGGTGGCGGTGGTGCTCGTCTTCCTCGCGTCGGTTCTTATCAGCGCGATCAAGGTGGTCAAGGAGTACGAGCGGGGTGTGATCTTCCGCCTCGGACGCGTGCAGGGCGGGCCGAAGGGACCGGGGCTCTTCATCCTGCTGCCGTTTATAGACAACATGGTCAAGATAGACCTCAGGATAGTCACGATGGACGTGCCCCCCCAGGACGTCATCACCCGCGACAACGTCCCGGCGAGGGTCAACGCCGTGGTCTATTTCAGGGTGGTCGACCCGAACAAGAGCGTCATCGAGGTCGAGAACCACGTGTTGGCGACGAGCCAGATCAGCCAGACCACCTTGCGCAGCGTCCTCGGCCAGAAAGACCTGGACGACTTGCTGACCAACAGGGAGCAGATAAACGACGAGCTGCAGACCATCATAGATGAGCAGACCGACCCGTGGGGCATCAAGGTGAGCGTGGTGGAGGTCAAGGACGTGGAGATCCCGCAGCAGATGCAGCGGGCGATGGCGCGCCAGGCCGAGAGCGAGAGGGAGAGGCGGGCCAAGATCATCGCGGCGGAGGGCGAGTACCAGGCCTCCGCGCGCCTCGCCCAGGCCGCCGACAGGCTCGACAGCCCCGCCGCCCTGCAGCTGAGGCTCTTCCAGACGATGGGCGAGATCGCCAGCGAGCAGAACTCCACGATCGTGCTGCCCGTCCCCGTGGATCTCCTCAGGCCCTTTATGCAGGCCGGCAACGGTGCCGAAGACGACGACGCCCGCCAGGCCCGGCGCGAGAGGCGCGCCGCGGACGAGGGGGAGGTCGAGCGGCTCTACCAGGAGGCCGTCGGTGACGCCTCCTCGTCTGGCGCCTCGGCCAACGACATACCGGAGGAGCCCGCGTCCGGGGGAGGGCTTCGGTAAGATCCGGGTCCGGTTCTCGCCCCCCGGGTTACCGTCCTATACATCTGGGTAAGACTCGTCTCGGAGTTGCAGAGAGACGCTTCCGGCGAACCGTTCCGCGCGTGCGCGGGGGGTCCGGAAGACCGCGAGGTCCGATGGAGCGCGAGATCGCCGAAACCAAAAAAGAAGAGATCGGGGCCCCGGATCCGGTCTCGCTGGTGCTCCCGAGCAGCGCGGAGTACGTGATGCTCGTCCGGCTTGTCGCCGGTCAGGTGGGCAGGCTGGCGGGGTTCGAGCCGGAGGACATCTACGACCTGAAGCTGGCGGTCACGGAGGCCGTGACCAACGTGATCCGCCACGCCGCCGTGGACAGCTACGAGGTGGAGTACCGTGTGCTGCCGCGGGCCGTCGAGGTGACGGTGACCGACGCCGGCGGCGGGTTCGAGGTCGCCAACCTTACCGGCGAACCGGACGAGCAGGGCGGGTTCGGCCTCACGGTCATCCGCAACCTGGTGGACGAGTTCGTCCTGGATTCCAAGGGCGACGGCACCCGGATGAAGATGGTCCGCCGCGCCAGCGAGCCGGGCACCCGGTAGGACCGGAGGGGCACGGGGCTCCGCGGCCTGTGCCCCCACGGTTCTATACCCCTGTCCGGTTGAATTTTCGCCGTTCTTTCGTATACAGTTATCCGCCAGGCTGCAAGCTCCGTATACACACGAAACCACAGAACAGAGGACGAGCCGTGCTGCAACGCGTAAACCCCGGCAACAAATCGCTCGCAGATTACCGGAGCATCATCCGCAGGGAGCTGTACGACGACGTCGTCGAGCTCGGGAAGCGGCTGGACGGCGCGCGCGTGCTGCACGTCAGCGCGACGAGCTTCGGAGGCGGGGTCGCGGAGATCCTGTACACCCTCGTCCCGCTAATGCGCGACGTGGGCATCGAGACCGAGTGGGACATCATGTTCGGGGCTGAGGCGTTCTTCAACGTCACCAAGGGCTTCCACAACGCGTTGCAGGGGGCCGAGTACGATCTCACCGTCGAGGGGCGGGCCATCTACGAGGAGTACAACCGCCAGTCGGCGGCTGCTCTCCTGGAGAGCGGCGAGGAGTGGGACGTCGTCCTCGTCCACGACCCGCAGCCGGCCCTTCTCAAGCACTTCGCGGAAGGGTACTCGCCGGAGACGAAGTGGATCTGGCGCTGCCACATAGACACCTCGACCCCGAACCGGCAGATCCTGGACTACCTCCTGCCGCACATCACGGACTACGACGCGCAGATCTACACGATGGCCGAGTACACCCCGCCGGACGTGAGCCTCCCTGGCCTCACCCTCATCCCGCCGGCCATCGATCCGCTTAGTCCCAAGAACATGGCCCTCTCTGCGGAGGACGCCCGCTACATCGTGGGCCAGTTCGGGGTGGATACCGAGCGGCCCTTCCTCACCCAGGTCTCGCGCTTCGACCCGTGGAAGGACCCGCTTGGGGTCATAGACGTCTACCGGTCCGTCAAGGAAGAGGTGCCGGAGATACAGCTCGTCCTTATAGGCTCGATGGCCCACGACGACCCCGAGGGCTGGGACTACTGGAACAGGACCGTCAACTACGCGGACGGGGACAAGGACATCTTTCTGTTCTCGAACCTCACGAACGTCGGCGCCATCGAGGTGAACGCCTTCCAGTCCATAGCGGACGTGGTGATCCAGAAGTCTATCCGCGAGGGCTTCGGCCTCGTGGTCGCCGAAGCGCTCTGGAAGGCCAGGCCCATGGTCGCGAGCAGGGTCGGCGGCATCCCGATGCAGGTGGCCGCCGGCGGCGGCATCCTCGTCGACACCATCCCGGAGGCCGCCGAGGCGTGCATCAAGCTCGTCAAGGACCACGAGTTCGCCCGCGGCATAGGCCGGAGGGGCAAGGAGCACGTCCGGGAGAACTTCCTGATGCCGCGCCAGCTCCGCGACAACCTCGCCCTTTACGCGAAGCTGATCGGGGCCTGACGCGACCCCGGCCCCGACCGGGCCGTAAACTGCCGGCCCCCAGCTTTTTCTTTCTGTGGATGTATGATGGCCCCGTACAGGGCGTTCCCGTTCTGCGCGGGGCCGGCCCGGAGACAGGGCCATGGAGGTGGGCACGTTGACGCAGGGCAGGCGCGGGCCGACCATCGTTGTCTCGAACCGGGGGCCGGTTACGTTTTCCCGCGACGAGGAGGGGGAGCGGGGGCACTCGCGGGGGGCGGGCGGGCTCGTCACGGCGCTAAACGCGGTCCTCCGGCGGAGCGAGGGGGCGGTCTGGATCGCCTCGGCCCAGAGCGAGGAGGACGCCGCGGTCGCCAGAGAGCCCGCCCCCTACGAGGTCGAGGACCTGCGCGTCAGGCTGGTCGAGCACGATGGGGCGGCTTACGACCTGATGTACAACACGCTCGCCAACCCCCTCCTCTGGTTCGTCCAGCACGGTCTCTACGACCTGCCCCGCTCGCCCCGGCTCGGCGACGACACGCGGGAGGCGTGGGAGAAGGGTTACGTGCCGGTCAACCGCAATTTTGCCCGGGCCGTCGCCGAAACCGTAGGGGACGCTTCCTCATCCACGATCCTGCTCCACGACTACCAGTTGTACATGACCCCGCTCTTTTTGCGCGAGGAGCTCGGCGACCGGGCGGAGGGCGCCTTTATCTCCCTTTTTGTCCACATCCCCTGGCCCGAGCCGGACCTGTGGGGCATTCTGCCGAATTACGTCCGGAGGGGCGTCTTGGAGAGCCTCCTCTCCGCCGACGTCGTGGCCTTCCACACCCGCGGCTACGCCCGCAACTTTATGGAGACCGCCGCCCGGGTCCTCGGCGCCGAGGCGGACGTCGAGGGCGGCACGGTGCGGTACGCGGGACGCGAGGTGTGGGTGCGGGCCTACCCCATCTCTATAGACCCGGACGAGTTCGGGCAGCTCGCCGGGAGCGAGGCCGTGCTGGAGCAAGAACGGTTCGTCAAGGACCTGCCCGGGAGGCTTCTCCTGCGCGTGGACCGGACCGACCTCTCCAAGAACGTGGTCCGCGGCTTCGAGGCCTACGGCCGGATGCTCGAGCGCCACCCGGAGATGGCCGGCGGGGTCACCTTCCTGGCCCAGCTCCAGCCCTCCCGGGGCGACATCCCCGAGTACGCCGCCTACATGGAGGCCGTGGGCAGGACGGCAGAGGAGGTCAACGCGAGGCACGGCACCGACTCCTGGCGGCCCATCGAGCTCTTCATGCAGGACAACTTCCCGCGCTCCGTCGCCGCCTACAAGAACTACGACGTCCTGCTCGTCAACGCCGTCCGCGACGGCATGAACCTCGTCGCCAAGGAGGCCGCGGTCGTGAACGAGAGGAACGGCGTTCTCGTGCTCTCCGAGTACGCCGGCGCCCACGAGGAGCTCGGCGAGCACGCGCTCACCGTCAACCCCTACGACCTCGACGAGCAGGCCGACGCCCTCCACGCGGCCCTCACCATGCCAGAAGACGAGCGCCGACGCCGGGCGGAGGCGCTGCGCGAGACCGTGCTCGGGAACACCATAGACGACTGGGTCGAGGCTCAGGTGCGGGACATAGAAGCGCACCGGGGGCATCGGGGGTAGCCCGGTGCGAGCCTTCCTGGTGGTTGCGGCGGCGCTTGTAGGCCTCGCTAACGCGATCCTGTACAGCCTCGTCTCGGACAACAACCTCGACAGGCTCTTCGAGCTGGAAGCCGGGCCACCGTCTCTGCTCCTGCTCTACGTCCTCTGCGCGGTCTTCGTGGGACTCGCCATCTCCGGCGTGCTCCTGATGCTCGCGGAGCGGGACCTCCGGGAGGGCTTCTTCGCCCGGTACGGCCTGATGGTGCTCTCGGTCTGCGCCGGGGGGGTAGTCCTTGCCCCCTTCCTGACGACCGTCACGTTCTTCTTCGACGCGCAGGCGTACGCGCCGGCGACCACCTCCAGGTTGCTATCCGCGATCCTCTTCTCGGCCCTGCCCGGTGGCGTGCTGGGCGCGACCGAGGGCGTGGTCCTCGGTCTCCCCCTGGCCGCGCTGCTCGGGCTGTTTCGGGGCGAGACGGGCGCGCAGAAGGTCGCGCGGTAGCGGAGACGCTCGGTTGTTAGGGCGCGTCTCTACAGGAGGGTCCGCAACAACCCGGTGACGCCGTCCACGCCGTCCACGACCAGGTCTGCTTCGGCGACGATCTCAGGCGGCCCCTCGTCGCTCTTGACGCCGACGCGCAGGATCTCTTCCAATATCCCCTCTTCGCGCAGCGTTTGCAGCTCGCGGAAGGCGTCCAGGTCGGTGGTGTCGTCGCCGAGAAACATGGCCCTTCCCGGGCGGTACTCCTCTACGAGGGCGCGGACGGCGGTCCCCTTGTCCGCCCTGATGGGGGGACGGGCCTCGACGACGCCCCTGCCCACCGTGACGCGCAAGCCCAGCCGTTCCCCCTCGGCCTTGACGAACTCGACGGATCTCTCGCCGACCTCCGGCGGGACGTTCCGGTAGTGGACGCTCGCCGTTATACCCTTCTCCTCCACGAAGGCCCCCATGGGGGCCAACTCTTCCTTTGCGCGGCGCTCCAACTCCTGGACCCCCTCGAAGTACGGCAGGGCCTCCGGTACCACCTCGACCTTGCCGTCGCGCAGGATCTCGAACCCGTGGTTGCCGAAGTAGACCAGGTCTTCGATCCCGATAAGGTCGAACGCGTCCTCCGTCTTCCGGCCGCTGATCCCGGCCACCAGCAGGTACTTGCCGTTCAGCTTTCGAAGGAGGTCCTTTAGCTCCGCCGAAACCTCGGACATGTCGGGCGTCGGTACGATGGGGGCGAGCGTGCCGTCTATGTCCGTGAGGATGGCGACTGAACCCGCCTCTTCTCTCCAGGCCTCTATCCGCTCTGATGCTGCGTCGTCGTTCATGGCGGCAAGCATACCCGCCGCCGGCCGCCGGGTCCAGGTTTAGCAGCGTGGCAAGACGCCCTCCCGCAGCAGGAAACCTTGAAGCCCGAGCTTGCTCTCCCTGATGCGCCGCGCGACGTCCGCGCCGACGTAGCGATAGTGCCACGGCTCCCACCCGTATCCCGTCTTCGCCTCCCCGTCCAGGGGGTACGCCAGAACGAAGCCGTACTCGTGGGCGTGCGCCGCGAGCCACCGGGACGCGCCCGTATAACCGAAACCGCGCCGCACCTCGTAGCCGACGGCGGCGTTCGTGAAGTCCACCGCGGTCCCGAGTTGATGCTGGCTGTGCCCCGGCGAGGCGCTGACTTTGTCCGCCCTCCTACCGTAGACGCTAACGAGCCTGGCGTGCGAGGCGCGCTGGTCCGCGTAGGACCTGTAGGCCGAGGCCACCGTCAGCTCTTCGCCCACGGCCGCGGCGGACGCCACGAGATGCTCCAGGTTCTCCGCGGCCTCGCGACGGAGCAACGCGTCTCTGCCGAGGACCGGAACCCCGAGACGCCGCAAGGAGACGAGGTTGGCCGGCGCGTAATCCGCGGGCAGCGCGTGCGTCCGGTCGACCAGGACCCTGGGATCGTCGCACCCTTTGGTTGGAGGCCCCTCGTGGGCCACCTCCACGGACTCGCCGCGGGAGGTTCGCGCCGCCGCGTCCGTTCGCGCCACGTCCGTTTGCGTCGCCGCGGTTTGGGCCGGCCCTGGCGCTTGTGGGAGGGAACCGGCCCGGGTGACGGGCTGGGCCAGGGCGTTAATGGGCGTGGGCCGCACCTGCTGAGACAGGGACCACAGGAGCGGCATCGAGAACAGGACCAGGATCGCGGCCAGCACCTCCGCGCGGCGGCGAAGCCTCCTCGCCCTCTCCGCGAGCCCCGTCGTCTTGCCTCTCGCTTCCCGAATCACCCCACAAAGCTAGCGCATGTCCCGGGGGGTGTCCAGGGAGCCTTACCCGCGGGCAGAGAAACGGCGGGGCCCCGAAAGGCCCCGCCGGTGTGTTGCGCTGCGGTCTTGTTCTAGCGGACCCTGCTGGCCTGGGCCGCGCCGCCGCCACCGCCGCCGAACGCCTGGCCGATCGCCTCCCGGTTGGTCAGCAAGAGGATGCCGAAACCAATCTTGGCGAGGAAGTCGAGGATCAGGAACAAGAAGATCTCCGTAGTGACGCCCACGGCCGCGAAACCCTCCGTGCCGAGCAGCCACACGATGGGGTAGAGGGACCACAGGACCACCGTGAGCACGGCCAGGGTGCGGAAGGTCTGCTGCACCGCCCCAGACTGCCTCGAGGCCTCGGAGAACAGGCGGGTCGCGACCAGGAAGAGGAGCACGATCATGGCGATGGTGCTGACGATAAACCAGAAATACGCGGCAAACTCTGAGCTTCTGGAGCCGGCCAGCAGGCCGGTAAGAATCATGAAGACGTCCAGCACGATCAACCCTACTATGAACCCGATGTTGCGGCCGGGGTTGACGAGCGCCAGCAGCACCAGGTCAACCAGCAGCAAGGGCGTTGTGATTGTCCAGTCGATGTAGCGGAAGTAGTAGAAGAGCCGGTCGCCTTCAACGAGCGTCGCGCCGGCCCCGGTGGCCATCATCAGGTAGGAGAAGGCCGCCGTTCCGGTGATGACGGCGGTAACGACGTGGAAGATACGACTGCCCTGCGGGGCCTGGGTTCCCAGGTAGATAAAGAAGGCCGTCGCCAGAACGAAGCCGATGACGCCTATCCACAGCAGGAAGGTATCCATGCACTTCTCCTTTTTAGTTTCCCTTTATGCAATGATCATACAAGCGCGGCGCCGGCGGTAAGTGAACGCGCCTACCTTCTGCCCTGGGCCCTAGCTTCTGCCCTGGGCCCTAGCTTCTGCCCTGGGCCCTAGCGCGGATGTCCTCGGGGTCTATCTCCCCGTCAAGATACTTGCCGACAAAGTAACCTATGACGCCGAACAGCACGACGACCAGGGTCTCTTCGAACCCGATAAGGAACATCGAGAACAGCACGAGCGCCCCGATTACGGCGCCCCAGTGCTTATTGGTCATGGTTGCCATCTCCTACCTACCTTTCGCTAAGAAGCGGTTCCTTGTACGGTGACTTCGACGTCCTTGACGCGCACGCCCTGGCCGTCGAGCACCCTTCTGACGTTCTCCCTGGTGCGCGTCGCCACCTCGGTAAAGTTGCCAGACTCGGGGACCTTTATCCTGGAGTAGACGCTGTAGGCGCCGTCATCGGAGGAGAGGGTGGTGGAAGGGTCCCGCGCGCCGGCCTCGCGCGCCGCGCCGTCGGCCAGGGTCCTTACGGCGCCCGTGGTAATGACGGTCTTCTTGCCCGGCGTGTCGTCCATGACCGAGCTCCTGGAGACCCGGCGCCCGAAGGTGAGCTCGCGCAGCAAGAGGAGCAGGGCTATGAGCGCCAGAAGCGCCCCGACTATGGCGATGATGGCCCGCACGACGGTCGTGAAGACGGACCCGGAGAGGCCGCCCAGGGCCTGCAACGCCGCGTTGTAGCCGGTGTACTGGGCGACGAGGCCGGCGGGGATCACCCCGAAAGCCATCAACAAAAGCAGCACCGGAACCACCAAGAGCAGCAGGGCCACGATCAGCATGATGAAGCGGTTGAAAGCGTTCATTGCACCCTCGTCTTTGTCTGTTGCGGGTCGGCCTCGACCGTCTTCACGTTCAGTTTGCTCACAGGAATGCCCCGGTCGCCCAGGTATTCCTGCACCGTGCGTCGCAGGTTCCTCTGTATTGCGCCGGTGTCCTCACCGCGGCGCACCTTGGCCTCGAGGTCTACGCGGGCGCCGGTTCTACGCTGCGCCTGCGCCTTGGCCGAGTGCTCCAGCACGCCGGGGGTTTGCCCGGTGGCCTTCGAAACCTCTCCCTGCACGACGCCGCGGGTGACGAACGTGCCCCTGTCCATCCTGACCCGCCGCGGGGCGGGGGGCTTCAACTCGAGGATCAGCAGGAGCAGGCCGAGCAGCGCGATCAGGGCCAGCACGACGATAGCCAGCGGGCCGAGGTTCCCGGATTGCACGCCGCCCATGAAGCCCTGGACGCCGCTGCCGGCGGCCTTGATCGGGTTGAGGAGCGAGGTCAGGCTGTAGCCGAACAGGTTGAAGGCGTAGACCACGGCGTAGACGCCGAGGACGAAGAGGCCCGCGAGGAGCAGGATCATAACGATCCGGTTAAAGATTCTCATCTGCGCCCACCTCCAGGTCGTCGACCATGACGATGGTCTTCCGCCCGCCGGCTTCGGGGACTATGCGCCCCCGGATGCTGGCGGCTATCTCTGGTATGGGCTTCGGCAGGGGCCACCGGACGACGACGTGTACCTCGACCTTCTCCGCATCGACTACCACGCCGGAGACCTTCTCCGCGCCGTCGTAGGTTGCGGCCTCCACGTAGCGTCCGCGGCCCATCGCGTGGACCCCTTCTGTGGCGAGGGCCGCCACGGAGGCGGCCCTCGCCAGCTGTATGTCTGTCGCCAAGATCTGCCAGGCTCCTCTTCGGCCGGTCGCCTACTGGACCCGTTGCTGTTCTTGCTGCTGCTGCTCGCGCTGCTGCTGCTCTATCTGGCGCTGGCGCTCCTGCTCCTGCTCTTGCTGCGGGAAGAAGATGTTCTGGACCGTCACGTTGACCTCGGTCACCCGCAACCCGACCAGGCTCTCGATCCTGTTGGAGACGTTGCGCCGCACGGCCTCGGCGAGCTGGGGGATGGACTTGCCGTACTCGGCGGTGAGGGTCAAGTCTACCGCGGCCTCTTCCTGGCCGACCTCGACGGAGACGCCCTGCGTCTGGCTGCCCCCACCGCTGCCGGTGATGGAGCCGAGCAGGTTGCTCGCCGTCTGCGAGGCGCCGCTGCCCATCCGAATGCCGTCCACCTCCTGCGCCGAGATGCCCGCGATCTTGGAGACCACGTTGTCCGCGATGGTGGTGTTCCCGCGGTCCGTCTGAAGCGCGCTTCCGCCGGAACTGCTACCTGCCTGCTGGGTCATGCTCTCTCCTTTCGACGTTCATGACTGTTCTGGTCTGGCACCCGTTACACCGTCCGGCGTGTTATCAGCCGGTAGAGGGCCAACAATATTACGGCGCCAAGGGTGGAAACCAGGATAGAGGTGACGCCTATCTGGGTAAGCCCCGGGCCACCGAGGCTCTGCACGATGAAACCGCCTACAAAGGCACCCGCGATGCCGATCAAGATGGTAACGATGATGCCGCCGGGGTCGGGCCCCGGCATGATCCACTTTGCGAGCACGCCCGCTATAAGCCCCACCACTATCAACGCCAAGATACCTATGCGCTTTCACCTCCCCCTCGTGAACTGCTCTCGGTCCGGCGCCTCGGGGCGCAATATACAACAGACGCCGCATCTCGGACCACATCCAGCCCGGTAGTACCCCCGGAAAGGCCGATATAAACCCTTTCGGCGCCCGCGCCGCGCCCCTCAGGAGAGAAGCGATTGAAGCGAGGGCCACACGAAAGCCAGGGCGAAGAGCAGGGCGGCCACGTAGAGGAGGGGGTGCACGTCGCCGGGCCTGCCCCGGGCGAGCTTGATCAGCACGTAGGAGATGAACCCGAACCCTATGCCATAAGAGATGTTGAAGGTCAGCGGAAGCGTCAGGATCGTCAAAAACGCCGGGATCGCCTCGTCGTAGCGGTCCCACGGTATAAGCCTGACGGCCGTCATCATGAGAAAACCGACCACTATAAGGGCCGGGGCCGTGACGGGGGAGACGAAGATCTGGCCCTCCTCCGGACCCGGCACCGGCACGGAGCCGCCGAAGACCGAGATCAGGGGCGAGAAGGGAAGCGCGACGAGGAACAGGAGCCCGACGACGACGCTGGTAAGCCCGGTCCGCCCGCCTTCGGCCACGCCTGAGCCGCTCTCTATATAGCTGGTCACCGAGCTGGCCCCCGCCGCACCCCCGAGCCCCGCCGCCAGCGAGTCCACGAGCAGGACGCGTTTGGCCTGCGGCACCCGTCCTTCGTCGTCGAGCAGGTCGCCCTCCTGGCCGACCGCGATCATCGTCCCCATCGTGTCGAAGAAGTCCGTCATAAAGAGGGCGAAGATCACGGGTATCAGAGAGATTTGCAACACCTGGGGCACCGCGAGCACCCCGCCCCCGATGGTCGAGGTGTCGAAGCGGAAGTCCACTATCCCCGTGGGCAGCGGCACGATCCCGAAGATCATGCCGACGGCCCCGGTCACGAGGATGCCGATAAGGATGCCGCCGCGCAACCCGCGCGCCACGAGCGCGAGCGTGACGATGAGCCCGAAGGCGGCGAGCAGGACCGGCCCCTGCGTCAGGTCCCCCAGCTTCAGATACGTCGCCGGGTCCTGCACGACCAACCCGCCATTCTTGAGCCCGATAAACGCGATAAACAGCCCGATGCCGACCGCGATGGCGAACTTCAGCGAGTTTGGTATCGCGTTCAAGACCGCCTCCCGCAGGTTGGTCACCACGAGCAGCGTCACGAGCACGCCCTCGACCACAACGACCGCCATCGCCTCCTGCCAGGAGAGGCCGAGCCCCAGGATGAGCGTGAACGCCACGATCGCGTTCAGCCCGAGCCCCGAGGCGAGCGCCAGAGGGAAGTTCGCCACGAGCCCCATCGCGATGCTAGCCACCGCCGCCGCCACGCACGTGGCGAAAAAGACCCCAGAGAGGGGAAGCCCCGTGCCCTCCGTTCCGAGGATCGCCGGGTTCACGAAGATGATGTAGGCCATCGTCATGAACGTCGTGAGGCCCGCGAGCACCTCCGTACGAAAGTTCGTCCCCCGCTCGGAGAACTTGAAAAAGGCGCCCAAAGTACCCTCTCCCCTCTGGAAGTCAGTTAGCTATATGCGTTGCCAATATAGCAAGGAAAGGCATCAGGTTTTGAGGTTCTAGGCTTTGGGGCTTTAGGCACCAGGAAGTGGGTGCGTACTCAAGACGCGCGGACGTCACACCTATGTTCGCGCGTTTCGCAATTCGAACGAGCGGCCCCGTGATCCGGGATAACCCCGCCCAGCACCCCCCAAACCCTAGAACCTATAAGCCTAGAAACGGCTTGTTCTTCTTCCAGACGAGCCAGGCTATGGAGAGGAGCCACAGGGCTATGATGGCCGAGTAGGCGGGGAAGATCTGGCGCAGGTACTCGGGGGTCTCGCCGGTGTTTATGACCGGGATGCCGTTGTCGGCGGGGAGGCCGGCGCGTTTGAGGCCTTCCTCGGTGGTGTCGTGGAAGATGACGGTACCGACGGTCTCGAGCTTGCCGCTCCAGACGCGCTCGGTTGGGTCGGTCAGGCCCCTGGGCAGGCCTTCGGTGGTCTGGATCAGGAGGTTGCCTTGCGTCTCCCGCAGCCCGAAGTAGTAGTAGCTGGTCTGGTAGCGGGAGGAGATCGCTATCTCGGAGTCTCTCATCCCGACCATCGCCTCCCCCTCGCCGACGTCGGCGGTGCCGCGCACCTGGACGTAGTCGCCGAGCTCGGTGCCGGCCGGCAGCTCGCCCCTGTTCAGCTGCTCGGCGCTCAAGGTCGTCGTCGCCCTCTCGAGGCCGTAGGAGAAGTTGGAGGCGACCGTGGAGGCGGCGAAGGAGAAGACCATGACTATAAACAGGCGCAACAAGAACGAGGGGTTGCGCCGCAGCCAGGGGCCGAGGCCCCGGTCTTCGTAGTGACCGGCGTCCGTTCCGTCGGGTCCCGAGAGCCTTTCGGTTTGGCGCGTATCCACGGTGGGGAGTTTAACCCAGGGCGTCGGCGGCGGTGGGCAACGCTTCACACGGGGCGGCGGAGTGTGAAAGAGATTCCCACGGGGCACATGGGTCCCCCTAGTATGGGTAGTCGCGACGGTGTTATGCTGTGGCCCGGCTTAGAGAGAACGGTTTTACGTCCCTCTTCGGGGGTAGCTGGAGGTAGCGTTTTGACGGAAGGGCGGGAGGCGCCGGAGCAGGCTCCCTGGTACACCGTGGTCGGGGTCGTGGACGACGGCACGGAGTTGAACCAGGCGGTCACGGAGATCCGGGACCTTGGCGTGGGCCGCGACGATCTGACCGTCGTGCTCAAACGCCAGGATTTCAGCGACCCCGAGCCCTTCCCCGAGGGAACGCGCTACATCGTCGTGCCGGGGGACAAGCGCGGGCTGGAGGTGCCGCTCGGTTTCGCGATAGCGTTCATAGTTTTCGGGACGTTCTTCGCGGTAACGACGCCCGCCATCGGCATACCGACCCTCATGGTCTTTGTCTCGCTCGCCGCCATCCTCGTGGCGGGGTCCATGACCAGGGTAGGGGTGGACCCGATCCTGGTCGAGATGCAGGCCCCGCAGGAGGAGGCCGGAACGTGGAACCAGGCGTTCGAGAGGGGCAAGGTGCTGCTCTTTGCCTCCACCAAGGAGCGGCGGCTCTTGCGCCCGGTCCGCGAAGCCCTGCAGCGCAACGGCGCGATGTACTACATAGTGGACCGGCGGCTGGAGCCGCGGGCGGTCCACCAGGCGCTCCTGCGCCGGGCAGGAGGGCCCAGGGTGGGGGAGTCCATTCTAGACAGATCCGGCGGAGCCTAGAAGGAGCTTAGAGCGTGGGCGCAGCAACACTATCGGGCCTGCACTTCCTGGCCCAGATAAATGTCACGGACGGCTTCGAGCAGGTCGGGGGGGCCCGATTCATCACGGGCTCCTCCATGCTCATACACATGTTCTTTGCGGAGATCTTCGTCGGGTTCGCGCTTGCGGCGCCCGTCTTGCAGGCGTGGGGCGCGCGAACCGGGAGCCCGAGGATGGACCGGCTGGCCCACTCGATGGCCCGGTTCAACGTGCTCACCTTCTCGACGGGGGCGACCTTCGCGGTCCTCTTCGTCGTGCTTCTCGTGGGCCTCTACCCCGCGGTCACGACCTCGCTCTTCACGCACTTCTTCTACTTTATCGCGCTGGCGATGCTCTCTATGGGGCTCGCGCTCTGGGGTATGTACTCCTACTACTACAAGTGGGATCGCTACAGCGTCCTCAACAAAAAGCGGCACATAGCCCTCGGGTTCACGATGGGGCTCTTTATCTGGGTGTGGATGGTCATCATGACCGGGATAGACACCTTCATGACCACGGGCGGGCCGGGGGCCCCGGCCATCAGCCAGAACGTCGCGAGCTTCGGGGCGGCGTTGCAGGGGATCTTCAACCCCATGTTCACGGAGATGGTCCTGCACAGGACCTTCGCCAACCTCTCCTGGCCGGCCTTCGCCCTCGCCGGGTGGGCCTCGTTCATGTACATCCGCGCCAAGACCAGCGAGGACAAGGCCTTCTACGACTGGACCTCCTCCGTCGGCCTCACCTGGGGCGTCGGGTTCCTGCTCCTGCAGCCGATAGTCGGGTTCGCGATGATGTACTCGCTGAAGATGTCGGCGCCGGAAAACCCGACCGGGGCCGCGACGAGCGGGGGGTCCTACGCGCGGCTCACCCAGGGAGACACCTCCAACCTGCTCGTGATGAACCTGATCTTCGTGGTCGTGCTCTTCGTGCTCGGTAACCTCGCCATGTACTTCGGGTCCGAGCGCCACCCGGACCAGGCCGGGCGGGTCCCGATCCGGTTCTTCGCCCTGCTGGCCGCGGTCACGGGCCTGTACTCGGTCTCGCCGCTGGCCGACTTCCCGTTCCTCTACATGCGCTACATCATGCTGCTCATCATGATAATCGCCACGCTGGCGGCGTTCGTTACGTACCTGCGCGCCCGGCTGCGGTTCCGGTACGGGAGCCCGGGCGGGGGCTACCGGGTGGTGCTGATGGCGGCGGGGGTCCTCGCGGCGGTGCTGGCGCTCAACATGGGCCTCATGAAGTCCAACTCCAGGGTGCCGTTCACCGTTTATAATCAGCCAGGATACACCGTGGAACCGAGCCAGCCGCCCACCGGGTTCGGGCAGTAGGTTAGAAGGGGAAAGCATTGGCGGAGCTACAGAAAGACCCGATCACCCGCGGAGACTTCCTCGGCTTCGGGATACTGGGAGCCATCTCCGGGGCCATCCTGACGATACCGCCGGTGGCGTTCGTCCTGAGCCCGGTCATAAAGACGAACGTGCTCGGCCAGACGGACATAGACCAGGGCTGGCAACGGGTCGCCACGATCAAGGACCTCAAGGAGCTCAAGCCGGGCACGCCGGACGTCTTCGAGGTCGAGTTTCCGATCGAGCAGGTCTACAGCGACAAGGAGATCCAGGAGAAGTTTCCCGATTCGCAGAAGTCCCAGAGCGACTTCACCGTGAGGCACGCGGTCTGGATCTCCTGGAAGGCCCCGGTCAAGCAGCAGGGCACGCAGGGTTCCGGCGGCGACATCTTGGGCGAGCCGGAGAAGCCGGCCATCGTGGACCAGAAGAGCTCGGGGTTCACGCAGTCAGAGCGGGACGAGATCCGGGGCCAGCTGAACATCCTCTCGAACTCGTGCGCCCACCTGGGCTGCCCGGTGAGGTGGTTCCCCGATAAGCACGAGTTCTTGTGTCCCTGTCACGGCGGGCTCTACGACATCAACGGCGGGTACGTCGGCGGTCCGCCGCCGCGCGGGATGTACAACTATACACAGGCGGAGGTCAGGGAAGACGGTACCCTTTACATCAAGCACGGGTACGACATCGAGCCGGGGCTGAACAAGCAGCAGCCCTACGTGGTCTAGAGAGGGAGACCTGAGCATGATAGGCAGGATGAGGTCCCAGACCGAAGAAGCCTCCAAGTTCATCGTGGACTGGATGGAGCACCGAACCGGCATAGTCACGCAACTTGAGCACTTCCTCTACGAGCCCGTTCCCAAGCGTGGGGCCTGGGTCTACACCCTCGGGAGCGCGGTTCTCGGCCTCATAGTGGTGCAGTTCCTTACCGGTATCCTGCTGCTCTTCTACTACGTGCCCTCGACCGACCACGCGTGGAACTCGGTCAACTACATCATGAACGAGGCCTACTTCGGCCAGCTCGTTCGCGGCATCCATTACTGGTCGGCCAACTTCCTTTTGGCCATGATCGGGTTGCACATGGCCCAGGTCTTTTTCGCGGGCGGCTACAAGGCGCCGCGGGAGCTTAACTGGGTCGTCGGCGTCGTCCTGCTGCTGCTCGTCATCGGGCTGGCCTTCACGGGCTACCTGCTCCGGTGGGACCAGGACGGGTTTTGGGCATCGGTCGTGGGGATGAAGATCGGCTCCTACTCGCCGTTCGTCGGGGGGTACGTGATCAACTTCCTGCTCGGCGGCGACGTGGCCGGGCCAGCCACGTTATCCCGGTTCTTTGCGTTGCACGTCTGGTTGCTGCCCGCGGCCATCGCGCCGTTTATAGGCATCCACCTCTACCTGCTCAGGCGCCACGGCGTGTTCGGCAGCGAGTTCGAGTACTCCGAGCGGCTCGCGAAGCTGCACGAGCGCCAGCGGCTGGAGGAGTACGCCGGGTACGAGCTGGACGACGACGATGAGGACGAGGCGGAGCGGAACGGCAGAAGCAACGGCAGGGGCGAGTAAGAGCATTTACCGAGGTTTGGTGCGCGGCGCTGTTATAGTGCGACCGGTCGACTAGGAGAGAGGTAAGGTCATGGTATACGTTCCGGCGGCCGGCAAGAGCAAGCCGGTAGAGGAAGAGGTCATCACCGAGGAGAACGTCTACGATCGTCCGGACGAGACGATGGGCTTCTTTCCGGGTCAGGTCCTCAAAGACACCTACGTCTTCACGTTCCTGATAATCGCCTGCGCCGTGCTCTCCTATGCCGCGCCGGCGCCGCTCACCGCGCCGGCCGATACGGCTACCGTGGAGTACGTGCCGCGTCCCGAGTGGTTCTTCTTCTTCTACGAGCAGATGCTGATGTTCTTCCCCGGTTATGCCCTGGTCAGCTTCGGGGCCGTGGTCGTGCCGACCATCTTTATCGTGCTGCTCTTCGCCGTGCCGTGGCTCGACCGGAGCCCGCAGCACTACAGCGCCATTAGCAGGCCCTTCGCGACCGTCATAGGTATTCTGGTGGTCGTGATCGTGGTCCTGAACATGCTGATGGCGGTCAGCCGGATCATGAACTTCCCGACGGCCTAGAAGGAGTAGAGGATGCCCATAGGTAACCTCGACGTTCCCGTAATCGGTAAGAACGTCGTTATTGCGGCGCTTGTGCAGACGCACATCCTCTTCGCCGCCTTCATCATCGGGGCGGTGCTCATAGCGGCGACGAGCGAGTACCTTGGGATGGTCACCAAGCAGTCCAACTACGAGCGCTTCGCCCGCAACCTGGCGCGTTTCGTGGTCCTGCTCTTCGCCTCCGGGGCGGCTTTAGCGATCACGTTCGTGCTCGCGCTCGTCACGCTCTTCCCGGTCTTCTTCTCGGTTTTGCAGAACATCTTTTTCTGGGTCTTTCTCGTCGAGGCGTTCATGTTCCTCGGCCAGATCATCATCGTGTACGCCTGGTACAACGTCTGGGACAAGCTGGCCTACCGCAAGAGCCTGCACGTCGTCTTCGGCTTTATAGCCGGCTTCTTCGGCCTTATGGCTATGACCATGATCGACGCGGTGGCGTCCTTCATGCTCACCCCCGCCGAGGTCACCTCGCAGTCCGAGCTCGTGGCCCGCTCTTTCCTCAACCAGACGATGGTGCCGCTGAACATGCACCGCTTTATCGGGAACTTCTCCTACGCCGGGTTCCTGATCGCGGGCTGGGGGGCCTGGCGCTACCTCAGGACCACCCGCGAGGACGACCGGGAGTACTACGACTGGATGGGGCACTTCGGCCTGATCTGGGGCTTCGGGTTCCTGATCATGCAGCCGGTCATCGGCTACGGTTACCTCAAGGGCATCCGCGAGAGCGCCCCCGACGCCTTCAACACCATCATGCTCGGCTCCAAGGCCTGGGTCTTCAACCTGCTGGTCTTCTGGATCGCGGTTCTGAGCATCGCCTCCACCGCCTACTTCGTGCACAAGCTGCGCTTCACCGTCAAGCCGATGGAGAACTTGCGCAAGCTCGCGGTCGGCGGCCTCGGGTTCACGGCCCTCTTCACGATACTGAACGTCATCCCGGCGGACATGGACCTGATCCCGCAGATCGGGCTCTCCTTCCTCGGCGGCGAGGACACCAGCATACCGCTCGGGAGCATGTACCCGTGGAAGTACATAGGCCTGATCGGGCTGATGATCGTCGGCTTCTTCGTGATAGCCCTCTACCTAAGGGCGACCGCCACGGGCTTCCACTGGGGCCGGGCGAGCCGCTGGAGCCAGTACGCGCTGATAGCGTGCTCGGTCTTCGTGGTGCTCACGATGGTCACGATGGGCTACACCCGCGAGACGGCGAGGAGGGTGGACAACAACCCCGGCTACCTCATCAACGACTGCGTGACGCTCGACCAGAGGGTCGTCAGCGAGGGCTGCCCGACCGAACCGCTGATGGAGGCGGCCGAATGATCGACCTCGCGATGCTCCTCTTGCAGGAGGGAACCACCGCCAACCCGACCGGTATCGGCATCTTCCGCTTCTTCGCCGCGTTCACCCTGATCATGACGTTCTTCCTCAGCTTCCTCGGGTTCACGTACTGGATCAGCAAGGACGAATAAGGCTTTGAGGTTTTGAGGCTCAAGGTTTTGAGGCTCAAGGTTTCGGGAAGGGCCACGGCATCAATGCCGTGGCCCTCTTGCCGTTTGTGGGGGCGGTAATGCGAAGCGCCGCCGCGGGCTGATGGTCTCGCCGGCGGGGCCGAGGCAGGCCACAGACGACTTACCTTATGCCTTGAACCTCAAAGCCTACTCCCTGAGCGCTTGGAGTTGTTCGAGGCGGATTATGTGCCCGTTTAGGCGGTCGGCCTCTGCGGTGCAGAGGTAGCTGATCAGCTCGGCCGGCTCTTCGGGGAGGCGGAGGATGCCGAAGTCGCTGTAGCCCTGGAACATGCGATGTAGTGGCTTGCCGATGAGGTCAGGCGGGAAGGCGCGGGACTCCTCTTGCATCCGGGTGTCCACCACGCCGGGGTAGACGCCGGTTACGGCGACGTTGTGGGGTTCCCCTTCGAGGGCGAGGACGCGGGTGAGCTGGTCGAGGGCTGCCTTGGAGGCCCCGTAGGCCGCCATGCCGGCCATCGGGTGGCGGGCGGAGGCGCTCGAGACGTTGACGATGCGGCCCCAGTCCCCGGAGGCCATGTGCGGCAGCGCTTCCCTGGCGCACAGAAAGGCGCCGGTAACGTTCACGTCGAAGACGCGGCGCCAGTCGGAGAGCTCCATCCGGTCGACCGGGAGCGGGACGCCGGGCGTGCCGGCGTTGTTTATCAGGATGTCCACGGGGCCTAGCCCGGCGCGGGCCCGCTCGAAGGCCCCGGCCACCGATTCCTCGTCCGTGACGTCAAGCGCCACCGGGAGGGCCGCGCCGCCGTTCGCCTCTATCTCGCGCGCCACGGAGGACACCTCATCCATCGTGCGGGCGGCGACGGCCACGGCGGCGCCCTCCCTTGAAAGGAGGCGGGCCGTGGCGGCGCCGATGCCGCGGCCGCCTCCGGTGACCAGGGCGACCCGGCCCGCGTGTGGTCTGCCTTCCACGCGTAACACTATACCCGGCACGCGGGCCCGGCGTTGATATAGAATCCGTCCAACTAGCGTAAGGAGCGCGACCGTGTCCGACATACCGCTTTTCCCCTTGAACGTCGTGCTGATGCCCGGGGCGCCGCTGCCGCTGCACATCTTCGAGGAGCGCTACAAGCAGATGGTGGACGAGTGCCTCCAGCAGGAGAGCGAGTTCGGGATGGTCTTCGCCGACGAGTCCGGCACCAGGAAGGTCGGCTGCACGGCGAAGATAGTCGAGCTCGTCGAGCGCTACGACGACGGGCGGATGTTGATCCTGGTGGAAGGCTCCCGGCGCTTCAAGCTCAACAACGTGCTCACCGGCAAACCGTACTACGTCGGGGAGATCGAGTACTTCGACGAAGAGCCCGAAGAGCCCGACGTCCAGACTTTAGCCGAAGAATGCATATCCCTCCTAGAACGCGTCGTCGAGGCTGCGACAGAGGGCTCCGTCGGCATAGAGATCGAGCCGCCCTACAGGAACCTCTCCTTCGCCATCGCCGGCCGCGTCGAGTTCGAGGCCGAGACCCGGCAGCAGATCCTGGAGCTAACCTCAGAAAGGGCCCGCCTCGAAAAAGTGAAAGAGCTCCTCACCGCCGCCGCCGAAAGGCTGGAACGCGAGCGCCAGGCCCGCGAAAAGGCCCAGACAAACGGCCACCTGCGCGACGACTGGCAACCGGGTACTTAGGTTTCGAGGTATTAGGCATTAGGTTTGGGGTTCGGCACGTGGGGGCGCGAGCATGGCGCCAGGTAAGGGTCCACGACCTCGTCGTTGTAGCGGCGCAGGCTCTACGCCAGAAGGAGTGCGGTTGCCCAAAACCTAATGCCTAATACCTCTACTTCAGCTTCTTTTCGGCCTCTCGCGGCAGGTTCCTCTCGGCTTCTTCGGGGAGCAGGTCTCTGACCCTGCGGAGGTTTGCCTGGTCCACCTTGTAGACCAGGGGTTCCGCCGCGAGGGCCTTCTCGCCGACGGCGGCCTTTATGCGTTCTACGAGGTGCTCCTCGACGAGCCAGGCCATCGAGGGGAGGACGCCGGCGACTATACGCATGCGGACACGGCCGTCTTCGGTCTCGCTCCGCTCCGCGAGGCGGGGCGGGTTCAGGTAGAGCTCGGTCGCCTCGTCCAGGGAGGTCAGCACGTTTTCGGCCGCTTCGGCGTCAGAGACCTGCACTTCGACGTTGAAGCGTTGGCGGCCGGAGACGTGGTTCGTGATGCCCAGGATCGCGCCGTTGGGGATATAGCTCACCTCGCCAGAGAGGGAGCGAATCTTGGTCATCCTCAGGCCCAGTTCCTCGACTATACCGGTCACACCCTGCGGGGGGCTCACCTCGATAAAGTCTCCTACCGCGTACTGGCCCTCGAACACGATGGAGAGGCCGGCGATCACGTCCCGAAGCAGGCTCTGCGCGCCGAAGCCCAGGACCGCCGCCAGCACCGTCGCGCCCGTGGCGGCGGGGATGAGGTTATCGAAGAAGATGCTCAGTACCAGGAGCGCGACGACGATCAGGGCCACGTACCGCAGCGCGGTGCGGACGAGGGTGATGGCGGTGTCGCGGCGCTTGATCTTCGCCACCGCCTCCTCGTCGAGTGGCTCGTGCCTGCGACGCCTCCGCCAGTTCAGCAACCGCGGCACGCCGAAGATGATCGCCCGGTACGCGATTATGCCCAGGGCGACCACGAGGGCGGCGACGATGAGCTTGGCTATGGTCCTCGGGTCTATGACGGAGTCGCGGATGCCCGCGAAGAAGGCCCCGAGCTCGTCCAGATAGCCCTGCGTCTCTTTGCCGGTCTGCTGCAGTCTGTCCGTCGCCGCGTCGGCGGCGCCCTCGGCTCCGGTGGTTTCTTCTTGTATGAGCCCGAGGAACACGCCACGCATTTAAGTACCGTTGGGCCCGGGCTTCAAGGAGGTAGGGAGCTGTTGTAGCCCGTATCTACCTCTTTTTTATTGCCTGGTAGATCTCCGTTCCGAGCAACTCGCTGTTTACCGGGCTACCGAACTCGCGGACGGGATCGAAGGTCTCCAGGAGCAGGGTTCTCAGCCGGCGGTGGTCGAAGCCGAGGTGGTGGAAATGGTAGGGCAGGCCGCGGGAGATCCTGCGCACGGGCCTTTCGGCGGGCGCCCGATAACCGCCCGCAGGATGTTTATCGGCCTGGCGTCGTGGGCGCCGTAGTGCCTGGTCATCCTGAACAGGCCCTTGACGAGCGCGGGCAGAAAGATCTCGTTCGGTACCCCCACCACGAAGACGCCGTCCCTTCCGAGCAGGCGGTTCAAGGTCTTGATCGTCCTCGCCGTTTGCCGGGGCGGCAGATGTTCGAACACCTCCAGGCAGAAGACGCACCCGAAACGGAGCCCTTCGAGATCCCCGCGGTCAGAGACCAGGGTGACGTTGCCCAGGCCCGCGAGGTTGCGTGCCGCCTCTTCGAATATTCCCGGCATCGGTTCGTAGCAGAGCACCCGGGCGCCCGGGAAGCGTGCCGCGAGCATCTTGCTCAACTCGCCGCTGCCACCGCCGAAGTCGAGCACCTCGCCCGAGAAGTCCCCGTCCAGTCCGGCGAGCACGCCGACGGCGTCCCGCAGCCGGCGTCTCTGCAGGTAGCGCTTGACAGGGTTCCTGTCGCCGACGGTCATCCCGGCGTATCGCAAGCGCGTCCCCGCCTCTCCTGCGCCACCGCGCAAAGGTCTCCCACCAAAGCAGACGACTCTCCGGAGGGGCCTGCGATGGCACCGGCCGCCCGCTTCGGCCCGCTCGACGTTACGCGACAGCAGTCTGTTGATTGGGAAGGGGGCACGCATCGACCGGAAGGATGATAGGGGCGTACCGGAAGGATGATTGTGCGGCTTCGGTGTTTCTCCCGTGATCCTGGATGATCTAGAATGCTGCCATCTTGCTTGGGTTGGGGACACGATTTTCTGGTGCGAGGTGGGGGCTGGTGTTCGCCCTCGGCTCGGGCGTCGCGGTGGCGGCAATAGCGCTGCTCTACCTGATGGTCAACCTTTACGCCGCCGGGCTGTCGGTCTTTACCGGCGGCGGGATGAGCCGGCAGGAACTCGGGCGCGAGCTCGACCGTTTCGCGGACTTCATGGCGACGTGGGGGCTCCCCGCCCTGTACCTGCTCCTGACGGCGGGGGCGGCGGCCGTGCTGACGCGGATCTCCGGGGCGACCAACGCGTTGCAGGGGATACTCCTCGGGCTCGTCTCCGCGGTCGGCATCCAGCTCATAGGCCGCGCCTTCGGTCCGTTCGTGGCGTGGGAGCTGGTGGTCTACCCGCTGCTCGGGGCGGCCGGCGGCTGGCTCGGCGTCGCGCTCAGCCGGGGCGCCCTGGAGAGGCAGGAGGCGCTCTACCGCGCCAGCCGCGCCCTCGAAGCCGTGAACAGCCCGCAGGAGGTCGCCGCCGCGATAGGCGGGCACCTCGCGGAACCCGGGGAGAGGGTTACCCTGTGGAGGATGTCGTCCGGGAGCGGAGACGAGGAGGACCTCGGGCTGGAGCGGCTCGGCTCCTCGGCTTCGCCGGGAGCGGCGGCCTGGCCGGCGGGGCTTCGGCTGGACGCGGAGAGGATCCCCGCCCTCGCGGGCCTGCGGCGCCACTCGCACGGCGTGGTTCGAGAAGAAGACCTGCCGGAGGCCGAGCGTGGGGCGTGGCGGGGTTCGGGTATCGGGTCCGCGCTGCTCGTTCCGCTCGGCGCCTCCGGCGGTTCGGACGGGTTGCTGGTCGTCTCGTCGCCCGGGAGGCGGCACTTCTTCGACCGGAACAGGGTACGTTCCTACCTCACCGTGGGGTCGCAGGCCGCGCTGGTGCTGGAGAATCTGCGGCTCATAGAAGAGGCGCGGCGCTCAGGCATGATCGGGGAGCGCAAGCGGCTGGCGCGGGAGATCCACGACACCCTCATCCAGGGCCTCGCGAGCATCGTGATGAACCTGGAGGCGGCGGAAGGCTCGCTGGAAGACGCCCCGGAGCCCGCCTCCTTGCACCTGGACGAGGCGCGCACCACGGCGCGGGAGGGGCTCGCGGAGGCCCGTCGCATCGTGTGGGCGCTCGGGCCGCAGGCCCTGGAGGGACGCCCCCTGCCGGAGGCCCTCTCGCGGCTCGTCGCCCGCTGGTCCGAGGCGAACCGTACCAGGGCCGACGTCGCCGTGACGGGCGAGGCCGCCCCGCTACCGGCGGAGGCCGAGGTCACGCTGCTGCGGGCCGCCCAGGAGGCCCGCAGCAGCGTGCGCAAGCACGCCCGGGCGGGGAGGGCCGTCCTCACCCTCTCCTACATGGGGGACAGGGTAACGCTCGACGTGATGGACGACGGCGTGGGCTTCGAGCCGAACGGTAAGCCGGCCACCGCCGGCATGAACGGCGGCTTCGGCCTCGGGGCCATGCGCGAGAGGGTGGAGGGGGTCGGCGGCACGCTGCTCGTCGAGAGCGAGCCCGGCGCGGGCACGACGCTCGCGGTCGAGCTGCGGCTGACGGCCAACGGGGAGGCGAGGCGGGGCGTGGAGATGCTGGGGGGGACCCAGTGACGGGAAGCGTGGGCGTGCTCATCGTCGACGATCACCCCGTCGTGCGGACCGGGATCAGGGGCATGCTCGCCGGGCAGCCGGACTTCGAGGTGGTCGGCGAGGCCGTGAACGGCCAGGAGGCCGTGGACCTCGTCGGCCGGCTCAACCCGGACGTCGTACTCATGGACCTCAGGATGCCGGGGACGGACGGTGTCGCGGCCACCTCCCGCATCCGCAAGGACTATCCCGGGACCCGCGTCCTGGTGCTCACCACCTCCGACTCCGGGGCGGACATCCTGCGGGCCGTCGAGGCGGGGGCGACGGGCTACGTCCTCAAGGACGCGCCGCGCGAGGAGCTCTACGGGGCCATCCGGGCGGCGGCCGAGGGCAAACCCCTTCTCGCGCCGGACGTGGCGGCGCACCTCGTGGAGCGGGTGCGGTGGCCGTCCGACGAGGGTCTCAGCGGCCGGGAGGTGGAGGTGCTCGATCTCGTGGCGCGGGGGAAGGGCAACAAGGAGATAGCGCGCACGCTCTGGATCAGCGAGGCCACCGTAAAGTCCCACCTGCTGCACGTCGACGAAAAACTGGGCGCCGCCGATCGCGCCTCCGCCGTCGCCGTCGCGATGCAACGCGGACTATTGCGGCTGTAGGACCATCGGCTTTCAGCCCTCGTTCGTGGGTGTGGAGGGGGCCGGGGCTCGACTCGTCGCGGCCGATCGGGGCCGGGTCGCCGAAACCCTTAGGTTTTTCAGCTTCTATCGGAAGCGCATTCGCCTCACGAGGCGCCGTGCGGCTGGATTTAGGAGATCCTGCGGACCATGAGGCCGGACGCCAGCAGAAATAAACCACCCAACAGCGCCGCGAACGGAACGCCGCCCGTCTCGGGCAGTACGGTTATGCTGACGGGCCTCTTGCCCTCGCTCGAACCGCCGGCGTCGTCCGGCCTGCCGCCGGTGGGTCGGGCTTCCCCTGGTTCCGTAATTCCGGCCGGATGCGGAGGCGCTACCGGGAGAGGCCGATACAGGGCCGGGTACGCTGGCGGTGGGTGACTGCATAGCGTCGTTCAAGGCGTCTGTTCCCCGGCTGGCGTTCTCGCCGATGGTCTCGACCGCCTCACCTACGGTCGCGGCACCGCATCCTTCTACCGCCTCCCCGGTGCTGCAGTCCACGTACTGGGAGGCGGAGGGGCTCTGCGCCAACACTGGGCTCTGGGGCATCACTACGAGGGCAACAAGGAACACCACCAGCGTAGACAGACGGGGCGCGTTCATCCTCCGATAACCCGCCGGGTCAGTAGGCCCGTCGCCACGAGCAGCACGCCCAAGCCCAAAAACACGGGCGACGCGCCACCCGTCTCGGGCAAAATCGTGATCGCGTCCGGCCCTTCATCCTCGCCTTCGTCTTCGCTTGTACCTCCTTCGCCCGTACCTCCTTCGCCCGTCTCGCCGTCGGCCGTGCCGGCGCCGGGGGAGGATGAGCTTTCGGGGGAGGACCCGGTCCCGGTTTCGGCCGAAAGGACGGCTTCGGGTGATGCCGAGACGCTGGCGGCGGGGGCTTCTACGGCTTTGTCCATCGCGTCGTTCACGGCGCCGGTTCCCTGTTTGGCGTTGTCGACGACGCCCTGAACGCTGTCGTCGACGCTTTGCGTCTGGGCGGTGCAGGGGGCAGGGCAGGTCCCCGGCTCGTACTGGGAGGACGAGGGGCTACCCTGGGCTATCGCCGGGCTCGGGAGAGCCAGCATGAACCACAGCAACGTTGCCATCGAGATGAGAACCAACGCCTTCGGCGAAAAACGAGCTTTGTTTATGCTCCTATAACCTTACGAGCCGCCAGGCCCAGCACCACCAGAGGTATCCCGGCGGCCGCCGTTGTTGGCGACGCGCCGCCGGTCTCGGGCAGAACCGTGATCGGGCCCGGCCCCTTGTCCCTGGCGGCATCCGTAGTGGCCTCTGTGGAGGCGCCCCCGGTATCGTCTCCCTTGGCAGTGTCGCTTACGGCCTGGGCGCCTTCATCTGTGTCGCTGCTCGCCGGGACATCCTCGGGTAAGACGGAAGCGTCGTCGGAGGCGGACGGGCTTGCCGACGGCGAAGCGGCCCCGGACATGGCATCGTTCACGGCGTCGGTTCCCTGCCCCGAAGTGTTGGCGAAGGCGTCGGCGCTCTCTCCCACGTACTGCACGGAGGTGGGATCTCCATGCGCCGGAGAGCAGAATACGGAGAGCACGAATATCGACGAGAGCGTCAACGTGAGCCACCGCAATGCTTCCTCCCCTGTCAGGCAGCGCCGGTTTTCGGCGGTATCGGTCGGGCGTCTTGTGGGAACTGTAGCGTTCCCCGCGGGACGATGCTACCCGTGGCGTTCGAGGGCGAGGGCTATGAGGCGTTCCAGGAGGTCTTCGTAGGGGAGGCCGCTGGCGGCCCAGAGTTCGGCGTAGACGCTCGTGGGGGTGAAGCCGGGGATGGTGTTGATCTCGTTGAGGAGCAGCCTGTCGGTGCCGCGCTCCAGGAAGAAGTCAACCCGCGCCATGCCGGCCGCGTCCACGGCCTCGAAGGCGGCGCGGGCCACCCGGCGCACCTCGTCCGTGGTTTCGTCCGGTATCTTTGCCGGCACACCGAGCTCCATCCCGCCCTCGACGTACTTGGCCTCGTAGTCGTAGAAGCCGTCTCCCTGCAAGAAGATCTCGCCTGGGACGGAGACGTTCGGGTCCTCGTTTCCAAGGACCGAGACCTCCACCTCCCTGGCATCGAGGCCCCTCTCCACGATGACGCGGCGGTCGAACCCGGCCGCCGCGTCGAGCGCCGCGCGCAACTCCTCGGCATCCTCGGCCTTCCCGATGCCGACGCTGGAGCCGAGGTTGGCCGGCTTGACGAAGCACGGGTAGCCCAAGGAGCCTTCTATCTCCCGGATCCGCGCTGCGGGATCGTCCTCCCACTCCTTGCGGGTCAGCCCGGTCCATTCGACCTGGGGAAGGCCGTGGTGGGCGAAGACCTTTTTCATGGTGATCTTGTCCATCCCGACGGCGCTGCCGAGCACCCCGCTGCCCACGTACGGGACGCCCGCGAGCTCCAGCATGCCCTGGATTGTCCCGTCCTCGCCGTACGGGCCGTGCAGTACTGGAAAAACCACGTCCACGGACCCGAGCCCCGCGGGGAGCTTCTCCCCGGCGGTGGCCGGGGGGCCGGAGGCCTCGAGGGTGGTGCCGTCGGGGAGTTGTTTCTGGTTGGATTCCAGCTCGCGCATGGGGTCGCCCGAGTGGATCCAACGCCCCGAGCGCGTAATGCCGACGGGCACGACCTCGTGGCGCCCACTTTTCTGCAGCGCCGCCGTTATGGCGCGGGCGGACGCCAGGGAGACCTCGTGCTCCCCGCTGCGGCCCCCGAAGACGACCATCACCCGAACCAACGCGCCTCCCCTGCTCTCTCCCGCGGACCCGACGACGGACCCATCCTAGCAGAGCCCCCGGCGGGGTTTACGCCGCCTCCGGCTCCAGCCCCAGGACGCCGGCCCTCTCCCTGAGCGCGCCGGCCACGAACTCTATGTGCTCGTTGAGGTCCACCCCGAGGTCCTCGGCCCCGCGCACGATGTCCTCGCGGTTGACGGCCGCGGCGAAGCTCTTCTGCTTCATCTTCTTGCGCACGCTCTTGGCCTTCATGTTCTCCAACCTCTCCGGCCGCATTAGCGCGCACGCCACGACGAAACCCGAGAGCTCGTCCACGGCGTAGAGCGTCTTGGACATGGGCGTGTCGCGGGGCGTGTCGAGGTAGTCGGCGTGCCCCTTTATGGCGTGGAGCACGTCCTCCGGGTAACCCCGCCTCTCGAGTTCGGCCACGCCGACGAGCGGGTGCTCCTCCGGGGTGGGGTGCTTCTCGTAGTCCATGTCGTGCAGGAGGCCCGTGATGCCCCACTTCTCTTCGTCCTCGCCGAACTTTCTCGCGTAAGCCCGCATCGCGGCCTCGACGGCGAGCATGTGCTTGCGCAAGCTATCGCCCTCCGTCCATTCGCACACGAGTTGCCAGGATTCTTCTCTGTTCAAGTGGCCCCTTTCGGTCGGCGGCGACCGAAAGGGGCCGCCAGCTTTCGACTACCCACCGCTATGCGTCACGTTTATCGTCGCGCCGGGCGAGTTCGTTTGTTGGACGGAGCGGGTGGTGTCGCCGGCGATGAGGACTATCTTGAGGGCGCCGCGGTTGTCGTCGCGCTTCTCGATGCGGCAGGAGAGCTCGCGCCGTCCGGGGTCGAAGGTGAAGCGCTTGGGGACCCGACCGCCCAGGACGCTCTGCCGGCCGCCAACGGAGCAGAGGCCGGAGAAGGTGGTCTTCGGCCCGCCCTCCAGGCGCAGGACGACCTGAGGGCGCCCGCCCGGCTCTTCGCCGAGCGTGATCTTGGGCGGCTCCTCCGCCGTCGTCTCCCGTCCGGCGGTGGTGGGGGACGCGGCCGTCTCGCGGGGCGCTTCTCCCCGGTTCGGATCCCCGCCGCCCCGGCCGGTCTCTTCCGAGCAGGCCGCGAGCAGCAGAAGGACCGCGAAGAGCAACGCCGCGGCGCGCGCGGCGGGGAGGCCCTTTGCGATCTCGGAGGTTTCCACGAACGTCTATTTTATCCGACGGGGTGGGCCCTTTCCGGCCCGTCCGCGCCGGCCAGCTCCCGCGCCCTGAGAAGGACGGCGTCGAGCATGGGCGGGGTGAGGACGCCGGTGAAGGTGTTCTGCTGGGAGGGGTGGTAGCAGCCGAGGAGGGTCAGGTCCCCGGCCCGGGCCTCCGCCCCGTGCCCGAACTTCGGCTTCGGCCGGACGTCGCGCAGGCGCAGCGCAGCGTCCCAGGCGAACGCGCCGAGGCAGACGATCACCCCGGCCCGCAGGATCGTAAGCTCGCGCGCCGCGTAGGGCAGGCAGGCGTCGCGTTCGGCCGGGGTCGGCTTGTTCTGCGGCGGCGCGCACCGGACGGCCGCCGAGATCCAGAGCCCCGAGAGGCGCGCGCCGTCCGCGATGGTCCGCGAGACGGCCTTGTCGGAGAACCCGGTCCGGTGGAGTCCCGCGAAAAGGAAATCCCCCGACCGGTCCCCCGTAAAGAAACGCCCCGTCCTGTTCGCCCCGTGCGCCGCCGGCGCGAGCCCGAAGACAACGACCCGCGCCCCCGGGTCCCCGAACCCCGGCACCGGCTGCCCCCAGTACTCCTCGTCCTTGTAGGCCTCCCGCTTCTCCCGCGCCACCCGCTCCCGCCACTCGACCAGCCGCGGGCAAGCGCGGCACGAGACCACCTCCCGCTCCAGCGCGGCGAGTTCCTCGCTACGCGGCACGCTGATGCCTCAAGCGCCGAAGCGGTTGAGCTTGAGGGCGTGGCCCATCAGGTAGCCCATGATCTCCTCCGCCGGGAAGACGCCCAAAGTGCCCCCCGCGCACGGCCGTTCGCCGAACTCCTCGGCCGTCGGCAGGGTGTAGGGCGAGTTGACGAGCACGGGGACCCCGTGCCAGGAGTGGCTCTTCATTTTGGCCGGGGTGGCGTGGTCGCCGGTGACGGCTATGGCGTCGGGGCCGAGGTCGAGCAGGCCAGGTATCTGGGCGTCCACCTCTTCTATCACCGAGGCCTTGCGGTCGAAGTCCCCGTCCTCGCCGGCCGCGTCGGTGGGCTTGACGTGGAGAAAGAAGAAGTCGTGGTCGTCCCAGTTCTGCTTCAGCGTCTCGAACTCGCCGGCGATGCCCGCCCCCTCCTGGAGGAGCTGCATACCGGCGAGGCGGGCGAGGCCCTTGTACATCGGGTAGCTGGCGATGGCGGCGGCGTCTAGCTTGTAGGCCTCCTCGAACGAGGGCAGGGCCGGGTGCATCCCGAAGCCGCGCAGAAGGACGGTGTTCGCCGGCTGCTGGTCGGCCAGGATCTCGTTTGCCTCTCGGACGAAGGCGTTGGCTAGCTCCGCGCTCTTTTTGGCCTCCGGAGAGCCGTCCTGCGGTTTGACGGGAAGGGGCTCGAGGCCGACCCTCTGGGGGTCGGTGTCGGAGAGCTCCCCGGAGAATCCCTCCCCCCGGAAGACGGCGACGGCGCGGTACTCCTTCTCGTGGGTGATGGAGACCTCGGCGCCGTCGAGCTTGAGGTTCTCGTTGAGGATGGCGACGAGCTCCTCGCCCTTCTCGGAAGGGATGCGGCCCGCGCGGCGGTCGGAGATCCTGCCGGCGTCGTCCAGCGTGGCGAAGTTTATCCTCGCGGCGAGGTCGCTGTTCTGGAGCTCGAAGCCGACGCCGAGGGCCGAGAGCACGCCGCGGCCGACCTGAAAGCGCAAGGGGTCGTAGCCGAAGAGGCCGAGGTGCCCCGGGCCGCTGCCCGGGCTCACGCCCGCGGCGACGGGCCGGGAGAGCCCGAGGTCCGAGCGGCCGGCCAGCCGATCTAGGTTCGGGGTGTTTGCCTTTTCGAGTTCCGTTCGGCCGCCCGGCTCCATCGGGAGGCCGCCGAGGCCGTCCACGACCAGGAGCAAGATCTTGGAGTCCGTCTTTACCGACAGCTCGCGCATGAGGTTGAGGTCCAAAACGGGGCGTCCTTTCCTTCTCCTTCCGGAGCCGGAAGTCTAACAAAGCGTGTGGGTATAATCTCCGCGTGGACGAGGCCCGGGAGGGGAGCGCATGAAGATAGAGACGATAGACCTGAACTTCCTGGGGACGGAGCAGGTCATAGCCTCTTTTCTCCTGGTCGGCGACGGCTCGGCTGCCCTCGTCGAGACGGGCCCGACGAGCTGCCTGGGGCACCTCGAGAGCGGCCTGAAGGCGGGCGGCGTCTCCCCGGAGGAGGTGCGGGAGGTCTTCCTGACGCACGTCCACCTCGACCACGCCGGGGCGTCGGGGCACCTCGCGGAGATCCTGCCTAACGCCACCTTCTACGTCCACGAGCTCGGCTACCCGCACCTCGCCGACCCCTCGAAGCTAGTGAAGAGCGCGACCCGCATCTACGGCGAGAGGATGGAGGAGCTCTGGGGGGACGTCCGGCCCGTGCCGGAGGACCGGCTGGTAGTGCTCGGCGACGGGGAGGAGGTTGGGGCCGCGGGGGGGCGCCTCGTCGCCCACGACACGCCGGGGCACGCCTACCACCACCTGGCCTACCTGGAGCCCGACTCGGGCTCGCTCTTCGCGGGGGACGTTGCCGGCATCCGGCTGCCGGGGCAGTCCTACGTCAGGCCGCCGACCCCGCCGCCGGAGATAGACGTCGAGGCGTGGGTGCGGAGCATAGAGAACGTCCGCGCCATCGGGCCGAGCACCCTGCACCCGACCCACTTTGGAAGCTACGACGACGTGGGCCGCCACCTATCGGAGCTCGAACAGCGCCTGCAAGACTGGCTGCTCTTTGTCGAGGACCAGGTGGACGAGGGCGCCTCGCAGGATGAGATCTCCGAGGAGCTGAGGATCAGGGGCGACGCCGAGATGCTCGCCGAGGGCGCGGAGCCCGAAGAGTCCGGGCGCTACGACCTCGCCGGCAACTACGAGATGCTGACCGCCGGGCTCTTGAGGTACGTGCAGAAGCGTCGCGAGAAGAGCTAGTCAGCACGCTTCGCTTTCGGCAACCCTCAGCACCCCGTCTTCGTCGGCTTCCTGTCTACTGGTGAGCGCCGGGGGCGCCCGGCCGGAAACCTCGACTACAGCGTCGACGGGAGGATGACGAAGACAGGGACCTGAACCCGTTCGGAACGGGGGGAGATGGTCGTCAGGTCCCTGGGAGCGCTCGTCGTCGCGTTGGTCGTCTTGGTCGGGCTCTTCCTCGTCTTGCGGCCGGAATCCCACGCCGCCGGGCCCCGGGAGCGGACGTTTAAGGTTTCTGTGGAGGATGGGGAGATGGTTCCTCGCGAGCTTCGCGTGGGGGAGGGGGACCGGGTGACGGTGAGGGTGGAGGCCGGGGAGCCCGTGGAACTCCATTTGCACGGCTACGGCATCGAGTGGGGCGCCGGTCCTGAGGAGGGGGCCGCGGTCTCTTTCGGGGCGGGCCTTACGGGGAGGTTTGGGATCGAGGACCACCGCTCCGGAGAGGATCTCGGCGTTCTCGTGGTAGGGCCGCGGTAGGGGGACGTGCGTCCGGTCTTCGCCCACGGCTTCGGGCAGGGCTACGATTTGCCGCTGCCGCTCTGGCTTTACCTCTACGGGGCCGCCGCGGCTGTCTTGCTCTCTTTTCTGCCGCTGGCGATCCTGTCCGGAAAGGGTGGGGGGGACGGCGGCGAATACCCGCGCCTGGACCTGCTCCGCGTACCGGTCTTGGGGGGGCTTCTCCGTTCACGGCCGCTGTTGGCGGGGATGCGTCTGTTGTCTGTTGGGCTCTTCGGGCTCGTGGTGTCGGCGGGCCTCTTCGGGGAGCAGGGCGGCGAAAACCTCGCGCCGGTTTTCGTCTGGGCGGTGTGGTGGGTCGGTCTCTCCCTTTTCGCGGCCTTCGTGGGTAACCTCTGGCCGGTGGTGAACCCGTGGGGGATCCTCTTCGGTTGGGCCGACGGTGCGGCCCGGCGGCTGGGGCGCAAGGACGGGTTGTGGCTAGGGTGGACCTGTCCCGAAGCGGTGGGCGTATGGCCGGCGGTGGCGCTCTACCTGGCCTTCGTCTGGTTCGAGAACGTGTTCGCGGATCCCGCCACGCCCCGCAACGTCGCGTTCGCCGCCCTCCTGTACTCGGTGGTCACGTTCTACGGCATGGCCTCGTTCGGCGGGGAGACCTGGCTGCGCCGCGGCGAGGCGTTCTCCGTCTTCTTCGGCCTGCTCGGCAGGTTCGCCCCGACGGAAGTGCGCGTGAAGCAGGTGCGCGTGAAGCGCCGCCCGTGCTTCGCGCGGGCCGCCGTGGAGGATCTGGGGATGAACCTGCGTCCTTTCGGGGTCGGTCTCGGGAGGCCGGGATGGGCGCCGCCGGGCGGGGTGTCGTTCGTGGTGCTGGTGCTGGCCGGGGTGACCTACGACGGCCTGCTCGAGACCCCGTTTTGGGTCGAGGTCGTAAGGACGACGCCCATCACCCAGACGACGGGGCTTCTCCTGACGTGGGCGGCGTTTCTCGGCGTCTACCTGGGGTGCGTGTGGCTCTGCCGGGTTATCGGGGGGGAACGGGGTCCGTTCCGCCGGTCGGCGGCGGGGTACGTGCTCGCGCTCGTGCCCATAGCCGTCGCCTACCAGGCCGCCCACTACGGGACCTTTCTGCTCGTCGGGGGCCAGGAAGCGGTTGCGGGCGCCTCGGACCCTTTCGGGTGGGGGTGGGATCTGCTCGGGACCGCGGATTTTCGGCCGAGGTACGGGATGGTCGGGGTGGGGGCCGTCTGGTACGCGCAGGTCGGGCTCATCGTGGCCGGGCACGCCGTCGCCGTGTGGCTGGCGCACCGGGTCGCGTCGCTCCTACCTGCGGCACCGGGGCGCGTGGTGCCGGGGCAGCTACCGATGCTCGCGCTCATGGTCCTCTACACCATCTGCAGCCTCTGGATCCTGGCCCAGCCCATCGTCGGGTGATACGGGTTCCGGTGGATCGCCGCGCCGTTTGGGGTGCGAAAGGGCGGGCTTCGGGGTATCATGCGGTCGTAACGATCTGGGCGGGGGCGCAGGTTCGCTTGCGGGCACGGCACTCTAAAGGCATGGGCGGTCATGAACGGCGAACACGGAAGCCCGCGACCCGAACCGGGGATAGGCTCCAGCCTGCAAACGGCCCGCGAGGAGAGAGGCCTCACCCTCCGGCAGGTCGAGGAGCGGACCAAGATCCGGGCCAGGTACCTCCAGGACCTCGAGCGGGAGAACTTCGGCGTGTTGCCCGCCGTCTACGTTCTCGGCTCTCTCAAGACCTACGCCGACCACCTGGGCCTGGACGGGGAGGCCCTCTCCGCGGATCTCAAGCGCCGCCTGGAACCGGAGGAGACGGAAGCTCTCCCCGAGGAATCGACGAAAACCGGCAACGCCAGGGACACGGGGGACGAGTACGAGGCCTCCCCCTTGCTGACCGTCGGCTTCGACCACCTGTTCCTCGGCATGGGCCTTGTCTTGATCTCCACCCTCGCCGTCATGACCCTCGTCTTCGCCCTCGCCACGAACGACGACCCCGCCGTCTCCCAGATGCGCGAGCCGGCCGTCCCCGGAACACCCTCCGAGATAGCCCTCGCCGGAAACGTGCTGGAGAGGCCCGATCGACAACCCCGAGCCGAAGAGCCCGCCCCGAACGCGGGAGGCGAGAGGGAAGACGGGCGCAGCACGAACGAGAGAGACGACAAGCCCGGGAACGGGCCCGCCACATCGAAGGACGAAGACGAAGACCGGCCCGAACAAAGGCCGGAAGGCGCGTCGTCGCAGGAGTCCTTCTTCGAAGGCGTGAAGTTTGTCCCCATGCCTCCATCTTCTCCCCCAATGACCTCACTATCCTCCGCCGCCGCAACCGCCTCCCCCACCGCACCAGCCTCCTCTGCCGCAACCGTCTCCTCCACCGCACCAGCCTCCGCCGTCGCAACCGCCTCTCCCGACGCGACCGCGAGCCCCCCGCCCCCGGGCCAGACGCCGGCGTCGGCAAGCCCCGAACCGGCGAGCCCCGAACCGGCGAGCCCCGAACCGGCGAGCCCCGAACCGACGAGTCCTGCGCCAGCGAGCCCTGCGCCAGCGAGCCCCGCACCGACGACGGACACGCTTGCGAACACGCCTGCGAACACGCCTGCGAACACGCCTGCGAACACGCCTGCGAACACGCCTGCGGCCACTGCGCCCGCGGCCACCGTGTCCACGGGCGCACCGGCTGCCGCCGTTCCCCCCGAGGCCGTTCCTCCCGAGGCCGTCGGTTCCGGGGCTACTCCGGGGTCCGCTACAGCCGAGCCCGCGCCTACGGTCACCCAACCCGTGCCGGTGACGGGCGGGGCGCCGAAGGGGCAGGGGTCCCTGGGGTCACGACCGGGTGACCTGAACGTCTCCCGGCTCGTCGACGGGATCGATGCGCGGGTGGAGGATGCTGTGGGCCCCGTGCGGTGACCGCCTGGTCGCCTAAGAAGGTTTCCGTGGCGAAGTTCAAAGAGAGGGTTCGACCCAGAGGGCCGCCAAGGGGCGGGGCGGCGATCACAATCCGGGCTGCTAGTCTAGCCCCCCTTGACGGCCGCGACGACGTCCTGGAGGCCCTGCTTGGCGTCGGAGAAGAGCATCATGGTCTTGTCGGTGTCGTAGAAGAGGGGGTTGTCCACGCCCGCGAAGCCGGGGCTCAGGGACCTCTTGATAAAGATGACGCGTTCCGCGGCCTCGACGTTTAGTATGGGCATGCCGCTTATGGGGCTGTCCTGCTCTTTGTCGTTGGCCGCGGGGTTTACGACATCGTTGGCCCCGACGATGATGGCGGCGTCGGCGTCTTCGAGCTCCGGGTTTATGTCTTCGAGGTCGTAGAGCTTGTCGTAGGGGACGCCCGCCTCGGTCAGGAGGACGTTCATGTGGCCCGGCATCCGGCCGGCCACGGGGTGGATGCCGAAGAGGACCGTCTTGCCCGCCGACTCCAGGGTCTCCATCAGGTCGCGCATCGGCCCCTGGGCCTGGGCCACGGCGAGGCCGTAGCCGGGGACTATGACGACCTTCTCGGCCTCGTCGGAGAGGTACTCGCCGACCTCGCCGGCGCCAACGTCGTTGACCTCGCGCTCCTCCCCGTCGTCCTGCTTGCTGGAGCCTGCGGCGGCGATGCCGGCGAATATGATCTTGCCGAGGGGACGCCCCAGGGCGCTCGACATAAGGCGCGTGAGGATGGTGCCCGAGGCGCCGACTATGGTGCCGCCGATGATGAGGATGTAGTTCTCGAGCACGAACCCCGAGGCCGCCGCCGCCAGGCCCGTGAAGGCGTTGAGGAGCGAGATCACGATGGGCATGTCCGCCCCGCCTATCGGGATGACGAGCAGGACGCCCAGGACGGCCGAGGCCACGAGCACGGCGACCACGGAGGCTACGGGGGAGAGGAACGGGAGGATCGCCCCGCCCGTGATGGCGTTGGCCCCGAGGACGAGGATGCCCACGAAGAGGAGCGCGTTTACCACCTGTTGGAGGGGGAAGGAGACGGCGCCGCTGAAGGCGAGCTCCTGGAGCTTCAGGAAGGCCACCACGCTGCCCATGAAGCTGACCGAGCCGATCAGGATGGTCAAGGGGACGGTGAGCGCGGCGACCAGGCTCATCTCGCCCTCGACCCGCAGGTGGTAGAACTCCGAGAGCGCGATAAGCGCCGCCGCCCCGCCGCCGACGCCGTTGTAGGCGGCGACCATCTGCGGCATCGCCGTCATCTGCACCCTCTGGGCCGAGACGGCGCCCACGACAGAACCCAGGATCACGGCCGCCCCGATCAGGAGCAGGCTCTCGAAGCGTATGACGAAGAGCGTGGCGATGAGGGCCACGGCCATGCCGACGGCGGCTATGGTGTTACCCGAACGGGCGGTCTCGGGCTTGCGCAGGCGGCGGATGCCGACGATGAACAGCGCCGCCGCGGCGAGGTAGGCCAGGAACGTGGCGACCTGCAAGGGTTATCCCGCCCTTCTCTTCTTGACCCTGGGGCGGGGGGGACGGAACATGCCGAGCATCCGGTTGGTCACCCAGAAGCCGCCTACCACGTTCATGGCCCCGAAAAAGACGGCCACGAAGCCGACGACTTTTATGGCGAAAGAGCCCTCTGAGGCCAGCGTGATCATGCCTCCAACAAGGATCACCCCGTGGATGGCGTTGGTCGCGCTCATGAGCGGCGTGTGCAAAAGGTTCGGCACCCGCGAGATGAGCTCGAACCCCAAAAACGCCGCGATGATCAAGATGGCGAGCTGCGCCAGCAGTTCCTGCATCCCTTAACCGGCCTCGCTCTCTCTGTCCGCCCCGCCGCCTGAAGCTTCCTGCAGCGCCTCGCGGGTCGCCTCCTGGCGGACCTCGCCGTCGTGGGCGATGCAGGTGGTGTCTATGATCTCGTCCTCGAAGTCCAGGTTCGGGTGGGGGTCGTGCTCGTTTTTGTCTTCGGCGCGGTCTTCCGTGATGTGGCCTATAAGGTTGTGCATGTTGCGCGAGAGGAGCTGGCTGGCGTGTATGGGCATCGCGCTCGGCAGGTTGACGGGACCGATGATCTTTACCTGCTGGTGCTCGACGGTCTCCCCGGCCTGCGTGAGCTCGCAGTTGCCCCCGGCCTCGGCGGCGAGGTCCACGATCACGCTCCCCGGCTTCATGCTCTCGACCATCGCCTTGTCTACGAGCGTGGGGGCCTTCCTGCCGGGCACGAGCGCCGTGGTCAGGACGATGTCCATCTCCTTTATCCTCTCCCGCAAAAGCTCCTGGTCCCGCTCCAGCTTCTCCTTGGACCAGCCTTCGTCCTCTTCCTCGTCTTCTTCTGGCTCCTCTTCGCCCTCGACGATGTACTGGTCGCGCGGCGGCTCGGCGAACGAGTAGAAGCCGAGCGAGGTCATGAACTTGTTGAAGCCGGCGGGCTCGTACTCGACGAACTCGTCCTCGGGCTCCTCTTCCTCGCCCTCGTCGTCTGAGTCTACAAAGGATGCGCCCAAAGACTGGGCCTGCTCTTTGGTCTCAGGGCGGATGTCGTAGGCGAAGACCTCCGCCCCTAAGCGGTTCATGATCGCGATGGCCTGCAGGCCCGCGACCGCGACGCCGAAGACGAGGACCTTCGCCGCCTTCGTCGTGCCGGCGGCGGTGGAGAGCATCGGGACGTACTTGCCTAAAGAGTCGGCGGCTATGAGGGCCGTCTTGTAGCCCGCGATCGAGCCCATCGAGGAGAGGGCGTCCATGCTCTGGGCGACGCTCGTTCGGGGGATCGCCTCGTTGGAGAAGACCGTCACGCCCGCCTCGGCGAGCTTCCGGACGAGCTCCGGGTTGCCGGGGCCGTTGAGGAAGCAGAGCAGGATCTGGCCGCGCTCCATCGTCCCGACCTCTTCGTCGGTGGGGGAGGCGACCTTGACGATCAAATCCGACCCGCCGTACACGTCCCGGGCCCCGCCAACGACCTTCGCCCCGGCCTCTTCGTAGTTTTCGTCGAGGTTGTAGTCGCGGCCCGCCCCCGACTCCACGGCGACCTCGAAACCCTCCTTGACGAGCCTGGCGACGGTCTCGGGCACCAACCCGACCCGCCGCTCCCCCTCCAAGACCTCTTTCGGAACTCCGATCCTCACGATGGGGGATTATAACGGTGCCGGAGATCCCGCGCCCGCCGAGGATTCGTTACCAACAAAACCCCCTTCTGTTGCCGGTTTGTAACCCGAAGGCAGTAATTTTTAACCGTCGATCCACAACGAGACCGGAAAGGGGGTCGACGGCGATGAAGAAGACAAAGAACGGGCGCACCGGGAGGGTGATGACGGCCGGTGTTGCGGTGGCCGTGCTCTTCGTCGGGATCGGCCTGCTGCTGTACTCGCTTTTCGGCGGCCAAGCGCCGGCCTCGGCGCACACCCCCGAGAGGGTCTCCGACAGGGTCACCGACGAGGTGCGGGAGAGGTTCGCCAGGAGCCTGCCGGAGAGGATCGTCGAGAAGGTCCGCGGCCCGCGGGTAGACGCCCCCGAGGAGAAGACCCTCAAGCTGACCGTCCCGAAGATGGAGCGGGTGGGCGGCGTGCCCGTCTACGACGCGGCCAGGGCCGAGTACGAGGACGCCATGCACGACGGCACCGCCCACGTGAAGGGCACCGGGTTCCCCTGGCAAAAGGAGGCAAACGTGTACATCGCCGGCCACAGGGTCGGCTTCCCGGGGACGAAGAGCGACCTCGTGTTCTGGGACCTGGACAGGCTGGAGAAGGGGGACGAGATCTTCTTGACCGACGCCGACGGCGAACGCTACACCTACGAGGTCTTCGACAAGTTCGTCGTCGACCCGGGCGCCGTCCGCGTCCTGCGGTCCGTCCCCGGCAAGAACATGGTGAGCCTCCAGACCTGCACCCTCCCGGACTACTCCAGGCGGCTCGTAGTCCAGGGGGAACTTAGGGGCGGCGGATAGGGCGCGGTCGCGGGGCCGAACGCCCCGGGCCGGATCCGTTACCCTTCCCCGGGTTGTAACCGGGATGTTACTTTCCTAGAGTATGCTCCGTTCGAGGGCTCGCACAGGAGGCGAAAAAGAGTGAGAACGTACCGGGGCAAGAGGAGCATTGGCAGGGTCTTCGGGTACCTGCTCGCCACGCTCATGGTCTTTTCCGGGCTGGTCCTCGTCGGCTACTCCTTCCTCATGGGCGACCCGCTCGCGACCTCGGCCATCTTCGGCAAGGAGCCGCCGAAGAGCGGCGACCTGAGCCTCACCGTCCCCGACATGCGCCGCGTAGAAGACGTTCCCGTCTACACCGGCCCCCCCAACGACGAGGCCGCGCTCCACGACGGCACGCTCCACGTAGATAGCACGGGCTTTCCGTGGCAGGACGGCTCCAACGTTTACATCGCCGGCCACCGCATGGGCTTCCCGGGCACGGCCAGCTTCCTCGTCTTCAACGACCTGAACAGGCTGGAGGCCGGCGACGAGGTCGTCCTGACCGACGTCAACGGGACGCGCTACAACTACGAGGTCTTCGAGAAGTTCGTCGTCAACCCCGACGCCTACTCCGTTACCCAGCCCGTCCCCGGCCGGAGCATCGTCAGCCTCCAGACCTGCACCCTCCCCGACTACTCCCAACGCCTCGTGGTCCAGGCCGAGCTCACGAGCGTGGTCTAACGGCGCTTCTTGCGCGGGCGCAATTCGGCTGCGAGGTGCTCGACGGGCTCGCCGCCCTTGAGGTGGCCCTCGACGATCTCGGGGGCGTCGGCCTCGATCAGTCCTAGGTACCACGTCCCCGAGGGGTAGACGATGGCGTTGGGGCCGTGCTTGCAGAGCCCGAGGCACTCGACGCTATCGATCCGGACGTCGCGGTTCATCCCGGACGCGCGCAGTCCGTCCTTGAGCGCCTTCTGCACGCCCTTCGAGCCGCGCTTTTTGCAGTCTCCGCCCTTGCAGACGAGCACGTGGGCGTCGTAGTCGCGTACCTTCGCGTCCGGCCTCGCCGGTATCGTGACCGCGCCGCCCTCCTGGCGCCCCTTCGCGGCCTTCTTTGCCTTCTTTTTCGACATAAATTTCCCCGGTTCTAGCGCCGATCCGCGCCGCCCGACCGCCCCGTTAGAGGTGGAAGGCTACCTTTGACGCGGCGAATATATCACCCCGGACGGTGGGACGGTATCATGGGCGGTATGAGTGTTCACGTCGCGTGGTGGGGGGCAAAGATTTGAGTCGCTATTCGGTCGTAGATGTGGGGTCGAACACGATACATCTACTGGTCGGGGAGGTGGACGGGGGGGAGGTCCTGCCCGTCACCGGGGAGAAGTTCTCGGCCAGGCTCGGGGCGGGCGTGGACAAGACCGGACGCCTCGAAGAGGAGCGGCTCCTGCTCGCGGCTGAGGCCATAAACTTCTTCGCCCGGATAGCCGCCCTGAACGGGGCCCCGTCGCCCGAGGTGCTCGCCACGAGCGCCGTTCGCGACGCGGAGAACGGCCCCGAGCTTGTCGGGAGGGTGCGGGAGGCGACGGGGCTCAAGATGCGCCTCATCTCCGGCAAAAAGGAGGCCGAGCTCGGTTTCCGGGGCGCCCTCTCGGCGCTCGGGGATCGCCGGGAGGGGAAGGTGCTCGTGGTGGACCTCGGGGGAGGGTCGGCGCAGTTGATATTCGGCGAGGCCTCGGGCGTGGTGGAGGAGCGGGTCTCGCTGCCCCTCGGCACCAACCGCACCACCGAGCGCTTCGTGCGGGCCAACCCTCCGACGGACGAGGAGCTTGAAGCGCTCAGGGAGCACGTGGCCGGGCTCCTGCCGGACTGGAACATCGGGGAGGCGCCCGTGGTGGCGGTCGGCGGGTCCGCGCGGGCCATGGTGAAGATCACGCGCGACGAGTTGACCGTCGAGCGCCTGTGGCGACTCTCCGGGGAGATACGGGAGGTGCCTTCCGGGGTTCTGGCCAGGGAGCAGGGGCTCGCGCCGGAGCGGGCGCGGGTCTTGCCGGCGGCGATCACGACGCTCGCCGCGGTGCTCGAGGTTTTCGGCAAGGAGGAGTTGGCCGTGGCGCGCGGGGGCATCAGGGAGGGCACCCTGCTCGCGTTGGCCGAGGGGGGACAGGTATGACCGACGTCGCGCGCAGGCCCAGCCTCTCGGACCCGTCGCTCTACATCAACCGCGAGCTCTCGTGGCTCGGCTTCAACGACAGGGTGCTGGAGCAGGCCAGGGACAGTCGCCACCCGCTGCTGGAGAGGGTCAGGTTCGTCGCGATCTCCGAGACCAACCTCGACGAGTTCTTCATGATCCGGGTCGCCGGCCTCCAGCAGCAGGTCGCCTCCGAGCTGCCCAACCCCGTCCCCGACGGCATGACCCCCGAGGAGCAACTCTCGCGCATAAAGGAGAGCACGGAGGAGTTCTTCGAGGAGCGCCGCCGCATCCTGAACAAGGACCTCCTCCCCGCCCTGGAAGAAGAGGGAATCAAGATAGTTCCCCACAAGAAAATTCGGGCCGCCGAGAAGCGCCAGCTCAGGGAGAGGTTCGTGCGGGACATACTGCCGATCCTGACGCCGCTCGCGATAGACCCGGCCCACCCGTTCCCCCACATCTCCAACCTCTCGCTGAACCTGCTCGTCGTCATAGAGGACGAGGGCCGGCGGGTGATGGCGCGGGTAAAGATGCCGACGACCATAGACCGCTTCGTGCGGCTGCCCGACGGCGAGCGCGACCCGGACAAACGCCCGGAGATACGCTTCGTGCGGGTCGAGGAGATCATCGCGGCGAACCTGGACGAGCTCTTTCCGGGCAAGGAGGTCTCGGCGAGCTACGTCTTCCAGGTGACGCGTAACGCGGACTTCGTCATAGAGGAGGACGAGGCCTCGGACCTTCTGCAGGCCATAGAGGACGAGCTCGAAGGCCGCTGGTTCGGCCAGGGGGTGAGGCTCGTGGTCTCCGACGAGATGCCCGACGACCTCAAGGAGTGGCTCGCGGGCAACCTCAAGCTCGACGAGAACTCCGTCTTCGAAGCCCCCCACCCGATAGGGCTCGCGGACCTCGAAGAGCTCACGCACCTCGACCGTCCGGACCTGCTCTACCCGCCCATCTCTCCGCGGATACCGCAGGAGATCCGGAACGCCCGCTCCATCACCCAGGCTACCCGCAACGGCGACATCCTGCTCTACCACCCCTACGACTCGTTCTCCCCCGTGGTGGACTTCGTCCGGGCGGCCGCAAACGACCCCGAGGTGCTCGCCATAAAGCAGACCCTCTACCGGGTCGGGTCGAACTCGCCCATAGTCGAGGCGCTCTCAGAAGCCCGCGACGAGCAGACCCAGGTCGCCGTGCTCGTGGAGCTCAAGGCACGCTTTGACGAGGAGCCGAACATAACGTGGGCGCGGCAGTTGGAGGCGCGGGGCGTCCACGTCGCATACGGGATCGTGGGCCTCAAGACGCACGCCAAGATCTGCCTGGTCGTCCGCCGCGAGGGGCACGGCCTGAGGCGCTACCTCCACCTGGGCACGGGCAACTACAACCCCGGCACCGCCCGCATCTACACGGACTTCTCGTACTTCACCGACGACCAGAAGCTGGCCGAGGACGGCTCGGACCTCTTCAACTACCTCACCGGCTACTCCGAGCACGAGGAGTACCAGGAGCTGCTCGTCGCCCCCGTAACCCTGCGCGACCGCATCATGCGGGGGATCGAGGAGCAGATAGAGAGGGCCAAAAACGGGGAGCCCGCGCGGATAACGTGCAAGACCAACTCGCTAACGGACCCCAGGATAATAGAGCTGCTCTACAAGGCGTCCCAGGCCGGGGTGAAGATAGACCTGATCGTGCGCAGCATCTGCTGCCTTAGACCGGGCGTGGAGGGCGTCAGCGAGAACATCCGCGTCGTCTCGCTCGTCGGGCGCTTCCTGGAGCACGCCCGCGTCTTCGCCTTCGGCGACGGGGACGACGAGAGGATCTACCTCGGCAGCGCCGACCTTATGCAGCGCAACCTCGACCGGCGCGTGGAGACGGCCTTCCCCCTGCGCGAGAGGCGCCACCGCGAGAAGGTCCGCCGCCTCCTCGACCTGCAACTCGCCGACAACACGAGCGGTTGGGAGCTGAAGACCGACGGCGAATTCGAGCGCCGCCACCCCGGGGAAGGGGAAGAGCCGCTGGACAGCCAGGCCCTCCTCCTCACGGAAGGGTTCTAGGGAGCACACACCGGCTTCGCCGGCGTGCTACTGTGCTACTCGACCTCGTGGAGGCCGGTCACGCCCACGCGTTCCACGCTGGGGAGCGCGGAGATCTCGCCCAGCATCTCTTGCACGCTCCGGCCCGGGGGGATGCGAAGCTGGAGCTCGTAAGCGGCCCGCCCGTCTTCTATCTTCGCGTCGGTGTTTCGGATCCTCACGCCTTGCCGCCCCAGGATGCGCGTTACGTCGGAGATCTCGGCCCCCTCGTCCGCGAAGTGGACGCTCAGGACGCCGAAGGCGGTGCGGAACCGCGAGACGACGTAGAGCCGGACCCCGCGCAGCAGGTACAGGGCGGCGATGACCACGGCGGTCGTGGCCGCGGCGCCGAAGTAGTAACCGGCGCCGCAGGCCAGGCCGATGGCCGCCGCGGTCCAGAGGCTCGCGGCCGTGGTGAGGCCCCGCACGTCCACGCCCCGGCGGATGATGGCGCCCGCCCCCAGAAAGCCGACGCCCGTGACGACCTGTGCCGCGATCCTCGTCGGGTCGAACTGCACGCCCCGCCCCCCGCTCTGGAGCGCCGCCCCCGTGAACTCCGGGAACCCGTAGGCCGAGACCAGCGTGAAGAGCGCGGCGCCGAGGCCGAGTAGGATGTGCGTCCTGAACCCCGCCGACTGGTCGCGCGTCTCGCGCTCCAAGCCGATCAAACCGCACAGGACCACCGTCGCGAGCAGACGGACCACCACCTCCGCGTACGAGATAGTCAGGTTTTCCACACGAACCACCCCGGAGAGGACCAGCCGCGTCGACGCGGCATTGCAAGCGGAATATACGGGGCGGGGCCCGGGGTTTCAAACCCCTGTTGCGTGGCCCCCGGGGAACCAGGGTACGACAGGTTGTGCATGGGATGGGCGTGTTGCTATATTTCGTATCTGTTAATTTACCGTCGCTCGCGGCGGCCGAAGGGGTGAGGCGGTATGGCGGAGCAGGGGAGCAGGCGGAAGTCGTCCGGCGGGGGGAGATCTTCTGGCGGAACCTCGCGGGGGCGGCGCCCCCCGACGGACCACCACGAGGTGGAGTGGCAGTTCGACGCAACGGAACTCGAACCCGTCGAGGCGTGGCTCCGGCAGCACTCTTCGGGGTCCGGCCTCGTGGTCGAGCCCGAGTCGGAAGAGAAGATCGCCGACACCTACTACGACGCGGGGGACTGGCGCTTCTACCGGGCCGGTTACGCCCTGCGCGTCCGCAAGGCCGGAAGCAACGCCGAGGCGACGATGAAGTCCCTCTCGCCGGCGGAGGGAAACGTCAGGCGGCGGCGCGAGATCACGGAGCCCTTGGGCGACGATAAACCGTCGGCGCTTCGCAAGGCGCCCGGCCCGGTCGGGGAGCGCGCCCGCTCCCTCCTCGGCGGGCAAGACGCGCGGCCGATGTTCGAGGTCCGCACCCGCCGCCAGAAGTTCGCGCTCTTGCTGGAGAACCCCGCGGGCGAGTCCGAGAACGGCCCCCCCGGCGACGGCCCCCCCGGCGACGGCGCCGGCGGCGCGTCGGCCAACCGGGTCCGTATCGGCGAGGTCCTGATCGACTCTTCCGAGATACCGCTCGACGGGGGCAGGGAGTCCGCCCACCTCAGGCGCGTCGAGGTCGAGGCGGGCGCGGGCGCCGCCCCGACGCCGGACCTGCGGGGCTTTGTGGACGAGATGCAGTACGCCCTCGAGCTGAAGCCGGCCTCCATCTCCAAGTTCGAGACGGGCCTCTACGCCACGGGCCTCAGCCCGCGCGGCGACACCGAGGCGGGCCCCACGGAGGTCGGCCCGACCAAGACTTTGGGCGAGGTGGCCTTCGCGGTGCTGCGCCGGCAGTTCGCCGAGATGCGGTCCCACGAGCCTGGCACCAGGATCGGCGAGGACCCGGAGGAGCTGCACGACATGCGCGTGGCTACCCGCCGCATGCGGGCCGCCATAAAGGTCTTCGAGGGCGCGCTGCCCGGGAGGGCCAGGTGGTTCCGCGAAGAGCTCCGCTGGGTGGCGGGCGTTTTGGGCGACGTCAGGGACCTGGACGTCCAGATCGGCCGCCTGGACGCCTGGAAGAACGGGGCCGACGAGGAGAGCTCGGACTTTCTGGGCAAGATCCTCGACGTCATAAAGAAGCGCCGGGCGGATGCCCGCGGGCGCATGCTGGATGCTCTGAACTCCGCGCGCTACGAGCGCCTGCAGACGTCCTTCGGCGAGATGCTGCGGCGCGGCCCCGGCGTCGAGCGGGAGCTCGCGCAGGGCAACGGCCACGGCCCCGAGGACGAGCCCATCACCTCCGCGGCGCCGGCCTTGCTCTCCGCCCGCTACCGCAAGTGGCGCAAGGCCGCCAAACGACTGGAGGAGTCCTCGCCGCCGGAGAACTTCCACGACCTGCGCAAGAAGGGCAAGCGGCTGCGCTACGCCCTGGAGTTCGTCTCCGAAGTCTACGGCAAGCCGGTTGCGGGCCTGATCTCATCCCTAAAGGCGCTGCAGAACGACCTCGGCGACCACCAGGACGCCGTCGTCGCCGCCGGGACGTTGCGAGAACTGGGCACCACGACGGGGGGCCCGCGGGTTCCCCGGGGCGCCGCCTTCACGATGGGCGTCTACTGCGAGCGCCACCTCCGGGAGGCCGCCCAAATACGCTCCGGGGCGCTCCGGTCCACGCCGTTTCGGGCCCTAACCAGGGGCAAGGACTGGAAAGACCTCGAGAAGGTCATGAAGGACGCCGCGAAGAGCCCGCAGAAGGCCAGGGGCTCCGAAAAGATCGCCCGCTAGCCTCCGTGGACCTCTACCTGGTACGCCACGCCTCCGCCCACGGCCGCGACCCCGAGCGCTGGCCCGACGACTCCTTCCGCCCGCTGACGGCGGATGGGGAGGAGGCCTTTCGGTGCTCCCTCCCCGGCCTCGCCGTGCTGGCGCCGCGGGTCGACGCGCTCCTCAGCAGCCCCTTCGCGCGGGCGTGGCGGACGGCCGAGTTGCTTACCGAGCTCCAAGGGTGGCCCCCGCCAAAGGCCTCGACCCCGCTCGAACCGACGCTGCCGCCGGACAAGGCGGCGCGGGTCCTGGAAGTGTACGAAGGGACGGGGGCCGTCGCCGTGGTCGGGCACCGGCCCGGCCTGCACGAGCTCGCCTCTTACCTGCTAACCGGCGAGGCGGGCGGGGCGGAGATCACCATAAAGAAGGGCGGCGTCGCCTGCGTCCGCTTCGAAGGGCCGGTGGGGCCCGCCGCCGGCCAACTGCGCTGGCTCGCCTCCCCCAAGATGCTGCGCGCCATGTCCGCCGCACAAGACGAAGCGGTCAGACCCCGGCCAGAAGAAGCCGAAGGCTGACCGCCGCAAGCCGAGTACGCTACTAGACCTTCTCGGCGCGGACCACGTAGCGGACGTTCCAGTTCGGCCCGGCGGTCCAGTAGTCCCCGTAGTCCTCGATGCACGTCTGCAGGCTGACGACGTCGCTCCCGATCGGCTCCGTCACCGACAGGTCCGTGATCGGGACCTCCAGGATCTCGCTGACCGCGTAGTTGTAGGTCGTGCCGTTGGCGTCCGTGAGCGAGACCGGATCTCCGATAGCCACGGAGGGCAAGTCCCAGAAGACGTGGTCGCTGCCGGTGCCAGGGTAGCCGAGACGGTGGCCGGCCACGTAGGTGTTGGAGCCGGGTACCCACGGATACCCCGTGCCGGCGAGGTGACCCGTGCCCGCCGAAAGAGAATCCTCGCCCGTGCCCTCGTAGACGGTGGTCGAGAGGCCGATGCTGGGAACGCTAAGGGACATGGTGGTGTCGGCCGGCGCGGCGGCGGGGGCAGAGGCTTCGGCGGAGGCCTCTGCCGAAGCCTCCGGTTCCACCGTCGTCGCCTCCGCCGAAGCCGACGCTTCCGGCTCCACCGTCGTGGCCTCGGCCGAAGCGGAGCTCGAAGCGGAGCTCGACGCAGACTGTTCGGAGGCGGCCTGCTTGGGCGCGGAGAACGTAGCCGCTATGTTCGCCTGCTCTTCGTTGCTCAGCTCATCGCCAGGCTCGTCTTTCTTCGGCTCTTCCTTTTCGGCTTCTTCGTCCTTGGGCCCTTCGTCCTTGGGCCCTTCGTCTTTGGGCTCTTCCTTCTGCGCGTTTTCGGTATTCTTCTCCGGCTCTTTTGCCTCGGTCGTCTCCTCGGCGGCCTTCGGCGGGTCCTGTTTGGCGCCGGATGGCTCGACGGCCCTCTGCGCCTGTTCCCCGCCAGAGTTCGAGAGTAGCCGCGTCCCTACTAAGATCGAGGTGGCCACGACCACGAGCGCGACGACGCCGAGCAACAACACCCCGGCCCTTCCCCAACCACTACCGGACCTTCCCGCCATCGCTCCTCCTTGCTTCTCTCCCCTATGGGGAGCGCCTGTCCCGGACTAAACCTTCACTGATCCCCGCCGAGATGCGGCGGTAGCAACCATATGATTAACACCCCAACGCCTTGCTTGCAAGAGTTTTAACGAAACCGAAACAAAACCGAAACATAGGGTTGTTGTGAATCTTGGCAAGAGATTCTCCGACCCATAGCTCTTGCAGGGAACGCGGCCCCCGGTGGTCCAGGTCCGGGGGCCGCGATTTTGGGGAAGGTGGGGAAGGGTCCTTTCTCGCGGGTCCCGCTAGAAGCGGGTGAGGCCCGCTATGCCGCCGAACTCGTCGCGCAGGGTGTCGGTGTTCTCGTTCTCACCGCGCATGAAGTCCAGGCGGGCGCCGCGGGCCGCCGCGAGCTCCACGAGCACCTCGGTGAGGGGTCGTATGCGGGTCGGTTCCCCGGAGAAGGGGCTCGTCTCCTGGGTGATGTCCATGATCGCGAGCCCGTCGGCGTCCGACCAGCGCACCTCCCCGTCCAGCTCCCACAGGACCGCGAGGTGGTAGACGCGGTTCTCCTCTTGGAGGGCCTTTATGGTGTCTTCGGGCCCGCGGACGCCGCCCTCCCGGATCTGCGCCAGGAGCTCTCCCTCTCGCTCGTGCTCGGCGCGTTCCCGGACCTCCTCGAGGCGGTCGAGGAGCTCGCCCTCCGAAGCGCTGAGGTCGACGCGCTCCTCGGCGGCCACCCTGTCCTTGAGCTCGTTGGGGAGCGCGTCGCGGAAGCCGGCCGTCACCTCTTTAGGGCCGGCGAGGATCAGGCGCTTCACCCCCTCGCGGAAGGAGACGTCCCTGGCGAGCTCGCCCATCTCCTTGTAGTAGCGGTGCGTGAGCTCCTGCTGTTTGCGGCCCGCGGGGTCCATGTCCGTCGAGCCGTGGCTCCTGGGGTAGGGCTGGCTGGGGCGCAGGTCCAACTCCCTGAAGCCGTTGCCTTTGACCTGCTCGTCCCCCCCGGGGCCCGCCAGCGGCGAGACGACGAAGTACCGGAACCTCTCGGCGTCCAGGACGATCGCCCCGTAGACCTCGTACTCGTCGAGCACGAGGGTTAGCGGCGACACGTACGGGTCGCCCCAGTGGCAGGACTCCGGCACGTCCACCTGCAGCCGGTACACTTCGAAGAGCCCGTCCTCGGCCGCAAAAACGGCGAGCGTCCTGGCGCGGGGGTGCGTCTCCCCTTCGAGGCTCTCGCGGACCCGCTCCTGCAGGCCCTCGGGAACGCCCTCGTCGTTCATGGCGTCCCTGAGGCGCACCAGGTAGGCCCGCTCCTGGTTCTCCGGGATGGCGGCGTTCACGCTCACGTAAGCAGAAAGCATCGGCCCGCCACGGCCCGCCATCGAGTTTATTGCCTGCCTCAAGTCCTGCGCCTGCGCCATGTGTGATACCCCTGATCCGTAATAGTGCGTGTGACGAGACTTCAAGGTTCCCGCGTGTCCCCCCGAGTAAACACGCGCGGCGCCCGTGCTAGCCTATCGCGCAAGCTACCGAGGAGATTCCCTGCCCCACCGCCCGTACCGGCTTCCCAAAGAGCTGGCCCGTCACGCCCCGAAAGCGCGTTTCGCCCCCGACGAACTGCGGGAGGCGTGCCGCGCGGCGGGAGGAGGCCTGGGCTCCGAAGACGCCGCAGAAGCCCGCTTCAGGTCGGCGGCGGAGATGGTGGAGCTGTGGCGCGGGCTGGACCTGCCGGCCTGGATCTCACCCTACGCCCTTCGCGACGCCAGGCTCGGCTACCTCAACGGCTACGACGAGGCCCTCGTCCGCGGAGGGCTCTCCCCGGCCCAAACTTCTCTCGCAGCCCGGGCTCGCTGGGGCAAGATTTGGAAACAGAAGCTCGAAGCTGCCCGCCGCAGGTCCAAAAACCCGCCGTAAAGGTTGCCGGTCGTGGCGGCCCGAGTTTCGTTTACGACCTTATCCGGGTCTCCGTGACGGGGGGGATTTCGGTCTTGCGTGGCGGTAGTGGGGCTTGCGATCCTGCCTGCGCCGCTCGAAAGGTGCTCCGAGGAAGTCTAGAGGTCCTTCTTTATGGTGTCGCAGGCTTCCAGGCACTCGCGGTTGTCGCGGAGGAGTTCTTCGCCGAGGCCGAGGATCGTCAGGATGCGTTCGTCCGAGACGGAGTAGTAAGCGTTGCGGCCTTCGCGTCTGACCTGCACGTACCCGCACCCGGAGAGGCAGCGGAGGTGGTCCGAGACGCGGGGTTGCGGGGCTTCGAGCTCCTCTACGAGCTCCCCGACCTTCATCTCGCCGCGCTGCACGAGGAGCAGCAAGATGGAGAGCCGGGTCGAGTTGGCGAAGCCGTTGAAGAGCCGGGCCAGCAGGCACATCTCCTCGCTCTCGCGCCCGACCGCGATATCAGATAGGGGTCCGTATCCGATAACGTTTCTCTGCAAAGCAAGCTCCTCTCACGTCGTACAGATTCGCCCCCCTCTCCGTCAAGTGTACACGCTTTCACATTCTGCAAACCACGTCCCGGGGCGACGCGCCCGGGGCGACGCGCCCGGGGCCGCGAGGAGGAGGCCTAGAAGTCTCCTCCTCCGAAGTCTCCGCCCCCGAAACCGCCCCCGCCCCAGTCGCCCCCGCCGAAGTCCCCGCCGCCCCAATCGTCGCCGGTGCCCTCGCCGAAGCCCGCGGAGGGGTCGCCCATGTACATGTAGTCGTTGTCCAGGGCCTCGAAGAGCAGGAGCGCGGTGAGCCAGTCGCCCCCGAAAAAACCGTAGCGGGCGTTGCCCAGCTGGTACTCGTAATCCCTGAGCCTCTGGCGCTGGTACGGGTCCATCAGGTGCTCGTTGGCCTTCGCCTGCGCCAGGCGGGCTTCGAGTTCGTTGAGCTTCTCCTCGCCCTCGCGCTTCTTGCGGTCGGCCGCCGCCGTGGCGGCCTTGAGCCGGCCCGGGGCCCGCATGACTTCCGCGGCGAGTTCGGAGGCCTCCCGAAGCAGGGATCGGGCCCCGGCGAAGCGGCCGGCGGACTGGGCACGGTCCGCGCGGTCCACGCAGCCCTCGGCGTGGAGCAGGCCCGTGGAGAGCTCCCCGGGGCTCGGAACCTCCTCGAGCGCGGCAGGTCCGAACTCCTCCAGCGCTCTCTGGTGGGACCGTTCGTACGCCCTAAGGGACCCCCGGGCGCGGGCGAGCGCGCCCTCGGTCGAATGGCGTTCGTCGGGGAGGGCGTCGCGGGCGGCGACCTCGTCCTGCAAAGCCGCCCTGTGCGTGCGCGCCTGCTCGGTGAGCGCATCCACCGCCGCGAGGTTTTGACGCGGATCGAACTCGTCCCGGCGGGCGGCACGGTCCGCGGCCTGCCGCGCCAGCCGGTCGTACTCCGGGCGCAGATCGAGGCGCTCGACGGCGACGCCTTCGGCCAGCGCGGCCTCCTCGGCCTCTTCGGCCGCCCGCAGCTCCTCCTTCGCGGCGCCGAGCTTGCCGTCCAGGGCGGCGTCGGCGTTCCTGTAATCGTCTATGGTTTTCTCGGCCTCGTCGAGCTTCTGCAGGGACCCTTCGAGTAGGGCGCGCCCGCCTTCCATCTTCCGGCGGGCGGAGATAGGGTCGGAGGTGAGGGTGGAGGAGGCGTCGTTGAACTCGCGGGCGAAACCGGCGGTCTTGGCGTCCGAGATCTTCTTCTCGATCCGGCCTTCCGTCTGCTCGTCCAGGAGCGGGCGCTGGGCCTCGAGGTAGCCGGAGACGAGCCTCTCTTTCCCGTCGAATTCGTCCAGGCGGGTGGTGAGGCCCGCGAACTCCTCCTCCGCCGTCCGGCGTTCTTCTTCGAGACGCCGCTTGTTGGTGCGCCGGTTCCTGAAAAGCAGGAAGGCCCCGACCGCCGCCACGAGGAGGAGCAGCGGCAGCCCGCCCCCGGGTAGCCCGCCCGCGCCGGGGTCGCCCCGCGCCGCCACGGGCTCGCCCGCTATCTCCCCGGCGCCGGCCTCGAGGCCCGCCGCGAAATTCCCTTCCCCGAAGTACGGGACCATGGTCTCGTAGACCTCTTGCTCGGAGACCCCGTCCAGGTTCGCCGACTGGACCCACCCGTCGTCCGGGGCGACGAAGACGATGCCCGCGTCTTGCGGAAGGTTCTCTGCGCGGGCTTCCTGGTTCACGAGTTCCTGCTGGGCCGCCACGTCGTCCACGCCCACGCCCGTGTCCGGCGTCAGGAAGGCGTAGATCGGCTGCCCGGCCTCCTCCTGGGCGGCGTCGAAGGCCTGCTGTACCTGCTGCTCCTCCGGGCCGCTGAGCTCGCCGGCGTCGTCGAAGACCGTGTCCGGGCCCTGGGCCGTCGCCGCCGAAGGGAGCGTCACGAATGCGAGAACCGCCGCGAGGGTGCAGAGGGGCGACGCCGTTCTTCTGGGCACGTAGATCACGGATTCATTATACCTTGGGGGACGGTGGCAAGGCCCCGCGCCGGGCACCGTTTTACCGGGGGAAGGCCGCGCGGGCGGCGGCCAGGTCCCAGAGGGCGCTTCCGACGCTCTTGAAGACGACCGTGCCCGTCGGGCGTTCGCCCTCGTGGAGGACTTCTTCCAGCGCGGTCGCGCCCTCCCACCGGAAAGCGCCGGCCTTCTCGGCCCGGATCAGGTCTCCGGCTTCCTCCTTCGCCCCTTCGATGGTGTCGACCACGACCGCGGCGCCGGAGATCAGGCCGGGCGGCAACTCCGCCGCCTCGGGCTCGAAGGACCCGACCGCCGCCACGAAGGTGCCCTCGCGCACGTCCCCCGGCAGCACGGGCTCCCGGCTCGTCGTGGCGGTGACGATGAGATCGACCTCGGGCAGCGCCTCTTCCGGGCTCTCCACGACCACGGCCTCAACGCCCAAACCTTGCGCGTGCGTGGCCAGGGCCTCCGCCCCTTCGCGGGTGCGGGAGGCGACGAAGACCTTCCGGACTCCCAGGCCCTCGGCGAACGCTTCGAGGTGGGAGCGGCCTTGCGCGCCCGCGCCGACCATCAGGAGGGGGCCTTCGGGACACGGGGCTAGCTCGCGGGCGGCGAGCAGCGAGAGGGCGGCCGTCCGGTGGGCGGTGACGGTGGCCCCGTCCAGGAGGCCGAGGCGCGTCCCGGTCTCCGCCTCCATGACGACGACCTCGCCCCGGATCGTCGGGAGGCCGCGGCCGGGGTTGCCCGGGTGGACGGTGACGAGCTTGGTGATGGCGATGTCTCTGTCAGAGGCCGGCATGACGAGCAGGACGCCGTTCCTCGGCAGGGGCAGCGCGAGCCGGGGTGGGGCGTGGACGGCGCCGGAGGAGCGGGCCAGGGCCACCTCCCGGATGGCGTCGGCGAGCGCGGAGTAGGGGAGGCGGGCGGCGGTTTCCTTTGCGCTCAGGACCTCCACGCCTAGTCCCGGAGGAAGCGCGAGGGGGAGAAGAGGCCTATGGGGTGACGGGTCTCGCCCGAGGTGGAGAGGTCCGCGAGGATCTCGCCCACCACGCTGCAGAACTTGTAGCCGTGGCCGGAGAACCCGGCGGCGACGGCGACCTGTGGGTGGTCCGGGTGCGCGCAGATCACGAAGTGCTGGTCCGGGGTGTTGGTGTACATGCAGGTCTTCGCGTCGACGAGCTCGCCGTTCATGGACGGGACGTGCCGGCCGAGGTAGCGGCGGATGAAACCCACCTCGTCCTCGTGGACCTCGCGATCGATCTTGTTCGGGTCGGCTGGGGTGCCGTCGGCCCGGAAGAAGGCCGCCTTCACGGTCTCCGCCCCGTCGACGGCCGGAAAGCTGTAGAACATGTTGCCGTCGTCGGGCTCGTAGATCCAGATGGGGAGCCTCTTCGGCGCGAAGGCCGCCGTCCCGCCCCGGGGACGGAACCAGAACAGGATCTGGCGCGTCACCTCCAGCGGAAGACCGAGTTCCGAAAGGAGCTCCCCCGCCCACGCCCCGGCCGTCACGACGAGCCGCTCCGCCTCGTAGAGACCGCCTTCGGTCCGCACCCTGACGCCGGAGTCCGTCGCCTCCCAAGAGACGACCGGCTCCCCGAACCTGAGGTCCGCGCCTAAAGCGCCGGCCCGGCCGAGGTGGGCCTTGACGGTCCTCTCCGGCCGCACGAAGCCGGCGCGTTTCTCGAAGAGGGCGACGGTCCCCGGGTCGGGCACAAAGACGGGAAAGCGGCGTCTCAGGTCGGAGGCGTCCAGCACCTCGTAGGGGAGGCCGTGCTCGTCCGCGCTGGCGACGCTGCCGGGGACGAGCTCGCCGTCTTCGGGGCCGATCATGAGCCCCCCGCACGGCGTCACGAGGTTCTCGCCCGTCTCCCCCTCCAACTCTTCCCACAGCTCGTAGGCCCGCCATACAAGGGGCACGTACTCCGCCCCCTCGAAGTACGCCTGGCGGATGATGCGCGACTCGCCGTGGCTCGAGCCCCTGTCGTGCGCGGGCGCGTGCCGCTCCAGGCCGAGCACCCTCTCGCCGCGGGCGGCCAGGTGGTAGGCGGCGGCGCTCCCCATCCCGCCGAGCCCGACGACGATGGCGTCGTGCACTAGATGCCGCCCCGCTCCACCTCCGGCAGGGTGTACTCGAGGTCGGCGGGGAGGTCGGCGACGTCCATCTGGGCCTTCTGGAGCTTGCCGGCGTAGTCCCAGTTCATGGACTGCCAGCGGGTGAACTGGTCCAGGACCCAGATGCCCGAGAGGCGGCTGCCGTTGCCGCTCCTGCCGTTGCCCCCGAAGGGCAGGTGCGCTTCGGCGCCGCTGGTCGAGTTGTTGACGGAGAGCATCCCCGCCCGGTTGCCCTCGCGAAAGCGAAGGGCGTTGGCCGCGTCGCGGGTGTAGATCGCGGCGGAGAGCCCGTAGCCGTGGGCGTTGCTGAGGTCTACCGCCTCCCCGAAATGCGAGAAAGACGCCACGCCAACGAGCGGCCCGAAGGTTTCGGTGTTGAAGATCTCGTCGTCCGCCCTCACGCCGCTTACCAGCGTCGGGTGGCAGAAGAACCCGGCCTCCGGGTCGCCGACGAAGTTCGCCCGGGGGTTGCCCTTCGTGATGCGGCCCGTCCCGGTCGAGCCGTGGGTGGCGTGGTGGTCCTCGATCATGCCTAAAGTGTCGACGAAGCGGTCCATGAACCTCTCACTAAGCATCGGCCCGTAGAGCACGTCGGCGCCCGTCGGGTCGCCGACGGGCGCCTCCTCGAGCCTCTTGGTGAGCCGGGAGAGGAACTCGTCGTGGACGGATTCGTGGACGATGGCTGTACCAAGCGAGGTGCAGCGCTGGCCTGCGGTGCCGAAGCCGCTGAAGAGGGCGCCGTCCACCGCCAGGTCGAGGTCGGCGTCGGGCATCACGACGAGCGGGTTCTTGCCGCCGAGCTCCAGGCAGGGGGACTGGAGGTGCCTGCCGCAGAGCTCGCCTATCTTCTTGCCGACCTCGGAGGATCCGGTAAACCCGACCTTGTCCACGAGCCCCCGATCCAGGGCGTTCTCCAGGCCCTCGAAGGCCGCCCGGCCCTCGCACTGGACGACGTTAAGGACGCCGTCGGGGAGGCCGCCGGCCCGGAACAGCTTTGCCAAGGCGTCGCCGACGGCGGGGGAGTACTCGGCGGGTTTCCAGACCACCGCGTTGCCGCAGGTGAGCGCCGGGATCAGGTACCACGAAGGGACGGCCACCGGGAAGTTCCCGGCCGTGATGATGGCCGCGACCCCGACCGGCGTCCTGAAGGTGAAGAGCTGCTTGTCCGGCATCTCGCTCGGCACGGTCTGGCCGTAGAGGCGGCGGCCCTCGCCGGTGAAAAAGTCGCAGGTGTCTATGATCTCCTGCACCTCGCCTAAAGCCTCCACGTAGGGCTTGCCGACCTCGCGGGTGACGAGGCGGGCCAGGGCCTCCTTGTTCCGCTCGACGATGCGCCCGATCTTCTTTATGGCCTGGGAGCGGATCGGGGCCGGCACGGCCGCCCACCCCCCCTGCGCCTCCCGCGCCGCCCGGCACGCCTCGAAGAACGTTCCCGCGTCGCCGAGGAGGACCTCCGCCACGGTCTCGTCCTTGCGCGCCGGGTTGACGGATTTCACCCTGCCGCCGGGCGCGTCTTCGAGGGCGCGTCCCCCGACGACGGAGGCGATGGTCCGCGCGGTGGAGGCGGCCTCTTCGCGGGCGTCGGTGGTGTGCATCCTTTACCTCCGGGTGTTCGTGATCCCTTTTCCACCGCCATCCTACACCAAAGCCCCCGCCGGATCGTTGAAGTAGAATCCGGGTACAGATCACGGCCATCCGTCGGACGTTTGTGGGGTTTTGGAGCATGGGAATAGTGGACAGGGCCATAGCCAACTCGGTGCCGGTGATACCGCGGCCCATCGTGAAGAGGATCTCCGGCCGCTACATCGCCGGCGACACGCTGGACGAGGCCGTGAAGACCGTGCGCGGCCTGAACCGCGAAGGCTGCGTCGCAACCATAGACCTCCTCGGCGAGAGCACCGAGAGCAAGGCCGACGCGGCCGGCAAGCTCAAGGACTACAAAAAGGTCGTGGACACCCTCGACGGGCACGACCTCGGGGGCGGCATCTCCATAAAGCTGACCGGCCTCGGCCTCACCCTGAACGAGGAGCTGTGCAGGGCCAACGCCGAGGAGATCGTCGAGTACGCCGGGGCCAGGGGCCGCTTCGTGCGGGTGGACATGGAGGATTCTCCCCACACGGACGCCACTCTGGGCATCGTCCACGACCTGTACCGGCGCCACGGCAACACCGGCGCCGTCCTGCAGGCGTACATGCGCCGCAGCCTGCAGGACGTGCAGAACGTCATAGAGGCCGGCTTCTCGGTCAGGCTGTGCAAGGGCATCTACGACGAGCCCCGGTCCATAGCCTACAAGGACTTCGACACCGTCCGCCAGAACTACATCCTGCTCCTGGACGAGTTGTTGAAGGGTGGGGTGTACGTGGGGATAGCGACGCACGACGAGTACCTGATCTGGCACGCCCTGAGGCTCATCCACCAGCTCGATATCCCCGAAGACGGCTACGAGTTCCAGATGCTGCTGGGCGTCGACGAGGAGCTCAGGAGCATCCTGGCGGGCGCGGGGCACAAGGTCAGGGTCTACGTGCCGTTCGGCGAGGACTGGTACGAGTACTCGACCCGCCGCCTGAAAGAAAACCCGAAGATAGCCGGCTACGTCGCCAAGGACGTTATCGGGAGCATAACCGGCAAGATCAAGAGATAGGAGCACCGATGGGCCTCATTCCTTACAAGAACGAAACGTACCTCGACTGGTCGGACGAAGGCAACGTCGAGAAGATGCGGGCCGCCCTGAAAGACGTCGGCGGCAGGCTAGGCATGGACCACCCCGCGATCATCGGCGGAAAGAGGATAGAGACGGACGGCGAGATCGTCTCCGTCAACCCGGCCAACCCCTCCCAAGTCGTCGGCCGCACGGCCGCCGCCACGGGGCGAGAGGCGGACATGGCCCTCGACGTGGCGACGGGCGCCTTCGAGCACTGGAGCAGGACGAGTCCCGAGGCGCGGGCGCGGGTGCTGCTCAGGGCCGCGGCGATCATGAAGCGCAGGAAGTTCGAGCTTCTCGCGTGGGAGGTCTTCGAGGGCGGCAAGCCCTGGAACGAGGCCGACGCGCAGGTCGCGGAGGGCATAGACTTCCTCGAGTACTACGCCCGCGAGATGCTGCGCCTCAAGGACGGCGTCGAGATCTACGCGATACCGGGCGAGGAGAGCCGCTACTCCTACCAGCCGATGGGCGTGGGCGTCGTCATAGCCCCCTGGAACTTCCCGACCGCGATACTCACCGGCATGTCCAGCGCCGCCATCGTCGCCGGCAACACCGTCGTCATGAAGCCGTCGGAGTTCACGAGCGTCATCGGGTCCGTCGTCGCGGAGATCTTCGAGGAGGCCGGCCTCCCGGAGGGCGTCTTGAACTTCCTCCCCGGCTACGGCGCGGACGTGGGCGACTACCTCGTCGAGGACGCGCGCACCCGCTTTATCTCCTTTACCGGCTCGATGGCGACGGGCCTGCGCATAAACGAGCGGGCCGCCAAGCAGATACAGAACCAGCGGTGGGTCAAGCGCGTCATAGCCGAGATGGGCGGCAAGGACGCGATGGTCATAGACGACTCCGCCGACCTCGATTCTGCCGCCGCGGACATCGTCAAGAGCGCCTACGGCTACTCCGGCCAGAAGTGCTCGGCGGCCTCCCGCGCCATCCTCCACGCCGACGTCTACGACGAGGTTTTGGACAAGGTCCTCGAAAACGCGCGGGCCCTCAAGATCGGGCTCCCCGCCGGGGAGGACGGCGCCAGCGTGAACGTCGGCCCCGTCATAAGCGAGCCCCAGTTCGAGAAGGTCTCCGGCTACGTCGACGCCGGAAAACAGGAGGGCGAGCGCGTTCTCGGCGACGATCCCGGCGACCCCCAGAACGGCTACTTCGTCAGCCCCACCATCTTCGCGGTAGAGCCGGACGCGACGGTGGCGCGAGAGGAGATCTTCGGCCCGGTTCTCTCCGTCCTCAAGGCCCGCGACTTCGACGACGCCCTAAAGCTCGCCAACGACTCCCCCTACGGCCTCACCGGCGGCGTCTACTCCAAGAACCGCGACCACCTCGAACGCGCCCGCCGGGAGTTCAAGGCCGGCAACGTCTACTTCAACCGCGGCATAACCGGCGCTTTGGTCGGCGTCCAGCCCTTCGGCGGCTTCGGCATGAGCGGCACGGACTCCAAGGCCGGCGGCCCCGACTACCTGCCCCTGCACATGCTCGCCCGGACGGTCGTCGAGAGGTTCTAGCGTAGCCTTCGGCGGTCGGCTGTGGGCCAAGATCGGGGCGGCCTGCGGTACGCTTTCGCGGTGCCCTACTCCGCGGCCCTGACCCCTTCCCTGGCGCGGTCGAACCGGCCGGCGAGGATGGTGGCGGCCTGGATGACGGGGCTGAGGGCCGGGCCGTAGGGCGGGGAGTAGGCGAGGTCTATGTTGACGAGGTCCGGGTAGGAGAGGCCGCCCCAGAGGGCCGTCGCGCAGATGTCGACGAGCTTGTCTGCGCCGGAGCCCGCCGCCTCGGCCCCGAGCAGGCGTCCGGTGTCGGCGTCCGCGATGAGCTTCAGGAAGACCTTCTCTGCCCCGGGGTAGTAGCCCGCCCTGTCGCGGGCGTCCACTGAGGCGCTTGCGGGCTCGAAGCCGGCTTCGGCCGCCTCCTTCTCCGAAAGGCCGGTCTTTGCGACGCCGAGGTCGTAGACCTTGAAGATGCCGGTGCCGAGCACGCCGGGGAACTCGAGGACTTGTTCGCCGGCGGGGCCGGCGGCGTTGGTTCCGGCGACGCGGCCCATCTGGTTGGCGGTGTCGCCGAGGGGGACCCAGGCGGGCCCGCCGGAGACCAGGTTGACCGTCTCGACGCAGTCGCCGGCGGCCCAGACGTCGGGGAGGCTCGTCTTCATGCGCCCGTCCACCCGGATCGCGCCGGTTGGGCCGATCTTCGCCCCGGCCTCCTGCGCCAGCCCGACCGAGGGCTTTACGCCGACGCCCAGGATCACGAGCTCCGCCTCGATCTTCCCCCCGCCGAACTCGACGCCCCGGACCCGCCCGTCCCCGACGAACCCCTCGACCCTCTCGCCGGTGAAGATGTGGACGCCGTTCCTTTCGAGCTCGGCCTCCACCTTCTCGGAGACCTCGGGGCCGTAGCCGAGGGCGACGCGGTCTTCGCCCTCGATCAGGGAGACCTCCATCCCGATGCGGCACAGGTTCTCCGCAACCTCGAGACCTATGTACCCGCCGCCCACAACGACCGCTTTTTTGGGTGACCGATCCCCGACGTAGGCCATTATCCTGTCCGCGTCCGTGAGGAAGCGCAACCCGAAGATACCGTCGAGGTCGGCGCCCGGGATGGGGGGGAGGACGGCGCGCGCGCCGGTGGCTATGACGAGCCGGTCGTAGGAGTCTTCGAAGGCCTCGCCCGTCAGGAGGTCGCGTACGGAGAGCTTCTTGGTGGCGGGGTGGATCTTCTCGACCCTGTGGCGCACCCGCACCTCGATGTCCTGCTCCGCAAACTTCTCCGGGGTGCGGGCGACGAGCCGGTCGCGGCCCTCCACCATGCCGGAGAGGAGGTAGGGGAGGCCGCACTCACTGATGGAGGGCTCGGGCTCTTCCTGGTAGACCGTGATCTCCATCCCCGGGTCGACCCGCCGCGCCCTCGAGGCCGCCTTCGTCCCCGCCGCAACCCCGCCCACTACCACCAGCCGCATAAGAGTCGTCCTCTCCTTTTGCCCTTTCGTACCGGCCTACTTTACTGGATGGCTCCCGCCGGGGGTGGGTTCGTGCTCACGAGCGGTCGACCGGAGGGGTGCCCGGCACGCAAAAGCCCCCCGAGGCGAACACCTCCGGGGGGCTCTGTTGCTACGCGGTCGTGGTTAGGCGGACTTGGCGGCGTCGTAGCGGCGGGCGACCTCGTCCCAGTTGACCACGTCCCAGAAGGCGCTTATGTACTCCGGGCGGCGGTTCTGGTACTTGAGGTAGTAGGCGTGCTCCCACACGTCCAGCCCCACGATCGGCGTCTTG
>CADCVH010000117.1 GCA_902806085.1 uncultured Rubrobacteraceae bacterium | reverse complement strand
CGCCCTGGTTGCTGGCCCAGTAGGTTATGCCGTTCGTGCCCCGGTCCCGGGCGCCCACCCCGCAGCCGGCGGCCGAGGAGGCAAGCGCCGTGCCACCCGCAGCACCCGCCGAGAGCCGCAGAAACTCTCTCCTCGTGAGCCCGTTTGCCCCTCGCACGAGACATGCCCCTTAACCCGCTTGCATACGGCCCACCCCTGAGCCCGTAACCCTCAGTTGGCTATAATAATTAAATTGAAATACTTATGCAACCTCGCTAGTCTGTGAGGATAGTCGCGCAGTACGCGTTCATCATGCGCGTCATGCACGCGAGCACCTTCTCCCGGTCGAGCCTCTCGCGACGGAGGTGCTCGCTCGTCACGCGCCGCATGCCGGGGAGGCTGGCGGCGAAGAGCAGGATGCGCTCGAACTTCTCCCGCTCCTTGCGCTCCCGGTACTTCTCGTGGTAACGGTACTGGACCCTTCCCGCCGAGTCGTAGCCCACCGCCTGCACCTTGGCCGACGGGTTCCTCGCCACCCGGACCTCCTCCCAGGCCGGCGGCACCTTCAGCTCGTCTATCCTCCGAAGCACCCGCTCCTCGCGCACGGGCTCCCCGGTGCCCGGGTAGCGGTAGGAGAACCCGTCCTCCTTCGACCCCAAACGCCGGATGCCCGTCTCGAACAAAGCGTGCCTGCCCACGCGGGGGATTATTCGGTGAAGCCGGGCGTCCGGTTGAGACGCCTTTCACGAAACCTACCGCCCAGGGCAGGGCGCCAGGAAGCTCTAGGTCGTGCGGTCTATCTCCGCGTGGTAGCGGCTGCCCAGGCGTCCCCCGAGAAAGCCGCCGAGCAGGGCGAGCAAGATGGCGCCCGCGGCGACCGCGATCCCGACGAGCCCCGCCTGCGAGAGGTCGCCCAACGCGGACGCGGCGCTGTCCATGAAGCCGCCGATGGCCTCGGCCGCGCCGTCGGGCAGGAAGCCGCTGAAGATCCCGGCCGCCAGCAGGAGCAGCACGCCGGCAAGGACCGTCCACAACAGCAGCATCGCGCCGTTGCGCCCGCCGTCGAAGCGCGCCAGCCGCCCGGAGACGTAGCCCCCGAAAAAGTAGGTCAGGAAGATCAGGACGCCGAGCAGCACGAGCCCCGTGATGGCGGCGGTCCCGAGCGCGCCCGAGAGGTTCAGCGAGAAGCCGAGGGGGCCAAGCACGATGCCGGCGACGGCCGCGAGGATCGCCCCGGCCAGTGCCGCGAAGACGAAGCCGAGAAAGCTCGCGAGCCAGTCCACGCCGCCGTACATGTCGCGCAGCCGGTCCTCCCGGTCCTCCGCCGCCTCGAAGTAGCCCCGCGGGTAGGGCGTCGCGTCGGCGGTCGTGTCCGGGTAACCCGGCGTGCGGATCACGCGCGTCTCCTTCTCCCCGTTGCCCTCGGGGGAGCCCTGGGGCACCTGGCGGGTCTCCGCCGCGTCGTCCCCCGTTCGGCCCGCGGGCTCCCCTCTCCCGGGACGGTTCTCCCCGATGGGGACCCTGCGGGTCTCCTGGGCGTCCGCGTCGTCCCCGAGCGGCCCCGTCCTGCGGCGTTCCTCCGGGCGATCTTCCGGTCTCTCCGTCATCTCTCCCCCTTCGTAACCGTCATAAGAGTCCAGCCTAAACGGGCCGCGCCGCGCCCGAAGGATTCTAACCCGGGCGCCCCCGCGCCGCGCGGAAGGGACACCCGCCGCCGTTTCCGCCGCAGGTTTGTACGCCCGGCCAGGGATTCGGGCTCTGGCGCGATCCTGGCTTGTACGCCGGGCCATATGCAACCGGCGCGGGCGGTTCATATCATGGGTCACATGGCCGGGAGCGTTCCGCCCCCGGGGCACAGTATAGAGCGCTAGGCGCGAGGAGGTAAGCGTGGAGACGATGGGCAAGCAAGACGTGTTGCAGCAGGCGAAGGCCGCCAACGTCCAGTTTATCCGGATGTGGTTCACGGACGTGTTGGGGACGCTAAAGAGTTTCGCGATAACGGTCGAGGAGCTCGAGGACGCGCTCGACGGGGGGATGGGCTTCGACGGGTCCTCGATCACGGGTTACCAGGACATCGAGGAGTCGGACATGATCGCCATGCCCGATCCCTCCACGTTCAAGGTGATCCCCTGGAGCCCCCAGGAGGAGCCGACGGCCCGCATGATCTGCGACGTCCAGACGACGGACGGCGACCCCTACGTCGGCGACCCGCGCCACATCCTGCGCCGCGCGCTCGAGCGTGCCAACGAGATGGGCTTCGACACGTTCAACGTCGGGCCCGAGCTCGAGTTCTTCTACTTCAAGGACTCAAAAGGCACAGAGCCCCTCGACTATGGCGGCTACTTCGACCTGACGACGCTCGACGCGGCGACGGCGCTGCGGCGTGAGACGGTGCAGGCCCTGCAGCAGCTCGACATCAGGGTGGAGTACAGCCACCACGAGGTCGGCATAAGCCAGCACGAGATCGACCTTCGCTTCGACGACGCGATGACGATGGCGGACAAGGTGATGACCTACAAGACGGTCGTCAAGGAGATCGCCACGCGCCACGGCGTCTACGCGACCTTCATGCCGAAACCGCTCATCGACCAGAACGGCTCGGGTATGCACACCCACCAGAGCCTCTTCTCGAACGGCAAGAACGCGTTTTTCGACGCCGACAGCGAGCACTACCTCTCGGACGAGGCGAAAGCGTTTATCGCGGGCCAGCTCCGCCACGCCCGCGAGCTCTCGATCATCTTCGCCCAGCACGTGAACTCCTACAAGCGCCTGGTCCCCGGCTACGAGGCCCCGGTCTACATCGCCTGGAGCCGCCGCAACCGCTCGGCGCTGGTGCGGGTGCCGGGCTTCCACCCGGGCCAGGAGAAGGCGACGCGCATGGAGCTGCGCTGCCCGGACCCGTCGGCGAACATCTACCTCTGCTTCGCCGCCCTCCTGCACGCCGGCCTCGAAGGCATCGAGAAGGGCTACGAGCTGCCCGAGCCGATGGAGCGGAACCTCTACAACCTCTCCGTCGAGGAGCGCGACAAGATGGGCATCCAGTCCCTCCCGGCCGACCTCGGAGAAGCCATCAAGGAGGCCGAGAACTCCGAGCTCCTGCACAAGGCGCTCGGCGAGCACACCTTCAGCCGCCTCCTGCAGCTCAAGCGCGAGGAGTTCGAGGACTACCGTATCCAGGTGACGCCGTACGAGATCGAGAAGTACCTGCCGGTTTTGTAGGCTTCAGGCAACAGGTTTCAGGAAGGGGGCGCGGCGAAAACCGCGCCCCCTTTGCTGTGTGGACTATTTGTTCTGGAGGATGCGCAAGACCTCGGGGAGCAGCGTCGGGGTGGTGCTGAGGCCTTCTTCGGCGTAGATCTCTCCCTCTTTGCCGGACCAGTCGCCGAAGAAGCCGCCGGCCTCGCGCAGTATGGGAGGAAAGGGTCCGGCGTCCCAGGGGTTCATCGCGGGTTCGAGCATGAGGTCCGCCCGGCCCGTGGCGACGAGGGCGTGCCCGTAGGCGTCGGACCAGCCCCTCGCCTCGCCCGCGGCGGATAGGATGCGCTTCCATTCCTCGCCCCGGCCGTACTTCTCGAAGCCCTTGGCGTCGGTAAAGCACGCGATGGCGGCGTCGAGCCTGGGCGTGGCGGAGACGTGAGCGCGGCGGCCGTTGGCGAAGCAGCCCTCGCCGGTGGCGGCGCAGAGCATCTCGTCGAGGGCCGGGAAGTAGGCGGCGCCGACCTCGCAGACGCCGCCTATCTCCAGCCCGATCAGGACGCCGTACAGTGGGACGCCCCGCACGAACGCCTTCGTGCCGTCTATGGGGTCCACGATCCAACGGTGGTCCCCCCCATCGCCTTCGTCTGCCCCGTACTCTTCCCCCACGATGGCGTGCGCGGGGTAGCGGCCGGAGATCCTTGCGCGTATAAGCTTCTCGGCCTCACGGTCGGCCGCCGTGACGGGCGTGTCGTCGCTCTTGAACTCGGGCCTCGCGGCGGCGGTCCCGAAGTAGCCCAGCGTGAGGCGCCCCGCCTCGTAGGCGGTCTGCACGGCGAGATCCAGGTAAGGACGCAGATCCACCCCGCCAAGATAGCATCCGACCGGCCCCTCGGCCCGCCCGACCTACAGCAGCCGGAGGACCCCGGCAGTCCCGGGCGCGCGGCCGGGGTGCGCGCCGAGTTCCGCCCGCAGGCGCGCGAGGTCCGCCGGCTCGTCCACGTCGCGCCACGGGTCGCCCTCGTGCACCGACAGACCGGCCTCCTCCGCCCTCCGCAAGGTCTGCTCGTGTACCGCCGGCGTGGACCACCCGATCCCGGAGAAAACGGCCTCGTAGGGCCCGCGCAGCCCCAGCAGGACGTAGCCGCCGTCTTCGCTCGGTATTATCGATAGATCGCGCGTGTCGAGGGCTCGGGCGGCCGTCGTTATTGCCCGTGGCGGCAGGGTCGGGGAGTCGGTGCCGAGGATGAGGACGGGGTCGGGGGCGGCGGCGAAGAGGGAGCGGGTTCCTTCGAGCATCCTCTCGCCGAGGTCGCCCCGGGGCTGGGGGATCAGGGTGACGTCGCCGGGCAGGAAGGGGCGGATCCGGTGCAGCTGGCCCGGGGGCGCGCCGGCGACGGTCGTCGGGGCGAGGGCGCGGGCCTTGCCGACGGTGTCCCCGATCAGGGCCGCCTGCAGCCGGGCCGCGTCTTCGGGCGGGAGGCCGAGGCGCGTCTTGACGGTCCCGGGTATCGGGGCCTTCGCCATGACCAGGATGCGGAAGCTCAACCCGTCCTCGTCCTGTAGAAGCGGGCCAGGCGCCAGGGGGTTGCGCCGAGCGCGAAGGCGGTTTGCATGAGGCCCCAGAGCAGGAGGGTTCTGATCTGCCCCCCCTTCCAGCGCCGGGAGGCGCTGACCATGGGCCCGGGCAGGTAGGCCGTCCGTCCCGCGGCCTCCAGCCGGCGGACAAAGACCACATCCTCCATGATCGGCACGTGGGGGAACCCCCCGCACGCCTCGTAGACGTCCCTCCGCGCGAAGATCCCGGAGTCCCCGTAGTAGCGCGGAAGCCGGCGGTAGAGCGGCGCGAGGAGCTCCAGCCAGCGGCCGAGGAGCCCGCCCTCCGGGTAGCGCAGCCGGAAGTTTCCCCCGACCGAGCCCGCCCGCAGGGCGTGCGAGATCTGGTCCGCCACGTCCCGCGGCGGCAGCACGTCGGCGTGCAGAAACAGCAGCACGTCCCCCGTCGCGGCCTCCGCACCCGCCCTGAGTTGGGGGCCGCGCCCCGGCTCGCTCGGGACGACCCGCGCAGGCGCCACGACGAGGCCCGTGGTGCCGTCCGTCGAACCCCCGTCGGAGACGAGGATCTCGTGGACGCCCGGGGCGGCGAGTAGACGCTCCAGGAGGCGCCCGATGGAGGCTCTCTCGTTCAGGGTGGGGATGACGACCGACAGCTTCAAGGCACCTTTACCGTATAATCCGGGCCGTCGCAGGGCAAGTTTCGAGGCGTCGTCGAGCGGGAGGTGGATCGGTTTGGTCCGGATCGGTGTAAAGAAGGTCGCGCCGGAGGAGGCGCGGGCGGACCTGCTCGCGTTGGGCCTCTACGCCGACGAGCAACCACCAGAGGGCCTCACGGCGACGGCCGAACCGGCCCTCTCTAGCGGCGACTTCACCGGGAAACCCGGGCAGACGGCCCTTCTGTACGGCGGCGACGCGTTACCCTCCCCTCGCCTCTTGCTCGTCGGCCTCGGAGGTCGATCGTCTTTCACCCCCGAGAAGCTGCGCCGCACCGCCGCCACCGTCTCCCGCAGGGCCCGCGCGCTCAAGGCGCGATCCGTCGCCTTCTCGCTGCCGACGTTGGAAGATGCGGATGTCGCGACGACCGCGAGGGCCGCGGCGGAGGGCGCGGCCCTCGGGCTCTACCGCTTCGGCCGGTACAAGACGGGCGAGAACAACGACGACGGCGGTCCGGAGGACTTCGACCTTCTCGTCAGCGGTTCCGGGGACGAGGAGGCGGCTTCCAGGGGTGCCGGGATCGGGGAGAAAGTGGCGGGCGGGACCGCCCTTGCCAGGGACCTCGCCAACGAGCCGTCGAACACGGCGACGCCCGAGTATCTGGCGGAGCGGGCCGGGGAGATCGGCGCCCGTTACGGCATGACGGTGGGCGTCCTCGACCGCGCCGGCATCGAGGAAGAGGGCCTCACGGGGCTGGCTACCGTCGCGAGATCGGCATCCAACGAGCCGCGGTTCATCGTGCTGGAGCACCGCAAGGGCGGCGGGGAGAGGCCGGTCGTGCTCGTGGGCAAGGCCGTCACCTTCGACTCCGGCGGCATCTCCATAAAGCCCACGACCGGCATGGAGGACATGAAGTTCGACATGGGCGGGGGCGCCGCCGTCCTGGGCGCGATGGAGGCCGTCGGCGCCCTGGACCTTCCGCTCGACGTCGTCGCCATCGTCCCGGCGACGGAGAATTTGCCGGGGGGCGACGCCTTCAAGCCGGGGGACGTGCTCACGATGCACGGCGGGAAGACCGTCGAGATCCTGACCACGGACGCGGAGGGGCGCCTGCTCCTGGCCGACGCCCTCTCCTACGCCCGCCGCTACGAACCCGCCGCCGTCGTGGACTGCGCCACCCTCACCGGCGCCTGCGTAGTGGCCCTGGGCGGCCACGCCTCCGGCCTCATGGGCAACGACGAGGATCTCATAGCCGAGGTCCGGACCGCCGGCGAAGCGACCGGCGAGCGCGCCTGGCCCCTCCCCCTCTTCGACGAGTACACCGAGCAGATAAAGGGCGACACCGCCGACTTGAAGAACTCAGGCGGTCGCGGGGGCGGCGCCCTCACCGCGGGCGCCTTCCTCAAGGAGTTCGCGGATTTCCCGTGGGCGCACCTGGACATAGCGGGGACCGCCTACGGCAAGAAGGGCAACGCGTACACCACCAAGGGGGCCACCGGCACGCCGGCGCGGCTGCTGGTCGAGTTCCTGATCGGGAGGTCCGGATGATCCTCGAAAAGCTTACCGTGGGACCGTTTCAGGAGAACTGCTACATCGTCGGGGACGAGGCGTCCGGGATCGGTGTCCTCTTCGACCCCGGCGACGAGGCGATGCGCATCTCCCTCGCCGTGGAGCAGACGAACCTTGAGATATCCAGGATAGTAATAACCCACGCCCACATCGACCACGTAGGCGCCGTCGCCGCACTCGTGGACGAGTACTCCTGCCCGGTCCTGACGCACGCCGAGGCCGAACCCATGCTAAAGCAGCTCCCGAACCAGGCCCTGATGATGGGCCTCCGCTTCGGCAAGGTCCCCACCGTGGACGGGTACATCGAGGACAGGGATATCCTCGAGGTCGGGGGCCTGCGGTTCGAGGCGCTCTACACGCCGGGCCACGCCCCGGGCCACCTGGCCTTCTACGCGGCGGACGAGGGGCTGGTGCTCTCCGGCGACGCCCTGTTCGCGGGGAGCGTGGGACGGGTCGACCTGCCCGGCGGCAGCATGGAGCTGTTGATGCGCAGCATAAACGAGCGCCTGCTCACCCTGCCGGACGAGACGGCCGTCCACTCCGGGCACGGGCCCGAGACGACAATCGGGGAAGAGCGCGCGCACAACCCGTTCTTGGCGGGGGGATTGCGTTGAGCGAGAGCGTGCACCAGCATCGGGGGTCCGCGCCGGAGATCATCCGGGTCGCGGTGCTTACCATAAGCGACACGCGCACGCCCGAGACGGACACCGGGGGCGACGTGGTGGAGGAGCTCATGCGCGGGGCGGGCCACGAGGTCGTCGTCCGCGAGATCGTGCGCGACGAGGCCGCGGGCATCCGGACCAGCCTCATCGATCTGCTCGCCCGTTCGGACGTGGACGCGGTGGTGACGACGGGCGGGACGGGCATCTCGGCGCGGGACACGACCTACGAGGTCGTCGACCGCATGATCGAGAAAAAGCTCGACGGGTTCGGGGAGCTCTTCAGGATGCTCTCCTACGAGGAGATCGGGGCCGCCGCCGTCCTGAGCCGCGCCGTCGCCGGGTCGGTCGGGACGAAGCTCGTGGCATCCCTGCCTGGCTCGCGCAACGCCGTCAGTCTCGGCGTGGAGAAGCTGCTCGTCCCGGAGATAGCACACGTCGTCTTCGAGCTACGCAAACACCAGGAAAAGGGGTAAGGCCGTGGAACGCGAACCGCTCTCGCCCGAAGCAGACGCGCTCTGGCGCAGGCTGTGGGAGATCTGGCAGGACAACGACGAGGACGACGTGATCCTGGACTCTTCAAAGCTCTCGGACCTCGAGGACGAGATACCGAGCCTGGGGGGCCGCGTCAAGACGGCGCTGGCCTACCTCCAGCGTGCCCGCTACGTCCAGTACCGCACCGGCGTCGGCGAAGACGGCCTCGAACCCGTCCTCTACGACGTCTACGAGCCGCGGTAGCGTGACCAGGGTGACCTGGCTCCTCCTGCTGCCGATGGCGCTCGCGGCCGGGATGGCGCTGCCCACGCAGTTCGCCATCAACACGCAACTGCGCAACGTGGTGGGCGGCCCGGTGCTCGCCGCCGGCATCTCGTTTCTCGTGGGCACCGTGGCGCTTTTCGTGGCGACCATCGTCATGAGCCGCGCGGTGCCGGACCTCGGGCCCGCCCTGAACGCGCCGTGGTGGATGTACATGGGCGGCCTGCTCGGCGCCGGCTTCGTGCTGGCGTCGGTGATCCTCACGCCGCGCCTGGGTGCGGCGACCACGATCGGGCTGTTTCTCACGGGGCAGGTCATCGCGTCGATAATCATCGACCACTTCGGCCTCTTCCGCGTCGCCGTCCAGGAGGCGACCCCGCCCCGCCTGCTCGGCGCGCTCCTGATCGTCGCCGGCGTCTTCCTGGTTCAGAGGTTCTAGCCGCTTGAACAGCATCTGCGTCTTCTGCGGCTCCAGCCCCGGCAGCGACCCGGCCTACGCCGAGGCCGCCCGCCTGCTCGGCCGAACGCTGGTGGAGAGGAACATCACGCTCGTCTACGGGGGCGGGCACGTCGGCCTCATGGGCGTCGTCGCGGACGCCGCGCTCGGTGCCGGCGGGGAGGCGATCGGGGTGATGCCAAAGGCGCTCGTCGAACGCGAGATCGGGCACACCGGCCTCACGAAACTCCACGTCGTCCACTCCATGCACGAGCGCAAGGCCCTGATGTCCGAGCTCTCCGACGGCTTCATCGCCCTCCCCGGCGGCAACGGCACCCTCGAAGAGTTCTTCGAAGCCCTCACCTGGGCCCAACTCGGCGAACACGACAAACCCTGCGGCCTCCTAAACGTCGCCGGCTACTACGACCCGCTGCTCGCTGTCTTCGACCGGATGGTGGACCGGGCTTTCCTGAAGGAGGAGCACCGGCGGCTCGTGCTCGTCGAAGAAGATCCGCCAGCTCTGCTCGACAGGTTCGAAGGCTACGAACCGCCGAGAACCATCAAGTGGATCGACGCCCCGGAGACTTAGGGCAACCGTTGGCCTTCGGATCCGTAATGGTGGCAGGCCACCTACTCGCCGAAAGAGAGAAAGCGAGGATCAGATGCAACGCCCGGGCCCGGCGTCTCCTTCGAACGGCGGCTACGTGCCGCGCGAGCTGGCCGCAAGGCTGATGGAGTCGCACTTCCCGTACACCGTGACCGACCAGAAACCGCTCATCTTCCCGGGAAGCTTGCCGGAAGAGGTGCCGTTCCGGATCCCCATACCCGAAGGGTTCGTCCTCTTGGGAAGCGCGCGGTACGCTTCGCGGGGAGATCGGCGTGTGGTCGAGGTCGTGCTGGACACTACCCTTTCGGCCTCGCGGGCGCGCAACGCGTACCGGGACCTGCTCTCCGAGGGAGGGTGGGCAGAGGAGACCTGGGCGGTGCCGGCGGTGGCGGCTTCGCACGCGGCCCACGGGGCTTCCTGATGTCCCCCGGACGCACCCTGGGCCGCTCGCGACGGAGCCGGTATCTCCTGCACCTGCGCGCAGACCGCACACCGAACCCGTAATGCACGAAAAAGCGGCCGGCCACCAGTTTCCTGGTGGCCGGCCGCTGGAGGCTGTTCCCCCTAGGTAACGGTGAGCTTGTGGCCCTGCTCCTTGTAGCGGGCGGCCATGTCGGGGAGGGAGATCGGGTCGTAGTCCTTCGCGTGGCCGGCCTGGCCGAACGCCTCCATGCGGGCCTTGACCACCCCCTTCATCGCCTCGCGGGCGGGCTTGAGGTAGTAGCGGGGGTCGAACTCCGACGGGTCCTCGGCGAAGGCCTTGCGGATGGCGCCGGTGGCGGCGAGTCGAAGGTCGGTGTCGACGTTGACCTTGCGGACGCCGTGCTTGATGCCCTCCTGGATCTCGCGCACCGGAACCCCGAAGGTCGGCCGGATCTCCCCGCCGTACTTGTTGATGGTGTCCACGAGCTCCTTCGGCACGCTGGAGGAGCCGTGCATGACGAGGTGCGTGGTGGGGAGCCGCTCGTTGATCTCCTCGATGATGTTCATCGCCAGCACGTCCCGGTCCGGCTCGCTGGTGAACTTGTAGGCCCCGTGGCTCGTCCCGATGGCGACCGCCAGGGCGTCCACCCCCGTCCGCTCGACGAACTCGACGGCCTGGTCCGGGTCGGTCAGGTGCACCTCGCCCGACCCGACGCCGTCCTCGATGCCGCCAAGGGTCCCGAGCTCGCCCTCGACCGTGACGCCGACCTCGTGGGCCATCTCGACGACCTCGCGCGTCACGCGCACGTTGTACTCGAAGTCCGCGGGCGTCTTGCCGTCCTCCTGCAGCGAGCCGTCCATCATGACGCTCGTGAAGCCGAGCTCGATGGCGCTGCGGCAGGTGTCGGGGCCGTTGCCGTGGTCCTGGTGGAGCGCCACGGAGATCTCCGGGTACACCTCGGCCGCCGCCTCCATGAGGTGGTACAGGAAGCGGTCGTTGGCGTACTTCCTGGCCCCGCGGGAGGCCTGGATGATCACGGGCGACTCGGTCTCCCGGGCGGCCTCCATGATCGCCTGTACCTGCTCCAAATTGTTGACGTTGAAAGCCCCGACGCCGTAGTCGCCCTTCGCGGCCTCGTCCAGAAGCTGACGCATCGTTACCAGTGCCATGCGGGTCCTTCTCCTCTCGCGTGTTGACAAACTCCGCGGGTGCGCGCCCCTGCCGGGCGAACCCCTCTTGCGCGAACGTCCAGTATAGCGGCTCGTCCACCCCCCGGGCAAAGAAGAGGCGCCCCCGAAAGGGCGCCCGGCGCTACGCGTTCTTGTGCGGGACCTATGCCGGGTCGACGGAGACGCGGTCCGCCTGAACGACGTAGCGGACGTACCAGTTCGGGCCCATCGTCCAGTAGTCGCCGTAGTCCTCGATGCAGGTCTGCAGCGAGATCATGTCGCGGCCGGCCTGCGGCGACGTCACCCACGTCTCCGACGGCAAGACCTCGGCGAACCCGGAGACCTCGTAGGTGTAGACCGTGCCGTTGGCGTCGTAGAGGTAGATCTTGTCCCCAAGCTGCATGTTCACCAGGTCGTAGAACTGGTAGTCGCTCTCCGTGCCCGGGTAACCGAGCCTGTGCGCCGCGATGTACGTGTTGGCGCCTTCCTGCCAGGGGAACCCCGTCGATGGGAGCTTGATGGCCCCCGCGTCCATGGCGGCGTGCGAGCTGGTGTCGGCCACGTAGTTGTCGTCGAGGCCGAGCGAGGGTATGTCCATCCACAGATCGTTCGTGGCGGGCTGCGGAATCGGCGGCGGGCCCGCGGCCTGCTCCGGCTCTTTCTGCGCCTGCTCCGGCTTGCCCTGGTCCTCCCCGCCGCCGGAAGCCTCGGCCTTCTCTTCCCCGGCAGGCTTCTCCTCGACCGCCGGCTCCGCGGCGACCTCCTGCGATGCCCCCGCGCCTTCGGCCACAGGCTCAGGAGCGCTGCCCACCTCAGGAGCGGCCACCCTCTTGACGGGGGAATCTCCCCCGCCGACGGAAGCCGTCAGGCTCGGGCCGAACGAACTCATAAAGGAGAGCATTAGCGCGCCGACAACCACGACCGCCATCGACGTGAGCAGGACGAAGCCCGCCCGCTGACGCCGCCTCCGGAATATCCGCTTGTCCGACCTCTTGCCCAATATGCCCTCTCCGTCTATCGAACCAACCGCAGGCGTTCGTCCAGACTTCTATCCGCCCGACATCTTATCAGCCACGTTCGTAAAGTGGTAGGCACGACCACAACATTCCTTAACACTTGTACATTTTGTAACACGCCACGGTAACACGGGCCCGGCGTCCCGGCGCGGGGGCTTTCGGGGTGGTCGGGGCGGGTCGATAAGTTAGTATAAGCCTCTTACCCGGGGCCATTGGCCGGCCCTGGGGGCTGTGATCGTTCGTGTTACACATAGGGGTTTGCGGTTGGGCGCGGAGACGCGGCGAAAGAGCAGGGGGAGGACGGGCGGGTCCACGCTGTCGGGCCGGGGGCTCAGGAAGAGCTACGGGGACTTCGAGGCCGTCAAGGGCGTGGACTTCGAGGTCTATGCTGGGGAATGCTTCGGTTTTTTGGGGCCCAACGGGGCTGGTAAGACCTCGACGATGAAGATGATCTACGCGGCGGCGGTGCCGACGGGCGGAGAGCTCTCGGTCGTCGGCCTCGACGTGATCCGCCACGACAGGGAGGTCAAGCGCAGGATCGGGGTAGTACCGCAGGAGAACAACCTGGACGAGGGCCTCAAGGTGAGGGAGAACCTGCTCGTCTACGGCCGCTACTTCGATTTGCCCCGCAAGCTCGTGCTGCAGCGGGCGGACGAGCTGCTGGATTTCGTGCAGCTCACCGAGAAGGCGGAGGCGAAGGTCGAGTCGCTCTCAGGCGGGATGAAGCGCCGCCTGCTCATCGCGCGCGCCCTCGTCAACGACCCCGACCTCGTCGTGCTCGACGAGCCCACGACCGGGCTCGACCCGCAGGCGCGTCACCTGGTCTGGGACAAGCTGCGCGAGCTCGCCAGGGAGGGCAAGACCCTCATCCTCACCACCCACTACATGGAGGAGGCCGCCAGGCTCTGCGACAGGCTCGTCATCATGGAAGGCGGGGACATCATCGCCCGCGGGTCGCCTGGGGAGCTCGTAAGGGAGCACGTAAGCCCGCAGGTCCTGGAGTTCCGGTCCGACCCGGCTTCGCTTACGGCGCTGCGGCCGATCCTGGAGGAGGCGGCCGACAGCGTCGAGGAGGGCGGGAGCGTCGAGGCGCTGCTCGCGTTTACCAGGGACGCGGACGCGATCATGGAGCGGGTACGCGAGTCCGGGATAAAGGTGGAGAACATCGTGCACCGGGGATCGGGGCTCGAGGACGTCTTCATGCGGCTCACCGGAAGGAGGCTGGCCGACTGATGCAAGGCGGGATCAAAATTCCCTCGCCGCGCGGGGCTTTCCGCGTCTGGCAGCGCAACCTGACCATCTTCAAGAAGTACTGGAAGAGCATCATGTTCCCGAACTTCGTGGAGCCGCTGCTGTACCTCGGGGCATTGGGCCTTGGGCTCGGGACGTTTATCCGGCAGGGCGGCATCAACGGGCAGGACTACGTGGCGTTCATCGCGCCGGGGCTGCTGGCGAGCAACGCCATGTTCGCCGCGTCCTTCGAGAGCACCTTCGACACCTTCGTGAAGCTCCGATTCGACAAGGTCTACGACGCGATCATCACCACCCCCGTCAACGCCGAGGACGTGGTCGCCGGCGAGTACCTGTGGGCCGGAACCAGGAGCGCTCTGTACGGGACGGCGTTCTTGGTCGTGCTGGTCGCGCTCGGGCTGGTGAGCTCGCCGTGGGCCGTGCTCGTACCGCCGGCGTTGCTCCTTATCGGGATCATGTTCAGCGTCATGGGGACGCTCTTTACGAGCCTCATCCACCAGATAGACTACTTCTCGTACTACTTCACGCTCGTCATCACGCCGCTGTTTCTGGTGTCCGGGATCTTCTTCCCGGTGGACGACTTTCCGGCTCCGGTGCCGCAGGTGGCGTGGTTCACGCCGCTCTACCACGCGGTCAACGTCTGCCGCGCGCTCGCCTCCGGGCCGTCGCCGGTCGTCCTCGTGGACGTTGCCTGGATCCTGGTCTTCACCGCCGTTCTGGCCCTCGTGCCGATCCAGATAATGCGCAGGCGCCTGGTCAGCTAAACGCCGCCTTCTGGTACGATAATCGGATGGAGGCCGAGCAGTTCACCGTGCGCTTCGCGAACGCAGAGGACGACCCAGCCATAGCGGCCCTCGTGGTGGAGGGCTTTCTGGAGAAGTTCAGGCCCATCTTCGGCGGCCGGATGGACCGCTCCCTGCGAGTGATGGAGAAGTGGGTGACCCTCGAACACGCCTCGGGCGGCGTCACCTCGCTGGTCACCGAGGGCTACTCCTCGGCCGAGCTCGCCGGCAGCGTCGGCGTCCGGACGGCCCCGTCGAGGGAGGACATCCTGGCCCGCGGCCTCTGGCGCTCGTTGACCCGCAACCTCGGGTTCCCCCGCGCCATGTGGGCGACGACCCTTCTCTCCTTCCCCCGCTACTCGTACACAGCCTCGGAGGCCTACGTCGAGCGGCTCGTGGTCTCCCCCTCCTTCCAGCGGCGGGGCATCGCGCGCGACCTGCTCTCGGCGGCCGAGAACCTCGCCCGGGACGCCGGCAAGGAGACGGTAGGCCTGCACGTCAGCGGCAACAACCTCTCGGCCCTGCGCCTCTACGAGGCCGAAGGCTACCGTGAGGCCGGCCGCCAGAGGTCTTTTCTCACCGGCTTCTTCCTGGACATCAGGGAGTGGCTGTACCTGCAGAAGACCCTGTAGAGGACCGTCAGCCCGGCGCCTTTCGGCACGCTCCGGCCTTCGGCTTACGCTTTCGGCACGTTGCCCTCGCGCCCGCTCCCAGCTTGTCGGCAAGAGAGTGAGGTCGAACGATGACTTTCGGCGGCGGGCACCCTGCAAACGCCTCCTGGTGGGGTTGCCCCCCTCCGGCGTCTTGCTGGTGCCTGAGGGCTTTAGGAGTGCGACGGCCCGTTGGGGCTGTGCGGGGGGTCGTCGTCTTCCCGGCGATTGGGACGGGGCCCGCGGCGGGGTTCGGGCCAGTCGAAGAGGTCGGCCGGCAGCTCCGGGATGGGGCCGTCTGCGGAGGTGGACCGTCGCCGTCTGTTCTCGAAGCGGTCTCTGGGGCCCGCCTCTGGCGGCGCTTGCGGATCGGCCCGTGGTTCCTCCCGACCGTCGGCCCTGTAGCCGCCCCCGCGCTTGCGGTGGACCTTCGGCGGGGCGTCGTCGGCGGGGGCGGCATCCGAGACCGGGTATTCCCGGGTGAGGTCGGCGGTGTCGTCGGTGGCGGGGGCGCCGTTCGGGGGGTCGGTCGTGGTCCGGTTTCGGGGCGGGAGGTCCGTCTCGGGGCCCTCCGCTGGTTCGAGTTCTTCCTCTTCTTCGGCGACGGTTGGCCGCGGGGACTCGGCCTGGTCGAGGTAACGGGCGTCGCCGGTCAGGAAGGCGAGCACCTGGGCGTTGAACTCCGCCGGGCGTTCGACCATGGGCGCGTGGCCGCACTCGTTTATCAGGCAGATCTCCGCCCGCTGCACGCTCCCGGCCCAGACGCCCACGGAGTGGGGGTCCACGATCTGGTCCTCCTCGCCCGAGACGACGAGCATCGGTATCTTGATGATCGCCGCCTGCCGCACGAGCCGGCCGCGCGAGATCTCCCGCCGCGAGATGCTCAAGGTCCCGGCCGCCGCCGCGGGCGTGGATTTTACGGCGTCGTCCACGATCTCGTCCGTGAGGTCGTTCGCGTCGGCGACGAAGGGCCGCATCCACATCCTGCGGACCGGCCGCGCCGCCCGCCCGAGGGCGTAGAAGAGCGGCCCCACGACGGGCAGCGTCGCGAGCCACAGCGGGGTGGGAAGGTCGATCTGGTCGTCGTCGGCCGGTACCGAGACGAGCACCACCCGCCCGATGAGGTCGGGGTGATCCGCCGCGAGCTTGACGACCATGTTGCCGCCGAGGTCGTGGCCTATGACGCTCGCCCGGTTAAGCCCGAAGTGCGCGCAGAACGCGTAGAGTAGCCTGCTGCCGTTGCGCACCCCGTAGCCCGAGGACGGCTTGTCCGACTCCCCGAAGCCGACGAGGTCGAGGCTGTAAACGGTGAAGCGCTGGGCCAGCCTCGTCGCCAGTTGCTCCCAGATGCGCGAGGAGGAGAGCCAACCGTGAACCAGGACCACCGGCGGCCCGCCGCCGATGACGTTGTAGCGGACCCACGCCCCGTCGAGCTCGATAAACTCGGTGTCGCGGGCGCTGTCCACCTCGTAGGTGGCCCGTCCCAGCGCTTGCGACGCGGCCACGACCGCCAGGATCACCAGAAACAGAACTATCAGAATGGTACCCATGCGGGCAATAATAACCCAAATGCCCACCGCCCGGCACGCGCGCCAAACGCGCGCCCACGACGGTCTCCGGAAGCGCCGGGCCCCCGAAAATCGCGCCGTTGGCTACGGCCGTCGGCTCGCGCTACGGGCCCTTTTCGTCCCGCAGATCTCCGACGGCTGGCGACGGTCCGGAACGAAGTTCGGCCCCGCCGCGAACGGCTCTAGGCCCCCCAGCGGCTGCCGATGACCCGGCGGATGACGAACGAGGCCACTATCGTGGAGACGAGCGAGAACGACGCCTGGAGCAGCGCCTCCTTGGCGTCGTCGCGCACGCCGCGCACCTCTGGTTCTTTGATGAACCTCTCGGCCAGCCGGCTCGCGAGGACGAACGCGATGCCCGTCGAGAGGATGGATATCATACGCTTCTGGGTGTCGTCGTTCACGGCTTCGGGCCTCCCCGTCTCTTGCCTGCAAGACGCCCCGGTGGGCGTAGGGACGGTTCTACCCATAAATGCCGGCTTCTACCCCAGGGCTCTATCCCAGGGCGGCCTTCTCGTCGTAGCCGTAGAGGTAGGTAAGTTGCGCCCGCAAGACGTTGCGTGCGGAGAGACCTGCGTGGCAGTCTATGCAAAAAAGGACCTCCTCCGGGCGGCCCGGGTGGAGGTCGTGTTCCGTCATAAAGTCCAGGATCTCCGTGTAGCGATCCCCCACCTGGTCCACGAACTCGGAGAAAGAGATCTTGCCCGAGATCAAACGCTCGCAAGCCTCGCAGGCGTCGAGCTTGCCCAGACGCCGGTTGGTATGCCTGACTATAAGCCCGGGGATGATGTCCCCGGCCCCCGCTTCCTCCTTTATCACGCTTTCCCTTTCTAGCCCCGGAATGGGGCATTTCCCCGTTCCTTTGCAAAAACCCCTCGTACCGCCGACGCCCCTATTCCGACGACGGTCCGTGCAGTCTACGTTCGGCCGCCGGTTTTGTAAAGCCGCCCGCCTGGGGATGGTCCCGGGCCGGATGAACGCCCCGTGTTCCCCGCCGGGACGGCCGCGGCGGCCGGGGCACCCGCCCGCCGCTGTATACTCCCCGTGTCGCCGCGAGCAGGCCCCGAACGGAGGACAGCATGTTGCCAGAAGCCCTTAGGAATACGCCCTGCCGGCCCGTCGTGCCCGGGAAGGCTGGCTAGGGGTATGGCCCGCTCCGTGCGCGTGGACCGGGGGGCGCGGGTGGTGGTGGTCGGGGCCGGGTTCGCCGGCGCCTCCCTGCTGAGGCACCTCCCGCCGCCCCTGAGAAAGCCGGGCGAGACCCTGCTCGTCGACCGCCGGGACGAGTGGGAGTTCATCCCCCTGGCCCACGAGGTCGCCGTCGGTCGCGTCCACCCGGGCAGCGTCCGCTCCCCCGTGGCCCCCCTCTGCCGCGACGCGTGCGCCCTCCTAAAGGCCGAGGTTACGGGCGTGGACCTCGACGAGAAGGTGCTCCACACCTCTGGGGGGGTCGTGGGCTACGAGTACCTCGTGCTAAACCCCGGCAGCGTCGCGACGCCACCCCCCGCCCCCTTGCGGGACCACCTGCAGAAGTTCTGGAGCGTGGACGACGCCCTGGCCCTGCGCGGCGCGCTAGCCGGCGCCTGGAAGCTGGCCACCGGCACGGCCCCGGCGCCGCCCGGCGCCCTCACGGTGGCCATCGTGGGCGGCGGGGCGACCGGGGTGGAGCTCGCCGCGGAGGTCGCGTCGCTCTTCGACTACCTCAGGAGGCGCTCGCACCGGCGCCCGCGCGAAGCGCCGAGGGTCGTGCTCTTCGAGGCCACGGACCGGCTAATGGGCTGGCTCGACCCGTACTTCGACCGCGTTGCCCGGCAGACCCTCGCCAACCTCGGCGTAGAGGTGCTGCTGAACACCGTGGTCGACGAGGCGAGCGGGTCGGGCGTGCGGTTCGGGGGCGAGTTTTTGCCCGCCGCCACGCGCGTGTGGGCGGCGGGGGTCGGGGCCGCGCCGCTCGTCCGCGAGCTACCCGGGGAACACGACCCGTCCGGCCGCATAGCCATAGACGAGCACCTGACTTTGCCGGATCACCCCGAGGTCTACGTGCTCGGGGACGCCGGCCGCTACACGCACCCGAAGCTCGGCCCCCTGCCCCCCACAGCCTCCGTCGCCGTGCAGCAGGGTCCCTGGGCCGCCCGCGACCTCAAACGACGCCTGAGGGGCGCGGAGAGCCGCCGGGGCCGCCCGCCCTTCCGCTTCTTCGACCGGGGCTACGTGGTGAGCCTCGGCCCCGAGGGCGGCGTTGCCGACGCCGTGGGCCTCAAGCTGCGCGGCCCCGCGGCCCAGGCCCTCTACCGGAGCGTCTTCCTCTACTACATCAAGAGCCGCCGCGACAGGCTCCTGACCGGCGCCGACTGGGCCATGGAACGGACCATCGGACGACTGGGATTCGGAAGCGATGGGACCTCGCCCGTCGGCGGCCAGCAGGAGAAGCACGACGAGGGTTGGCGGAGCCGGGATGGCCCCCCCGGGCGAGTACCCTAACCCAGGCCGCTAAGACCCTGCCCGGGCGGGCAGCAGGTGGCTTTCGACGATGCGCGGGACGTCGTCGGGCGTCACGCGGGCGTACCAGACGTCGTCGGGGAAGATAAAGACGACCGGCCCCTCCTCGTGGCGCCGGGTGCAGGCGTTGCGCAGGACGGTGGACGAGGACATCCCGCGCCGTTCCACTTCGTCCTTAAAAGCCTCCAGAAGCTCGCCCCCGCCCTTCTCCCCGCAGCGCCCCTCCCCGGGCGTGGCGCAAACAAAGATCTGGCGGAAGGCCGGCATAAGGAAATTCTATTCCGCGCCGGGGAGAAGTCCAGTAGAGGTTCTAGGCTTCGAGGTTCTAGGCTTTGAATCTTCGGGGTACCAGCGCGGTGAAGATCACGCAATTCGCTTCCATCATCGCGTCAGCCTGCGGCGGGTATCGCCCGCGCGGCGAGGTCACGCCCCCTAGCCTAAAACCTTGTGCCTCAAAACCTAGAGCCTCTCGCCGGCCGAAGGCCGACGACTAGAACGTCGTCGCCGAGAGGCCCGTTTCGGCGCGGTCCTGGACGCGGCGGGCCATGCCGGTCTCCCTCGCTTTCTCCGAGACGGCTTCGGCGACCGCGGGGGCGACCCGTTCGTCGAAGACCGAGGGGATTATGTAGTCGTCGGAGAGCTCTTCCTCGGGGATCACGTCGGCCATGGCGTTGGCGGCGGCGAGCTTCATGCCTTCGTCGATCTCGCGGGCGCGGACGTCGAGGGCGCCGCGGAAGATACCGGGGAAGCAGAGGACGTTGTTGATCTGGTTCGGGTAATCGCTGCGGCCGGTGGCGATGATCCTGGCGTGGCCCATCGCGATCTCGGGGCGTATCTCGGGGTCGGGGTTGGCCATGGCGAAGACTATGGGGTCCTCGTTCATCGTCTTGAGATGGTCGACGCTCAACACGTTCGGGGCGGAGAGCCCAAGGAACAGGTCGGCGCCGCGGACGGCCTCGGCCAGGTCCCCGGTGCGGCCCTCGGGGTTGGTGTTCTCGGCGAACCAGCGCTTGGCGGGGTTCAAGTCCTCGCGGCCCTCGTGGACGATGCCCTTCGAGTCGCAACCGACGACGTTCGTGGCGCCGGCGGCCATTATGATCTTGGCGCACGCCACGCCCGAAGCCCCCACCCCGTTCACGACCAGGCGCAGGTCTTCGACCTTCTTGCCGACGATCTTGAGGGAGTTTATGAGGGCCGCGAGGACCACCACGGCGGTGCCGTGCTGGTCGTCGTGGAAGACGGGGATGTCCAGGTCCTTCTTCAGGCGCTCTTCGATCTCGAAGCAGCGGGGGGCGGAGATGTCTTCGAGGTTTATGCCGCCGAAGGCCGGGGCGAGGTGCTTGACGGTGGCGATGATCTCCTCGGTGTCCTTGGTATCGAGGCAGATCGGGAAGGCGTCCACGTTCGCGAACTGCTTGAAGAGGGCGGCCTTGCCCTCCATCACGGGCATCGCCGCCCTGGGGCCTATGTCCCCGAGGCCGAGGACGGCGGTCCCATCGGAGACGACGGCCACGGTGTTGCGCTTGATGGTGAGGTTGAAGGCGCGTTCGGGGTCGTCGTGGATCGCGCGGCACACCCGGGCCACACCCGGCGTGTAGACCATCGAGAGGTCGTCGCGGGTGCGGATCTTCAGCTTGGAGCGCACCTCGATCTTGCCCCCGAGGTGCATCAGGAACGTCCTGTCCGAGACGTTGACGACCTCGACCTCGGGCAGCTCCCCGACGGCCTCGACCACGCTCTGCCCGTGCTCGGAGTCGCGGGCGTTCACGGTGATGTCGCGGACGGTCCTGTCCTCGCGCATCCTGACGATGTCCACCGCCCCTACCATCCCGTCCGCCTCCCCGATGACGGTCAGGATCTTGCCGAGCGATCCCGCCCGGTGCGGAAACTCGACCCGCAGGGTAAAACTGTAGCTCGCGCTGGGTATGGACTCCATAAGGTTTCCTCTCCCTCGTGAGCCCGCCCCACGCAAGCTCAGTCCGCCGAATTTAGCACGCCGCCGCGCGGCCTGTCAGCACGCCGCGCGGCCGGGCCCAGGCGGCAGGAAGCCGAAATGCCGAGAGCGGAGGCGAAGCCGGAGCGTGCCGAGAGGCGCGAAGCGCCGTGCTGAAATTTGCCGAAGGCGGCGTGCTAAACCGGCAAATATTCCGGAGAGTCCGGGAGGTCGGTTCCGGGAAGCGCGTCGTGGCGCCTCATGAACCACCTGCCTCGCTCGGTGCGTTCTCCGGCCTCTTCGGCGGCCTGGGAGAGGCCGTTTCTGAGCTCGTGCAGGAGTGGCGGGCGCTCGCCGTAGGTGACCATCTCAAGCTCGGCGGCGACGGCGGCGTCGACGAACTCTCCCCACAGGCGGGCCGCCTCTCCCTCCGTCGCCGGTGGTACGGCGTAGGCGCGCTTTATCTCTTCCGGGAGGGAGACGGGGTCGAGGGTTTCGGCCCTCGACCCGTCGGCCGTGGCGGGATGCTCGCCCAGGTAGCGGCGGGCGGCGAAGAGGAGGAGGCGCGAGGGTACGGTCCGCTTGTTCCAGGAGGCGGAGACCGCCCCCCAGTCTATGAAAGATCCCCCGTAGAGCCTGTCCAGGTCCATGACGGGATCATTGTAATGCACGGGGACCGGCTCTCTAGGTCGGGCTCGCCTCTTCTGTCTCTTCGCCGGGCTCGTTGCCCGGCTCGTCCTGGTCCAGGACGCCGAGCATCTCCGCGACGAGGACGGGGTCCGGCTCTTCTTGCAGGTAGCCGCCGCGGGCGAGTTCGGCGGCTACCTGCTCGCTCTTGCGTTCGCGCAGCGTGGGGTCGTCGCGCACGGCCGCCGCGAGCGCGTCGCGCACCTGGTCCGGGTCCGGCCCCATCTGTATGTTGCCGCTGGTCATGGTTCTCCTCTCGAAGCCGTTGGTGGTTCGGAAGTGTACGGGTAGTCCCTATCCGCCGCTTGAGGAGATCTCCAGCCCCGAAGCGTCGGCTTCCGGGAACGAGAGGGAGAGGTCGCCCTCTGTCGCCCTGGCCATGTAGGAGGACCAGATGTCCATGGGCAACCGCTCCCCGTTGGGTTCTTCGAGGCCGTGGACGCCGACCATCGAGCGCCGGCCCTCGGGGTAGCCGACCCAGACGGAGGTGCACAGGCGGGGCGTGTAGCCGACGTACCAGGCGTCCACGAAGTCGTCGGTCGTGCCCGTCTTGCCGGCGGAGGGGCGGCCTATCTCCTCGTCGAGGTCGTGGTACATGCTCGCCGTTCCGCCCTCGACCACGCCGCGCAGGACGTCGGTCGCGAGGGCGGCCTGGTCGGTCGTCAGCACGCGCCTCCCGCCGATCCGGTGTTCGTAGGAGGTATCGCTCTCCCCGAAATCCACCCGCTCCACGAGGCCCACCGAGTACGGCTCGCGGTGGATGCCGCCCCCCGCGAAGGTCGAGTACGCGGAGGCCATGTCGAGCGGGCTGACGCCCTCGCCGAGGCCGCCTATGGCCGTGGAAGGGTAGGCCTCGACGGGCGTGGTGATGCCGAGGTCCCTCGCGGTGCGGGCGACCCGCTCCAGGCCCACCTCGGCGGCGAGTTGGACGAAGACGGTGTTGTCCGACTCGGCCATCGCCTCCCGGATCGAGATCTCCCCCCGCTCCACGGAGTCGTAGTTCTCGATCGCGTAGTACTCGTCCTGAAAGCTGAAGTTGAGGTCCTGGGAAACATACGTGCTCTCGGGCGAGACGCCTTCTTTGAGCGCCGCGGCGAGCACGAAGGGCTTGAAAGAGCTGCCGGGCTGGCGGCGGGCGTGAAGCGCGAGGTTGAAGTCCCCTTCCCGTCCGGCCAGGGCCCGTATCGCGCCGCTCTGGGGTTCCACGGTCACCACCGCAGCCGCGGGGTCTTCGGCCCCCGGCAGCGCCTCCTCGGCCTCCTCGACGGCGGCGCGCTGCAGGCCCGGGTCGAGGGTCGTGTGGATGCGGAGCCCGCCCAGGCGCACGGCCTCGGCTCCCACCCTCTCCTCGACCTCCTCGCGCACCTTCTCTAGGAAGGGCGCGTAGGCAGGGTCGTCTGGGGGCGGGTCGGGGGCGAACTCTAGCTTTGTGGCGACCGCCTCGCGGTGCTCTGAGGCGGAGATCATGCCCTGCTCGAGCATGAGCCCGAGCACCCTGTCGCGGCGGGCGGTGGCCTCCTCGACGAGCGGCTCGCCCTCCCAGGTGGTGTAGGTGGAGGGCGCGTGCAGGAAGCCGACGAGGGCGGCCGCCTCCGAGAGCGTGGCCTCGTCGGCGTCCTTGCCGAAGTAACGCTCGGCGGCCCTCTCGGCGCCGTAGGCCCCGTCGCCGAAGTACACGGTATTCAGGTAGGCCGTGAGGATCTCCTCCTTGGTGTGGCGGCGCTCGTAGGAGAAGGCGAGCGAGGACCGCACGAAGCGCCGCCCGAACGAGACGTCCAGCCGCTCGTCCTCCGCGACGAAGAGGTTCTTCATGAGCTGCTCGCTTATGGTGGAGCCCCCCTCCTGCACCTCCCAGGCCCGCAGGTCCGTCCACGCGGCCCGCCCGAGCCCCTCGAAGTCCACGCCGAAGTGCTCGTAGAACCTGCGGTCCTCCACCGCCACGACGGCCGCCGGAAGGTGGTCCCCGAGGCCCTCCGGCCCGACGGTCTCGCGGCTCTCCTCGGCCCGGAACGCGCCGATCCTCTCACCGCGCGCGTCGTAGACGTAAGAGTCCTGCACGAGCTCAGGCCGCGGCCTCGCGAGGCCTTCCCCGTACTGCTCCACGACGAAGAGGTAGAGGCCCACGATCCCGATGGCGGCCGAGGCGCCCAGGATGAGGGCGGCGTTGAACACCGTGCGCATCCCGCGCACGAAGAGGCCGGGGCGCGGTTTGCTCCTGGCCTTCTTCTTTGTCTCGAACCGGTCGTTCACCTGCCCTCCGGCGACTAGTCTAACCCAACGGACGGGCGGCCGAGGGCGGTGTTAGAGTGTGGCCATGCCGACCTTGATCTGCGCCGCCAGGCGCATCGGAGACCAGGAGAGCCGCACCGAAGAGTACGAGCTGCGCTTCTCCGCCGGGGAGGCGCCCCCGCGCATCCTCCAGGTAAAGTACCAGGCCGCCCGGGCCTACGAGATCAACGCCGCCCTGGACGCCGCGACCGGGTCCGCGCGGGCCACGATCTCGGAGGACCACCCGGACCTGCCCCAGCCCACCGACGAGGCCCTCGCCCAGCTCTCCTGGCGCACCCTCCAGTCGGCGAAGTACGAGGGCGGCGGGACGAAGGTGTCCACGCTGGAGCTCTAGGGCCGCGACGATCGGCCTGAGGCTGGATCACCCCTGGTCTGCGGCCCGCAGGAGTTCTTCGAGGGTTACCCGCTCTTCGTAGAGGGCCGTGCCGACGACCACGCCTACCACCCCGTCGAGCCTTGCGAGGGCGGCCACGTCCCAGGAGTCCCTGACGCCGCCGCTGGCGATGGTGGGGAGAAAACGGGCTACGGCGGCCGTGTCTTCGAGGGCGGCGCCGGAGCCGACGCCGTCGCGGGCCACGTCCGTGTAGAGGACGGAGGCGACGCCGTCGGCGGCGAGCTCGTCGGCCAGCTCCAGCACGGGGATCCCGCTGGAGCGCTGCCAGCCGTGGGTGGCGACCACCCCCTCGCGGGCATCCACCGCGACGACGAGCGAGGGCCCGGCCTCGGCCACGGCCCGCAGGCGCAGGTCCCTGTCCTCCACGGCCGCCGTGCCCACGACGACGCGCGAGGCGCCCGCCCGCCTGAGGTCGGCCAGGTCCTCGGTGCTCCTGATACCGCCGCCGACCTGGAGCGGGACGTCGACGGCGCGGGCGATCCTGGCGACTAGTTCCGTCTGGACGGGACGGCCCTCCTTCGCGCCGTCGAGGTCGACGACGTGGATCGCGGCCGCCCCCCGCCGCTCCCACCCGCGGGCGCGCTCGACGGGATCGGCGTCGTACTCCTTGGACCGGCCGAAATCCCCCTGCACGAGCCGCACGCACTTGCCGCCCCTAAGGTCTATGGCCGGAAAAACCGTGAAGTCCATCAGAGCATCCTCGACCACGCCAGAAAGTTCTCGTAGAGCCTCAGGCCCGCCCCGCTGCTCTTCTCCGGGTGGAACTGCACGGCGATAAGGTTTTCCCGCCCCGCCGCGGCGCAGAAACGCACCCCGTACTCGGTCTCGCCTACGAGGTCCCCGGCCTCGGCCGGCTCCGGATAGAAGGAGTGGACAAAGTAGAAGGCCTCCCCGTCGAGCCCGTCGAGCACCGGGTGGTCGCGTACGAGCCGCAGCTCGTTCCAGCCCATGTGAGGCACCTTCAGGTCCCCACCCTTGAAACGCCGGACGCCCCCCGGCAGCAGGCCGAGGCCTTCGGCCCCGGGCGACTCCTCGGAGCCCTCGAAGATCACCTGCAAGGCAACGCAGACCCCGAGAAACGGCTTACCGGAGCGGAACACCTCCCGGCAGGCCAAATCCATCCCCCGTTCCCTGAGCTTCTTCATGCAGTCCCCGAAGGCCCCGACCCCGGGCAGCACCACCGCGTCCGCGCTCCTCACCCGATCCGGGTCGGAGGTGAGGTCGACGCGGGCGCCGACCTTCTCGAGAGCCCGCGTCACCGAGAGGGTGTTGCCGGCGTCGTAATCGATCACCGCGATTCGTATGGCCCCGGGCATCAGGCTTCGGCTTTCGGGTAGGGTCGCCCGTCGGGCGTCGCGTTTGTCCGTCCACCGGGCGCCGGAGCACGGCCCCGGAAACCGGTGCGAGTACCCAGCCCCTGACGCCTGCGGCATGAAACCGGATGCTTAATCGACAACCCCCTTCGTCGAGGCGCTGCCGCCCGTTCTCGCGGCGGTGCCGGCCCGGAGCGCGACGGCGAGGGCCTTGACGCCGGACTCGACCTTGTGGTGGGCGTTCTCGCCGTAGTGGCAGTTGAGGTGGAGGGTAAAGCGGCCGTACTGGGTGAAGGCGCGCAGGAACTCCCCGAAGAGCTCGGTGTCGAAGGTGCCGATCTTCTCGGGCATGGCCCCCAGGTTGCAGGTGAGGTGGCTCCGCGCCCCGAGGTCGACGACGACCGTCGAGAGCGCCTCGATGAGCGGGGCGCTCGCGTCGGCGAAACGGACGAGGTCCGTCCTGTCACCGAGCGCCCCGTCGAAGGCGCGCCCCAAAACCAGGCCCGTGTCTTCGACGGTGTGGTGGTCGTCCACCCAGGTGTCGCCCTTCGCCTCGACTTCCAGGTCCATCCCGGAGTGGTGGGCGAGCAGGTGCAGGAGGTGGTCCAGAAAGCCGACGCCGGTCGAGACCTCGGCCCGCCCGCTCCCTTCCAGTTCCAGGCGGACCCGGACGAAGGTTTCCCCCGTTCGGCGCTCCGCGTTGCCCGTTCGCGACATCCTGCTCCTTCTGGTCTTTCGGCGTCTCGGATCTTTGCGTTTTGAGCATTCTAGCGGACCGGCGCTCCGGGCCCCGGTCCTCGGTGCCGCCTACTCGAGGCGGATCCCGACGCTGCGGGCGTGGTTCTCGAAGCCTTCCAGGCGGGCGAGGCGTTCTACGTGGGGCCCGATCTCGTCTAGCGCGTCCCTCGTGTAGTGGATGTAGTTGGTGCGGGCGAGAAAGTCGCGGGTGCCGAGGGCCGAGGCCCAGACCGCGGCGCCGCCGGAGGGGAGCGCGTGGGAGGGGCCCGCGGCGTAGTCGCCGAGGGCCACGGGGCTGAAGTCGCCGATGGCGACCATGCCGACGGCGTCGAGGTCCTGGAGGATGGCCTCGTGGTCCTCGGAGATCACGTGCGCGTGCTCGGGGGCGTACTCGTTGGAGATCTCCACCGCCTGGGCGCTGCTCTGCACCCGGACGAGCGTGATGAGATCCGAGGGTTCCCCCGAGAGGAGCGGCTCGACGCCCCGTATGAGCTCTTCGCTCGGGGTTAGGAGCACCGCGGAGGCGCCTGAGAGGTGCTCGGCCTGGGCCATCAGGTCGCGGGCCACGCGCTCGGGGAAGGCGCCGGCGTCGGCGATGACCATCACCTCGCTCGGGCCCTGCGGCGCGTCGACGCCGACCACGCCGAAGACCTCGAGCTTCGCCGCGGTCACGAAGTCGTTGCCGGGGCCGACGATCTTGTCCACCCGACCGACCGTCTCCGTGCCGAAGGCCAGGGCGCCTATGGCCTGCGCCCCGCCCAAAGCGTAGACCTCCTCCAGGCCGAGAAGGCCGGCCACGGCGAGCACGCTCTCGTCGGCCCGGCCATCCGGACCGGGCGGGGTGCAGACCCGGATCTCCCCCACCCCCGCCACCTGCGCCGGCACGGCGGACATGACGAGCGTGCTCGGGTAGGCCCCGTGCCCGCCGGGGACGTAGAGGCCGGCGCGCCGGATCGGGCGCACCCTCTGGCCCACGGTGGCCCCGCCCCGGCTCTGCTCCCACGACCGTCCCATCTCCCGCCGGTGGAACGACCGCACGTTCTCTATCGCGAAGGCGAAGCTCTCCGCCAGCTCGGCCGAGAGGGCATCGCGGGCGCGTTCGATCTCCTCGACAGGCACCCGGACGTTCTCGGGGCGCACGCCGTCGAAGCGCTCGGTGTAGTCGAGCAGCGCCCCGTCGCCCCCCTCTCGCACGCCCTCCACGATGGACCGGGCGGCCTCGCGGACCGAGGCGGAGAGAAAGCCGTCCTCCCGGCGCAGCCCGCCGACGACCTCCCCCGCGTCCAGGCCGCGGGCATCCAGCTTCTTAACCAACGCGCTCCCCGTTTCTGTGTACGGCCTCCATCAGGGCTGATACCTCCCGGTGCCGCAGGCGGTAGGCGCCGCGGTTGGCGATGAGGCGGGCGGTGGAGGAGGAGATCTCGTCAAGCACCACCAGGTCGTTCTCCCGCAGCGTGGTGCCGGTGGCGGTCAGGTCCACGATGCACTCGGCAAGACCCACGAGCGGGGCGAGCTCGACGGAACCGTGCAACTCTATGACCTCGACCTGCCGCCCCATCCCCTCGAAGTAGCGGCGGGCGACGTTCGGGAACTTCGTCCCCACCCGCACAACCTCGGCGTGCGAGATGGCCCGCCGCACGTTCTCGACCTCTTCTCGCGGCGCGGCGAGGACCATCTCGCACGCCCCCGTCCCGAGGTCCCCGAGCTCCATGACGTTCGGCCGCTGCTCGTCGAGCACGTCCTTCCCGACGATGCCGACGTCCGCCGCCCCGTGCTCGACGAACACGGGCACGTCAGACGGCCGGCTCACGATAAACTCCGCCCCCTCGGCCCGGTAGAGCAGCCTCCTCCCGTCCTCCCGCAAGACCCCGACCGGCATCCCGGCCGCCTCCAGCGCCGCCAGGGCATCGTCGAAGATGGCCCCCTTCGGCACCGCGACCCGCAAGCCCCTCACGAGAGCACCCTCCCGGCAACGGCATCGACGGGGACGATCTCCGGTTCTCCCCCTTGCGCGGGGGCGACCTTGACGCCGCCAAGCGCCGGGTAACAGACCCAGCCCGCCTCGACCGAGCGGGCGTAGTCCGCGGCCTCCGCCGGTGGCAGGTCTTCCGCGAGGTGCAGGACCGGCACGCCGGAGCCTCTCAGCTCCGCGGCGGCCCGGGTGGCCTCGACGGAGGCGCCGACGAGGACGACCAGCGGGGCCGGGTCCTGTTCGGGGAGCACGGAGACGAGGCGTTCGAGGGAGATGGCGAAGCCGGTCGCGGGGAGCGGCTCCCCGAAACGGCGCAGCAGGTTGTCGTAGCGGCCTCCGTTGGCGACCGTGAAGCCGAGGCCCGAGGCGTAGACCTCGTAGACGGCGCCTGTGTAGTAGTCGTGGCGGCCGATCAGGCCGAAGTCCAACATAACACCGTCCAGGCACCCGACGGCCCGGAGGTGCCCCAGGATGAGGCGCAGGTTCTCCAGCGCCGCCGCGGCCTCCCCGCTTTCCCCGGCATACCGCGCCGCCCGCTCCAGCACGGACCCCTCCGCGGCCGGCCCGACGAGGCGCGGTATCTCCCGGACGGAGGCGGCGACCTCCGGCCGAAGAGCGCGCGAGATCTCGTCCACCCTCACCAAGTCCTTGTTCGCGAGCGCCGCGAGCACCCCGGCCGCGACCCCGGGCGTCGCACTTTTCAAGTACCCCCTGTAGAACGCCGCCTGCCCGAGCACCAAGGCGAAGTCCGTTCCGGGGCGGAGGCCCAGGGCGCGGAGCACGTCCACGAGCAGGGCGATGGCCCCCGCGTCCTCCCCCGGGCTGCCGGATCCGACCGCCTCGACCCCGGCTTGGCGGAACTCCGCGCTCTGCCCCCGTCCCACGCCCGCGCGGCGGTAGACGGGGAGGCTGTAGGAGAGCTTGTAGGGCGGCGGTGTGTTTCGGAGGCGCTGGGCGACGAGGCGGGCGACGGGCGTCGTTACCTCCGGGCGCAGCAGGAGCATCTGGTTGTCCGGGTCGAAGAGCTTGAAGGCCGAGTCGCGGAGCTTCGGCTCCTCGATGACCTCCGAGTACTCGAGCGCCGGCGTCACGACCTCCCTGAAACCGTGCAGGCGGAACCGATCCAGCACCTTCGCCTGGGCGTCCAAAAGGCGGGTGGACTCGGGCGGCAAAACGTCGCGCGTGCCGGGGGTGGTCGAGAACTTTCTGGGGGTCTTCTCTCTCATCCGGGGGCTATCTTAACCGATACAAGCCCGCGTTCACGGTCGGCCTTTCCCGAGGTTCCTTTTCACTATCTTGCACGACAAGGTTCCCGGCCGGGAGGGTCGCGGAGACGGAGTCGGAGTTGCGCGACCATCTGGACGGGGCGCTAGCCGACGGGAAGGACGTGTATGGCGTAGTCGGGCCGGACGTCGGGCGGTTTGCCGAGGAGTGGGCCGCCCCCAACGGGCCGGCACGCTCGCCCGGCGAGGGGACGCTCGACGCGGCGTCGGACGCGGTTTTCGCGCCCGCGGTGCTCGGGGGAATAACCTACCCGACGCTGTGGACGCCCGCGCTCCCCGTTGATGCGGGGGGCGTCATCCGGGCGCTCTTGATGCTCCTCTTCGTCCGCCTTTTCGCTTGTCTTCGCGCCCCCTCGGACGCCGCACCCGGCTCCGAAGAGCCCGTGCTAGGTCGCTACCCCAGGCGCGCCTACAACGTCTTCGTGTGGTCGCCGGTCGCGCTCTACGCCGTCTGCCTGTTCCTTCCGTACCAGAGGCCCCGCACGCCCGCGGCGGTCCTCGCCCGGTCTTCCCGCCCCGAAACTCCACCGGTTGGCGTCGGTTCGGCGTCGTCTCGCTCGGGCTCGCCGCGCCCATGACGGCGGTCCTCCGATAACATCCCGGCTGACTGCCGGTAGACTGCGAGGGTTGGAAGCGTAGGGAAGGGGCGATCTTGATTGAGGTCTGGGGCAGGGCGAACTCGGTGAACGTGCAGAAGGTGCTGTGGTGCCTGGGCGAGCTCGAAGTGCCGTTCGAGCGGTACGACGCCGGCGGCCTCTACGGCGTAAACAAGGAGCCGGATTTCCTTTCTCGGAACCCCACCGGTCTCGTGCCGCTCCTCTCCGACGACGGCTTCGACCTGTGGGAATCGAACACCATCGTCCGCTACCTGGCAGCGCGGCACGGTGCCGGATCCCTGTGGCCCGAAGACCCCGGCGCCCGCGCCATCTCGGAGATATGGATGGACTACCAGCTTGGGACAGTCTTTCCGGCCTTCAGGGATGCCGTGCTCGGCCTGATCCGGACAGCCCCCGAGAATCGGGACCCCGACAAGATAGCCGCCTCCGTCAGGGCGACGGGCGACACCCTGGCCGTGCTCGACACCCACCTGGAAGACCGCGAGTACGTCGCCGGGGACACCTTGACCGTCGGCGACGTGGTCCTAGGGCCCACGATCTACCGCTGGCTTACCCTCGATATAGACCGACCGGCCCTGCCAAACCTGCAAGCGTGGCACGACCGCCTTCGGCAGCGTCCCCCCTACCGCGAGCACGTCACGGTTCCGTACGACATGGAAGCCCCCGCGTAGCGGCTACTCGAAGACGACCGTCCGGTTGCCGTCCACGAGGACCCGATCTTCTAGGTGCAGCCGGACGGCGCGGGCGAGGACGCGGCGTTCGACCTCGCGGCCGAGGCGGACGAGGTCTTCTACCGTGTCGCGGTGGGAGACGTGGGCCACGTCCTGGTGGATTATGGGGCCCGCGTCGAGCTCCTCGCTGACGTAGTGGGCGGTCGCGCCGATGGTCTTGACGCCCCGCTCGTGCGCCCGGCGGTAGGGGTCGGCCCCGGCGAAGGCCGGCAGGAACGAGTGGTGGATGTTTACGAGCCTGTCCCTGTAGGCGTCCACGAACTTCGGGGTGAGGATCTGCATGTACCGGGCCAGCACGACCACGTCGATCCCGTTATCAAAGAGCAGGCCCAGAACCCGCGATTCCTGCTCCGCCTTGGTCCCCTTCGTCACCGGCAGGTGATGGAAGGGGACGCCGTGGGCCTCCACGCGCGGGGCGAGGTCCGGGTGGTTGGAGACGACGAGCGGTACCTCGGCGTCGAGCTCTCCGGCGTCCCAGCGCCAGAGGAGGTCCGTCAGGCAGTGGTCGTAGCGGGAGACGAGTATCGCCATCCTCTTTGGGGTGTCGGTGTGGCTGACGTGCCAGTCCATGCCGTGGCGGCGGGCGAGGGGGCGGAAGGCGCCGGCGAACTCGTCGCGGGCGAGTCCGAAGCCTTCGCCCTCTATCTCAAGGCGCATGAAGAAGGTGGCCTCGCCGCTCACGTACTGGTCGGCGGAGAGGATGTTGCCGTCGTGCATGGAGATGAAGGAGGAGAGGGCGGAGATCAGGCCCTTCCTGTCCGGGCAGGAGACGGTGAGGCGCAGGTTGGAGGCCACGGGGGCTTAGGAGCGGTCCCGTATCTGGGTGACGGCCGGGTCGAAGAAGAGGTCGAGGATCCAGTCCGCCGCTATCCTGGCCCGGCTCTGCGGGCTCTCCAGCTTGTACAGGTAGGTCGCCCGCCAGAAGAGCGAGGCCAAAAGGCCGCTGAACTTGACGCTCATTACCTCGTTGACGGCGAAGTTGTCCCCTATCTCCACGAGCTGGCCGACGGGCTTGTAGTCGAAGGGCCTCATCTCCTTGCCGTCTATGGCGGCCAGGATGTTCCTCGCCACGACCTTGCCCTCCTGCACGGCGGCCTGGGCGTTTGGCGGCACCGGGGTCCCGTCCTCCTCGACGGTCGCCGCGCAGTCGCCGATGCCCCACACGTTCTCGTGGCCCTCGACGCGCATAAAGACGTCCGTCTTAAGGCCTTTGCGCTCGTCGGCCGGAAGCGGGAGGTCGTCCAGCTTCTCGCTGGCGCGGGCGCCGGCGGTCCAGATGGCGTTCTCCGTCGGGATCTCGTTCCCGTCCGAGAGGACAACGCGGTCCGCCCTTATCTCCTTGGCTTTGACCCTGTTCAAGACCTCTATCTGGAGGGCGGCGAGCTTCATGCGGGCGGCGCGCCTGAGGGCGGGGTCCAGTTCTTTTAGGATCTGCTCGTTGCTGTCCACGAGCACGATCCTGGCCCGGTGCGGGTTTATGTTCGGGTAGTCCGGCGCCAGGATGTCGTGCACGAGGGCGTGGAGTTCCGCGGCGACCTCTACCCCGGTGGCCCCGCCGCCTATGATGACGAACGTCAGGCGCGAGTCCGGCACGTCACCGAGGGCGAGCGTGGTCTCCTCGTAGCGCTCGATGACCCTGTTCCTTATGGCCTCGGCGGCGCTGATGCCCTTGATGCTGATGGCGTGCTCCCCGACGCCGGGGATGCCGAAGTACGCCGGCTCCGCGCCGAGCGCCAGGACGAGGTGCTCGTAGGGGAACTCTTTACCGGCGGCGGTCACGCATCGCTTCTCCAGGTTTAGTCCCTCGACGTCCGCGCGGCGGAAGCTGGCGCCGTCCCGGATCAGGGCGCGCCTCAAGGGCTGCGCCACGTTGTTGGAGTCTATGTCGCTGCTGATGCAGCCGGCTAGCATGGGCCAGAAGGTAAAGAAGTTCTCCCTGGAGATGACCATGACCCCGACGTCGTCGCGGCCCCGGGTCATCTTGCACAGGTTCTTCGCCGCCGTGTAGCCCGCGAAGCCGCCGCCCAAAACGAGGACGCGGTTCGGGAAGTCCCGGTAGGGCGCCCGTTCCCACGGCTCGTAGCGCTGGCCGTTTCCGGAGAAGATCAGGCGCCGCAGCGCCTCGGCCGCGACCGCCCCGCCGACCGCCGTGAGCGCTCCCCTTGCCAACCGGTTCAACTCGCGCCTCCCTCGTAACGGCCACGGACCAATCCCCGACATACTAATGCGCCACCCGCCCGAATGGAAACGCGCCGCCGGCCTTGACGGGACGCCGTCCCTGATCTACGTTCCCTTCCCATGAACCTGGATAAGCAAACCCGCGCGCTGGTGGACCACCTCGCCGCCGCCTCCGACCTCGACTCGGCGGCCTCGGTCCTCCACTGGGACCAGCAGACGTACATGCCCCCCGAAGGCGTCGCCGCCCGGGCAGAGGCCCTCGCCACCCTGAGCCGCCTCTCCCACGGCATCACCGCCTCGGACGAGACCGCCCGCCTGCTCGACGCCGCCGGGGCCCCGGAACCCGGCTCCGACTCTGAGGCAGTGGTACGCGTAGCCCGCCGCGAGCACGAGCGCGCCACGAAGCTCCCCTCCCGGCTCGTCTCCGAAATCTCGCGCGCCACCACCCTCGCGGAGCCGGCCTGGAGGCGGGCGCGCGCCGACCACGACTTCGGCTCCCTCGTCCCCCACCTGCAGAAGATCCTGGACCTCCAGCGGGAAACGGCAGAGCACCTGGGCTACAAAGACCACCCTTACGACGCCCTCCTCGACCGCTACGAACCCGGCGCCACGAAGTCCCGGCTCGAACCCATGTTCGAGGAACTCAAGCGCGGCACGACGGAGATGGTGCGCGCCGTCTCCGCCGCCGCGGAGGACCGCACGGCCCCGCTGCGCGGCGCGTTCGACGAAGCGAGGCAGGAAGCCTTCGGAAAATCCATAGCCTCGGCCTTCGGCTACGACTGGGGCCGCGGCCGGCAGGACCGGGCGCCGCACCCGTTCTGCATAAACTTCGGCGGCCCGGGGGACGTGCGCATCACGACCCGCTTCGACCCCGACCGCCTCTCCCCCGCCCTCTTTGCCACCCTGCACGAGGCAGGCCACGCCCTCTACGAGCAGGGCGTGGACCCCGCCTACAGCCGCACCCCGCTCTCCGGCGGCGTCTCTTTGGGCATCCACGAGTCGCAGTCTCGCCTGTGGGAGAACGTGGTCGGCAGGTCTCGGCCCTTCTGGGCCCACTTCTACCCGCGGCTGCAAGACGCGTTCCCCGATGCTTTCGGCGGGACCTCCGCGGAAGACTTCTACAGGGCGATCAACGCAGCGTCGCCGTCGGAGATCCGGGTGGAGGCCGACGAGTTGACCTACAACCTGCACGTCGTCCTGCGCTTCGAGCTAGAGGTCGCCCTCATAGAAGGCAGCCTCGCCGTCCCAGACCTCCCCGGCGCCTGGAACGCGAAGATGCAGGAACACCTCGGTATCACGCCGAAAGACGACGCCCGCGGCGTACTCCAGGACGACCACTGGGCCATCGGCTTTTTCGGCTACTTCCCGACCTACACCCTGGGCAACGTCCTCTCCGTGCAGCTCTTCGAGGCGGCCCTGAAAGAGCACCCCGGGATCCCGTCCGAGATGGAACGCGGCGAATTCGCCACCCTCCTCGCCTGGCTGCGCGAGAACGTCCACCGCCACGGCAAGAAGCACGACCCAGATACCCTCGTCCAAAACGCGACCGGCCGCCCCCCGGACACGACACCATACCTGCGTTACCTGAGAGAGAAATTCGGCGAGCTCTACGGGTTCTAGCCAGGGCCGCGTGGGTGGCGGCGAGGATCACCTGCCGCCTTCGGACGGGGGCTGCCCACCCGACCCGTCGATTCCGGCCGCGCCGCAGACCCGGCCCTAGCAGGCAGTTGAAAACGGATGAGGCTTCCAAAACCGCGTGCGCGCATACCCTCTTCTCTGCCCCCTCTGTCCCCGCGTCAAGAACGACGGGACCGCGTTTTGGGTAGGCCGACCACCCCATCGCGAACGCGGACACCGGCGTCCCGGCGTTGACGGTCAGGATACTCCAGGACCCACGTGTCCTTGGAGCTTCCGCCGGCGCTGGAGTTGACGACGCGGGTGCCGGGGCGGGCTACGCGGGTTAGGCCGCCTGGCATGACGTGGTCGAGCGCGGGGAGCACGAAAGCCCGCAGGTCCACGAAGGCCTCCCTCGGCCCATCCCGGCCGTCGTGGGTGATGTGGGTCGAGAAGTCCAGGCATTCCTGGGCCACGAAGTTGGCCGGGTTCTGCTTTATCTGTCTGATGGCGTCGTCGAGGTCTTCGCGGGTGGCCTCGGGGCCGATGAGCATCCCCTGGGCACCGTAGCCCTCGCGGGGTTTTAGCACCAGCTCCGACAGGCGGTCGAGGACCTCCGCGCGGGTCTCTTCCTCGACGAGCGAGTAGGTCGGGGCGTTCTGGAGGATGGGCTTTTCGCCGAGGTGGTTTTCGATCATCGCGGGCACGAACGGGAAGACTGCCTTGTCGTCTGCCACCCCGGCCCCGAAGGCGTTGACGAAGCCTATCTTTCCGTTCAGGTAGACCTCCTTCATCTCGGGCAGGTCGGTGTCCACGTAGTCCTCGTCGAAGCGGCGGTACATGGCGTCGAGGCGCCGTCCGTCCGGGCGGGTTCGGACCTCGCCGCCCTTCACGAAGCAGTCGGAGAGGGTGAGCAGCGGGAGGCCGCAGGAGCGCGCGATCCGCTCGTGCTCGAAAAACGCGGGGTCGCGCCCGCCGCGGGTGACGACCGCCACGTGGGGCTCCTCCACGCCGGGCGGGGCTGAGGCGAGCAGCGTCTCCCGCAGCCGGGAATAGTAAGAGAAGATCTCCGCTAGCCGGTAGACCTCGAAGAGATCGGGCAGGACCTCCATCCCAACGCGGCGGATGACGTCGGAGTACGCGATGCCGCTCGGGACGCGGGCGTTGTCCTCCAGGACGACGTACTCGCCGGGTTCGACTTGGACGACGTCCGGGCCGTAGACGTGGACGGGCGCCTCGCCGGGAAAAACGTGCGGTTTGTAGAAGACGCTATCCCGGACGATCTCGTCCGGCACGACGTCCTGATGGCCGCCGTAGACCTCGCGCAGCCAGGCGTTGATGGCGCGTCCGCGCTGGGAGAGCCCGGCGGAGAGGGTTTGCCAGTGGTCGGCGGGGATGATCCGGGGTATCCAATCGACCGGGAAGATCCTGCCCGCGTCGTCCGGGTCGTCGGGCAGGACGAAGGTGGCCCCCATGTCCCGCAGCCGCCCGTTGGCGCGCGAGATCCTACCCGCGAACTCCCCGTCTTCCATGGCCCCCAAAGCGTCGAACAGGGGCGTGTAGTGCGCCCGCGCCGGGCCGTCCCCGTCAAAGACCTCGTTCAAAAAGGCGGGCTCCGGCGCGGGCCGTTCCGGTCCGGTCCCGGCCGGGGCCGATTCGTCGTGGATCAACTACAGGCTCCGTTCGTGGGTTGAATTCTCTGGTCAAGGATCACGGCGCCAGAATACGCGCCGCGCCGCGCGCTGTAATTGGCCGCCGGTACAAACTTCCGACAGCGCTAACGCCGGCGCCCCACTGCCGCGCTACCCACCGCAAGCGCCCCGGCCCCCGTGAGAAAGGCGGCCAGCAACAGGAGCGCACCCTGGGAGACCGCCGCCGGTGTCGGGCACGGAAGGGGCCGCCGAAGAGCTAGCGGTGGCCGTGGCAGTAGCTAGGCCACGCTCTCGGGGTAGACCTCCTCGCCGGGGATGGCAAACGTTCGTGTATCCCCCCGCCCGCGCGGAGGAGGCGCCGGCCGCGGACGGGGTGATCACCGCGAGCGATACCAGGAGCTTGATCCTGAACAAGGCCGTCCTCCGTTCCGAGGCCGATGCGACCGCCGGAGGCTACGCACCAGAGGGTCCACCGGACCGGATTTATCCCGGGTTCAGCCCCTATCGTCCCGGGGTCCTTCCCTGTCCAGGCTGCGCTTGGCGAAGACGTTTATCAGGTAGAGGATCACGCCTATCCCGATCAGCAAGGCGGCGAGCCCGAAGACCTCGATGTTGCTGATGGCGGTGTAGATCAGGAGCGCCCCGGAGACCACGATGCCGAGGATGGGGAACACGCTCGGGGTGGTGAAGTGCTCGTGGTCCACCCGGTCGCGGCGCAGCACGAGCACCGAGACGTTGACGACGACGAAGGCCGAGAGGAGGAGCACGACGGTCGTCGAGCTCAGGGTGCTCAGGGCCTCGTCGTTGCGGCCCACCGTGATGAGCAACCCGAGGGCCACCAGGGAGGTAAAGAGGATGGAGATCCAGGGCGTGCGCCGGTTCGAGTGGACCGTCGAGAAGATCCTGGGCAGGACGCCCTGGTCCCCCATCCCGTACACGACGCGGGAGGCCATGATCAGGTTGATGAGGGCCCCGTTCGAGACGGCGAGCAGCGCGATGGCGGCGAACAGGGAGGTCGGTATCGGGAGCGGCCCCCGCTCGACGACCTCAAGCAGCGGCCCATCCGAACCCGCAAGCGCCCCCGTAGGCACCACCATCGAGGCGGTAAAGGTGACGAGCAGGTAGATGATGCCCGCGGCCAAGAGGCCGCCGAAGATGGCGAACGGGTACGACCGGCTCGGCCCCTGCACCTCCTCGGCCACGTTCACGGAGTCGTCGAAGCCGATGAGGGCGTAGAAAGAGAGGACCGTGCCGGCCAGGATGGCGGGCAGCACCGCCGAGCCCTCCTTGAACTCGAAGGCCCGGCCCGGGTCGCCCGTGCCGGTGCCGAGCGCGGCTATGCCGATAAGGACGATCAGGAGCAGCCCGAAGAGCTCCACGCAAGTAAGCACCACGTTGATCCTGACCGACTCCGCGATGCCGTAGAAGTTGATAAAGGACACAAGCGCCAGAAAAACCACGGCCGCAAGCAGCGTCGGCACGTTGACGAACTGGCTCAGGTAGTCGCCCGAGAACGCGAGCGTGAGCACGCACGCGGAGGTGATGCTGGAGGCGGCCACCGCGAACGCCACGATAAAGCTGACGAAAGGGTTCCGAAAGGCGTTGTGGGCGTAGGTGGCCGACCCGCCCGCCCGGGGGTACTTGGTAACCAGCTCCACGTAGGAGGCAGCCGTGAACACGGCGAGCACGAACGCCGCCAAAAAGGCCGTCCAGATGGCCCCGCCCACGGCGGCGCCCACCTCGCCCACCAGCGCGTAGATGCCGGCCCCCACTATGTCCCCGATCACGAAGAACAGGAGCATTACCCGCGCTATCCCGCGCTTTAGAGGCGGGTGCCCCGATCCTCCCGCCCTGGCCTCCGATGCCTCCATGTACCTCTCCTCCCCACCCTCGCCAGACTGACCTCTCACCCTCTCCGCCCATGTTACCGGAATCGCAAGTCCGCTTCCCGACATCGACCATCGGGATCACGACGGGGAAGGTCGTGGGGCCGACCTTGGAGGTGGCGAAGTTAGATCTCCCTAACCTGCGTTTGAACGACGTGCCCTACGGAAGCGCGACTCGAACCCGGGCGAGGTCCCCGTCCTCAGCGCCGTAGGCGGCCCGTTCCTCGGCGGCGGCTTCGGCCGGTCGCGGCGCTGGAGGTCCGGCGCCCGGGTCCCCTGCGGGCGCGGTGCGGGCGAGCCCGTCGTCTTCCAGGCTCCGGACCGCGGCCCACAAACGGGAGGCCTCGACGTCGACGCCGCCCCGGCGGAGCCCGTCCCAGATCTCGCGCAGCTCCAGGCCGCCGTCGGGCCCGGTGTCGCGGAGCTGCGCGAGCACCCTTCCCCGCAGGTAGCGGTTGGAGTCTTCGTACCTGCGGCCGGGCTCCCCCTTCGTTGCGCGCGTGATGGCGGCCAGGGCCTCCGGCATCACGGGATGGGCGCGGCAGTGGCCCGCGACCGGGCACCCATCGCAACGGGGGTTGCGCGCCGTGCACTGCAGGGCGCCGAACTCCATCACCGCCTGGTTCCAGGTCCAGCCCTCCCCCGCCGGCACCAACCCCGCGGCGAGCGCCAGTAATTCCTTCGGCTTCGCCGCCGGTTCGGGCACCTCGGGGCCGAAGTACACGCGGTGGAGGACCCGGTGCATGTTCGTGTCGAAGAACGACACGTCCCTCTCGAAGGCGAAGCAGGCGACCGCGCCGGCGGTGTAGGGCCCGACTCCCGGCAACGTGACCAGCACCTCCGGATCGGCGGGTATCCGGCCGCCGTGTTCTTCGACGACGATGCGGGCCGTCCTGTGCAGGTTGACCACCCGCCGGTAGCGGCCCAGGTCGTCCCAGACCCGGATGGCCTCCGCGAGCGGGGCCTCCGCGAGGGCCCCCACCGTCGGGAAGCTCCGCACGAACCGCTCGTAGAACGGGATCGCGCGCGCCACCTGGATCTGCTGGAGCATCACCTCCGAGACCAGGATGCGCCAAGGGTCCCGCGTGCGACGCCACGGCAGGTCCCGGCCGTTCTCCCGAAACCAGGAGATCAGGCCCGTACGCACGGCGGCGTTCTTCTTATAGTCCTTCCTACTGGCCGCGTAGGCCGGTTTTTTCGCCACGGGCCAAGTCTACGCACGGAGTCGCCCGTCACCAGGGCAAAATCGCCGCAGCCCGACCCCTCGACCGTTGGCCCTTTGGATAAGGATCTTCGCCAGCACTGGCGCCGCGGCAACACCCTCTGTATTCTGCCTGGACTGCAAGAACCAGGCTTCGAAGCGAACAGAAGGGGGAATCCGCGGGCCGAAAGGCGTCCGTATCGTCCGCTTCGAAGCCTGGCTAGGGGTTTGGTAACAGAAACCGAGCAGGACGGGGGCAAGATGTCGCGAGGTGGTCTTGGTGGGGGCCTGCGGGCCGAGCGTGCTTTCAAGGTTGTGTTTTTGTTCGTCGTCGTGGCGGCGGCGTTGCTCGCGCTTGAGGTCCTGGGACCGAGGTCCGCGGGCGCGGTGGGCAACATAGAAGAGCTCCAAGACCACGAGCCCGACCGGGACTTCAGGACGGGCAGCGTGGACGCGACGGCCGCCCAGCGCAACGCGGCCTCCGGGTTGGACGCGACCGTCCGCTGGAACCGCTTCGGCACGCCGCAGTCCCTGATCAACCACGACGGCTTTCTCGCGAGTAACGTCCAGGGGTCGGACGCCAAAGACGCGGCCCGCACCTTTCTCGCGGACAACGCCGCCGTCTTCGGCCTCTCCGCGGGCTACCTCAGCGACGCCGACAGGCTCGCGTTCGTAAACGACACCCGCATGGGCGGGCCCGAGGACGAGTCGGACGCCCACGCCGTGTTCTTCCGCCAGAAGTTCGGCGAGCTCGCCGCCGTCAAGGACGGCTCTGTGGTCGTCGGCCTCGCCGGCACCGCCGATGGGGGCTGGGACGTGGCCTACGTGTCATCCTCCCTCTCCAAGGACACCGGCCTCGCCGGTGACGCGGGAAGCCCCGCGCTCACGGCGAAAGAGGCCTGGTTGACCGCGGCCCGCGCGGTGGGTGAAGGCGTGACCCCGGCGGACATCGAGGGCGCCAGCGCGGACCGATTGAAGGACGGGGAGGGGCTCCGCAGCGACTTTACGGAGTTGCAGGTAGACGGCCTCTCCCAGGAGCAGCAGGTGCGGCTGACGGCCGTGCCAACCCCCGAGGGCGGCGTGCGGCCGGCCTACGAGGCCATCCTCCTCGCAGACAAGGGCGACGAGGCGGAGGCGTTCACCAGCTTCGTGGACGCCAACAGCGGCAAGGTGCTCTTCCGCGCAAACAACGTCCAGCAGCTCGCGGACGAGACGGGCCTCGAGTACGCGCAGGCCGAGGCGCCGGCCGTGCCGGAGCCGCCGGCCTCCCAGCCCTTCCAGGGCACCTTCACGGCCACGTCGTGCAGCGAGGACCCGCAGAACGGTCCGTTCGCCGTGGCCGAGGGGACGGGCCAGGTCGCGGTGACCGCGAACGCCACCAACCCCGCCAACGACATCGTCTTGCAGCTCGTCTACAACGGCGTCGTGGTGGCCGAGGGCGACGTCATCACCACGCCCGAGAGCATCCTCTACGAGCCGCCGGGCGGCGTGCCCGCGGGCGACTACTTCGTGCGGGTCTGCAGCTTCCAGAACCAGGAGCCGCTTCCCCCGAACACCTACACCGGCTTCTTCCTCGCCAACGCCGCGGCCGACACGCCTGACGGCGTGCCCTACCCGCCCGAGTGGGACTACTTCTTCTCCAACCCGCCCGTCGGCCAGAACGTGGCGAGCTACCCCTCGACCGACAACCGCAACGTAGGGTGCTGGAACACGCCCGCCTACGGCGACGCGCCGCCGGCCGGCTGCGACCTCGACGTGGGCAACGACGCGTCAAAGGCGCCGTGGGACGTGAACACGAAGGCCAACAACGCGCCGACGTTCACCACCATCGGCAACAACGCGCGGGCGGCGGAGTCCTGGTACGGGCCCTACAACCCCGGCCCGACCGGCTTCCGGCCGACGAGCGAGACGCGCGAGTACGAGTACCCGTACACCAACGCCTGGTACGAGTCCACCAACCCCCAAGACCCCGGCCAGGGCTGTTCGCCGACCGAGCTCGCCACCCCGGGCGAGGGGAACGACATCTCGTCGGCCGTGACCTCGCTGTTCGCCAGCCACAACCGGATGCACGACTGGTCCTACAACCTCGGCTTCACCGAGCGGGCGTACAACCTGCAGGACAACAACTTCGGCCTCACCCAGCCCGACCGGGAGAACGACCCCGAGATCGGCGACGTGCAGGCAGGCGCCGTCAACGGCGGCGCGCCAAGCTACCTCGGGCGGGACAACGCCAACCAGATCACGTTCAACGACGGCATAGCGCCTATCACCAACATGTACCTCTGGCAGCCCATAGCCGGCGCGTTCTACGCCCCGTGCGTGGACGGCGACTACGACATGTCCGTGATCGCCCACGAGTACGGCCACGCCATCCAGAACCGCATGGTCGCAGGCCCGGACGAGGGCCTCTCCGGCCTGCAGGCCCGCTCCATGGGCGAGTCCTGGTCCGACCTTACGGCCATCGAGTACCTCTACGAGTACGGCTACGAGCCGGGCGGCGGCGCGAACCGCTACGCCGTCGGCCCGTACGTCACCGGCGACAAGCAGTCCGGCATCCGCAACTACGGGATGAACGTCAGCCCGCTCAACTACTCAAACATCGAGTACGACCCCAACGGCGTCACCAGCCCGCACGCGGACGGCGAGATCTGGTCCGCCGCCAACTTCGACATCAGGCAACTGCTGATGAACAAGTACGAGAGCCGCTACCCGTCAGCCCCGGGCACCAACCTGCAGAAGCAGTGCGCCGACGGCGTGCGCTTCACGGTCCAGTGCCCGGGCAACCAGCGGTGGGCCGAGATCTTCCACTCCGCCTTCCTGCTGCAGCCGTCCGCGGTCAGCTTCCTCGACGCCCGCGACGCCTACCTAGCGGCCGACAAGCTCCGCTTCGGCAGCGTGAACCAGACGAACCAGAAGGAGCTGTGGCTCGCCTTCGCCCGCAACGGCATGGGCGAGGGCGCCAGGAGCGAGGGCACGGACGACCGCGACCCGACGCCTAGCTTCGCCTCGCCGCTCGAGAACAACGCGGAGATCACCTTCCGCCCCGTCGCCCCTAATGGCGCCGAGATCCGCAACTTCGAGGTGTTCGTGGGGCGCTACGAGGCCCGCAGCACCCCCGTGGCCGACGGCCTCTCCTCGACTTCCCTGACGCGGACGTCGACCTTCGCCCCGGGCACCTACGAGTTCTTCGTCCGGGCCCCGGGCTACGGCCTGCTGCGCACGAAGGCGACGTTCGCGGCCGGCCAGACGGCGACCCGCACGATCCAGATGCAAACGAACTGGGCCTCCTCGGCCCGGGGCGCCAGGCCAACGGGCACCAGCGACGGCACGGGCGGCGAAGGCGGCGCCTCCGCGAGCCGCCTCATCGACGAGACCGAGGCCACCAACTGGCGCGCCGACGGCCCCGTCCGGGGCAAGCAGGTCACGGTCAACCTCGTCGGCGGCTCGCACCTCGTGGACCGGGTGCAGGTGAGCGCGCTCCTCCGCCCGCGGGAAGAGGGCGACAAGTTCGGCGACACCGACACGCAGAGCCGCTTCTCGGCGCTGCGGCAGTTCCAGGTGCTGACCTGCACCGCGAGCGCGGCCAACAAGTACTGCTCCGATCCCGGCCAGGGCTTTACCGGCGTCTACACGAGCCCGAAGACCTCCGAGACCGGCCCCGCCTCCGCCGGCACCCCGCGCCCGACGGCCCCCGACCTCCAGCTCGCCGACTTCGACGTCAGGGACACCAACGCGACCCACGTGCAACTCCGCGTGATCGCCAACCAGTGCACCGGCACCCCCGGCTACCAGGGCGACCCCGACGCCGACCCGGCCAACAACTCGGACTGCTCCACGCAATCCCCCGAGGCCGAGATAGTGCGCGCCGCGGAACTGCAGGTGTTCGACAAGTAGGGGTACCTGCCCGGTCAGTCGGCGGTCGGCCACCGACTGACCGCCGACGGCCCGGCACCCGGTACGAAGCTTAGATAGACCGAAGCCCCGGGGCACGGCACCCGGGGCTTCTCGGCGTCTCTTTGCGGCTACCGCCGTCGCGATCGCCGTTGGAAATCGGCGGCCTATACCTGGCCGCTACAAAAGGTTTGCGAGCCTCTTGACGCCCTCCTCGATCTGCCCCGGGGTAACGGCGCAGAACGGGAGCCGCACGAAGCGGTCGCCGTGGACGGCCTCGCCGCCGTCCGGGTCGGCAAAGAAGGCGGCGCCCGGCGTGAGCACGAGCCCGGCGTCCTTGCCGCGGCCGACGAGGTTCTCCGTGTTGGCGTCTTCTGGGAGCATCACGCTGACGAAGAAGCCGCCGCCCGGGATAAAGGCCTGGGCGTCGGGCAGCTCGCGGCGGACGGCCTCGGACATGGCCCTCCAGCGGGGCGTGTACAGTTCCTTGAGGCGGTCTATGTTGGGCGGCAGCTCGCCGCGGCGCAGGAACTCGGCGACGGCGGCCTGGGTCGGGAGGACCGGGGCGAGGTACGTGTCCTCGCCGAGGGCCGTGACGGCGTCTATGAGGCTCTCGGGGGCGATCATGAACCCAACCCGGAGGCCCGGGGAGAGGAGCTTGGAGAACGAGCTCATCGTGATGACCCGCGAGGCGTCGATCTCGCGCAAGAGTGGCAGGTCCTCGCCCTCGTAGCGGAGCTTGCGGTACGGGATGTCCTCTATCACCCAGAAGTCGTGCTCGACGGCGAGCTCCACGATCCTGCGCCGCTTCTCCAGGGAGAGCGTCGCCCCGGCCGGGTTCTGGAAGTCCGGCACGAGGTACACGAAGGCGGGCTTCTCGCGGACGACGGCGGCCTCCAGCCGGTCCACGCTGATCCCGTCCTCCTCAAGCGGGATGCCGATGGCCTGGGCGCCGCGCCTGCGGAACGTCTTGATGGCGCGGTCGTAGCTGGGCTGCTCCGTGTAGACCACGGTCCCCGGGCCCGCGAGGTACGAGGCAACGAGGTCCTGCAACTGCAACGAGCCGTTGCCGACCAGGATCTCCGCCTCCGAAACCCCGTACTCCTCGGCGAGCTCCCGCCTGAGCGGCGCGTACCCCCGCTGCTGCCCGTACTGCAGCACCGTCGCGGCGTCGCCGCGCACCGCCGCGTCGAAGCACTCCCCGATCTCCCCGGTCGGGAAGGCCTCGGGCGGCGGCACGCCGCGGGTAAAGACGATCTTCTCGGTCACGGTCTCGCTCATCGGTCCACCCTCTCGTGTGTGCGTGCGAAAGACCAATCCTAGCCCTTATAGGGTGCCGGGTACAACCCGCCCGGCGGTCGCCGACGAGAACCCAATCACCAGGGATGCTCTACGGGGCCGGGGGGCCGGTGTTCGGTGCGGGCCGCGGTTCCTCTTGGCTGTAGCGTCGGTGCAGCCTGACGGGGGAGGGGCGGGCCTCCCGGCGGCGCCGGGCACGGATGTTCAGAAGCTCGACGAGGACGGAGAAGCCCATGGCGAAGTAGATGTAACCCTTGGGGACGTGCTGGTCGAAGCCTTCGAGAAGGAGGGAGAGGCCGATCAGCAGCAGGAAGCTCAGGGCGAGCATCTTCAGGGTGGGGTGGCGGTTAACGAGACCGGAGACGGCCTCGGCGGAGAACAGCATTATCACTATGGCGACCGTGACGGCAGCGATCATCACCGAAACCTGATCCACCATGCCGACGGCGGTGATCACGGAGTCGAGCGAGAAGACTATGTCCAGGATGACTATCTGCACCAGGACGCTGGCGAAACCGGCCTTGACCCTGGCGCTTGAGTGCCCCTCCTCGCCCTCCAGGTTCTCGTGGATCTCGTAGGTCGCCTTGCCCAGGAGGAAGAGGCCGCCGAGGACCAGGATCAGGTCGCGCCCGGATATCTCCTGCGAAACCACCGTAAACAGCGGGGCGGTGAGCCCGATGACCCAGCTCAATGACAGGAGCAAGACGACGCGCATGACCAGCGCCAACCCGAGCCCGAGCCTGCGGGCGAGCGCCTGCCTCTCTTGCGGCAGCTTGTCCACGAGGATCGAGATGAAGACGATGTTGTCTATGCCGAGCACGATCTCCAGGGCGAGCAACGTCAGGAAAGCTATCCAGATGTCGGGGCTGGTCAATAAATCCACTAGTTCCTCCACGCCTCCCTACCGCCGTTCGATCTGCGGCTCCCAACACTACTACAACCGTCGAGCGCCGACCGTTGTCAGGCCCGAGGGACGCGCGTGCTTACGTGCTCGACGGACCCGCCGACGACCCCGGCGCCGGGCCGGGACCGTGCGCCGCGCGCCACCTTGCCACGAACTCCTCATCGTCTTCCGTGCGCTCGCGGGGGAGCCCGTCGTCGGTAAAGAAGGGTTCCACGATGCTCTCCAGCCCGAAGTGCTCCGCGGGGCGCATCCGGCCCGGCTCGTCCAGGCTCCCGACGGTGAGGTCCATCTTCTCCTGCTCGTCCAGGTATTCGAAGGTCAGCGGGGTGCCGCACTCCCGGCAGAAACCGCGGCGCGCGATCTCCGAGGACTTGTAGTATGCCGGCCCGCCCCTCTCCCACCGCACGTCCCGCCGGCCGACCGAGACGAACGCCGCGAACAGGTTGCCGAGGGCCCTCTGGCACATACGACAGTGACAGTAGTAGGCCTCGTTCCCCTCAACCCGCGCCGAATACCGCACGGCCCCACACTGGCACCCACCCCGCAACACTTGCGTCTCGCCCACCGCCGCTCCTGACCACTAGAAAAACCGAAACCTCTAAGACACCTGCTCCATCTCCGGTTCGGCGGGCTCGGCCTGCCGGCGCGCGTACGAGAGGCACCTGGGGCCGAGTATCTGCTTCAGCTCGGCGTGCAGGTCGGAGGAGTCTTCGACGTCGAAGACCCGTTCCTCCAGCCCATCGGCCGGGGAGACGAGGAAGACCGGGCTGCTGCCGGGGTGCCGGGCCAGCAGGCCGAACGCTTCTTCGGCGGACGCCCGGGGCAGGCCGACGAAGCAGGAGGCGTCGAGGTAGACGGGGTCGGGGCCGGGCTCCAGGTGGAGCTCCTCCATCTCCATGGCGATGATGCGCGGGATGCCCTCCTTGCGCTCCACGCGGCCCTTCACCTTGAGCACGGCGTCCTCGCGCACGCAGTTCGCGCATTTGGCGTAGACCCTCGGGAAGACCATGACCTCGGCGAGCCCGCGGGTGTCGTCTAGCTGGATCATCCCCATCATGTCGCCCTTGCGCGTCGTGTTGGTCCTGACGCTCGTCGCCAGCCCCCCGACCCACACCATCGCCCCGTCCCTGCAGTGGTCGAGGTCCGCGACGGTCGTGTCGGTCTGCTTTTTGAGCTTGTGGAGGACTGGACGCAGGGGGTGATCGGAGACGTAGAGCCCCAGGGTCTCCTTCTCCCACTCGAGGGTCTCGCGCCTGTCGTCTTCGAGGTCGGGCAACTCGGGCTTGGGGGGCGCTATCTCCGCGTCGTCGAACATCGAGAACTGGTCCTCACAAGCCCCCTTGAGCCCCTTGGTCGAGCGCTCGACCGCCTTGGCGTGGACGGCGAGCATGGCCGCCCTTGAGGGGCCCACGTTGTCGAAGGCCCCGCACTTTATGAGGGATTCCAGGGTGCGCTTGTTGTAGGTCGAGCAGTCCACCCGCTCGCAGAAATCGAAGATGTCGGCGAAGGGCCCGCCCTCTTCCCTGGCCTCCTGTATCGCCTCGACCGTGTTCTCCCCGACGTTCTTTACCGCCGAGAGCCCGAACCGGATGGTGTTCCCCACGACCGTGAACCGGCGCCCGCTCTCGTTCACGTCGGGCGGCAACACCTCTATCTTCATCGCCCGCGCCTCGGCCACGTACTGCGGCACCCGGTCCTTGGTGTTCATGACGCTGCTCATGAGCGCCGCCATGTACGCCTCCGGGTAGTGGGCCTTTAGGTACGCGGTCTGGAACGCGAGAAACGAGTAGCAGGCGCTGTGGCTCTTGTTGAACGAGTAGCCGCCCGCCTTCTCCATCCAGTTCCACAGCTCGTCGGCGACATCCAGGGAGACGTCGTTGGCAGCACACCCTTCCATGAACTTGTCTTTCAGGGTCGCGAGCATCGCCGCGTTCTTCTTGCCGATGGCCTTGCGCAGCGTGTCCGCCTGGCCGGGGGTAAAGCCGCCGAGGAGCTTGCTGATCTCCATGAGCTGCTCCTGGTACGCCGCCACCCCGTAGGTCGGCTCCAGGATGGGCTTGAGCCGCTCGTCGCGGTAGTCCACGCTCTCGGGGTCGTGCTTGCCCTTCTTGAAGGTCGGGATGTAGTCCATCGGGCCCGGACGGTACAGGGCGTTGAGCGCCACGAGGTCGTCGAACCGGTCGGGCCGCACCTCCTGGAGCATCCGCTGCATCCCCCCCGACTCGAACTGGAAGACCCCGAACGTGTCGCCCCTGGCGAACATCTTCAAGGTCTTCTCGTCGTCCAGGGGAATGTTCTGGATGTCGACCTCCCCGCCGGAGTTCTGGCGGATGGTCTCCTGCGTCTCCTCTATGACGTCGAGGTTCCGTAACCCGAGGAAGTCCACCTTGAGGAGGCCTAAGGCCTCGACGTCGCTCATGGGATGCTGGACCATGACGGAGTCCGTGTCCTTGACGCGCTGGAGCGGGACGATGTCCGTGAGGCGTTCCTCGGAGATGACGACGCCGGCGGCGTGGGTGCCAGCGTGGCGGGCGAAGCCCTCTATCTCGAAGGCCGTGTCCAGCACCTGGCGGGCGGCCTCGTTGCCGCCCACGAACTGGATGATCTCGCGCGCCTGCCCAGGGTGCTTCTCTCCCGCGACGTAGTCCCCGTTCTCTCCGGGCGTGATCACGTCCCGCAAAGTCGTGCCTACGGGCTTGTCCGGGATAAACTTGGCGAGCTTGTCCGTGTCGGAGTACGGGTACTGGTAGATGCGCCCAGAGTCCCTGATGGCGGCCTTGGCGCCGATGGTCCCGAAGGTGATGATCTGGGCGACGTGCTCGTGCCCCCCGTACTTGTCCGTGACGTACTTCATCACCTCCGAACGCCCGGAGACCGAGAAGTCTATGTCCACGTCCGGCATGTTTATGCGGTCGGGGTTGAGGAACCGCTCGAAGAGCAGCGAGTAGTGCAAGGGGTCGAGGTCCGTTATCCCCAAAGCGTAGGCCACGATGGACCCCGCCGCCGACCCTCGCCCCGGGCCCACCGCTATCTTGCGGTCCTTGGCGTACTTCACGAAGTCCCACACGATAAGGAAGTAATCGGCGAACCCCATCTTCCCGATGGTCCCAAGCTCGAACTCCAGCCGCTGCTGGACCTCAGGGCCCTTCGCCCGCTCCCCGTACCGCGCGAGCAGCCCCCGCTCGCACTGCTCGCGCAGGTACTGGTCGGCCGTGTACCCCTCGGGCTTGGGGAAGTTGGGCAGCCGGGTCTTGCCGAGCTCTATGCCAACGTCCTCGACGCTCTCGACGACCTTCAGGGTGTTCGAGAGCGCCTCGGGATGGTCCGGGAAGATCCGGGCCATCTCCTCGATGCTCTTGACGTAGAACTCCTCGCCGTGGAACTTCATGCGGTTCTGGTCGTTGTAGAACTTGCCGGTCCCGATGCAAAGCAGCGCGTCGTGCATCTTCGCGTCTTGCTTGGTCGTGTAGTGGGAGTCGTTGGCGGCGATGAGGTCGAGGCCGGTCTCCCCGTGAAGCCTGACGAGCCCCTCGTTGACCCGCCGCTGCTCGGGGATGCCGTGGTCCTGCATCTCCAGGTAGACGGCGTCGAAGATCTCGCCGTACTCGGTCAGGAGCCTCCGCGCCTCGTCGAAGCGGCCCTCCAAGATCCGGGTCGGAACCTCGGCCGAGAGGCACCCGGAGAGGCAGATGATGCCCTTCCCGTACCTCTTGAGCATCTCCATGTCCACCCGCGGCTTGTAGTAGAAGCCTTCGAGAAAGCCGCCCGTCGAGAGCTTCATCAGGTTCCGGTAACCCTCCGCCGTCCGGGCGATGAGGGTCAGGTGGTAATAGGGGGCGCGGCTCCGGTCGTGCCGGTCGGCCGTGACGTAGACCTCGCAGCCCATGAGCGGCTTGATCCCGGCGTCCTTCGCCTCTTTGTAGAACCGCACGGCCCCGTACATGACCCCGTGGTCCGTGAGCGCCAGCCCCGGCATGTTCTGCTCCTTGGCGAAAGAGACGAGGTCCTTGATGCGGCTCGCCCCGTCGAGCATCGAGTACTCCGAGTGACAGTGCAAGTGCGCGAAAGCGCCCGAACCCCCCGACAAAAAGCCCTCCCTCACTCGCGGTCCCCGGCGACGCCCGAAAGAGACGCCGCCGTTCGCCTGTTCTCCCCGTCGATCCATCCTCGACACGGGCTACTATACGAGAGGACCCCACCAACTGTCCAGGCCACCTGAAGTAGAAGGTGAGGCTAGTTTTGCAGGACTTTTCAGGGGAGGTTTTGAGGTTTTAGGCATGAGGATTCAGGTAGGGAGCGGGATGTAACGGCCCAACGATGGCGGCAATTTTAGTCGGGGTGGTGCGCTCTCTGACTAAAGTTGCCCGGCTGTGGGCGACGCCAGCCCGACGAGGGGGCTGACCTAATGCCTCACAAACTTGAACCTCAAAACCTTACTCTTCCTCGTCCTTCCACAGAAACCAGTTTATGGCGATCTGGGCGCTCAGGACGGCGAGGAGGAGCGCGAAGAAGCCGTTCTGGAGGTCGTGGCCGTAGGCGGTGTAGACGACGAGGGCGCAGGAGATGGCCAGGGCCGCGACGACGAAGAGGAAGGTGACGCCGAGGATCGCCACGCGGAGGGCCCGGCGTACGGGGCCGTCGCGGCGGGGTTCGTCGCGCGGCGGGTCCGCGCCGCGGGCCACGAGGGGATCAGTCCTTGCTTCCGGAGGACGAAGACGACGCGGCGGGCTTGTCCGCCGGCTTGTCCGCGGATTTCTTCTCTTTCGTCTCCGGCTTCGAGTCGCCGTTGGTGGATGCTGCGGGCTCCTTGGGGCCCTTCTTGCTGCTGTAATCGGTGGAGTAGAAGCCCGAGCCCTTAAAGGAGATGCCGACTGGCTGGAGGACCTTCCTGACCGGGGCTCCGCACTCGGTGCACTCCGTCAGAGGGTCTTCTGACATCTTCTGCATCACGTCGAAGACGTGACCGTTCTCGCACTTGTACTCGTAGATCGGCATCCGGCCTCCATCTGACAGCTCGCAACCCGGGAATTATACCGCCCGCAGGATGTTTGGTCTCCCGCTACTGGGGCCGGCGGCGCGGGTCGAGCTCGCCGGAGTCGAAGTCCTCCCGCAGGTGCTCGTGCGCCGATTCGAGGAGCTTCGGGTTCTGCAGTATCTCCTCTACCTCGGCGGCAGAGGCGTTGCGACGCACATACTCCTCCTGCGTCACCTCGCGCAGGCTGGCGCCCTCCCCGATCCTGTGCACGATGTACCCGATTACCCTCTCCTCACGCGCGGAGCGTTTGTTCGTGCTGAACAAACGCCGCCAGAAAGACTGTTTTTCTTGTCCCTCGGCCATTCCGGTACTCCTTTCGCCCTGCTTCGGGCACTGCAACCGCCACCTCTTCTAGTATAGCGAGTCGCGGCACCCAGCAGGAGGGGCTACGCGCCGCCCGCAAGGTCGTCGAGTGCACGACCGGCCAGCCGGTAGACGGTCCAGTCGTCCATCGCGACCGCCCCGAGCCTCTCGTAGAACCCGATGGAGGGCGCGTTCCAGTCGAGCACCCACCACTCCAGCCGCCCGCACCCGCGCTCTTTCGCCAGGCGCGCGAGTTGGACCAGCAGCCTCTTCCCAACCCCGGCGCCCCGGAACTCCGGCTTCACGTACAGGTCCTCAAGGTAGATGCCGGGCCTGGCGAGAAAGGTCGAGAAGTTGTGGAAAAAGAGCGCGAAGCCCGCCGGGGCCCCGTCGTGCTCGGCTATAAGGACCTCGGCGAAAGGCCGCTCCCCGAACAGGTTTGTCCGCAGGTTCTCTTCGGTGGCGACGACCTCGTGGGAGAGCTTCTCGTACTCGGCGAGCTCCCGGATGAGCGAGAGTATGAGGGGGACGTCCCCTTCGGAGGCCTCGCGGACGCTTGTCCCGGGCACCCGCGGCTAGACGCGGACGCCGACGAGCTCTTCGGCGATCTGGACCGCGTTCGTCGCCGCCCCCTTGAGGAGGTTGTCCGAGACGCACCAGTACTGCACAACGTTGCCCTCCACGCGGACCCGGCCCACGAAGGTGCCGGGGTCCCCCGCGGCCTCAAGCGGCGTCGGGAAGCCTTCGGCATCCCCGGAGAAGACCACGCCCGGCGCCGAGCTGAACACTTCGAGGACCTCTTCGAGCGTCGTCTCCCGGCCGAGCTCGGCGTAGACGCTCTCGGAGTGTCCGGTGTGTACGGGGATGCGGACCGTGGTGGCGAAGACGTCGAGGTCGGGGAGGCCCATGATCTTGCGGGTCTCAAGGCGCATCTTGGTCTCTTCGGTGGTGTACCCGTCGTTGCCGACCCCCCCGATGAGCGGGATGGCGTTCCGGTCTATGGGCTTGGGGTAGACGCCCTCGCGCCCCTCCTCCAGCGCCTCCACCCCGCCGCGGCCCGAGCCGGAGACCGCCTGGTAGGTCGAGACGACGACCTTCTCCAGCCCGAACTCGCGGGCGAGCGGGTTCAGCGTCACGACCATCTGGGTGGTGGAGCAGTTGGCGTTGGCGATAAGGCCGTCGTGACCCTCAAGGGCGTCGGCGTTGACCTCGGGCACGACGAGCGGCACCTCAGGGTCCATCCGGAAGTCGCTCCCGTTGTCTATGACGACGGCCCCGCGGGAGATGGCCTCGTCGGCGAGCTGGACCGCGGCGCCCTTCTCGCCCTCCGTGCCGGCGAAGAAGGCTATGTCCACGCCCTCGAACGCCCCGGGCTCCGCAACACCGACGTCGAACTCTTCGCCCGCGAGCGTCTCGCGGCGGGCGGTGCGGGCCAGGACGCGCAGCTCCTTCAAGGGGAAGTCCCTGCGCCTGAGCTCGGCGACGATCCGGTCGCCCACCATGCCCGCTCCCACGACCGCCACCGTGTATCCCTCGCTCATATCAGCCTCCCAGTTCTTCTCTTAATCGTCTTGCAGGGCCCTGTGGGCGATGTCCAGAAGGTCCCAGACCACCCCGCTCGCGGTGCGCTCCGGGCCCGCGCCCGGGCCGCGCACGGTGAGGGTAACATCCGAGTAGCGGCGCGTGCGGAAGTCGAAGACGTTCTCGGGGCCGCTTATTGGGCCGAACGGGCTCTCGACCGGGGTGTTCGCCAGGCCGACCGTTACCCGGCCCTCCCGCGGGATGCGCGTCAGGTAGCGGAGCATGTGGTTGGGCTCCACGGCAGCCATGCGGGCGGCGAAGGCGTCGTCGTGGTCGGGGAGGCGGGCCATGAACTCGTCGAGGGGGACGTCTTCCAGGCCCCCGGGGACGAGGGACTCGTAGGGGATCTCCTCAGGCTCGATCCCGCGCCCCATCATGCGCGCCAGGATGATCGCCTTGCGGGCCACGTCGAGCCCGGAAAGGTCGTCCCTTGGGTCGGGCTCGGCGTAGTGAAGCCCGACGGCCTCCCTCACGGCTTCGGAGAAGGACCTTCCGGCCTCGACCGCGCTCATCACGAAGCCCAAAGTGCCGCTCGGGCTCGCCTGTATTTCGAGGATCTCGTCGCCCGTCTCGGTCAGGCCGCCTATGGTCGAGATGATCGGCATCCCGGCGCCTACGGTCGCCTCGTGCCAGAGCCTGCCCGGTATCTCGCGCACGAGCCGCTCGTACTGCGCCGTGCTCCCGGAGAGCGGGCCCTTGTTGGAGAGCACCAGGTACGACCCGTTCTCTATCCCGAGCAGGTCCAGGTCGAACGTCCCGCCGTGCACCGCGACGTCCACGACCACCCGCTTGAAGCCCGGCTCGGGCTCCGAGCGCAGGACGTCCTCGAGCGACTCGGTTCCGAGCTCGGAGAGCCTGCCGCCCGCCTCCTTCAGCCTGACGGCCCGGGGAAGCAGGTCCTCGCCGACAAGCGCCCCGGAGGTATCGGAGACGGCGCGGTATCTGACCTCGACGCCGCGGCGTTCGAGCCAGCGCTTGCGCTCTTCGAGGACGATCTGGGCGACCGCGCGCCCGACGTGGCCGAGGCCTATCTGGACGATCTCCAACCGCCTCAAGCGACCTCCTCGACCCCGGGGTCCGCCATCACCAACGAACCGTGCAGGAGCCGCAGGGCGTCTTCGCCCTGGTCCCCGTTCACGACGAAGACGAGGCCCGCGGAGGCGAACCCGGCGTGCAGGAACCGTATCTTCGCCTTCCGCAAGAGGCGAAGGCCCAGCTTGAGGTCGGCCTCGGAGGGGGATCCTATACAAACGACCATCGCGGTCTCGCTGCGGCGGCCGCTGGCGCACGGTATCTCCATCGGCACCTTGCGGCGCAGGGCGACGCAGCGCACGCCGCTGCCGCCCGCGAAGTCCGCCGAGATGCGGGTGCCGGGCGTCTCCGGGGCGAAGGTGTTCCTGACGAGCACGTCCATGCGGGCCTCGGCGGCCGGTACCATGGTCTTGTGGTGCAGGATCTTGGCCCCAAGCCCCGCGAAGGTGTGGGCCTCGTGGTAGGAGAGCCTGGGCATCAAAGCGGCGTCCGGCACCAGGCGCGGGTCCGCGTCGAGCACGCCGTCCACGTCGGACATGATCCAGACCTCTCGAGACCCGAGAGCGCGCCCGATCACGGTCGCCGACAGGTCCGACCCGCCCCTCCCGAGCGTGGTCGGGGAACCGTCCGGCGCCCTCCCAACGAACCCGGGCACCACGGCCACGGCCCCCCTTTCGAGCACGGGCACCACGTACCGGGAACACCGCCCCTCGGTCTCCCGGGCGTCCACCTCGGCCTCGTCGAAGCGCCGGTCGGTGGCTATGGGGTCGACCTCGACGACCTCGCCCGCAACGCCTGCGTTCGCTACGGCGCCCGCTACGGTGCCCGCTACGGTGCCCGCTACGGCGCCCGCAAGCACCTCCGCCGACAATCGCTCCCCGAAGACCGCTATCCCGGCGCGGCGGGCCTTCACGCTCTCGGCCGGGCGTCCCGCGGCCTCGACCAGCTCGTCGAGCAGCCCGAGCACCCGGTTCTCGACCTCGGCCCGGCGTTCCGGGGGGACGGCTTCGTGGATCGCCCGCAGGTGCCTTTCGGCGAGCGTCTCGCGCAGCGCCATAGCCGCCGCGCCGCCCGCATCCGGGGCGCCGGACGCGTGGCCGAGCAGGAGGTTAGTGACCCCGCTCATGGCGGAGACGACGACGGCAACGGGCCGCCCGCGGGCGGCCCCGGCGGCTATGGCGGCGGCGCGGCCTATCGCCGCGCCGGAGCCGACCGAGGTGCCGCCGAACTTTATTACGAGCGGGTTTTGGTCTGCCTCTCCCTTCATGCCCCGTTCAGCGCCTGGTCGAGGTCGTAGAGGATGTCGTCGATGGACTCCAGGCCAACGGAGAGCCTGATGTAGTCGTCCGTGACGCCCGTGGTCTGCTGCTCCTCGGGGGAGAGCTGGGAGTGGGTTGTGGAGGCCGGGTGGATGACCAGGCTCTTTGCGTCCCCGATGTTGGCGAGCAGGCTGTGGAGCTTCAGGCGGTTGATGAACGCCTTGCCCGCCTCCAGGCCGCCCTCGATGCCGAAGCCCAAGATGGCGCCGAACATCCCGTCGCGGTGGTACTTCTTCGCCGTCTCGTGGCCCGGGTGGTCCGCGAGGCCGGGGTAGTTCACCCAACTCACCTTCGGGTGGGCCTGCAGGAACTCCGCGACGGCCATCGCGTTCTGGGAGTGGCGCTCCATGCGCAGGGGCAGCGTCTCGAGGCCCTGCAAGAAGAGGAAAGAGTGGAACGGGGAGAGGGCCGGGCCGTAGTCCCTGAGCATCTGGACGCGGGCCTTCAAGATAAACGAGAGCTCGCCTAAAGTGGGGTAGATCTCGAGCCCGTGGTACGACGGGTCCGGCTCGGTGAACCCGGGGAACCGGCCGTTGTCCCAGGGGAATTGGCCCCCGTCCACGATCACGCCGCCTATGCTCGTCCCGTGCCCGCCTATAAACTTCGTCGCCGAGTGGACGACGATATCCGCCCCGTGCGCGAGCGGGTTCACGAGGTAAGGAGACGGCACGGTGTTGTCCACGATCAGGGGCACGCCGGCCTCGTGGGCGACGTTCGCCACGGCCTCGATGTCAAGCGTGTAGAGGGCGGGGTTGCCGACGGTCTCGGCGTAGACGGCCTTGGTCTTGTCCGTGATCGCCGCGCGGACGTTTTCGGGGTCGTTGGAGTCCACGAACTTGACGTTGATGCCTATCTTGGGGAGCGTGTAGTGGAAGAGGTTGTAGGTCCCGCCGTAGAGGGCCGCCGCGGAGACGATCTCGTCCCCTACCCCCGCGAGGTTCAGTATCGCCAGCGTCTCAGCCGCCTGCCCGGAGGCAACGGCCAGGGCGCCCACGCCCCCTTCGAGGAGGGCCATGCGCTGCTCGAAGACGTCGTTTGTCGGGTTCATGATGCGGGTGTAGATGTTGCCCGGCTCGGCCAGCGAGAACAGGTTCGCGGCGTGGTCGGCGTCGTTGAAGACGTAGGAGGTCGTCTGGTAGATCGGGACCGCCCGCGCCGTCGTCGTCGGGTCGGGCTCCTGCCCCCCGTGCAAGGCCAGGGTGTCGAACCCGAGGTCGCGCTCCGCCGCCTGGTTTTCTGCTGTGTCCATCTCGTCGCTCCTTGATCGTGGTCGTCAGGTTTTTTTCAGGTTCTGGTTATGAAGGGTGTTACGGCCTCTTCGAGCTCCGGCCAGTCTTTGAGGAAGGCGTCGTGGCCGCTTAGGGTGTCTATTTCGGCGTAGCGGGCCCTGGCGCCGGCCCGGCCCGCCTTTTCGGCCGTGCCTCGCACCTCGTTTGCGGGGAAGAGCCAGTCGCTCGTTATGCCGACAAAGAGGAGGTCGGCACAGACGCGGGCGAGGGCCTCCTCCTGAGAGTCGTAGCCGTTCGCGACGTCGTAGAGATCCATGGCGCGGCTGAGGTATAGGTAGGAGTTGGCGTCGAAGCGCCCGACGAGGTCGTGGCCCTGGTAGTGGAGGTAGCTCTCTATCTCGAACCGGCCGCCGAGCCCCTCGTAGAGCGCGGGTCTCCCCGCGGGCCTGCGGCCGAAGCGTTCCCACTGGCCCGGGGCGCTCTGGTAGGTCATCATGCCGGCCATGCGGGCGATGGCGAGGCCTTCTTCGGGGCTCTTCCCGGTGCCGTAGTAGTCTCCTTTGCGCCAGTCGGGGTCGGCCATGATGGCGCGGCGCCCGATCTCGCTCATCCCTATTCCTTGCGGCCCCAACGCCCCCGTCGCCGCCACGGGCGCGGCCTTCTCCGCGAAGCCCGGGAACTCCACGGCCCATTCGAGCGCCTGCTGCCCGCCGATGGACCCCCCGATGACGAGCGCGAGCCGGGCCACGCCGAGGTCATCGAGCAGGCGCTTCTGCGCCCGGACCATGTCCCGGATCGTGACGACCGGGAAGCGCATACCGTAGGGCTCCCCGGTCTCGGGATCGACGGACGCGGGCCCCGTGCTGCCGGAGCAGCCCCCGAGCACGTTCGAGCACACGACGAAGAACTTCTCCGTATCCACGGGCCGCCCCGGCCCCACCATCGGGTCCCACCACCCGCCGCGCCTGTGTTCCCGGCAGGGCCCGCCCGCCGCGTGCGAGTCGCCCGTGAGGGCGTGCGTGAGGAGGACGACGTTGTCCGCGCCCCCGCTCATCTCGCCCCAGGTCTCGTAGGCGAGCGTCACGTCCTCCAAGGCGCCGCCGAGCTCCGGCTCGAAGCGGCCGATGCTGTGGTGGAGTTTGCCCGAGGTTTCCTGGGCCGGGGCCTGGCTAGCGCCGGCCCCCGGGTCTAGTGTCATGCTCAGTAGTAATGCAGCCTCCCTCTACAATCGCGTGCCACGCCTCCGGCGGGACGTATCCCGCCCACCGCGCAACCCGCCCGTAGAAGAGGCTGCCCGCCTCTCCCCACATCTTCCAGAACGGTAATGGCCGTCCTGCTGGACTTGGCACCTCGCGGAGTGTGTCCTCCGCCGGTTGCCGCGGTTTCTCGGGGCCAGTTCCCTCCGCCGCTCTCGATGCGAGTTCGCGCTAGGGCACGATGCTAATCAAGGGAAGCCCCTCCGTCAAGGGCAGCGCCCCGGCGGTTCTTAAGCCGGCATCCAGGGGAAGCGCACGTAGACCCAAGCGTTCTGGTACTGCCTCATCCCAAGATTCCGCGCCACGGCCGGCGTCAGGTCGACCCCGGCGGGGTTCAGCACCGTCCTGCCGTACTCGTCTTTGCCGCCGTTGTAGTTGCTGTAGTAGGCCGCCTGGGCTTCGGGCCTACAACGCGGGAGGTTCTTCCACATGGTGCGGTACTTGGAGTACTGCCAGTAGTTATCGTAGGTATTCCAGGGACCCACTTCCTTGACGCGGGGCCGGACGAGCTTACCGTTCCGGCTGATGGGCATACTGGGCTGGGACCCGAACTTCAGCTTGCGGTGCGGGAGGGCCACCTCGTAGCGCGTGTAGCCGACGTACTGCGTGGCGAATACCTTGCACACGAGCGTGCCACCGCTCTTCGTCTCCAGCGTGCGCGCCCCGCTGTCCTGGGGGGTGGTCTCGACCTCCTGCCGCCACTGCTCGTCCACCCACGTATCCAACTCCGGCTCGTCGCCCTCGGGGAGAATCGTCGTTACGCTGTCCTTCGTCTCCCCGACGGCGTCCTCGACCGTCTCGTCGAAGTCGGAGGCCGAGATCTCGTCCGCTACCTTCTCGGCCGGCAGGAACTTTTTGGCGGCCACGATCTTCTCGCTCTCGGCGTACTCCTTGGCGAGCGCCTCGTTCTCCTCGCGCACGGCGGCGAGGGCTTTATCCACCTCGGCATCGTGGAGTCCGAACTCCTTCTGGAACTCGCGGACGTTCTCCCCTTCAGAGAGGATCACGGACAGGGCGGTCTTGTCGGGGTCAGAGTAGGCGGAATACTCGGCCGCGCCCACGGAGGCATGGTGACCCGCTACCAGCATCCCGGCCGCGGCAACGGTACCAAGCAGGCAAGCGCCCACCCTCTTGTACAGACGAGCCGTTCTTCCCGACGATAAACCCACGGAGCCCCCTCCGGATGCGGCGCCCGTGGCACGGGCGCATTGTTGCAATGCCGGCGCATGCTAACCGCTCGGCGCCGAAGAGTCAAAGTCCGGCGCGCCTCCGCCGTCCCTTGTCTTAGTAGGCGCGGGCGAAGACGGCGGTCTTGCCGGGCCGACCCGAAACGAGGTCTTTACCCTCCTGACGCTCGAAGGGGAGAAGGCGGATGGTCGCCTTGGTGTCTTCCTTTATCTTCCCTTCCGTCTCGTCCGTGCCGTCCCACGGGGCGACGACGAAGCCGCGCTTCTGGGCGATGATCTGCTTGAACTCGTCGTAGCTCTCGGCCTGCCTGGTGTTCTCGTGGCGGAAGGCGGAGGCCTGCCGGAGCATGTTCTCCTGGATCTCCTCCATAAGCTCCCGCAACCGCCCGGGCAGCTCTTTACGGTCCACGAACTCTTTCTCCCGCGTGTCCCTGCGCACCAGGACGGCCTGCCCCTTCTCGATGTCCTTCGGCCCGAGCTCGACCCGCACGGGGACGCCGCGCAGCTCGTGTTCGTTGAACTTCCAGCCGGGCGAGTGCTCCTCGTCGAGGTCGACCTCCGTGCGCAGGCCGGCATCCTTGAGCTCCGCGTACAGCGCCTCGGCCTCGCGGCGCACCTCGCCCTTGTTGTTGCCGCGCCAGATCGGGACGATCACCGCCTGCGTGGGTGCTATCCGGGGGGGAAGCTTCAGGCCCCGGTCGTCGCCATGGACCAGGATCAGGCCGCCAATGGTCCTCGTCGAGAACCCCCACGAGGTCTGGTAAGGATGGACCCGCTCCTGTTGCTCGTCGAGAAAGGTGATGTCGAAAGCCTTCGCGAAGTTCTGCCCGAGGTCGTGGCTCGTCGCGGCCTGCAGCGCCCGCCCGTCCCCCATCAGCGCCTCGCAGGTAAACGTCTCGACCGCCCCGGCGAAGCGCTCGGAGGGGCTCTTGGCGCCCGTCAGCACGGGTATCCCCATCGCCTCGTGGAAGCAGTCCTGGTAGACGTTCAGCATCTGCAGGGTCTCGGCCCGGGCCTCCTCGGCCGTGGCGTGGACCGTGTGGCCCTCCTGCCAGAGGAATTCCGAGGTACGCAAGAACGGACGGGTCACCTTCTCCCAGCGCAAGACGTTGCACCACTGGTTGATAAGGATCGGCAGGTCCCTGTAGCTCTGGATCCAGTTCTTGTAGAAGTCGCAGATGATGCTCTCGGAGGTGGGCCGGATCGCCAACCGCTCCTCGAGTTCTTCCCTGCCCCCTATCGTCACCCACGCGAGCTCCGGGTCGAAGCCCTCGACGTGCTCCGCCTCCTTTTTCAGGTAGCTCTCCGGGATGAGCAGCGGGAAGTACGCGTTCTTGTGCCCGGTGGCCTTGAAACGGTCGTCGAGGTCGCGCTGGACGCGCTCCCAGATCTCGAACCCGTAAGGCCGTATGGCGAAAGTCCCCCGCACCGGCCCGTAATCCGCCAGCTTCGCCATCCTGACGAGCTGCAGGTACCACTTGCTAGGGTCCTCGCTCTTCTTCGTAAGCTTCTCGACCGCCTCGGCCATACGGACGCTCCTCTCTGGATGCAAACCTGGGCGAGGGAGAGTATAGCGTCCGTACTCCGGGCTATTCCTTCATGGCCCCACGAGGCTCTGGCGGCAAGCCGCGGCGGACCGCGGCGTTCTTGACAGCCTTTTCCGGAGCGACTAGCCTCCCGGGCATGTCCGTCGAGTTCCTGCTGACGTCGCTTGTGGTGGTCCTTATCCCGGGCACGGGGGTGGTCTACACGGTATCGAGCTCGATCGGCGGCGGCTGGCGGCGCGGGTTGGTCGCGGCCGTCGGCTGCACTTTGGGCATCGTCCCCCACCTGCTGGCGGCCATGCTCGGCCTCTCCGGGATCATGCAGGCCGGGTCGGTCGTGTTCGAGGTGGTCCGGTACGCGGGCGTCGCCTACCTCGTCTTCATGGGCTTCTCGATGATCCGCGAGGCCGGCGCGCTGCCGCTGGACGGCGGCGACGCCCCGACCGCGACCGCGGGCCCCGTCGTGCGGCGCGGGATCCTCCTGAACGTCCTGAACCCGAAGCTGACCCTGTTCTTCTTCGCGTTTCTCCCGCAATTCCTCGACGCTTCGCCGGGCCCGCTCGACACGAAGCTGCTCGGGCTCGGCGGGATCTTCATGCTCATGACCCTCGCCGTGTTCGCCCTCTACGCGTTCGCGAGCGCCGCCCTCCGCGACCTCGTGCTCGCGGCACCCGTCGCCCGCCGCTGGATCGAGCGCGCGTTCGGCGCGTTCCTGATCGGGTTCGCCGCCAAACTCGCGTTCACGGACCGGTGAGCGGCGGACCCGTCGCCGTGTTCGCCTACGACGAGGCGGTAGCCGGGCGGTACCCGACGATCCGCGCCGGGGTCATCCACGCGACGGACCTGGCCAACGGGCCCGGCCCACCGGGGCTGCTCGACGAGTACCGGGCCGAACAACGGGCCGCCTCAGAGAGGCTGAACGAGACCCCGGTGGCGGACCTGCCCTCGATCGCCGCGTGGCGCCGCGCCTTCGCCCGCTTCGGCGCCAAACCGACCCAGCACCGCAACGCCGCCGAAGCCCTGCTCCGAAGGCTCGCCAAGCGGGGCGACATCCCCACCATCAACACCCTCGTCGACATCGGCAACCTCGTCTCGATCCGCTACGCCATGCCCGTCGCCGTGTTCGACCGGGCCAACATCGCCGGTTCCATCACCGTCCGTTTCGCCACCGGCGCCGAGCCCTTCACCGACCTCGGATCTACCGACCACGTCTACCCCGACCCCGGCGAAGTCATCTTCGTCGATAACACCAACACCGTGTGCGCCCGACGCTGGTGCTGGCGCCAGAGCGCCCAGAGCGCCACAAGCGCGACCACCGACGACGCGCTCTTCGTCGTCGAGGGCCACCACGGCACCGCCGGCCGAGACGTGGAATCGGCGCTCGCCGATCTCACCTCCCTGCTCGCCTCGTATCAGCCCCGCAACCACTCCAGTTCGTACGAGTTGTCGTCGACCACCCCCCGCGCCGAAACGGACGAAGGCGCCGGGGACACGAGCCGGTAAAGAACGGCCCCGATCGACGCCGCCCGTCGCGGCCGAGCAGCCCCGTCCGTAACACCCGGGTCCCGGGCCTGGCCCGCGCGGCCGGTCGGCCGGTTACCTGGTTGTTCTGGAAGGCTCGAGGCGTTCTTTGCCGACGTACGGCACGAGAGCCTCGGGGAGTTTCACGGAGCCGT
>CADCVH010000116.1 GCA_902806085.1 uncultured Rubrobacteraceae bacterium | reverse complement strand
TCAGGACGACGTTCGGGAACTGGATCTTCGGCACCGGCGGGGACGCGGTGGCGGCGCGCAACGTCGGCGTGCCGGTCAACCGGGTCAAGATCCTGCTCTTCATGTCCACGGCCGCGGCGGCGACGCTGCTCGCGACGCTTACCGTGCTCGACGCCGGATCGGCCGACGTGCTGCGCGGGACGCTCTTCGAATTCCAGGCCATCATCGCCACCGTGATCGGGGGGGTGCTCCTGACCGGCGGCTACGGGTCCGTCATAGGCCCCATGTTCGGGGCCCTGATCTTCGGCATGGTCAACCAGGGCATCTTCTTTACCGGCGTGAACACCGACTGGTTCCAGGTCTTTCTCGGCGCGATGCTGCTCATAGCCGTGATCGTGAACAACTTTATCCGCAACCGGGCCGCGAGGGCGCGATGACGCCGCTGATCGAGGTAGACGGCATCTCCAAGTTTTTCGGCCAGGTCATCGCGCTCAAGGACATCTCCATGAGCGTGGATGCGGGCGAGGTCCTGTGCCTGCTTGGGGACAACGGGGCCGGGAAGAGCACCCTCATAAAGACCCTCTCGGGCGTCCACCGCCACGACGAGGGCAGGATGCTTGTCGAGGGCGAAGAGGTAAAGTTCAACAGCCCGCGCGACGCCCTCGACCGCGGCATCGCAACCGTCTTCCAGGACCTCGCGATGATCCCCTTGATGGGCATCTCGCGCAACTTCTTTCTCGGCCGCGAGCCGACGAAGGGCTTCGGCCCGTTCAGGCGCTACGACGCGGCCCACGCCGACAGGGTGACGCGCGAGGAGATGCGGGGGATGGGCATAGACATCCGCGACCCGTCCCAGCCGGTCGGCACCCTCTCTGGCGGCGAGCGCCAGTCGGTTGCGATAGCCCGCGCCGTCCACTTCGGGGCCAAGGTCCTGATCCTGGACGAGCCGACGAGCGCCCTCGGGGTAAAGCAGGCGGCGGTCGTTCTGCGCTACATCGCCAGGACCCGCGAGCAGGGCATCGGCGTGATCTTCATAACCCACAACGTCCACCACGCCTTCCCCGTGGCAGACCGCTTCACCATCCTCCGCCGCGGCCAGAGCTACGGCAACTTCGCCAAAAACGAGGTGACGCGCGAGGAGGTCGCCTCGATGATGGCCGGCGGCGAAGACATGGAGACCCTCTCGGCCGAGCTCGCCGAGTTCGAGCGAACCGACGCCGAACAGTCCCGGCGCCGGGACGAAACGCCCGAACCACCCAACGGCCACGACCTGGCCGGGGAGACGCAAGGGGAGGAGAGGTCCTGACGCCCGGCGCGACAACGACGAAACCGAGGTGCGACGCATGAGCGAGGTAAGGCTGACTATGGCACAGGCGCTGGTCCGCTTCCTGGCGAACCAGTACGTCGAGCGCGACGGCGAGGAGAGGCGCTTCTTCGCCGGGGCTTTCGGCATCTTCGGCCACGGCAACGTCGCGGGTGTTGGCCAGGCGCTGCTCGAGTACGGGGACGACCTGACCTACTACCAGTCACGCAACGAGCAGGCGATGGTCCACACCGCCGCGGCCTACGCCCGGCAGAAGAACCGCCTGCAGACTTTTGCCTGCACCTCCTCCATAGGACCGGGTGCCACGAACATGGTGACGGGCGCGGCCCTCGCCACCATAAACCGCCTGCCCGTACTCTTGCTGCCAGGGGACGTCTTCGCCTCGCGCGGGCCCGACCCGGTGCTGCAGCAACTGGAGGCGCCGCACGACGGGGACCTCTCCGTCAACGACGCTTTTCGTCCCGTCTCGAGGTACTGGGACAGGATCAACCGCCCCGAGCAGATCATCCCCTCTGCCCTCGCCGCCATGCGCGTCCTGACGAACCCCGCCGAGACGGGCGCCGCAACCCTCGCCCTGCCCCAGGACGTCCAGGCCGAGGCCTACGACTACCCGGAGGAGTTCTTCGAGAGGCGCGTCTGGCGCGTCACGCGCCCCGTGCCGGACGCGGCGGAGCTCGAGCGGGCGGCGGAGCTGATCCGCGGTTCGGGGCGGCCCATGATCGTCTCCGGAGGCGGCACCATCTATTCAGAGGCCACGGACGCCCTTCGCGCCTTCGCCGAGCGGACCGGCATACCGGTCGGCGAGACCCAGGCGGGCAAGGGCTCGATGCCCTACGACCACCCGCTCGCGCTGGGGGCCGTGGGCGCCACCGGGACGTTGGCGGCGAACCGTGCCGCCCGGGAGGCGGACCTGGTCATCGGGGTCGGGACGCGCTGGGGCGACTTCACGACCGCCTCGAAGACCGCCTTCCAGGACCCGGACGTGCGGTTCGTCAACGTGAACGTCGCCGACCTCGACGCCGCTAAGCACGCCGGCGTCGGCCTCGTCGGGGACGCGAGGGCCACGCTGGAAGCCCTCGAAGTAAGCCTCGCCGGCCACGAGGTGGAGGCCGCGTACCGGGAAGAGAGCGGGAAGGCCAACGCCGGGTGGGACGCGGAGGTGCAGCGGCTCTACACGTTGGAGCACGGGCCGTTGCCGGCGCAGAGCGAGGTTATCGGGGCGGTCAACTCGTTCTCCGATCCCACGGACGTCGTGGTCTGCGCGGCGGGGTCGATGCCGGGGGATCTTCACAAGCTCTGGCGCACCCGCGACCCGAAGGGCTACCACGTCGAGTACGGCTACTCTTGCATGGGGTACGAGATCGCGGGCGGCCTCGGCGTCAAGATGGCGGCCCCAGACCGCGAGGTCTACGTCATGGTCGGCGACGGCTCGTACCTGATGATGAGCGCCGAGATCATCACCTCCATCCAGGAGGGCCACAAGCTCACCATAGTCCTCGTGGACAACTCCGGCTTCGCCTCCATCGGCGCCCTCTCCCGCTCCGTGGGCACAAAAGGCTTCGGGACCCAGTACCGGTACAGAAAGGACGGAACTATCGGCCTGGACACCGAAGAGGAGCCGGGCGACGTGCTCCCGGTGGACCTCGCGACCAACGCCGGGAGCCTGGGGGCGCACGTGATCCGGGCGAAGGGCGTGGAAGGGCTAAAGGGCGCCCTGTCCGAAGCGAAAGGCGTGGACCGGACGGTGGTCATACACATCACGGTGGACCGCTACGAGGGCGTGCCCGACTACGAGTCCTTCTGGGACGTGCCGGTCGCGGAGGTCTCCGGGATGGAGACGGTGGGCGCGGCGTACGAGGAGTACGCGCGCAACAGGCGATCGGAGCGCCGTTACCTGCGGGGAGGGGATGGATAGCGTGTCGGATCTCATCGTCAAGAGCAAGCGCGTGCCGGACGGGGAGGGGAGCGTCGTGAAGGTCACCCCCCGGTCCGCCGGCTGGGAGTACGTGGGCTTCGAGGTGCTCAAGCTCGCCGCCGGCGAGACCGTGAAACGCCGCACCGGCGGCGAGGAGGTCTGCCTGGTCCCGATCTCCGGCACCTGCTCCGTCTCCTCGTCCGTGGGCGAGTGGGAGTTCGGCGGGCGGGAGGGCCCGTTCGACGGCCCGCCGCACGCGCTCTACCTGCCGCCCGGCGTGGACTACCGGGTGGGGGCGACGACGGGGCTGGAACTGGCGGCCTGCTCCGCCCCGGCCGAGAGGGGCGTGGAGCCCTTCCTGGTCGGGCCCGAAGAGATAGAGGTGGAGAGGCGCGGCTCGGGGAACATGGAACGGGAGGTGCGTCCCATCCTCATGGCCGATAGGGAGGCCGAGCGCCTGCTGGTCGTCGAGGTCCTCACGCCGAACGGGCACTGGTCGAGCTACCCGCCGCACAAACACGACAGGGACGCCCCTCCCGATGAGACCTACCTCGAAGAGACCTACTACCACAGGGTGAGACCGGAAAGAGGCTTCGCCGTCCAGCGGGTCTACACAGACGACCGCGCGCTTGACGAGACGCTCGTGGTAAGCGACGGGGACGTGGTGCTCGTCCCGAAGGGCTACCACCCGGTCTCGGCGCCCCCCGGCTACGACCTCTACTACCTGAACGTCATGGCCGGCCCGATCCGCGAGTGGAAGTTCGAGAACGACCCCGACCACGAGTGGCTCTTCTAGCCACGACAGGGCGGGGGCGTGGGGCGACTTTACCCTCCGCATCACCGGCTCCTCGGGCGTCCTCGACGTGGACGCCTTCCTCCGGAGCCTCACGACCTTCGACCACGGGGAGGACGGTTTGCGGGCGCTCGAGGTGGTGCTCGCGGCCTACCGTTCGGGGAGGGCCACGCGCCGGTGGGCATCGCGCGAGGATAGCGAATTGGGGAGGGGACTCATAGGACGATTCCTGGTAATGTGAAGATGGTACGAGAACGTTGCGGTAGGGGTGCCGCGAGAAAAGGAGGAGCGGATGGGAGATCTGGCTCTGCTGCAGTCGCTGGTTCAGGTCAACGATACCTGGCTCGACTACTTCATCATCGGGGTGTACTTCGTGTTCGTGCTAGGCATCGGGGCCGTGCTCAGGAACAAGATGCAGACCTCTGAGGACTACTTCCTCTCCGGGAGGTCCCTGCCTAGCTGGATCACGGGCCTCGCCTTTTTGGGGGCGAACCTGGGGGCCTTGGAGATCCTGGGGATGGGCGCGGGGGCGGCGCAGTACGGGATCATGCAGTCCCACTACTACTGGATCGGCGCGATACCCGCGATGGTCTTCGTGGCCCTGTTCATGATCCCCTTCTACTACGCGAGCCGGGTCCACT
>CADCVH010000115.1 GCA_902806085.1 uncultured Rubrobacteraceae bacterium | reverse complement strand
GGCGATGAGGTTGTAGTTCTTGTCCTTGGGCTGCCTAGACTGTTCGGACATCTTTTGTCCCTCCGTTAGGTTCGTGTGTCTGCACCCGCCTTCTACCCATACTCGACCGCCACACAAACGTCCGGGGCCGGGACACCCCGAAGGATACCCCGGCCCGGGTGTTACTGATAGCTGAGAGCTAGACCTTCTCCCGCTCCATGGGCCAGAGGATGGTCTCCCTAGTGAGCCTCTCGTCCGCCTCGAAGTCCACGGCGAACGCGCACATGTCGTCGCTAGTCTCGAACATGGGCTCTGGGAAACGCCGTCGAGCCTCCTCGAGGTCCTTCAGCGTGGGCCAGTTCCGCGCCGGCCAATTGCCGAGCGTCGGATCGTCAACGTCCGCCCTGCGCCGGTCGAGGTAATCCAGACACACCGGGCACATCTCCCCAAGCTCCTGACCGCGGTCGCCGTAGACCATCGGGAACACGCTGCCCAGCTCGAAGTCGTTGCCGCAAATCACGCACGGCGTGACGGAGTACTGTTCCACCGTCTCTTTTCTCCACAGCTCGATAAGCACTCTTCTCTCCTCTTTGTTGTCGTCGTTTGAATCGTCCAAGCGCCCGTACAGGCGGGCCTCTCTGCCTGTTCATCGGCTAACAGTACCGGCGGCCCTAGAGCCGCCCGATCCTCCTCAGGTGCTCGTTGTGCTCCCAGGTGAGCTCGTAGCCGTCCCAGTAGCCGGGCCGGTACTGGCCGAGCCCTTCGGCCTTGGCGCGCTCCCGGAGGATCTCCGTCCAGTCTTCTGGGCCCTTATCGAGGTTCTCGGCGACGACCGTCTTCACTGCGTCGAGGGCCGCGTTCACGCGCTCGCCGGCGAAGGCGGAATTGAGGACGCCGAGTTCGATACCGGTAAGCTCGGAAAGCTCTTGGCAGAACTCGGGACCGACGAAACGGGAACGCCCTTCGTGGGCTAGACTCTTGCTGTCCACAGTGACCTCCAAGTCTGTGTGGGCCGGGCCTCGGGAGTGTTGGCGCACTCGCCGGGGCCGTTTCTTTGTCCGATGGAACCATTGTACCGCATTCATAACTGTTTTGTCTAGTATTGTCTGAATATCGTGGGTATAATTGCTCCCAGTAGACGACGTCGGTACAAAGCTAGACATGGAGGTCAACGTGAGTAAGGTCAAGGAGCTTCGCGCGGAGCACGTCATGTCTCTGCGCGAACTGGCGGAGGCTGCGGGCGTATCGAAGGACACGATATGGCGCTTAGAGAGCGGCACGAGCACGAACGCTCACCCATCAACGATCCGCAAACTCGCCAAGGCCTTCGGCGTTGCGCCCTCCGAGCTCGCAGGAAAATAGCCATGACTTCCACGAACGGTTACGGGCCGCACCGTGCGATCCTGTACGCCCGCGTCTCCACAGAAGAGCAGGCTAAAAGCGGGTACTCGCTCGCCCAGCAGCTAGAGGCCCTTCGTGGCTATGCCGCGGCGGAAGGCTACGAGATCCTAGAAGAGGTTTCCGATCCGGGCCAAAGCGGGGCGTCTTTGGAGAGGCCCGGCATGGACCGCGTGAGGGACCTCGTGTCCTCTGGTGGTGTATCCGTCGTGCTCGCCCAAGACCGGGACCGTTTCGCCCGGGAGCCCGCTTACCATTACCTTCTCCGTCGAGAGTTCGTCGAGCACGGCACGAAGATCCGCGCCCTCAACGACCGCGGCGACGACACGCCTGAGGGGGAGCTCACGGACGGCATCCTCGACCAGCTAGCGAAGTTCGAGCGGGCGAAGATAACGGAGAGGACGCGGAGGGGCAGGCTCCAGAAAGCCCGACAAGGCAAGGTCATGGCCGGCCGCTCGCCGAGGTACGGGTTCAAGGCCAACGCCTCTCGCGACGGCTACGAGGTGGACGGGGACAGGATGCGCGTCGTGCGGCGGATCTTCCGCGAGGTGGCCGAGGGCGCCACGCTGCGGTCGATAAAGCTGGAGCTGGAAGGGGAGGGCGTGCCGACGCCGAGGGGCGCCAGGTTTTGGGACCGCTCGTTCTTCCGAAACTGCGTCTTGGACGACGTCTACAGGCCCCACTCGTTTGAGGAGGTGGCGGCCGTGGTCTCGCCGGAGGTTGCGGGCCGTCTGGACCCCGCGGTGAAGTACGGATTATGGTGGTTCAACCGCCGCAAGATGACGAGCCGTCAGGTCTCCGAGTCGTCCGTGGATGGCAGGCGCTATGGACGGAAGTACTCCTCCTACACCAAGCCCAAGGAGGAGTGGATCGCCGTGCCGGTGCCCGACTCCGGGGTCCCGCGCGAGGTCGCCGACGCTGCACGGGAAGCCGTGAAGGGCAACCGTGTGCCGTCGGGCGCCGGGGACAGGTTCTGGCAGCTCTCCGGCGGCGTGGCCCGCTGTGGGGAGTGCGGGCGCCGGATGAGGGTCTTGAGCAGAACCAAGCGGCGCAAGAGCGGGCCACGCCGCTACGGCTACTATCGCTGCGCGGCGCGCCACGACCACGGGGAGGAGAGTTGCTCGAACGGGCGGACAGTTTCTGCATTGGTGCTCGAAGCTAAAGTCTGGACCTTCGTGCGCGGGGTGATGACGGAACCCGAAGAGCTCGCCAAGGACCTCGACCGTATGATCGAGCTAAAGCGGGCGGATAAGCACGGCGACCCACAGAAGGAAGCCAAGGTCTGGGCGGACGAGCTCGCCAAGCTGGAACGGATGAGGGACGGTTACCACGACCAGGCGGCCGAGGGCCTGCTCGGCTTCGACAGGCTGCGGGAGAAACTCGCCGCGTTGGGCCAACGCCGCGCGACCGCGGAGAGCGAACTGGAAGCGCTCAGGGGCCACAGGGAGGAGCTGGAGCGCCTCGAACGCGACAGGGATGCCGTCGTGAGCCACTACGCCGCCCTAGCGCCGGAGGTGTTGGAGTCCCTCGGACCGGAGGAACGGCACCGGCTCTACGGCATCCTCGGTATCAAGGTGTTCGTCAAGGATGGCGAGGCTTGGGTGGAGATGCCGATAAGGCCCCCGACGGCGTTGGAGGGGGACAGCGGTTACCGTAAGGAGGTCACGTCAGCATCTGCCCGCACGGTCGCCCCATCGTAAAACGCGTGCCGCTGGCCGACCTTCTCAGGGAGTTCGGGCGACTCTAGCGGGTTATCCGTGCCCGCGACAAAAAAGGACCGGCCCGAAGGCCGGTCCGCGGTCGAAGTCCGGTCGCGCGCGAGGCGGTTTCGCGCGGTTTCGCCTACGAGGGGTCGTCGTCCACCAGGGTCTGGCCCAGGTTGAGGATGGTCGGGGCCCAGAGGCCGACGAAGATCGCCAGGTTCTGCCGGTCGTTGCGGTAGAAGAAGATCGAGATCAGGATCGAAACGAGGGTGGCCCCCACGTAGATCGCTTTTCCTGTGCCCATGTCCTGCCTCCTGTCGGGTTTCTGCGAATGACTATACCCATGGCGGACTTCTATAAACTGTAAGAGAGATCATAGGGCCGTACAGGGAGGTCGCGAAAGCATGTTCCGAGGCGAAGAAACCACCGCCCATATCCGACGCCCCGACCGCGGGGGCCGCTCGACGGTCTTCGGCACCCGCGGGGCGGTCGCCTGCGAGCACCCTTCCGCGGCGCTGGCCGGCCTGCGCGTGCTGGACGAGGGGGGGACCGCGGCCGACGCCTGCGTGGCGATGGCCGCGGCGATGGCCGTCGTCGGCCCGATGGCGACGGGCATGGGCGGGGACGCCTTCCTGCTCTTCTACGAGGCCGGCACGGGCCGCGTCCTCGGCGCGAACGGCTCCGGTGCCGCCCCGAAAGCGGCCACCATCGAGAAGCTGCGGGGGGCTGGTTTCGATGAGATGCCCGAGCGCGGCGGGCCGCCGATCACGGTCCCCGGCGCCGTCCGGCTCTGGGAGGACGCCGCGGACTCTTTGGGCAACCTGCCGCTCGCCCGCCTGCTGGAACCCGCCTACGAGCTAGCCGAGAACGGCTTCCCCGTCTCCGAGGTCTTCGCCCGCTACTGGGGGGTGGCCGAGGACCTGCTCCGCGGGAACGAGGCCGCCGCGAAAACGCTGCTCGTGGACGGACGGGCCCCGCGGCCGGGCGAGGTCTTCGCCCAGCCCGACATAGCGGGCACGCTCTCGGCCGTCGCCGAGGGCGGGGCCGACGCCTTCTACAACGGACGCGTCGCCCGCAGCATGGCCCAGGCCGCCCAGAGTGCCGGCGGGTATCTGGCCGAGGAGGACCTCGCCGCCCACGAGACGCTGTGGGTCGAGCCCATCTCCACGGACTACCGGGGCGTGCGGGTCTACGAGATCCCGCCCCCCGGACAGGGCATCGCGGCCCTGGAAATGCTCAACATCCTCGAAGGCTTCGACCTGGCCGCCCTCGACCCTTCAGGCGCCGACCGCGTCCACCTGGAGGTCGAGGCCAAAAAGCTCGCCTACGCGGACCTGCACAAAGAGGTGGGCGACCCCGAGTTCTGGCGCGACCCGCCGGTACCCACGGGGCGCCTGATCTCTAAAGATTACGCCGACTCCCTGCGCGAGAACGTCTCCCCCGACCGCGCGGCCGTCGCCTCCGCCGAGCCACCTTTAGGCGAGGATACGACCTACCTCTGCGCCGTGGACGCGGAGGGCAACGGCTGCTCCTTTATCAACAGCCTCTACATGGGCTTCGGCAGCGGCGTCGTGGCGCCCGGCACCGGCGTCTGCCTCCAGAACCGGGGCTTCTCCTTCCGCCTCGACCCGAACCACCCGAACGGTCTCGCCCCCGGCAAGCGCCCGATGCACACGATTATCCCCGGCCTCGCCACCCGCGAGGGCGCCCTCTGGGCCGTCTTCGGGAACATGGGCGGGCCGATGCAGCCCCAGGGCCACGCCCAGGTCCTCTCGAACCTCATAGACCACGGGATGAGCGCCCAGGAGGCCGTGGACCACCCGCGCCACCTCCACCTCGACGGCACCCTGCTCGTCGAGGGCCGCCTGCCGGAGCGGGAGGTCGGGCGGCTCAAGGAGAAGGGGCACGAGGTCGAGGTCGGGGAGGACTACGTCGTCCCGGTGGGCGGGGCGCAGGTGATCCGGGTCCACGAAGACGGCGTCCGCGCCTGCGGCAGCGACCCCCGAAAAGACGGCTGCGCCCTCGCCCAGGGCCCGGGGCACGCCGGCGACGGGGGCCGATGACGCCCCGGCAAAGTTCCGCCAAGAACACCCCCGCCCGAAGGGTCGCGATCGCCGGCGTGGTGGGGGCGCTCTACGTCGTGTTGAGCCTGCTGATAGCACCCCTCGCCTTCGGCCCCGTGCAGTTCCGTCTCGGGGAGATCCTGAAGCCCCTGGTCATAAAATACCCGGTGACCATCCCCGCCTTCGCGGTCGGGGTGGGGCTCGTCAACCTGTTCAGCCCGTTGGCCGGCGGGCTGGAGCTCCTCCTCATGCCCGTCGTGAACCTCGCGGGCGGCGTCCTCTGCTGGCTCGTCGCGCGCCGCCTCGGGGGAAGGGCCGGGACGTACGTCGCCAGCGCGCTCTTCGCCCTCGTTATCTCCGCCGGCGTGGCGACGGTGCTGCACTTTGTCGCCGGGTTGCCCTACCTCGTCGCCTTCGGCTCGGTAGCCGTCTCCGAGCTGGTGCTGCTGCTCCTTGGCAACGCCGTGCTCGTGCGGAGGTTGTAGGGGAACGCTCCCGGGCGGACGTCGGTTAACATAGCCCGAAAAGCGCGAACCGGCGCGAGGAGGTTCTTATGCAGCGAGAGGACGAGCGGGTACTGGGGCGGGACGTTCGGGGTCCCATAGGGGCGGGCGAGATCGACACCGTCCCCTGGTCCCACGGCGGCAAGGACGCCGTCGTGGAGTTCACGACGGACGAGCTTACCGCGATCTGCCCGGTGACGGGCCAGCCGGACTTCTACGACCTGAAGCTGACGTACCGCCCGAAGGGGCGCCTCCTGGAGTCCAAGGCCATGAAGCTCTACCTCTGGGGCTTCCGCGACGAGGGCGCCTTCGCCGAAGACCTGGCCGCGACGTTGCTGGACGATCTCGTCGCCGCCTGCGACCCGGCCGAGATGACCATAGACCTGACGCAGCGGGTGCGGGGAGGGCTCCAGATCCGGACCGTCGTCCGTCACGCTCCTAAGGAGAGTTAGCCGGCCGGCAAGACCTCGCGTGGCCCGCCGGCGCCCCGATTTGTGCCCGGTCCGGATCTGGTGTGTAATGCATCGAGGGCGACGGATTCGGGAAGGGGAGCCTGTGGCAGACGTTACCGAGAGGCCCACCGGGGAGGCTACCGCGGGGGAGGCCCCGACCACCTGGGGGAGCCGGCTCAGGCTCGTCGGGCCCGGCCTCGTCGTGGCGGCGACCGGGGTGGGGGCCGGGGACATGGTCTCCTCGCTCACGGCCGGCACGGAGTTCGGGACCATCCTGATCTGGGCCGTCGTCCTCGGCGCCGCCCTGAAGTTCGCGCTCACCGAGGGGCTCGGGCGCTGGTACATGGCGACCAGGACGACCATCCTCGAAGGGTGGCACTCCATGGGCTGGTGGGCGAGCATCTACTTTATGGTGTACCTGGCGCTCGTCACGTTCTTCTTCGGGGCCGCGGCACCCTCGGCCTCCGCGCTCGCCACGGACGCGATGTTCCCGGGCCTCATGCCGTTCTGGCTTTGGGCCGTGCTGCACTCGTTAATCTTCGGTTTCGGCATCTGCATCCTCGGGCGTTACAGGCTCTTCGAGCGGGTGATGGAGGTCTTCGTCGGCGTGATGTTCCTTACCGTGGTGGGACTTGCGGTCCTGCTCACCCCGAGCCTGGGCGAGCTGGCCCTTGGGACCATAGTGCCGCGGATGCCGGAGGGCTCGCTGCCGTTCGTGCTCGCGGTCATCGGCGGCGTGGGCGGGACCTTCACGCTCGTCTCCTACACCTACTGGGTGCGCGAGCGCGGCTGGCGGCGGCCTTCCTGGATCCCCATGATGCGCACCGATCTGGGCGTCGGGTACATAATGACCGGCGTCTTCATGGTGGCGATGCTGGTCATAGGCGCCGAGCTTCTGTTCGCCAGCGGGGCGAGCATAGACGGCGAGGAGGGCCTGGTCGCCCTCTCCGACCCCATCGCGCAGCGTTTCGGCGCGGTGGCGAGCTGGCTCTTCCTGATCGGCTTCTGGGCCGCGGCGACGAGCTCCATCACCGGCGCCTGGAACGGCGGAGCCTACCTCTTCGGCGACCTCGTAAGGACCCTCCGCCGGGTGCCCGAAGAGGAGGGGGAAGCGTACCTCTCCGAGAAGGGCGTCTTCTTCCGCCTCTTTCTCGTCTGGATCACCTTCCCCCCGATGCTCCTGCTCGCCTTCGACGAGCCGGTAACCATCGTGATCATCTACGCCTCCCTCGGCGCGCTGTTCATGCCTTTCCTCGCCGTAACGCTCCTCTGGCTACTGAACCTGCGCGTCCCGCGCGACTACCGCAGCGGCCTGCTCTCGAACCTGATCCTCGCCGTCTCCGTCCTGATCTTCATCTACGTGGCCGCGCAAGAGATAATAGGCACTATAGGAGGGTAACGCCTATACCCGTGGCCGCGAACCGGCCCGAACCGCCTGCCGCTTTTTCCGGCCAGGTTCACGAAACTTAACAAAACTTTAAAGATATCTTCGGCATAACCGCTGGAACGCGCGGGCTAAAGGGTTACTATGTGCACCGTCGTTTCCGGGCCGCTCCGCCCGCAACGGTCGTCGACCGGGGCGTGGTCCTGACACTTCTCCCGCGGCGTCCTGTCGCAACCTGAACGGATCACAGCAGTTTTTGTCGTGAACAGAAGATCAGGAAAGGGCGTTTCGGAATGGGAAGAACGATGGGTTCTACGGTCGACGCGTGCGTCTCTGGCATCAGGGCAGGCATCCCGGGCTCCGGGCGCGACGCGGGGGTGCGCTAGGATGGGGGCGGACCTCGAGGGACGCTGTTTGCACGAGCTTTTCGAGCGCCAGGCTCAGAAGACGCCCGACGCGACGGCCCTGGTCGATAACGAGACCACCCTCACCTACGCCGAGCTCGACCGGCGGGCCGGCGCGCTCGCCGTACACCTGCGTTCCGCCGGCGTCGTGCCCGATGCCGCCGTCGGGGTGTACATGGAGCGGTGCGCGGAGTACGTGGTGGCGATCCTGGCCGCCATGAAGGCCGGCGGCGCCTTCGTCCCCCTAGAGCTCGCCTACCCCGCGTCGCAACTCGAGGACGTCCTCTCCGATTGCGAACCCTCCGTCGTCCTTACCAAAGACGCCCACGCGGGGCGCCTCCCCGAATGGCAGAGCAGCTTCCGGATGGACGCGGACGAGCCCGAGACGCCCGGCAGAGACCTGGAGCCCGTGCGGGTAGACCGGGAGAACCTGGCCTTTATCCCGTACTCGTCGGGGACGACCGGCAAGCCGAAGGGCATCGCGAACCCGCACCGGGCGCCGGTGCTCTCGTATTTGTGGCGTTTTGGCGTCAGCGATTACGGGCCTGGGGACCGGGTGGGGTGCAGCGTGTTTTTCGTGTGGGAGGTTTTGAGGCCGCTCTTGCGGGGCGGGGCTTCGTACGTTATCGGGGACGACGTGATCTACGACCCGCCGGCCCTGATCCGTCACCTCGAAGAGCACCGCATCACCGAGATCCAGATGACCTCCTCCCTAATGGAGGCCGTCCTCGACGCGAGCGGCCCGGACCTCGCCGGGCGCCTCCCCGGTCTGAAGACGATCTGGGTCTGCGGCGAGGTGGTCACGAAGACCCTGGCGCGGCGCCTGCTCGAAGCGCTGCCCCATACCAGATCCTTCAACCTCTACAGTATCGCCGAGACCCACGAGGTCGCCGTGACGGAGCTTCGCGCGGTGGTGGATCACCCGGATTCGACGTACTGCCCGGTGGGCCGGCCCGCGCGCCCCGGGCGGCTGTACATCCTGGACGACGATCTCCGTCGCGTGCCCGCAGGGGAGCCCGGCGAGGTCTGCGTCGGGGGGGACATGCTCGCCCGGGGCTTCGTGAACCTGCCGGAGAAGACGGCGGAGCGTTTCGTGCCCGACCCGTTCGCCGGGGAGGACGGGGCGCGGATGTACCGGACCGGAGACAGGGGTCGGATGCTGCCTGATGGGCACCTGGAGATCGTGGGTCGGGCGGACTTCCGCGTCAGGATCCGGGGCTACAACGTCGAGCTCGGCGCCGTCGAGGCGGCCATCGAGGAGAACGTCGCCGTCAGGGCTTGCGTGGTGGTCTCCGAGGGCGGCGAGGGAGAGGACAAGCGGCTCGTGGCCTACGTGGTCCCCGAACCGTACGAAGACCACCGCTTCTCCGGTTGGAGCCTCGACCCGAAGACGGGCCGGAGCAAGGAGATCCGGGGGGTCCTGCGGGAGGCCCTGCCCCACTACGCCGTCCCGGCGGTCTACGTGGCGCTCGACGCGCTCCCGATCCAGGCGACCTCGGGCAAGGTGGACCGCAAGAAACTCCCGCCACCCCCGCCCCGCCAGGCCCGCGCCGACCGGGACCCGGCCACGACGACGCTCCCCCCCGAAGCCCCGCGCGCGGAGAAGGAGAACCTGCTCAAGGGCATCTGGGAGGAGGCGCTGCGCCTGGACGAGGGCGAGGTAGAGGCGGGGGACGATTTCTTCGACCTTGGCGGGCACTCGCTCGCCGCCGCCGGGCTCTCTGCCCGCGTCGAGGAGGGCTTCGGCGTCCACGTCTCGATGCCGCTCTTCATGGAGGACCCGACCGTACGGGGCCTTTGCGACAGGATCGAAGCGCTCCAGCGCGACGGAGACGCCGACGGGTCTTCGGAGGTTGACCTGAAGGCCAGGGCCGTGCTGGAGCCGGGGATAGCGCCGGAAGGCGGGACGGAAGCGGCAACCCTGCTAGACGCCGAAAACGTCTTCCTGACGGGTGCCACGGGCTTTCTCGGGGCCTTCCTTCTCGACGGGCTGCTCTCTTCCACGGAGGCGCGGGTCCATTGCCTCGTCCGGGGACGGGACGACGAGGACCCGCTTGAGACCATCGCCTCCAACCTGGAATCCTACGGGCTCTCCCCCGGCCGCATGGACCGCGTCGTGCCGGTCGTCGGGGACCTCGGCGAGCCCTTGCTCGGGATGGGCGAGGAGAGGTTCGACGAGTTGGCGCGCGGCACGGACCTCGTGATCCACGCCGCCGCGGCCGTGAACCTGCTCTACCCGTACTCGGCGCTCGAGGCGCCCAACGTGGGCGGCACGCGCGAGGCGCTGCGCCTGGCGTGCCGCCACAAGACCAAGCCGTTCCACTTCGTCTCCACCGACGGGATCTTCCCCCCGAACGCGGGCCGCTGCGAGGAGGACACGGACCTGGACTCCCTGGCGGACGCCCGCGAGGACGGCTACGGTCAGACCAAGTGGGTCGCCGAGAAGCTTGTCCGCGAGGCCGAGGGACGCGGCCTGCCGGCCTGCGTCCACCGGCCCGGCTTTATCTCCGGCCACTCGGAGACCGGCGCCTCCAACCCGCGCGACCTGCTCGTCGCGATCCTTTCCGAATCGTTGCGCCTGGGCGCCGCCCCCGAGGTCGAAGGCTGGAGAATAGAGATGACGCCAGTGGACTTCGTGGCCGCCGCGATACTCAAGATCGCCGCGGACCCGGACGCCCCTTGCGGGACCTACCACCTCGCCAACCCGAACCCCAGCCCCGCGGCGACGGTCTTCGACCGGCTGGAGGACGGGGGGTACACGCTGGAGCGCATCCCCCACGAGGAATGGTTGCGCCGGCTGGAGGCCGCGCCGCCCGGAGACGGGCCTGGCGCCGTCCTGCGCGGGGCCGCCCCCGGCGCCGAAGACCTCGCGGGCGGCAACGTCTACGACGACCGGAACACCAGGCGGGTGCTGGGCGAAGACGGCCCGCGCCGGCCGGACGTTGACGGGGATCTCGTCCTGACCTACGCCCGGTACTTCGCCGCCCGGGGCTGGGCTCCGGAACCCTCGTCCCTCCAAGAGGCCGGACGGCATCGCCGGGGTTGAGGAAGCGTTGTGTAGCCTTCGAGGGCCAGACGGAGACCGCTTAGGACGAGCCCGGCGGTCCCCCCCGGCGCCGATCCGGCAAGCCGCGTCCCGGGATGCCGCCGGCGAAGGTCGGGAGAGCCGTACGGGTCCATGACCGAATCGGCCATCCCGCGACAGACTTCCCTAGAGATCCGTGTACGCGGCCGGTTCCATCGCGCGTCGGGCGGCGCCAAACTCGTCCCAACAGCGCCGCCAGTACGCCCGAAACCGGAGGCCGCCGCGCCTGACGGCCTCGCCGTGGTTCCTCCACACCACCAGACAGGCGCCGCAGAAGAGTGCCCGGTGGAGCAGGCGCGTGAGGACCATCCCGGGCAGTGAGCGGTCGCGGCGCAGGATCGCCAGCCGCTCGGCCTGAAATTGCACGTGCATCTTCTCGTCGCGCTGGACGCGTTCGCAGATCGCGCGTAGCGTCGGTGAGCGGGTCGCGCCCTCCAGCGCCGCGTAGTAGACCTTCGCGATGATCTCCGCCGTCACGAGTACGCCCACGGAGACCTCGAGGTTGGCCAGGCGGCGCAGCCTCCTGAAAACGGCGTCGGCCCAGCTCCCCTTGACGGTGCCGAATCCCTCCGAAACCAGGAAGTGCTTCAGATACCGCGCGTGCCGCTGCTCCTCCCGGATAAAGTACTCGATGACCAGCAGGTAGTCGCCGTCGCCGGTTTTCTCGGCGTGATCTCCCGCGAGCCGGTGCAGGTGCTTGCCCTCCGAGTTTTCGCCGAGCTGGAACTCCTGGACCGAACGGACCACGGAGGCCCGCTCCTCCCCGGAGAGCCGCGGGCCTCCTTCGGGCAGGTCCTCCGGCTCCTCGTTGGCCCGGAAAAGGTCCAGCCACTCGCGCGAGCCCCGGGTTCGCAGAGGGGCACCGTTGGCCGGGGCCGTCACGCCAGACGTCAGCCGACGTCCACGTCGGTGGTGTCTACGTCCAGGACGCCGTCGAGGCCCATGATCTCCTGCACGTTCCCGTCCAGATCTCCCCGGGTGGACGCCGACCCGCTCAACTGGACGACGCCGTCTTTTACGGCGCGGACGCTCAGGCCCGTGCCGTTTACGAGGTCCCTCACGTCGTCGCCGAGGGAGTCGTTGTCCTGAAGCTGGGGATCGGCGACCTCCTCCCCGGTGTCCGGATCTATGTAGGCGTCGGTGCGCGGGTAGCCGGATTCCGCGGTGGTGGACGCCTCGTCCTGCCAGCCGCCCGCCTCGTCGGCCTCGGTGGAGGTCTCCGCGTCGAGCGAAGCCGCCTCGTTGGGGTCCGTCGGCGCGGTCACGAACTGGCCCTCGTGCTCGGCGTCGTCCGCGTCGGACTGGTTCGGGGCGTAGCCCTGGGGGACCTCTTCGTCACCGAGGTGGTCGCCCGGTTCGTCGTCGGAGGCGTCGGCGTGGAAGGTCGCGAAGTCCGCGTCCCGGTCCAACGTCAGGGAGGTGATCGGGACCTCCAACCGCTCCCCTTCCCGCTCGACGAGGACGTGCGTGATCGCCCCGTCCTCGTCCACGATGACCTCGGAGATGCGCCCGATCTCGGTGCCGTCCCCCGCCCTCGCCTCGAGCCCTACCAGGCCTCGCTCTTCCATCTCGTACCCCCGGATAGATCCAAAGTGGCTTGTTCGGAACCTCCTTCTTACCCACACGCCCCACTTCCCTACGCCGCCTTGAACTAAAGGCCTTCGGTACTAAAATTTGAGCGTGGCAGACTAAGATTTGGGCTGCCGGACTCTCCCTTTTTGGGAGAGGGTATGGAGTTTAATTCCAGGAGGATTCGGGCTGATGATATGTGAGAACTGCGGGGTACGACCCGCGAGCGTGCAGGTCTTCCAGCAACAGGGGGGGCAGCGCGCGACGAGCTACCTGTGCACGCAGTGCGCGCGGCAGTTCGGCATGATCGGGGGGGGCGGCGCCTTCGGCGAGGGCAACCCGTTCGAGATGCTTCACAACCTTATACAGCAGCAGGGCGGCCAGGGTCCGGGTAACTTTTTCGAGGCCTTGAGCGGCGAGGCCAGGGAGGCCGTGATGCGGGCCAGGGAGGCCTCGGCCGGGACGACCCGGACGAACGCGATCGGGACCGACCACCTGCTGGCAGGGATCGTCACCGGCGACAACGTCGCGACGGAGGCGCTCGGTCGGGCCGGCGCGAACGTGGCCGAGATGCGCTCAACCTTCGGCGAGCAGCGCGGGGACCCGGGCGAGTCCGTCTACACGTTCACCCCGAGCGCCAAGCACGCCCTGCAGCTCGCCTTCCAGGCCGCGCGGCAGATGGGGAGCGCCCAGATCGGCAGCGAGCACCTGCTCTTAGGGCTTCTCGGCGAGGGCGACGGCAACGCGTACCAGATCCTGGCCCGCAACGGGGCCGGCGACGCGGAGGCCTTGAGGCGTGAGATCGCCCGCCTCCTCCAGCAGCGCGGCGGCGCGGTCCCGCGCGCCGGCGGTCCCGCGGGGCCCGGTGGCTTTGGCGGTGGCGGTGGCGGCGGCAACTTCGGCGGCGGTGGCTTCGGCGCCCAGGGCGGTCAGCCCGGCCAGCAGAGCCAGACGCCCACTTTGGACCAGGTGACCCGCGACCTCACCGAGGCGGCGCGCAACGGCGAGCTCGACCCGGTCATGGGCCGCGCCGAGGAGATAGCGCGCTCCGTGCGCATCCTCAGCCGCAGGACCAAGAACAACCCGGTGCTCATCGGCGAGCCGGGCGTCGGCAAGACCGCCATCGTCGAGGGGCTCGCCCAGAGGATCGTCTCCGACGACGTGTCAGACACCCTCAAGGGTAAGCGCGTGCTCGCGCTCGACACCGGCGCTCTTGTGGCCGGCACCCGTTTCCGCGGGGACTTCGAGGAGCGGATGAGCGCGATGATCCGTGAGCTCCAGAGCGAGGAGAAGAACATCGTCCTCTTTATCGACGAGCTCCACACCATCGTCGGGGCCGGCGGGGCGGAGGGCGCGGTGAACGCCTCTAATATGCTCAAGCCGGCGCTCGCCAGGGGCGAGCTCCAGGTCATAGGAGCCACCACGCTCGACGAGTACCGCAAGAACGTCGAGAAGGACGCGGCGCTCGAGCGGCGCTTCCAGCCCGTGCTCGTGGACGAGCCGACGGTGGACGAGTCCGTGGGTATCCTCTTCGGCCTCAGGGACCGCTACGAGGCGCACCACAAGGTCCGCATCTCCGACGAGGCGATCATCGCCGCCGCGCACCTGGGCGACCGCTACATCACCGACCGCTACCTCCCGGACAAGGCCATCGACCTTCTGGACGAGGCCGCAGCCGAGGTGCGCCTGCGCGCCACGGTGCCGCCGGTGGACGTCAGGCGCATAGAGGAGGAGATCGCCCAGCTCGATCGCGAGAAGGACGACGCCGTGCGCGGCGAGGACTACGAGAAGGCGGCCAACCTCAAGCAGCGCCAGGAGCAGCTCAGGGCCGAGCTGCGCGAGCAGCAGGAGGGCTGGGTCGGGAGGCGCGAGGACAACTCCCCCGAGGTCGGGCGCGAGGACATCGCCCGCATCCTCGAGGAGTGGACCGGCGTGCCCGCGACCAACATCGTCCAGGAGGAGGCCGAGCGGCTTCTGAACCTCGAAGGCGTGCTCCACGAGCGGGTCGTCGGGCAGGACAGGGCCGTCAAGGCCGTCGCCGAGGCCGTCCGCCGGGCGCGGGCCGGCATCAAGGACCCGAACCGTCCCGTCGGCTCCTTCATCTTCCTCGGCCCGACGGGGGTCGGGAAGACCGAGCTCGCCAGGACCCTCGCCGAGTACCTCTTCGGCGAAGAGGACGCCATGATCCGGATAGACATGAGCGAGTTCCAGGAGCGTCACACGGTCAGCAGGCTCGTCGGCGCCCCTCCGGGCTACGTCGGCTACGACGAGGCCGGGCAGCTCACGGAGGCGGTGCGCCGCAGGCCGTACAGCGTGGTCCTCTTCGACGAGATCGAGAAGGCCCACCCGGACGTCTTCAACACCATGCTCCAGTTGCTCGACGACGGGAGGCTGACGGACGCGCAGGGCCGGACGGTGAACTTCCAGAACACGGTAATCATTATGACCTCCAACGTCGGGAGTCAGCATCTCGTCTCGACGAAGCAGTTCGGGTTCACCTCCTCCGAAGGGGTGGACTTCCAGGAGACCGAGCGGCGGGCCATGGACGCCCTGGAGCGGGCCTTCCGGCCGGAGTTCATAAACAGGGTGGACGAGATCATCGTCTTCGAGCCGCTCACCCGCGAGGACGTGCTCGAGATCGTGGGCATCATGCTCGGGCGCCTGAACAAGCACCTTGAGAGCCAGAGGGTCTCCGTCGAGGTCACCCAGGCCGCCAAGGAGTTTATCGCCGAGCAGGGCTACGACCCGAAGTTCGGCGCCAGGCCCCTGGCCCGGGCGATAAGGCGCCACGTCGAGAACCCGCTCTCCAGCCGCATCATCGGCGGAGATTTCGGCCCCGACGACACCGTCGTCGTGGACCGCGCGGGCGACGGTAGCAACGAGCTGACCTTCGAGAGGAAGGTGCCCGCCACCCAGCAGTAGAACGGACGCGTCGAACGTCACCCAGGGGCTCCCCACATCGGGGAGCCCTTTTTATGTGTCCGCCGACGCCTGCCGGCTTGCCTACCCGTAACCGGCTTTGGCGGGTGGTGGCTTTACGACATGAAGAAGACGAGTTTGTACGTGGACCCGGAGGTTGACAGGGCGCTTGACCGGCGGGCGAGGGCCGAAGGGATCACCAAGGCCGAGCTCGTACGCCGGGTGCTTGCCGCCGCGGTCTCCGAGCGGCCCCGGCCCCAGGCTCGCGGTGTCTTCGAGGGGCCGCGCGACCCCGGTTCCGAAGCGGAGCGTCACCTTTCGGAGATGGAGTTCGGCGAGAGGTGATCGTGCTGGACGCCTCCGTGGTGGTCGCCTGGATGGAAACCCTCGGAGAGGGTCTCTTCGCGACGCCGCTTATCGTCGCGAAGATCGACCATCTCGTCTCGCGTGGTGGGGTGGGCGCCGCGTTGGCGTTTTACGAGGACCTGGCGTCGGGGGCCTATCTCGTGGAATGGTGGCCCGGGGCCGTAATCGAGACCGTAAGGACCGCAAGGGACTGCCGGGACATAGGACTGGCGGGGACGCCTCCCTGATCTCGCTCGCGGCGCGTCTCGGGACGACGCGTGTCGCCACCCTCGACGAGCGCCACTTCCGAAGCTCGCCACCGCTTACCGGGGAGGCGGCATTCACGCTGCTACCGGCCGACGCATGACCGGGGTGCGAGCTTGCCGCGACGGGCAGACCTTCGAGGCAAGGAAGCCCGCCACGCGATAGGTGTGATACCGCCCTCCGGGGGGATCGCTCGGAAGGTGAAGCCCCCTCGTGTGTCAGGTCCTTTGTCGTGATGGGGCTGCCGCAGGGGCACTATTCCCGACCGCCCGTGCTCGGCGATGCGGTCGCCGACCTTCTGACCGGGTGCGTGCGGGTGGATGTCAGTGCGGAGGACACGAGCGTCGAGCGCGCCCTGGACGATTGGCGAGACGTGAACCTTGCAGATAAAGCGGTGCTCGTGCCCGCCCAGGACGGGACGGTCGCCGGGTAAGCCGATGCGGTAAGCGGCGCGGGCTTCTCCGTACCCGGCGCCGCGAATGCCGCGTGAACCGGAGAAAAGGTGCTTCCCGGGCCGTCGCCGTTTCGGGGCGTGGGGGCCGGCATTCGCCGGTGTTGCGGGCCATCTGTGCGGCGGGTAACATGAAACCTTGCGGCACGCCTCCCGGGGGAGGTGTCCGGCTCACGTTTCGGTTAGAGAGGTTTTGCAGGGGTGAGCGAGGCGCTTTCGGCTGACGATACGTCCCGCGCGGCGCCGGGCGGGTCGTCTTCTCGCGGGGGCCTCGTTTGAGGGCGCCCAGGAGTTTGCCCGGCCTCGACCGCCTCCTGGGCCACTTGCGGCGCGGGGCGGCGGCCTACGGGGTGCTCCTGATCTCGCTGCTTCTCACGGCGCTTGCCTGGTACTACGTTCGCGACACCGTCGAGAAGCAGAGCAGCGTGCGCTTCGACGAGACGGTGAGGGCCACCCAGGCCGCGGTGGACCGCCGGACGGACGACTACCTGGACGCGATGTTCGGCGCCCGGGGCCTCGTCCTCGCCAGCGATTCCGTCGACCCCCCGGAGTGGGAGGAGTACGTGAAGGGCGTCGAGCCGGGGACCCGCCTCAAGGGCCTCCAGGCCCTCGCCTTCGCGGAGCGCGTGGAGCCCTCCGAGCGCGAGGGTTTCATCCGGAGGTTGGAAGAGGGCGGGCTGCCGGGGCTGCGGCCGGACCTCGAACCCGGCGGGGAGCGCGACGTCTACTTCCCGATAAGCCTCGCCGCGCCCGCGGACGAGGCGAACCGCGAGATGTTCGGGCGCGACGATTACCCGTACACCGTCTACCGGGCCGCCATGGACCGGGCGCGGGACACGGGCTCCCCGCAGGCGACGGAGACCACCTACGTGCTCACGGAGAACCCCCCGGGGGCGACCGCCGACCTCGCCCGGCTGCAGGGCTTCGTGGTGTACCTGCCGGTCTACGAGGCGGGCGAGCCCGCCGGGAACGTCGCCGAGCGCCGGCGGGCCCTGCGGGGGTTCGTCGTCGGCGCTTTCAGGAGGGACGGCCTGCTCGACGCCGTCTTCGGCGGCGGCTTCGACCCGGCCATCGACTTCGAGGTCTACGACGGGCGGGAGATGGAGTCCAGCGCCCTGCTCTACGACTCGGACGGGATAGAGCGCGCCGAGGCGGGGGGGGACGAGCTGTTCAGCAAGAGGCGCCTGATCGAGGTCGCCGGGCGCGATTGGAGCCTGTACTTCGCCACGCTGCCGCGCTTCGAGAGGGAAGTCCAGAGCAACCTGCCCCTCTTCGTCCTGGCGGCGGGCCTTGGGGTGGGCCTGCTCCTCTTCGGCATCTCGTGGATGCTCGTCCGCAGCCGCCTGCGCGCCGAGAGGGCCAGCGAGGACCTGGAAGACGTCAACCGGGAGCTCGAGGGGACCAACCGGGAGCTCGAGGCCTTCTCCTACTCCGTCTCCCACGATTTGAGGGCGCCGCTGCGCACGATAGACGGCTTCTCCCAGATCCTCTCCGAAGACTACGGCGACAAGCTCGACGAGGAGGGCCTTGACTACCTGACGCGGGTGCGGACGGCGAGCAGGCACATGGCGGAGCTAATAGACGACCTGCTCGACCTCTCGCGGGTCGGCCGGAGGCCCTTGAGGCGCGAGAGCGTGGACCTGAGCGCGCTCGCGGCGGGTGTCGCGGAGGACCTCAAGGGGGCCGAGCCGGGGCGGGACGTGGACTTCGTGATCGAGGGCGGCGTCACGGTGCGGGGCGACGTGGGACTTCTGAAGGTGGCGCTCGAAAACCTGCTCGGCAACGCCTGGAAGTTTACCTCCAGGGAGCCGCGGGCCACCATCCGCTTCGGCAACTCGGGGGGCGCCTTCTACGTCTCGGACGACGGGGCGGGCTTCGAGGACGCCTACAAGGACAAGCTCTTCGGGGCCTTCCAGAGGCTGCACGGGCCGGAGGAGTTCGAGGGGACGGGGATAGGGTTGGCGACGGTGGCGAGGATCGTGCACCGCCACGGCGGCGAGGTGTGGGCCGAGGGCGCGGTAGGGGAGGGGGCCACCTTCTTCTTTACGCTCGGCGGCAGGGACCGGCCAAAGGAAGAGTCCGTCGCCAGGAGGAGGGAGCCGGCGTGAAGGGGACGGGCGTTCCCGTGCGCTTGCTGCTCGTCGAGGACTCCGAGAACGACGCCATGCTCCTCCTGCGCGAGCTCGGACGCGGCGGTTACCGGCCCGTCCACGAGCGCGTCTGCACGCCCGAGGACATGGAGCGGGCGCTGGAGGGGGCCGCGGCCCGCGGGGAGCCCTTCGAGGTCGTCGTCTCCGACTACTACATGCCCCGCTTCAGGGCGCCCGACGCCCTGGAGCTCTTGCGCGGGCTCGGGTACGACGTCCCGTTCATCGTCGTCTCCGGCAAGATCGGGGAGGACGCGGCGGTCGGGATCATGAAGGCCGGCGCCAACGACTACCTCACCAAAGAGAACATGGCCCGCCTGTGCCCGGCCATCGCGCGGGAGCTCAAGGAGGCCGAGGTCCGCAGGCAAAGGGCGAGGGCCGAAGAGGCGCTCTCGCGCAGCGAGATCCGGTTCCGCCGCCTCGTCGAGCAGGCCGCGGACGCGATGTTCGTGCACGATTCCGAGGGCAACCTGGTGGACGTGAACCGCCAGGCGTGCGAGTCTTTGGGTTACTCCAGGCAGGAGCTGCTCGGCATGACCGTGGCGGACGTGGAGGTGGGGATCTCTTCCGAATCCCTGCGCGGGCAGTGGGGCCGCAGCTCCGCCGACGCCCCCCTCACCCTTGAGGGCGTGCACCGGCGCAAGGACGGGACGACCTTCCCCGTGGAGGTGCGCGTCGGCGTGTTCGAGTCCGGGGAGCGGACGCTGCACCTCGCCCTCGCGCGCGACGTCACCGGGCGCAGGGAGGCCGAGAGAAAGGTCAGGGAGGCGGAGGCCCGCTACCGGACCCTCGTCGAGCAGATACCGGCCGTCACCTACGTCCAGCAACCGACCGGCGACAAGCGCGTCACCTACGTCAGCCCCCAGGTCGAGAGCGTGCTCGGCTACCCGGCCGACAGGAAGCTGCTCGACGGGGACCACTGGACAAAGATCATGCACCCAGACGACCGTGAGAGGGTGCTCGCCGAGGACAGGCGCACCGACGAGACCGGCGAGCCCTTCAAGGCAGAGTACCGCCAGTTCGCCAGCGACGGGAGGATGGTCTGGATCCGGGACGAGGCCGTGCTCGTGCGCGACGAGGAGGGGAACCCCCTCTACTGGCAGGGCGTCCAGTACGACATCACCGACGGGAAGCTCGCCGAAGAGGGACTCCGCCGCAGCGAGGAGCGCTACCGGACCTTCATAGCGCAGAGCACCGAGGGGATCTGGTGCTTCGAGTTCGACGAGCCGCTGCCGACGAGCCTCCCCGACGAGGAGCAACTCGACCACCTCTACCGCCACGGCTACCTCGCCGAGTGCAACGACGCGATGGCCCGGATGTACGGTTTCGGGGGGGCGCCGGAGATCGTCGGCGCCCGGATCGGCGACCTTCTGCCCCGTTCGGAGCCTGAGAACGTGGAGTTCTTGAGGACGGCGACGCGGGCGGGATACCGAATACGCGACGGCGAGACGAGAGAGCTCGACCGCGAAGGCAACGAGAGGGTCATCGTCAACAACCTCACGGGCATCGTCGAGGACGGCTTCGTGGTGCGGGTCTGGGGCACCCAGAGGGACGTCACGGAGCAGAAGGAGGCCGAGGAGCAGCTCGCGCGCCTCGCCTCGTTCCCCGAGCTCAACCCGAGCCCCATCGTGGAGACGAGCGTCGCCGGCGAACCGACGTACCTCAACCCGGCGGCCCAGGCCCACTTCCCGGACCTTCGGGAGCTCGGGGCGGCCCACCCGGCGCTCGCCGGCCTCGAAGGGGCGAACGAGCGTATCTGGTCGGCCGGGGGGCGGCCGTTCGTGCGCGAGGCGGAGGTGGGCGGGCGCTTCTACCAGCAGACCATCTCGCGCACGCCGGAGGGCGGCCTCTTGCGCATCTACGGGGTCGATACAACCGAGAGGCGGCGGGCCGAGGACGCGTTGCGGGAGAGCGAGGAGCGGTTCCGGTCCCTGGTGCAGAACGTCTCGGACATCATAGTCGTGCTCGACGAAGAGGGCACCATCGTCTACGAGAGTCCGGCCGTCGAGCGGGTGCTGGGTTTCACGCAGGAGGAGAGGATCGGGGTGGGGGCGTTCGGCCTGATCCACCCCGAAGACCGCGCGCGCGTGGCCGAGGTCTTCTCCACGTACCGGGACCGCCCGGGCCCGTTCCCGCCCGTGGAGTACAGGGTCAGGGACAGGGGCGGCGCCTGGCGGCGGCTGGAGGCCGTCGGCGAGAACCTGCTCCACGACCCCGCGATAAAGGGTGTCGTGATCAACTCCCGCGACGTCACCGAGCGCCGGCGGACGGAGGAGGCGCTCAGGCAGAGCGAGGAGCTGTTGAGGACCGTCGTCACCAACGCCCCCGTCGTGCTCTTCTCCCTGGACTCCGAGGGCATCTTCACGCTCTCCACCGGTCGCGGGCTGGAGACGCTTGGCCTTGATCCGGACGAGCTCGCGGGCCGCTCCGTCTTCGACGTCTACGCCGGGGCGCCGGGGGTCCTGGACGACGTGCGCCAAGCGCTCGCGGGCGAAGAGTTCGTCGGCACGAGCGAGGTCGGGGGCGTCGTCTTCGAGACCTGGTACAAGCCGCTGCGCGGCGAGGACGGCCGGGTGAAGGGCGTGATCGGGGTGGCCACCGACGTCACGGAGCGCTCCGAGGCCGAGGAGGGCCTGCGCCGGACCCTAAAGGAGCTCGCGGACCTCAAGTTCGCCCTCGACGAGTCGGCCATCGTCGCCATCACCGACCAGAAGGGCGCCATCACCTACGTCAACGACAAGTTCTGCGAGATCTCCGGCTACTCGCGGGGGGAGCTCGTCGGCCAGGACCACCGCCTGGTCAACTCCGGGCACCACCCGCCCGGGTACATAAGGGGCCTGTGGCGGACGATAGCGCGGGGCGGGGTGTGGCGCGGGGAGCTCAAGAACCGGGCCAAGGACGGCTCGATCTACTGGGTGGACACGACCATCGTGCCCTTCCTGGACGAGCGGGGCAAACCCTACCAGTACGTGGCGATCCGTTACGACATCACCGCGCGCAAGGCGGCCGAGGGGGCTCTGAGGGAGAGCCAGGACCGCCTGCAGGCCATCCTCGACAACACGACGGCCGTGATCTACGTGAAGGACGCCGATGGCCGCTACGTTCTCGCGAACCGCCGCTTCGAGGAACTGTTCCACACCACCGAAGGGCAGGTTCTCGGCAAGACCGACCACGACCTTTTCGCGAAGGAATCCGCGGACGTATACCGGACGAACGACCTGGAGGTGCTCCGCGCGGAGGCCCCGCTGGAGATCGAGGAGGAGGTCCCCCAGGACGACGGTACGCACACCTACTTCTCGGTGAAGTTCCCGCTGAGGGGCCCGGACGGTTCCCCCTACGCCACGTGCGGCATCTCCACGGACATCACCCAGCGCAAAGAGGCCGAGGAGCGGACCCGGTTCCTGGCCGTTCTGGACCGGGCCTTGCAACCCATCACCGCCCCCGACGAGGTCACTGCCACCGCGGCCCGGATGCTCGGCGAGCACCTGGGCGCCGACCGCTGCGCCTACGCCGAGGTCGAGGCCGACGAGGACCACTTCCGCATCACCGGCGACTACACCAGGGGCGTACCCAGCATCGTCGGCCGGTTCGCCATGTCCGAGTTCGGGGCGGAGGCTTTGCGCCTCTCGCGGGAGAACGAGCCATACGTGGTGCACGACGTCGAGGAGGACGGGCGCGTGGGCGGGGCCGACCTCGCGGCGTACCGGCGGACGGGGATCCGGGCCGTGATCAGCGCGCCGCTGCACAAGGACGGGCGGTTCGTGGCGGGGATGGCCGTCCACCAGAAGACGCCGCGGCGCTGGTCGCGCGAGGAGGTCGGGCTCCTCGTGAGCGTGGCCAACCGCTGCTGGGAATCCATAGAGCGGGCGCGGGCGGCGAGGGACCTCCGCCAGAGCGAGGAACTCTACAGGAACGTGGTGGAGCAGGCGGCCGAGGGCATATTCTTGCTGGACGGCGAGACCTTGCGCGTGCTGGAGGCCAACGCCGCGCTCGCGGCCACCCTCGGGTACGCCCAGGAGGAGCTCAAGGGCATGTCGTTCTACGACATCAGCGCCCACGACAGGGAGAGCGTCGACCGCAACGCGGAGCTCGCGATGAGCAAGGGGCGCTTCTCGCTCGGCGAGAGAAAGTACAGGCGCAAAGACGGCGCGCTGGTGGACGTCGAGATCAGCATCAGCAACGTCCTCTACGAGGGCAGGCGGGCGATGTGCGTCGTCGCCCACGACGTCACCGAACGCAACAGGGCCGAACACGCCCTGCGGACCGTCAGGGAAGCCGAGCGCAACCGGATAGCCCGCGAGCTCCACGACAGCATCCTCCAGGACATCGTCTACGCCCTGCAGGAGATACAGATCCTCCAGGTTACCTCCGCGAACGGCGGCGACCCCGCCCTCCAGGAGAGCGCGGACGCCCTCAGGCGTTCGGTTGAGGGCCTGCGCGCCGCCATCTTCGAGTTGCGGCTGAAGGAGACGGCGGAACGGTCCTTCGTCTCCTCGCTAAAGGACCTCGTCGACCTGAACCGCCGCATGGCGCGCGGCAGGTACGAGATCGACCTGGTGGTCGGGGACGGCGTACCGCCGGGCCTCCCGGGGAGGCCGGGACGGGAGCTCGTGCGGATCGTCCAGGAGGCGCTGACCAACGTCCGCCGCCACGCCGCCGCCAGCCGCGTCCGGGTCGAGCTTGGCGTCGAGGAAGACGTCCTGTACGCCGAGGTCCGCGACGACGGGGCCGGCTTCGACCCGGGCGAGGCGCGGGCGGGCATAGGGCAGTACTCCATGCGCCAGCGGGCGCTGGATCTCGGCGGGCGGGTCGAGGTCGAGGGCGAGCCCGGACGCGGCACGCGCGTGCTCTTGCGCGTGCCGCTCTCCCGCCTGACCGGGGAAGTTCCGTCGGAACGGGGCAATTTCTAGCACAAAAAGACCAGGCCGGGGCCCGGCGACTGGACTATAGTTGTGTGGACGCGTCGGGGCCGCGGAGCTGGCGCGGTTTTTTGCGATACGGGGGTAAGACGGTGACCGTAGAAAGCGGTGTGGACAAGGAGAAAACCCGCATCTTCCTCGTGGAGGACCACGCCTCTTTTCGCCAGGCGCTGGCCTTCATGTTCGAGCGGGAGGAGGAGTTCTCCGTGGTGGGCCAGGCCGGCTCGCTGGCCGAGGCGCGCGAGTTTCTGAACGGGTCGGCCGGGACCACGGCCGGGGCCACGGACGTGGCCGTCTGCGACCTCGCCCTGCCCGACGGCGACGGGTTCGGCCTGATCGAGGAGCTCGCGGCGAAGGGCAGCGGGGTAACCACGCTCGTCCTGAGCGCGAGCCTGGAGCCCGCCCGCTTCGCCCGGGCGGTCGAAGCGGGGGCCTCCGGCGTGCTCCACAAGGCCGCCGCCATAGGCGACATCGTGGACGCGGTCAGGCGCCTGAAGGCCGGGGAGGCCCTGCTCACGCCCAACGAGATCGTCGAGATGCTACGCATGGTGAGCCGCAAGCGCGAGGAGGAGCTGAAGGCGCAGAAGTCCATAGACCGGCTCATGCGGCGCGAGAGGGAGGTGCTGCAGGCGCTCGCGGAAGGCCTGAACAGCAAGGACATCGCCGAAAAGCTGCACATCACCGTGGAGACCGAGCGCACCCACATGGTGAACATCCTCAACAAGCTCGACGTCCACTCGCGCCTGCAGGCCCTGGTCTTCGCCGCGCGCAACGGCGTGGTCGAGATCAAGTAGCCGCCCGCCGTAACCCCCCGGGCCCGACGCGGGTCCTATCTAGGAGGCGCCGGGCCCTGCTAAACTTTCCCGAGATCCGCGCCGAAGACCCGCGCGTTGGGGCGGGGAGTTCGAGGAGGGAGCGCGGGGACTTGGCGCAACCGATGAAGAACGGTCCGACAGATCCGGTGGAGGGTGAGATCCCGGCGCGCCGCCGGACCGGCAGGTTGCGGGTCTTGCTGGCAAACGAGCCGCGCTCCTACCGGGAGAGCATAGCGGCCGTGTTCCGCCAACTGCGTCCGGATGTGAACGTGGAGGTCGCGGAGCCCGAGGCCCTCGAAAGCAGCGTCTCCCGCTTTACCCCCGACGTGGCTATCTGCAGCCGCGTCACGGGCGGGGTGCGGGACCTGGTACCGGTCTGGGTGGAGCTCTACCCGGGCCACTCCACCCGCTCCGTGGCCTCCGAACGGGGAGAGCGGACGGAGTACGCGGAGATACAACTCGGGGATCTGCTCTCCATCGTGGACCGCGCAGCCAAGTTCGACTAGCCCAAAGTGGTTAGCGAAGATTCCCCCGTTTTCGTGATGTCGCCTGAATGATGCCCGCATAACATGCCGGGTATGGAAGCTACAGGGCACATACTGGTGGCGAACGAGTCGGCGTCCTACCGGGAGAGCATAGCGGCCGTCTTCCGGATCTCCCTCCCGGGCCTCGAGGTGTTCGAGGCGGACTCCGGGGACCTCAACCGGGAGGTCGTGCGCCTGCGGCCCGACTTCGTGATCTGCAGCAGGGTAACCCCCGTGGTGGAAGAAAGGGTCCCCAACTGGGTGGAGTTGTACCCCGAATGCGACCCCTTCTCGACGTTCTGCGTCGGCGGTGAACGGTACACGAAGAGGCGGGTCGACCTGTCGGACTTGCTCGTCGTCGTCACCCGGACCCGGCCCGCCTCCCACGTCGTCTAGGCTCCCCGACCCCCGCGCACGAAAATAGTGCATTTGCGGGAGGCGCCTCCGGGTCGCCGGTGAGATCTTTGCCCCAGGGCAACCAAGAGCCGGGAGAGGAAGAATGTTGCCGGTGCAGACCGAACTCCGGAGAACCCTCCGCGGCCACCTGCCGGGTTCGCGTGGTCCAGGCATGATGGGCCAAAGCTCACCGGTCGCGGCTTACGGGGTGGCCGTCGCGGCGGTGGCCGTCGTGGCTGTGGTGAAGGTTCTTGTCGATCCCTTCATGGAGGCCCAGATCCCGTTCTTGCTCTTCGTCCTCGCGGTGATGGTCGTCGCCTGGTTGGGCGCGTTAGGGCCGGGGTTGTTCGCCACCGCGCTTGCGCTGGTGGTGGCCGACTACCTCTTCCTCGCCCCGGCCTACTCGTTCGGGGTCGACAGCCCTGGGCAGCTGCTGGACCTCGTGGTGTTCGCGGCGGTGGGGGCCGCGACCAGCGCGCTCGTGGCCTCCATGCGCGCCGCCAGGAGACGGTCCGCCGCGAGCGAGGAGCGCTTTCGCCTGCTGGCCCAGGGCGCCAAGGACTACGCGATACTGATGCTCTCCCCCGACGGGCGCGTCGAGGGTTGGAACGAGGGTGCCAGGCGCATCCTCGGCTACTCCGAAGAGGAAATCCTGGGCGAGCATTTCTCCGTGTTCTTTCCGCCGGAGGGTCGGCGGGAGGGCAGGCCCGAGCGCGAGCTTCGGATTGCGCTCGGCGGGCAGACCTTCTCCGAGGAGAACTGGGCGGTGCGCAAAGACGGGAGCCGCCTCTGGGCCAACGGCTCCACGGCCGGCCGCTGGCCCTCGCCGGCGGCGCCTACGGTCGGGCCCTCGTCATGAAGCTCGGGATGACCGTGCTGCTGCTCGCCACCGGCGGCATCAACCCCATCGACAAGGGCGACGGCCCCCTCGGGCGGATGGTGGGCCTGGAGCTGCCCCTCGCCGCGGGCATCTTCGTGGCCGCCGGCTTCCTCACGAGCCTTCCGCCCGCCAACTAAGCAGGTTCGTAAGAAACCTCGCCACTGCGTCTGGGATGCATGGTCCGACGATAAAGGGGAGAACCCGATCCCGACCGGGGGCCTTCGAGGCTATGCGCGGCTAGGCGCGGCGGGCGAGGTAGACGCCGAGCAGGATGACCGCAGCCCCCGCCACCTTGGCCGCCCCCAGGCCCTCCCCCAGCAGCACCACGCTGGCCAGCAGCCCGATCAGCGTTTGCAGGTACAGGTAGGCCAGGACCCTGTTGGCGCCCCGCCGGGCAACGTTCGCCTGGTAGGCGGCTATGGCGAAGCTGCTGCACAGGACCGTCGAGTAGGCGGCGGCCGTCCAGGATGCCGCGCCCACCGCTCCCCACCCCACCGAGAAGAGCGACCCCGAGAGGCCGGGGAAACCGGTGAAGGCCAAGGGGAGGGCCGCGAGGCCCCCTAACAGCATCGTCCAGCCGCCAACGACCAGCGGGTCCAGGCGGCGCAGGACGGGCAGGGAGAGCACCGTGTAGGCCCCCCACGAGAAGGCGCTCACGCACACGAGCAGGTCGCCCCCCACGGACGCCCCCTCCGAGCCCAGGCCCCCGCCCACGACGAGGGCCACCCCCGAGATGGCGAGCCCGAGCCCGAGGGCGCCCATCCAGGAACCGCGCTCAAGCCCAAGCACGATGCCGAGCAGGAGGCCCCAAACCGGGGCGGTGGCTATGATCAGCGCGGCGTTTGATCCCGTGGTTAGGCTCAGGCCCACCGTGTATCCGAGGTAGTTGACGGCGATGCCCACCAAGCCGAGGCCTGCCAGGGCGAGGAGGTCCCCGCGCCCGAGCTTTGCGCCGGCGTTCCTCCCGAAGAGCCGGAGGAAGGCGAGCAGCAAGAGCCCGGCCAGCACGTACCTGAAGGGCATGAACACCAGCGGCGGGAACCCCTCCAGCGCGTACTTGACCGAGACGACGTCCATGCCCACGAAGAAGACGGCCAGGAGCAGGGAGACCTCGGCGAGCGCCGCGTTCTTCGTCGCGCCGGCCTGCGGAGGGTCCGCCCCCCGGTCCGTCAACCTCGTCGCAGGGTCGGGGTCGTGCGTCGCGTGCGTGCAAATCGCATGCGGGCAATATTATCGCCGGGGCGCCCCGGCCGCATCCGTGGCCTCTGCGTTCCGGGCGTAGAGACCGGGTGGGTTCTCAAAGCGAACTCACCCGGCCCGAATCATCTACCGAAGATGCGCTAGCCAAAGATCACGCATCGGTCCGATGCCCGGGCCACAACCCCGGGTTAAAAAGAGTGCGACAAAAGAGTACGGGGTAAGCGCGAACTTCGCAAAGGGTGCGGGCAGCCCGGGCTCTATCGGCGCGGTCGAGCGCTTCGTTGGCGTCCGCCGGGGTAGGGTCGACGACACCACGACCGCGGGCCGTCGTGGCCCCGTCCTACGGTGCCGAGAGGTCCCTCAGCAACCTCTTCAGGCGGGGGGCCAGGTCTTCGATCTCGTCGGGCTCGCAGCGGATGTGCAGGTGGATCTGGACCGGCGCGCCCGTGCTCCCGTTCGGCGCACCGCCTGCCTCGACGACCGCGGAGATCCGGTTTCCCCGTGGGTCGGGGGTGCCGCCCTCGTCGGGACCCTCTGCGGCGGGTTCCTCCGGCATCAGACCCTCGTCGAAGACGGCGACCAGCTCGCCGGCCTCCTCCCTCAGGAGCTCGGCTGCCTTGAGGATCTCGACGATGGCGCCCGCCCCCGTCATCACGGGCTTGTTGCGCGGCTGGCCGGCGGCGTGGGCGATGTAGGCCTGGACGGTCGGGAAGAGCATCCCCTCCCGCAGCTTCACGGCCGAGACCACGTTCTGCAAAAACTCCGTGGAGAACACGATGTGCCGCCAGTTCGTCCTGATGGCCCCCCGGTCCTTGCGGGCGAGGGCCAGCGCGAGGGCGCGCCCGCGGCGCGTGATCAGCTTCTGCGTCTCCCCCCGCAAGACCCCGATCTCCGTCAGGAAACCGTTGGTCCGGCTGACGCTGGACTGGTGCACGGAGTCGAGTTTCCCCACGTCCCCGGGCCGCGAGGCCTCGTCCCTGGTCCCGTAGGCCACGATGGTGCTCACCAGCTCCTCGTAGGGAGAACCCGGCAACCGGAACTGCCTCTCGGCCATGAACGACCCCTTCCACCCGACTCCCCGGAGCATTATAGGGAAGAGACCGGCGCCCGGCGAAAGCCCCCGCCGGGAACCGCAGATGGTTGACCGACAAGGGCCTTTTACGCGAACCCGGTTATGGCGACGACGGAGGACTTGGGCTCGTCGCCGTTCGGCCAGGTGCTGGTCGGGTTCTTTGGGTCCTCGGACTCCTCGCCGGGGTGCTGGACGGCGAGGAAGAGGGTCTTGCCGTCGGGGGTGAAGGCCGGGCCCGTGAGCTCGGCCTCGACGGGGGCGCTGGCGAACTGGACGACGTCGTCGGCGTTCGCCCCGCCGTCCAGGCCGCCCGGCAGGACGAAGGCGCCGTTGTTCTTGAAGCTCGAGTAGATGCCGCTGCCGAGGCTGCTGCTGGAGATGTCGGTCACGACCCAGAGGTTGTCGTCGTTGTCGAAGAGGAGGTTGTCGGGGGAGGCGAAGCCGGTCTGGGGGCCGCCCGCTGCGAAGATCTCGTACTGGAACTCCTCGGCCTCGGGGTCGTCGCCCCCCTCGGTCATGCGGATGACCTGGCCGTAGAAGTTGCCGTGAAGCGCGTTGTTGGTGAGCGCCGCGTAGACTTGCCCGGTCCCGGGGTGGACCTCGATGTCCTCGCAGCGGTCCATCGGCGTGCCGATGGGAAGCTCGGTCTCGGGGTCTTCGAGCTTGGCCGCGTCGATGGTGCGCACGAGGACGTCGGCCTGGTCCTTATAGTCGTTGTCCTTGAAGATGGGGTTGTTCTCGTAGTCCATGGCGACCCACTTGCCCTGGCCGAAGTCGGCGACGTAGAGCATCCCGTCGGAGAGCAGGTCCATGTTCGCCTCGCGGTCGTTCTCGTCGTAGGTGCCGGAGGAGACGAACTTGTAGATGCACTGGTCCTCTTCGTCGTGGCCGGTGTAGACGACGACCTTTCCGGAATCGGAGACGGTTATGGCGGCGTTCTCGTGCCTGACGCGCCCGAGCCAGGTGTGCTTGCGCGGCTTGGAGTTCGGGTCGAAGGGGTCTATCTCGACGATCCAGCCGTAGTGCTCGGGGGGCTGGGCACTACCCGGGTCGTCGAGCCAGCGGTAGGTCTCCGCGACCTCCAGCGCCTCGGGAGAGTCGTCGGTGCCCTGGCCGGGCTCGCCTTGGTCGTCGGTGCGCTGGCCGTAGTAGTCCTGGAAGTTCTCCTCGCAGGTGAGCACGGTGTTCCACGGGGTCACCCCGCCGCCGCAGTTGGCGAGCGTCCCTATGATCTCGGTGGCGCCTTGCATCCTGTCTGACCCCGCGGCGGGCCCCGTCACGCCCATCGGCGTCGTCGCGTCGATGCGGCGGTTGAGCGCGTCGCCCTCGACGAACTTCCAGGCGTCGCCCTCCTTCTTCACCCTGACGACCGATCCCCCGACCCCGGCCTTCTCACGGTCGATCTGCTCCTTGGTCTTCTTCGTCGCCCCCTCGGTGTCCGTGTACTTCGACCAGAACAAGGGGTTTATGTACTCGTGGTTGATCCAGAGCAGCCCGTCCTCGGAACTGTCACCGCCGTCGAGCGCGTTCGCGGGGAAGTACGCCACGAAGTCGTTGTGGTCGCCGTAGACCATCCCGCCGCCCATGGGGTCCCCCGCGGAGCGCACGATCTCGTACTTGAACCCCTCGGGGAGCTTTATGTCGTCCTCGTCGCTCGGCTCTATGGGGCCGAACGACGCGGCGGCCTTCTGCCCGCCGGAAGACCCGGAAGAAGAGCCGTTCTGCTCCTGGGAGGCGCCCTGCCGGCCCTCCTGCTCCTCGCCCTCGGCGCACCCGACGAGGACGCCCGAGGAGCCCGCGGCCAGCGCCGCGGAGCCCGTCCCGAGAAAGGTCAGGAACCGTCGCCGGCTCATCCCCTCCGGCGGCTGGATGTCGAGATCCCTCTTGCCTTTCTTGATCCTCTGAACGCTCGGCCTCGTAGCCACGCGCCCCTCCCTTCTGCTCTCCGGCAACCTCTCCTGCGCTGTTATGTTAGGGAGACTCCCCAACCGTAAAGTTGCACGACGGTTAACCCTGCTTTAAATGTCTGTTTCTCTGGCAAGAAGTGTCGCACCACACGGGCCCGCGGGTTCCTTTAACGGAGATTTAAACCGGCTGTTTCCCGCCTTTAACCAGGGCCGGCCTCCCGGCCAATAGAATGCGGACGCATGGACTATCTCTTCCCGAAGACGCGGCGGCCTGGCCCACACGGGGCGCCTTCTTGAGCTCCAGGGGCGCGACCGTTTTTCCCGTCCCCGCCCCCCGCGGGGAGCGGCGACCGTCGGAGGGCGGGCTGCGGTGGGCCGGGGCGCTGGTCGCCGTGGTCGGGGCGTTGCTGCTCTGCCTGGCGGCCGGGGACGCGTTGGCCGGCGTCGAGCTCGGGGGCGGCGGGGACAATACCCTGCGCGGCTCCGGGCTGGCCGACCGGCTCGCCGGCTTCAACGGGGGAGACGCGCTCTACGGGGGCGCGGGTGGCGACACCCTCTACGGCGGCGCCGGAAAAGACGAGATCTACGGCGGCGCGGGCGCCGACGACGTGCTCGCCGGCGCCGGCGCCGACTTTGTCGAGGCAAAAGACGGCGCGGTAGACCGCGTGGGCTGCGGCCCCGGCGACGACTCGATCAGCGTAGACCGCAAAGACCTCGTCTCCCCAGACTGCGAATCCGTCTACGCGGGGTAAGGCTTTGGGGTTTTAAGGTCCCAGGTACAAGTTTCCGTGGCGAAAGCCTCGTTCGTTGATCCGTCCTGATTCCCGCAGATAAGGTGACAGGCCTAAACAGCTCTCCGACTGGACGAAACGACCAGCCGGCCATTCTCGATCCCGAGCACCTCAAAGCCTAGAACCTCAAAACCTTATGCCTCTAAGCTACAAACCGCCAGCTCACGAACAGGGCGCAGAAGACCAGCGAGACGGCCGTGCTCAAGACAAGGCCCGTCACGAAGACCGGGCGGTTCTTTGCCAGGAGGCCCAGCACTATAAAGAGGGGGAAGGCCACCAGGACGTAGCGCGGGGCGCCCATGAGCGGGCCCTGGGGCGTGCCGAAGAGGGCGGCGGGAAGGACGAGCAGGAAGGCGTAGATGGCGAGGTCGGGCGGCAGGTCCCGCAGGCCCGCCAGCAGGACGACGAGGGCGAAGAAGAAGAAGAGGAGATTGTAGAGGTTGGCGGCCCCGGCCAGGTGGTTGGCGAGGTTCGCCAGGGACGGGTTGGAGAGCAGCCCCGGGTCGAGCAGTCGTCCCGAGCCCTCGACCGCCGACTGCCAGGCCTTCGCGGCGGTGGCGATCGGGCCCTCGGGCTCCCGGCCCCACTTCTGCTGGTCCGTGTAGAACAGGAGCGGATCCCCGAAGCGCAGCCAGAGGTAGGCCGCGTAGGCGACGAGGCCCGAGGGGGCGAGCGCCAGGTAGAGGCCGCGCCAACGGTAGAGCTCCCTGTTCCTGAACCACTCGTAGGCCAGGGGAACGAGGAGGAAGATGCCCACGTTCCGCGTCGCCGTGGCGAGGCCGGCGAGGAGGCAGGCCAGCAGCAGGTCCCGCCTGACCCTGGCCGCCCACAAAGAGCCGGCCGAGAGGGCGAGGAAGAGGCTTTCGGTGTAGGCCGCGTTCAGGAAGAAGGCCGTCGGGAAGAAGGCCAGGGCGAGGACCGCGCCGCGGGCGACGCCCGTGTCCCAGCCGTCCTCGGCGATGCGGTAGACGAAGAACAGGGCGAAGGGGAGGGCCAACAACGAGATCAGGGGCCCCCACACCGAGAGAGCGCCCCACGAGACGGGCCCCCCGAAGAGCTCCGCGAAGGACCTCATCAGCAGCGGGTAGAGCGGGAAGAAGGCGGGGGAGACCTGCTCCGGCGGCTGCAGGTAACCGCCCGCCGCGAGTGCTACGTAGTGCTCCCCGTCCCAGTGCGACCACAGGCCCATCCTGCCGAACGGCACGTCCATGGTGACGGCCTGAAAGCGCGAGACCGGCACGACGCTTGCGAACAGGGAGCCGGCCGCGAGGTAGAGTAGACGGCTCGCGCCGAAGACGAGCAGCACGAACAGGAGACCCTCCCTCTTCGTCTTCTCCTTCAGATAAGACATCTTCCGCCCGGGGTCTTTGTCCGAACCGCGCCGGCCCGCCGCGCCGGGAATTATACAGGGGGTAGGGTTTTCGGCTCCCGGCTCATCGGGCCGAGACGATAAGGACGTCGCGGTTCTCGAAGACGGGCGGGTAGGGGCCCGGGTTCGCCTCGAAGCGCCTCCAGTAGTCGGCCGTTTGCCTGTCCGGCATGTTCTTGTAGAGGACCACGTAGCGGACGTCGTACTCCTCCAGGGTGCCCGGTGCTTGGCCTCCCGTCGGGTTGACCACGGTTCGCAGGACGTCCATGAGGGGTTCGGGGCCGGTGGGGGGGAGGTCCCTGGGGCGTAGGATCTGGCCGTACTCGAACGACTGGAGCGCCGAGTAGTCTCCCATCGCGAGCATCATCCGGCTCGGCACCTGGTTGGTGTGCGGGCTGACCATGATGTTGCCGCCCTCGTTGTGGTCTTCGAGCCACGCGCCGGCCTCCGCTATGGCTGGCGTCATGGTCATCTGGACGCTCGGTTTGCCCGCCCAACGGAGGCTCTGGACCGCCCCGGCCCCGACCAGCGCCACCGAGAGCAACACCACGAGCGAGGCCGCGAAGACGGCCGGCGCGCTCCTCCGGGTTCCCACGGACTTCAGCACCGCGATGAGGCCCAGGGCGGCCAGGAGGGCGAGGGGGACGCCAAGGTCGCGCCCGAAGCGCTGGGGGAAGCCCGCCAGCGAGAGGCGGCTGCCGGCGAACAGGATCGCCGCCCAGAAGAACACGGTGAGGTGGGCGAGCATCACGGGCATCCCGCCGGCGCGCCCGGCCCTGACGACGAGCAGGAAGACCCCGAGCAGGCCGAGCCACGCGACGGGCTGGGAGACCATCGTCCCGACCAGGAAACCCTCGGTATAGACCTCCTGGGTGTTCACCGCCATCCCGACCGCCTCTCCGGTCGTCCCCCCGCTGCCCCAGCCGAAGAGCCGGGAGACCTCTCCCCCGAGGTCGTACGTGTGCCAGGCGTACAGGACGGAGAGCGACCCCAGCAGCGCGAGCGAGAGGGTCAGGGCGAGGCCCCTGCGCCTGTCGCGGAAGATCAGCGGCAGCGCGAAGTACACCCCGACGAGCGCGAGAAGGACCGCCAGGTACATGCTCGCAACCGGATGGTAGAGGACGACGGCGGAGCCCAGGATGACGAGCGAGAGGCCGCTTCTGACCGACGGCGCGCGGTACGTCACCACGAGGGAGGCAAGCGCCATTACCAGCAGAAACTGCGAGGTCACCAGGTTCGGGTACATGGCGTCGTTGAAGTAGTAGTAGGTGCCGCCGAGGAGCACGGTGAAGAAGGCGGCGGCGACCCCGTAGCACGGGCCCCATAGCCTGACCCCGAGGGTGTAGAGGGCGAGGGCGGGGAGGAGGAGCAGGGCGGGGCCGAGTACGGGGAAGATCTCCAGCGGGTCAAGTCCCGTCAGGCGCGAGACGGAGGCGGTCATCGTGTGGAACCCTGGGGGGTAGATCAGGTACGGCTCGATCCTCCCCACCTCCATCATCCGGTTCGCCATCACCGCGTGCGAGTAGTGGTCCACCCCCCGCATAAAAGGCCAATCGTGCAACACCGGCCCGACGTACCCCCGCGCCAGCGCGAGCAACAGCACCGCCGGCAACAGCAGCCGCCGCAAGCCGGGCGGGACCGCCGGCAGGAGGGGGGCCGATCCGGCCGGCTCATCAGTCCTTGCCTCCGAGCGTCCCCCGAAGATCAGGTAGAGCACGCCCGACGCGGCCACCAGCAGCGCGAGGACGAACACCATCCCCCCCGTCGGGACGGTGGCACCCGTGATCGCGGGCGCCACCGCCTCGCCCGGCGCGGCCCCGATCAGGACCCCGAGCGCCAAAACCAGGGCCACCGCGAGGGGCACGAGCGCGGGCGTCGGTAGCGGGATGGCCGGGTCCGGAACGACGGGCTCGTCGTCCCCCTTCGCGGCCCCGAACCGCGCGCGGGCCGCGAGGCCCGCCACAAACACCACCAGGGCCGAGGCGACGACCACGGGAAGCGTCAACCCGAGGCCGAGCAGGCGCGTCGGCACGAGCGCCACGGCCGGCACCAGCGCCATCGAGAAGGCGACCGAGAGCGCGGCCCGCTCGGCGTAGTCCGCCGGCGCGCGCAGCAGCCCGGCCCAGAACCATCCAGGCGCGGCCCCGACCGCGAGCGCGGCCAGGGAGGCCGGGATCAGGTCCACCAACACGGCTCTTCACCCGTTGTCCCGCGCCCAGGCACGTTGGGTAGGTTAGCAAGCAACCGTCCCACCGCCACCGAAAGACGCCACCACCGGACGGATTTAACCGACTGTTTACAAAGGTTTAGGACGCGTTTCACAAAAAACTACGGGGTCCTGGCGTTCTCCCCTACCGCGGTCGTCGACTGCCCCGTGGTGGGCACGGATCCTGGCGAGAAAAGGGTCCCCGGCGTGTCGTGCAAGCGGAGGGACATCCTGTTTCGCCAGAGGGCCTGTCCGCGTTGTTCGTAATGAGTTCACCCGCCGGACTCGACCGATAGAACCGCGCCCAAAAAGACCGCGAGGGTTCCTGCAACGAACGGCGAGAGCAGCAGGACGAGGACGATCAGGACCCCGGTCGGCACCCGCCTGCGGAGCGCGAAGTAGACGATCAGGGCGGCGGCGACCAGCAAAACGAGGATCCCGACCGGACCTATCGCAGCCATGATCCCCTGCACTTGCCCTCGGCCGCCCCGCGCTACTCGTTCGACGACGGGTGGGGCCCGCTCCGCGAACTTCGGCTCGTAGGCCTCCCGCGGGTTCGCGGCCGGGTGCCTCTACCGTGTCGGCCGCGAACCCGCACGGGGCGATGCGGCACGCCTGGCCCGGGTCTGGCGCTACGTGACCCCGCGTTCGAGGGTGCCCCGAAGCGTCGAGATCTCCCCCTCGATGGCGGAGCGGGAACGGCTAACGTCGGAGCCGGCCTTCGCCGAACGGTCCGCCCTCGCGGACCCGGCGGCGGACTCGATCAGCCAACGTATGCGGTCCGCCTCCGGCAGGGTCTGCGCCAGCCGTTCCAGTTGCGTCGGTTGGTCCTCCGCCTGTGTGCCATCCCTGTCCTTCAGACGACGCTCCAGTTCCCTCAGGAGGTCCCGCGCCTGCTCCGCCTTACGCAGCCTATCGGCTAGCTGCTCGCGCCGTTCTTGCATCGCCGCTACCTCCCCACCGGTTCGCGCCACCGCCCCCGCGGACGCCCTGTGGCATAAGGGCTGCCTTCCGAGCCGTTCCCTGGGCCAGACCGCCGCGGCCCGCCCGGCACCCATCCTATCGCGCCGGTCGTCCTCCGCCGGCCGGTCCGGTTGCTTTAGGGTCCGGCCGGGTACGGGACGGCCCGCTTTTGCAGCCGCGCCCGCTGCCGTTCTGCAGCGTCCTCACAGCGGCGTTCGTAAAGGTTGGACCGCAGGTTTTGTTCGGGTTCGAGGCTTTGAGGCTCTAGGTTTCGAAGGGTGCCCGGCGAGGCCCCCTCCCCGACGCGCGCCCCCGATGCCCAGAGAAGCCTCCGAAGGAGGCGGCCTCGAGCCTCGTGCCCGTCCCGGGAAGGATCGACCCTTCCGCAAGCCGCTGTCAGGACCCGTATCGCCCTCTACACCTCCCTTCTCCCCCTCCAATACGCGGGAATTACCGGCTACTCACACCTTTGGGCAGTATTGAAGCCGGATGGTCTTTGCCGGGGGGCGCGGACGCCCGAGGTTGCGCGGACCCTGTGAGATCACCCCGTTTCGGCCTTGCCGATCGAGGGAGCCGTCGTCAGGGGTCGCGGGGCTCGAAGATGACGACGCCCGGGTTCTGGTAGGCGATCCTGTAGAGGTCTCTGTTCTGGGCGTAGGGGAGCCAGCTTATGCCGGGGTATCGCTTGTGGAAGATCACGTACCGCACGTCGTTCTCCTGCATGATGCGTTGCGTCTTCTCCCCGGTGGGGTGTTTGAGCACCCACAGGGCGTCCAGGAGGGGGCCTTTGCCGAAGGGGGGGAGGTCCCTCGCGCGCAGGATGCGGGCGTAATCGTAGGACTGCATCTCCGTGTATCCGCCCATCGCGAGCATCCCGCGGCTCGGGACGTAGTCGAGGTAGGGCGTCGCCACGATGCTGCCGCCCTCGTTGTTCTCGCCCAGCCAGGACCCGGCGGCGGCGACCTCGGGCGTGGCCGGCCTGTCCCTGGGGCGCTCGCTCGGGCCCGCCGCCTCCTCCAGGTTGCGCGTCGTCTGGACGACCAGCAGCCCCGCCGACAACAGGGCCGCGAGCAGGGTGGCGGCCAGGGCGGCGCGCGAGGGCGCGAGCCGGGGGGTTGCGCGCAGGAGCAGCACCAGCGCCGGGGCGGCGAGCAGGGCGAGGGGGGCGCCGAGGTCCCGGTCGAAGCGGTCGGGGAAGCCGGAGTAGCTCGTCTGGCTGCCGACGAAGAGGAGGGCGGCCCACACGAGCAGAGTAAGGTGCGCCAGCCTCGCCGGCATGCTGCCGTTCGTGCGGTTCGGGAGGAGCATCAGCGCCCCGAAGAGGCCGAGCCAGAGGACGGGGGCCGTGATCGTCACGAGAAGGTACGTCGGGTGGTTGGCCGGCTTGGTGCCTATGGCCATCTCCACCGCCTCACCGCCCCGCCCGGTCTCGGAATCGCCAAACAGGCCGGCGACGAGGTCCGGCAGGTCGTAGGTGTCCCAGGCGAAGGCCGCGGCCAGCACGAAGAGGAGGGCCAGCGAGGCGAGGAGGGCGAGGCCGGTCCTGCGGTGGCGGAGCAGCAGGTACGGGAGGAAGGCCAGGGTGACGACCGCGAGCAGCACGGCCATGACGTAGCCCGCGATCTGGTGGTAGAAGACCGCCGACGAGCCGAGCAGGGCCAGGAGCAGGCCGGCCCGGACGGTCGGGTTGGCGTACGTCCCGATCAGGGCGGCCACCGCCAGGATTATGATGACCTGCTCCCCCACGAAGTTCGGATACCGCGCCTCGGCGAAGTGCAGATACGCCCCCCCGAGCACGGGCCCGGAGAGAAACGCCGCCGCCACGCCGGCCGGCCTCCCCCACAACCGCGCCGCGAGGGCGTAGCTCGACAGCGAGGTCAGCGCGAGCAGCGCCGGGGCGAGGGCGGGAAAGAGGGCCATCGGCTCCAGGCCGCTGAGGTTGGAGATCATGGCGGAGAGCGCGTGGAAACCCGGCGGATAGAGCATGAACGATTCCGTGGAACCGCCCTCGGCCATCATGCTCGTCATGATAGCGTGCTCGTAACGGTCGACCCCCCGCGGAAAAGGCCAGCCGTTGAGGAGCGGCCCGAGGTACCCCCGCGCCAGCGCCAGCAACAGCGCCACGCAGAGCAGACCGTAAACGACAGCAGGCGACGCCTCCTCCCCCGGTTCGGCGTCGGCCCGGCCCCTCCGCCGGAGGGAGAGCCAGTAGAGGACGCCCGCCAGGACGACGAGGGCCGCGGCCGGGATCATGGCCCATTCCCCGGGGAACCCGAAGAACGTGCCGAGCGCCAGCAACAACGCCAGGCACAGCGGCACGAGCGTCGCGACGTCCGGCGGCGGCGGGAGGGGGGCCAGGGGACCCGCCGGCTCCTTCGCCGGCCCGAACAGGAGCCTGGCGGCGAGCCCGGCGGAGAACACGAGGACCACGGAAAGGACGGAGACCGTCGTGGTGACGCCCGTTCCGAAGAGGCTGGCGAAGATCAGGGCCGTGGCCGGGACGAGGGTCACGGAGAGGGCTATCGCGTAGGCGAGGCGTTCGGCCAGGTCCTCGGTGGCCGCCAGGCACCTCACCCAGAAGTAGCCGGGGACGAGGCCGACGAGGAGGGCCACCGGGACGGCCCGCATCAGGTCTATAAGCACCCGCCGTCCTCCCCGCTCGCTACCATCTGGACCCCCCGGAAGTGGACTCGCACATCGCCAGAATGTATAACAAAGTTTTCGGTTCCAATAGGGACCCCGTCCGCAAAGCGCGTGCGCGGGCAACGCGAAGGGTATAGAAAGCGTAACGTTCGCGGACCCTGGGCCGCGCGGTGGGTGAGAGATTGGGTTCTGGCGAGGGTAGATCGGAGAGCGCGCTCCTGAAGGTCGGCCGGATGGTTCTCCTGCTGGCCCTCCTCTGCGCGCCCATCTCCTGCCTTCCGACCGCCGAGGGCCAGCAGCAGCCCGAGCGGAAGGACGAAGAGCCCGAACGCCCGAACGTGGTCCTGATCCTCACGGACGATCTCGCCGCGCAGGACATCAACCCGGAGTCCCTGGAGCACATGCCCAACCTGAGGGCCCTCATGCAAGAGGGCACCACCTTCGAGAACTCGTTCGTGACCAACTCCCTGTGCTGCCCGGCCCGGGCGACGACCCTGCGCGGCCAGTACGCCCACAACCACCAGGTCCTCTCCAACGAGCCGCCGCGCGGCGGCTTCCAGAAGTTCCGCTTCCTGGGCCACGAGGACTCCACGATGGCCACCTGGCTACAGGAAGAAGGCTACCGGACCTCGTTCTTCGGCAAGTACCTCAACGCCTACTACGGCGACTACGTCCCGCCTGGGTGGGACGAGTGGTACGGCATCTCGGGCAACTTCCTCTCCAACTCCCTCAACGAGAACGGCGCCATCATCAACTACGACCCCAACCGCTACCACCTGGACGACGTGCTCTCTGACAAGGCCGCAGACTACGTCGGGCGCACCGCCGGGGCCGACCCGCCCTTCTTCACCACCGACCGCCCCTTCCTGATGTGGCTCGGCACCAAGGCCCCCCACCAGCCGGCAACCCCAGCCCCCCGCCACAAGAACGCCCTAAAAGACGCGGGGCTCCCGCGCCCGCCCTCCTTCGACGAGGGGGACGTCTCCGACAAGCCCCGATGGATCCGGGACAACCCGCCCCTGGGCCCGGACCAGGTGGCCTACATGCAGGAGCTCCACAAAAAGCGCCTCCGATCCATGCTGGCCGTCGACGACATGCTCGGCGAGCTCTTCGACGCCCTGCGCGAGACGGGGGAGCTCGAGAGCACCTACGTGTTCTTCACCTCAGACAACGGCTTCCACCTGGGCCAGCACCGCCTGGGGGCGGGCAAGTGGACGGCCTACGAGGAGGACGTAAGGGTGCCGCTGGTGGTGCGCGGCCCGGGCGTGGCGGAGGGGAAGACGCTGCCCCACGTGGTGCTCAACAACGACCTGGCGCCCACCTTCGCGGACCTGGCGGGGGTGGACCCGCCGGGCTTCGTGGACGGCCGCTCGCTGGCGCCGCTGCTCGACGGGACGCCCGCGCCGGAGGAAGACTGGCGCCAGAGGTTCCTCGTCGAGGCCGTGGCCGAGAGGGGCGGCGTCCCCCGCCCCCCCTTCGTGAACGAGAGCCAGGTGACGCCCCTGGTCACAGGGGACCCGCTGCCGAACGACTGGCGCAAGACCTCCTCGGGCAGCGCCGAGACGAGCGAGGAGTGGGGGCGGCCGTGGCTCAAGGCCTTGAGGACCGAGGACCACCTCTTCGTCGAGTACAAGACCGGCGAGCACGAGCTCTACGACCTCAGGGAGGACCCCCACCAGCTGGAGAACATCTACGGCGAAGCGCCCGAAGACCTCCTGCGGCGCCTGAACTCCCAGCTAGACTCGCTGCGCCAGTGCGAGGCCGACGGCTGCCGCGCCGCCGAAGCGGAATAGTCGGCGGCTCACCGTTTCGGGACGAGCCTGTACAAGATATTCTCTTCGACCTCGACCACTTTGAAGCCGAACGCCTCGTAGCGTTCGGGCTCTGGGATGTAGGAGCTGGTGAGGAGGTAGACGGGGCCTTTTCTGGCGGCGATCCTGGCCGAGGTTACCCCGCTGAAGTCGTTCGTGCCGTAGCGGCGGTCCGTCTCTTTGAGGCTCAGGTCCGCCGGCCAGACGATGTCGGCGTACTCGACCTGGGTGTTGTGGAGAAAGGGGTCGACGAGGGTCAGGTCCTGGCGGCGCCGCTCGACGAGGACCAGGTACCACATGCTGCTGCGGTGGTGCAGGATCGTCGCGTTCGGGGCGGCCTTCTCGGCCACCGCGTCTACCTGCTCGCGCCCGAGGTTCGCCTCGCTCATGTCGTTTGCCGCGGAGGTCTCCCGCACCCCGACGAGCGGGATGACGAGCAGCGCGACGCAGAGAAGGCCGAGCGCCGCCCGTCGCGGCGTCCGCGGGAGGCGCCCGGCCAGGTGTTCGGCCTCCGTCAGCAGCGCGCCCAGGCCGACCGCCGCCCAGAGGCAGAGGATCAGGTACGTCGGGATAAAGTACAGGTTGATGTCCGGGATGGCGTTCTCTATGGAGTAGAACGCCCACCCGAGGTACAGGAACCCGAGGAGCAGGCCTACGGGCCGGTCGCGCGCGACCATCAGCGCGGCCCCCGTCAGCGCGACCATGATGAGGATGGGGTTGAGGTTGTCCGTGAGGTGGCCCCAGTAGAAGAGCAGCCTCCCGGGCAGCTCCGCCGGCCCGTAGGCGAAGAAAGAGCCCGTGAGGTTCCCCCCGCTCACCACGTACCAGAAGCGCTCGAAGTTGGACGGGTTGTTCGCGTCCATCGGCGCGTCCATCCAGGACCGGATAGGCAGGTAGAGGTAAGGGGTAAGGCCCAAAAAGAAGAGCCCGGCGCACCGGAGCATCAGGCGCCACTCGAGCAGCCGGCGCCAGTTCACGAGGCCGACGAAGAGGAGGCCCGCGGGGAGCAGCAGGCCGCTCGTGAGGTGGTGGGTGAGGCAGAGGCCACACAGAAAGGCGGCGAGCAGCAGGTAGCGGTCGCGGTCGCGGTCGCGCCAGAGGAGCAGGGAGACGAGCGTCAGCGAGATCAGGAGGGCGTTCATCGTGTAGACCTCGGCGATGACGGCCTGGGACCAGATCGCCCCCCCGAGCCCGAACGCCACGGCCGCCACGGCCGCCGCCACGACCCGTCGGCTCAGCAGGTAGCCCGCCCCGAAGACCACCACGACCGCCAAAGCGCCGTAGGCCGCGCTCCCGAGGTTGACCCTGTAGGCGACGTCCCCCACGGGCAGGTACGTGAAAAGGTGCGTCAGCGACAGGTACGTCGGGTAGCCGGTGGGGTGCGTGATCCCGAGAACGGCGACCTGCATCTGGAGCATCACGGCGTCGAGCATGTCGGGGTCGTCGTAGTAGAGGACCGTGGGCGCGAGGGTCCTCAGGTACAGCACGAAGACGAACAGGCCGGCCGCAGCGCCCGCGAGCGCGGGACCCAATCTGCCGGGGCGGCCCTTGCCGCTCGGAAGGGAGCCCGACGGGGCGAGGGTCCTGCCGCCTGGGTCTCGGTCCGTAGCCAAATCTCGAAACATCCTCGGTCGCGTTTGGGGCCGGGACATTGTACTCTAGCCGACCGTGGGTTATTAATAGACGTTAATATGGGTTAATATAGCCGCCGTCGGGTAAGAGCCGGACGGACGGGGCCCGCCCTGCCGGGCCGCCGGAGAGGTCAAACAGAGCGTTTACCGGGGTTTAAGAACCGTTTAACAGTTTATCCTCTACAATCGACGGCTGGCGCGCGTTTCGCGGGTCCGGACACGGAAGAGAGCGGTGGATGATCCGCGGTAGATGCCCGGAAGAAGGGAGCACGGAAAGATGAAGGTACTCGTTCTAGGTGGCGACGGCTTCTGCGGCTGGCCCACCTCGCTGCACCTCTCGGCGCAAGGATACGAGGTGGCCGTGGTCGACAACCTCTCCCGGCGCAAGATAGACATCGAGTTGGAATGCGAATCCCTCACCCCGATCCGCCCTATGGGCGAGCGCCTCGGCGTCTGGGAGGAGCTGACCGGCAACCGGATAGACTTCCGCAGCATCAACGTCGCCGAGAATTACCAGCGGCTTCTGGACCTGCTCCTCGAGTGGCAGCCCGACGCGGTCATCCACTTCGCCGAGCAGCGGGCCGCGCCCTACTCGATGAAGTCCAGCTCCCACAAGCGCTACACCGTGGACAACAACCTCAACGCGACCAACAACCTGCTGGCGGCGATCACCGAGAGCGGGCTCGACATCCACGTGGTGCACCTAGGGACCATGGGCGTCTACGGTTACGGCACGGCCGGGATGCAGATCCCCGAGGGGTACCTGACGGTCAAGGTCGAGACCGAAGAGGGCGAGCTCGTGGAGCAGGAGATCCTCTACCCGTCGAACCCGGGCAGCATCTACCACATGACCAAGACCCAGGATCAGCTCATGTTCGCCTACTACAACAAGAACGACGGGACGCGCGTCACCGATCTGCATCAGGGCATCGTTTGGGGGACCCAGACCGCGGAGACCAGGCTGGACGAGCGCCTCATAAACCGCTTCGACTACGACGGCGACTACGGCACCGTCCTCAACCGCTTTTTGATGCAGGCCGCCGTAGGCTACCCGCTCACCGTCCACGGCACGGGCGGCCAGACCCGCGCTTTCATCCACATCCAGGACACCGTGCGCTGCATACAGCTCGCGCTTGAGAACCCGCCCGAGAGGGGCGACCGCGTCAACGTCTACAACCAGATGACCGAGACCCACCGTTTGCGCGACCTCGCCAAGCTGGTCTCCGAGCGCACGGGCGCTGAGATAGACTACGTGCAGAACCCGCGCAACGAGGCCGCCGAGAACGATCTGCACGTCCGCAACGATCGCTTCCTGGACCTGGGCCTGCAACCGACGACCCTGAGCGAAGGGTTGCTGGAGGAGGTCACCGAGATAGCGCGCAAGTACGCCCACCGCTGCGACACCTCGAAGATCCCCGCCACCTCGCTGTGGAGGCCGCAGGACAAGGCGCCCGCGGAGCCGAGCAAGATCTGATGCTGCAGTCCGAACACATAAGCATCGCCGGCGTCGTCATAGCGCTGTTGTTCGCGGCTTACGGCTTCTTCAAGTTCCGCGGCGGGGGGAGCAGGCTCGACCTGCTCCTCTCGTTCGTGATCGCCCTCGGCGTAGCGCTCGTCTCCGTGGTGCCCCAGATCTTCGAGCCGGTGAGCCGCCTGCTCGGCCTGGAGAACCGAGCCTTCGCCCTCCTGGGCCTCGCCAACCTCTTGCTCTTCGCGCTCTTCTTGAACCTGCTCGCGCGGGTCAGGGCGGCGGGACGCAGGAGCGGCGAGATCGTCACCGGCCTCGCAGTCAGGGATTACGAGGAGAAGCACCTCTCGCCGAAAGAGAGGCTCGAAGGACACCCCGGCGAGATCCTGATAATCGTCCCCGCCTACGACGAGGAGGGCGGCATCCAGGGCGTCCTGCGCCGCATTCCCGACGAGGTCCTGGGCCACGAGGTGAAGACGGTCGTCGTGGACGACGGCTCCACCGACGCGACGGCGGCCCTCGCCCGGGCCGAGGGCGTGCCCGTGGTGACCCACGTCGTCAACCGGGGCCAGGGCGACGCCCTCAGGACCGGCTTCGCGATAGCTCAGGCCGAGCAGTCGCTCGCCGTCGTCAACCTCGACGCCGACGGGCAGTACAAGCCGGAGGAGCTCGACCGGCTCGTGGGGCCGATCATCGAGGATAAGGCGGACTTCGTGCTGGGCAGCCGCTTTATGGGCTTCTACGAGGAGTCGGGGAGCGTGCGGCACATCGGGGTGGTGTTCTTCTCGCGCCTGATCTCGCTGCTCACCGGCGTAAAGGTCTCCGACTGCACGAACGGCTTCCGCGCGATCCGGGTCTCCGAACTCCACAAGATGGACCTCCGGGAGGACCGCTTTAACGCGAACGAGATCACCCTGGAAGCCCTCAGGAACAAGCTACGCTTCCATCAGGTCCCCGTCTCCATGATGACCCGCGCCGCCGGCGAGACGAAGAAGCCCCCGAGGTTGGCCTACCCGCTAGGCGTCTTCCGCGTCATCATCTCGACCTGGCTGAGGTAAGGCTCCAGGCGTCAGGTTGGCGGTGTCCGAAGGCGAGGCCTGGCGTATCCTTCCTGGATGACGCCGGTCGGCACTTTATCGGTCGATAGCGGAGGGGGCCCGTATGCGCCGGTCGGGGCTAGCTTTTGACGCCCCGTGTCCTCTCGCTCCGGGAGCTTAACCGGGCGACGCTCGGGCGCCAGATGTTGCTGGGACGGGAGGAGAGCTCCGTTTACGACGCCGTCAGGCGTCTCGCCGGGTTGCAGGCGCAGGTGCCGAACCCGCCCTACATCGGGCTATGGACCAGGCTTCGCGATTTTGCCAGGGACGAACTGACGGACCTCATCGAGGATCGGCGGGTCGTCCGCTCCTCGATGATGCGGGCCACGCTGCACCTGACGACGGCGGAGGATTACCTGCTCCTGCGGCCGGCCCTCCAGGCGGCGCTCGACCGCTCCCTGCGCTCCATCGCGGGGAAGCGTCTGGCGGGGCTCGACCTCGACCGGCTCGTGTCGGAGGCGCGACGGATGGCGGAAGAGGGGCCGCGCACCTCTAAGGAATTGCAGCAACGGCTCGTGGAGTTGGAGCCGGACCGGGACCCGTCCGCCCTCGCCTACCTGGTGAGGACGCGCCTCCCGCTCGTCCAGACGCCGCCCGCCGGCGTCTGGGGCAGGGGCGGCAGCCCCAGGTTCGCCCCGCCGGAATCCTGGCTCGGGGCGCCGCTCGCAGACCCCGACGAGAGCCTGCGCGCCCTCGTGTCTCGCTACCTGGGGGCCTTCGGCCCCGCGGGCGCGAGGGACTTCCAGGCGTGGTCCGGGCTGACCGGCGCGAAGGGCCTGCTAGAAGAGATGAAGCCGGGGTTGCGCCTCTACAGGGACGAGGGCGGGAACGAGCTTTTCGACCTGCCGGGCGCGCCGCTGGCGCCGGCCGATACCCCCGCGCCGATCCTCTTCGTGCCGGAGTACGATAACCTCGTGCTCGCCCACGCCGACCGGCGGCGCGTCATAGCCGACGAGGACCGCAAGAGAGTGTTCCTCTCCTCCGCGCGGGTGAGGGCCACTTTCCTTATCGACGGCTTCGTGTCCGGGGTGTGGAAGATCGAGAAGACGAAGAGATCCGCGACCCTGGTCGCCGAACCGTTCGCCCCGCTCTCCACGGGGGACCGCGCCGCCCTCGCCGGGGAGGGCGAGCGCCTGCTGCGTTTCGCGACGGACGGAACACCGGAGCTCGGGGTCCGGTTCGAGGAACCCGGCTGATGTTCGTATGGGCGGCCCGGCACCCCGCTCCTGCCCTCCGCCGTATGGCGTAAGATTCGCGGCGTGAGGTTCGCGAACGTACTGAAGGGGCAAGGCGCCGGGGCGGGGAGTGCGGCTATTGCGGTTTGCTTCGCCCTCTCCGGTGCCTTGACTTACGCCTTCCAGAGCGTCTACTTCCACGCTCTTGGTAAGCAGGAGTCCGCGCCGCTCGTGTTGCTGTGGACGGCGACCTTCCTGACGGTCCAGGTGTTGTGGATCGGCGGCACGCAGACCCTCGGGCGGTACGTCGCGGAGAGGGAGGCGCAGGGGCGGGACTGGGGGCCTGTGGTCTCCTCAGTAGGGCGGTGGCAGGCGGGGTTGCTGGCGGCCTTCCTGATCGTGGCGCTACCCGCCGGCCCGTTGCTCACCAAGTACGTTTTCGAGGACGCCTGGATCACGGCTGCGTTCATCGTCGTCGTGGCGCTGTACGCGCCGGAGTATTTCCGTCGGGGCATCTTCAACGGTCACCGTCAGTCTTTCCGGCTCGGCGGGCAGATAGTGGCCGAGGCTTCGGGCCGGCTGTTCATCTCGGTCGTCCTGCTCTTTGCGGGCCTGGGCGTTGTTGGCCCCGCCCTCGCCATCGTGCTCGCCCCCGTGATCGGTGTGCTGGCCGTTCGGCCCGCCCCGGTACCCCCACCCAAGGAGGCGGGCGAACCTTTCGCCACCGGGGAGGCCCTACGCTTCGCCGGACCGGTGCTCCTGTCCGTGGGCTTCGCGCAGGCGATGATGAACGGGGGGCCGATCGTCGTTCGCCTGCTCGGAGGAACCGACGCGCAGGTGGCCGTGCTCGCGGCGGCCCTTGTTCTCACACGCATGCCCCAGTACGTACTCAGCCCCGCCATCGGAGCGCTCCTGCCGCGCGCCAGCCGCATCCTCTCGACCGAAGGGAGAGAAGCCTTCGACCGTTTCGTGGTACGGTCGGCCGGGATGGTCGGCGTTGTCGGGGTCCTCATGGTGGGGGCAACGTGGGTGCTCGGCGAATGGGGTTTGAGGTTGTTCGCCGGGCGCGACTTCGAGACGGGCCGGAATGTGCTCGTGGCGCTTGCCTCTCTCGCCGCCCTCTACCTGCTCTCCGAGATGCTCAACCAGGCTCTCTTCGCCCTCGGGCGCGAACGCCTGGCGGCACTCGGGTGGTTTGCCGGCCTGACGACCTCCGCCGTCTGCGTGGTCGCGCTGCCCGGGGATGTGGTCGGGAGGGTAGCGTACGCCGTCGCGCTCGGCGCCGCCGTCGCCGCCCTGTCCCAGGTGGTCTTCTACCTCGCCGCCCGCGGGAGGCCAGCCGCCTAGCCCGCTGTGTAACCTCTCAGGTGCCGCGGGGGTGGAGGGTGCGGTCCCAGAGGTCCGCGAGTTCCTCCTCCACGGTCTCGATCATCCGCTCCAGGTGGAGGTTGTCGAGGCGGGCGCGCATCTCGTGGCCTTCGGGGTAGGACCTCGCGATCTCTTCTACGCCCCGCAGCCTGTCCCGCACGAGCTCCGCCTTGCGGATCTCCTCCGCCAGCGCCATCCGGCGTTTTTTGCCCGCCCTGACCTCGGGCCCTTCTCTTTCCATCGCCACCTCCCGATCCGTTGCCGAACACATCCTACGACATCCGGGGTGCCTCCGGCTTCTAGCTCTCTTTGTGCATAAACCACTCCACGGTGCGCCGCAGGCCCTCGTCGAGGTCCATCTCGGCCTGCCAGCCGAGCAGGCGCTTCGCCTTGGAGGTGTCGGCGAAGTTGCGTCGGACCTCGCCCCGGCGGGCGTCGGTGTTGCGGACCTCGACGTCCTTGACGCCGGCTTCGGCGAGGGCCGGGAGGAGCCTGTCCGCTATCTCGCGCACGGTGGTCTCTGCGTTGGTGGCGATCTGGAACGTCTCGCCGCCGACGCCTTGCGTGGTGACCGAGAGCTTTATGGCCCTTATGAGGTCCCCGATGTAGATGTAATCGCGGGTCTGGGTGCCGTCGCCGTAGATCTCCAGGGCCTCCCCGTTCGTCGCCCGCCTGATAAAGCGCGCGACGACGCTGTTCTTGTGGCCGGAGAGGGGGCCGTAGACGTTGCCGAAACGCAAGGCCACGGTCCCTATGTCGAAGGTCTGGAAGTAGGCGGAGCAGTAGCCCTCGCCGGCGAGCTTGCTGGCACCGTAGGGTGCCACCGGGTGGGGGGCCATCTCCTCGTGGATGGGCGGTTCGACCTCCCCGATCACCGTCCCCCCGCTCGAGGCGAAGACGAAGCGCCCCACGCCGTTGTGCCTGGCGGCCTCCAGGTAGTTGAGCGTCCCGAAGACGTTCTTCCTGCAGTCGCCCCGCGGGTCCTCGACGGAGGGCAGCACCCCCGTGTTGGCGGCGAGGTGGACGATGGCGTCCGCGCCTTCGGCCGCCCGCAGCGCGAGCTCCTCGTCCAGGATGTCGCCCACGACGAGCTCGACCGGCCCGCCCTGGCTTATCGGGGCGAGGTCCTCCGGTCCCTTCTCGACAAAGTCCGTGGCGGTCGCGAGGTCGTCGCGGTCGCCGACGGTGAGGTTGTCCACGACGCGGATGCCGTGCCCGCCCTCGTCCCTCAAGGATCGGATCAGGGCGGTCCCTATAAACCCGCAGCCGCCGGTGATGAGCCAGTTCAAAACGGTCTCCCCGCCACGTACGAATAGAGCATGTTGTTCCTCCGGTAAGGTTCTCTGCCGCGCCTACCTTAGTAGAACTTCGGGCCCGGTGCGAGCCCGCGGCGAGCCCGTCCGGAACTTCTGCGGGCGCGGACGCAAACGGTTACAATCTTCGGCGGCTTCGGCCCGGAAAGCTGCCAGAACGAGAGACGCCCGGATCAGAGGCTCCAGGGACGTCCACCAGGAGGCGAGGATTGAGGAACCGGACCCTGACACGTCGCGACTTTCTGAAGGTCGCGGGCGCCGGGGCCGCCGGGGCGGCGACGCTCGGGGCGGCCGGGTGCGGCACCTTCGCCAACCAGTTCAAGCAACTGCCAGAAGAGTACCTTCCGAGTGGGGGATCCCGGATGAACGTAGTGCTGGTCTTGATCGACTCCTTGAGAAAGGACCACGTCGGCGCCTACGGCAGCCGCACCGTGCAGACGCCGAACCTCGACGAGATAGCGAAGAACAGCCTCCGCTTTACCCGGGCCTACCCGGAGGCCATCCCCTCCATACCGGCCAGGCGCGGCGTTCACACGGGCATCCGCACCTTCCCCTTCAGGAACTGGGAGCGGTGGTATTCGGAAGACGTCGGCCTCTGGGGCTGGCAGCCCATCCCCAGGGACCAGACCACGCTCGCCGAGATACTCGCCGGGGAGGGTTTCTACAACCTCTTCGTGACGGACACGCTCCACCAGTTCAGGCCCTTCTACGACTTCCACCGCGGCTTCCACGCCTTCCACTTTATCCGCGGCCAGGAGAGGGACTTCTTCAGGCCGCAGACGCCGGCGTCGAAAGAGAAGATCGAGGGTGCCCTTATCGGCGGGCCCAACGCCTCCCACGCCGAGGAGATCATGCTCCAGTACTACGCGAACACGATGGGCCGCGAACGCGAAGAGGACTGGTTCTCCCCCCAGGTCTTTCTGAAGGGGATGGAGTTTCTTGAGGCCGCGAAGGGTGCCCAGCCGTTCTTCCTGGTCGTGGACAACTACGACCCGCACGAGCCCTGGGACCCGCCCGAGAAGTACACGAAAATGTACTCCGACGGCCACGACGGCCCCGAGCCCGTCACCTCCAGCAGCGGACCCTCGGACTGGCTGACCGAAGCCCAGCTGGAGAGGATGCGCGCCCTCTACGCCGGGGAGGTCACCATGATGGACAACTGGCTCGGAAACTTTATGCAGCGGGCCGAGGAGCTCGGCCTGATGGAGAACACGATGTTCCTCTTCGTCTCAGACCACGGGCACGCCTTCGGGGAGCACGGCGTCGCGGGCAAGGTGGTCACCGCCCTCTACCCGGAGCTCACGGACATCGTGTTCATGATGAAGCATCCACAGGGCAAGGGCGCGGGGGAGACGAGCGACTTTTTCGCCTCCACCCACGACATAACCCCCACGATCCTTGGCGCCCTTGGCATCGAGCCACCCGCCCCGCTCCAGGGGCAGGACCTGAACCCGCTGCTGGAAGGCGGCCAGCCCGGAGAGGCCCGTCCGTACTTTACCGCCGGGTACCACGATCACGTCTGGGCCCGGGACGACCGCCACGCGATGTTCGCCAGCCACGACGGGACGGGGGCGAAGCTCTTCGACCTCGAAAAGGACCCGAAAATGAACAAAGACATCGCCTCCGCGAACCCCGGCGTGGCAAAGAAGATGTTCCAGGATTACGTCATCAAGGACGCGGGCGGCCCGCTGCCCAGCTACTAGGGTGAAGGTGCTGCGCAGGCTGCTCTGGTTCCTCGTGAGGTGGTCCGGGCTTCTCGTCGTGCCCGGCGGCGTGTTGTGGGCGCTCTCTCCCATCGGGGCCTCCATCTCGGAGACCGCCTTCGGCACGCCGAACGTGTTCTGGAAGCTCTTCCCGTCGGCGCCGTTGTTGCTTTTGGCCGGGCTGGTGGGGCTGCAGGTCCGGCAGTGGGGCCGCTCGGGCCTCCTGCAGAAGATCGGCTTCGGCCTGGTCCTCCTGGGGCTCGTCCTCGTCGTCGCCGGGGACGCGGGGCTGTACTGGCTCGGCCTTGACGACGTCTACATCATGACGGCGCCGGCCTACCGCGCTTTCCGCCTCGGCCTGCTCCTCCTCGGCGCCGGCTCCATCCTCTTCGGCCTCGCCGCCCCGCGGGACGGGGCGCTGCCCACCTGGGGGCTCCTGCCCTTCGTGGTGGGCTCCCTGTGCGGCCTGCTCGCCTTCGCCATGGACCTTGGCGCGTTCGGGACCGTGCTCTGGATGCTCTTCGGCCTGGGATGGGCGTGGCTGGGGCTCTCCCTCGCGGTGCACGGGTTCCTCTCCTTCCGGCGCGCGGGGCGTACCGCGCGCGCCGGGGCCGCCGCGGAGGGGTGAGGCCGTTCGGGGACGGGCCTCCCCCGCGACCGCTTGTTAGAATTCCTGCCGTCGAACGGCCGCATCTCGCGCGGGCGTGGCCGGTCTTCTTCTAGGAGGATGGAGTTGGGAAAGGCCAAGCTTGCGCAACGCGTCGCGCAACGCGTCGCGCGACGCGCGCGCTCCCCGGAGGCCCTCGTCGTGCTGGCGGGCATCCTCGCCCTGCTGGCGCTCTGGCCCCTGAGGGGGATCCTCTCGGCGCTGCCCGGGGCGCTCTACGCGGCCACCCTCGTCCTGTTCCTGACGCCCGGGTTGCTCGTCACGCTCTGGTCTCTGGGGCGACAATTCCCCGGCGTCGCCGCGTTGCCGGTGGCGTTCGTGTTCAGCGCCGGCCTCTTCGGGATGCTGGGCGTCCCGATGCTGATGACGCACCAGAGCCTGGACCTCTACCTCCTGATCTCCGGCGCCGTCGTGGCCGCGTTCCTGCTCGCGGCCCTCGTCGTGGCGCTCACCCGGGGCCGTCCGGTCCAGAGAACGTCGGGCGTAGAAGGGCGGGCCCACCGCGCGCTCTGGTTGCCCTTCCTGGCGTCGGGGGCGGTGTTGGCCTACGCGTCCCGGATGCGGGTGCCGCACTCGTACAACGACCTGTGGGTCTACCTGGCCTACGCCAGGGAGTTCTTGAGCGCGGACGCGCTCGCCCGCTTCGAGCCCTACTTCGGTAACCAGACGGGCGCCTCGCGCGTTAGGATCAACGGCTGGCTCCTGGAGCAGGCCGCCTTTTCGAGGGCCTCCGGCCTCGACCCCGTGGACCTGGTCCTGCGCTACCTGAACCCCACGGTGGTCGTGCTCGCCCTGCTCTCCGCCTACGCCCTGATGCGCCTGCTCCTCAAGAACGAGGCGGCCGCCCTCGTGGCGGGAACCGTGTACGCGCTCTTCTTTCTCCTCTACCTCGGCCCCAGCATCTACGTCTTCGGCGGGGAGTTCATCACGCGGGCGGTGGAGGACAAGTTCGCGGCGCGGTTCCTCTTTCTGCCCGTCTCCCTCTGCCTGGCCGCCGCGTTCCTGGAGGGCCGGAGGCTGCGCTACCTGCTCTCCTTCGGGTTCGTCTGCTGGTCCGTGGTGACCGTGCATCCTGTCGGGTTGGCGATCATCGGCCTCTCGGTGACGGGTTTCGGCCTCGTACACCTCGCCGTCAACTGGCGGAGCCCGGCGGTCTGGAGGACGGTGATAGCACTCGGGGCGACGCTCCTGAGCATCCTCGTGGTGCCGCTTTTGTTCGTCGTGACGACCGGGGAGCCGCTCTCGACGGTGCTCAAGGGCGCGGACATAAACGCCCACGACCCGGAGGTGCTCGCCAACGCGGTCTTCGTCAGGCCTGGCTGGGAGCGTATCCTCGTTCTCGGCGGAGGATATTACATAATGCACCCCTCCCTCCTTCTGAACCCCGTTGTAGCGCTCGGCTACCTCGCCGGGCTGCCTTTCCTGTTCTCGCGGGTGGGGGCCAGTTCCGCCGCGCGGTTACTCCTCGGGGTGCTGCTGCTCGTTACGGCCGTCTGCTTCTTCCCGCCGCTCACGACCTTCGTGGGGGACAACGTGGTCCTGCCGGGCCAGATCTGGCGCCTGGCCTGGCCCATCCCGCTCGCGGCCGTGTTGACCGTGGGCTGGATGGCGTGGGAGGGCGCCCTCTACGCGGGAAAGGTCCTCGCGGGCCGGGGCGGGCGTCCGGGCCTCGCGCCATTTTTGCCCCTGGCGCTGGTCTGCGTGCTGGCGGTCGCGGTCGCGCCGGTGGCCGGCCTCGCCGTGGGCAAGGTGCTCGCCACGAGCTCGGTCCCGCAGGCCGCCACCTATCCCCTCGATCCCGCGTTCCGCTGGATGCGGGACAACATAGAGGAGCCCGCCGTCGTGCTCGCGCCCGACCTCGAGAACACCATCATCCCGGCGCACTCGGCGAAGGCCAACGTGGCGAGTTTGAGGGGGAACCTGATCCTGAACATCCTCCCCGCCCTCGAAGAGCGCGTGCCGGGCGAGATCGAACCCCCCCGGGGCGCCCTCGACGTGAACCGCTTCTTCTCCGGCCCTACCATCCCCGAAGCCGCGGGCATCCTGCGCCGCTACGAGGCGGACTACCTCCTGCTCCACGCCAACACCCCCCTCGACGGGCAACTCCTCGGTATCCCCGGCTTCACCCGCCTGGACGTACCCGGCGAACGCTACAGCCTGTATAGGGTCGACCGCCGGGAGCTGCCGGGGTAAGGTTTCGGGTATCAGCGGTCGGTTTGCGCGTCGGAGGTGGGGCTTTCGTGGTAACCGTTCGAGACTACGAGAGGGGTGACGCGGAGGGGATCTGCCGCCTGTTCTACGAGACGGTTCGAGGTGTCAACCTTGGGGATTACTCGCCGGAGCAGGTGCGGGCGTGGGCGCCGGCTCCCCCGGACCCGGAGGCCTGGCACGGGCGGATGTCCGGGCGTCACACGCTGGTCGCGGAGGGGGACCGCGGGGTGGTCGGCTTCGCCGAGCTGGAGGAGGATGGACACCTGGACATGCTCTACTGCCACCGGGACGTAGTCGGGCGCGGCGTCGGGTCGCTGCTCTACGGGGCGGTGGAGGAGAGGGCCCGCGGCCTCGGCATCGGCAGGATCTTTACCGAGGCCAGCATTACGGCCCGTCCGTTTTTCGGGCGGCACGGGTTCGCGGTCCTGCGGCGGAACACGGTGGTGCGGCGGGGTGTCGCGTTGACCAACTTCTCGATGGAGAAGGTCCTGTGATTGTCGGGTTCCGAACCTCCGGTGGGTTAGTATGCTGGCGGTCGTCGGGTCTACCAGGGAGGTGAGGGCTTTGGACATGGAAACCCTTATGAGGAACGATGGGGGCGTAACCGGGAGGCTCGGCGTGGAGTTCGTGGAGCTCACGTCCGAACGGGTGGTGGCGACGATGCCGGTCGACGAGAGGCACCACCAGCCGTTCGGGTACCTGCACGGCGGGGTCAGCGTGGTGCTCGCCGAGAGCGTGGCTAGCGTCGGCGGCTACCTCAACTGCCCGCCGGGCAAGGCGGCTTTCGGGGCGGAGATCAACGCCAGCCACGTCCGCCCGAAGAGGAGCGGAACGCTCAAGGCGGTCGGGGTTCCGGCCCACGTCGGGCGCACGAGCCAGGTGTGGGAGGTCCACATAACGGACGAGAACGACAAGACGGTCTGCGTCTCGCGCTGCACCGTAGCCGTCGTGGACGCCGAACCGTCCTGACCTGACCCCTTTCTCCCGCTGTGGAGCCGCCGCGACCGCCGCGCTCCCCCGGGCGGCCCCCCCGGGCGGCCACATAGGATCGTACGACCCTCAAGACCCCGTTTCGGATTGGGGCCCGGCGCGGGCGGGAGCCTCTGGGTCCCGCGGTCGGCCCTGGCCCCGCCGCGGCCGGGCCCATCCGGCGAGGATCCGGCCGACCTCGGCCTGGTCCGGTGGCTCGCCCGGTAGCTCGTCGTGCCGGTCTCCGCTTTGGATCCCGTCGAGGACCATCGCGAGGTAGCGCCGCCACAGGTCGGGGTCCACGCGGACCGACGCGTCCATAAGCCCGCCGACCATGGCCAGGATGATCTCGATATCGCCCTGCCCGACGTCCGCGCGCAGGCGGCCCGCCGACCGGGCTCGCTCCACGAGCTCCGCGACGAGCGGCTGGATCCGCCCCCGTGAGCGCCGCCCCAACTCGGTGCTGTCGGCGCCGCCGAGCATGAACTCCCGCAGCCCGCGGTCCGACGCCTGCAGCTCGAAGTCGCGCCGCATGAACCGGCGCAGCCCTTCCCACGGGTCCTCGACCGCGAGGGCCTCCTCCAGGATCCCGACGACGGCGTCCACCCGGTCGTGGAACAGCTCGTAAAAGAGCCCGTCCCGGGAGGGGAACCGCCGGTAGACGGTGCCGACCCCGACCTCGGCCTCCCGGGCGATCTCCTCGTAGCCCACACCCAGCCCGCGCTCGGCGATCAGCCCGCGGGCCGCGGTGAGGATCCGCCGGCGGTTGCGCTCGGCGTCGCGGCGCAAAGGAGGGCGGTCGGACGGAGGGGGGATCTCTGACACGGCCCCATCATACCGCAGAAGCGGAAAATCATGGTTCAAGTAGAAATTAATTTCCGTTTTTGTGCTATAGTCCCTTCTATAAGTTGAAGTTAACTTCCACTTTTGAGCAAAGGAGTCATTGTGTCAGAGGCCAAGAATTGGAGACCGCGCATGGAATTGCCCCGGAACCTGCTGGAGTTGCTGCGCCGACCGAGCACCTGCTACGTGGCCACCACCATGCCCGACGGCTCGCCCCAGCTAACCCAGACCTGGGTGGACACCGACGGCGAGCGCGTCCTCATCAACAGCGTCCGGGGCTTCCTGAAGGTCAGGAACGTGGAGCGCGACCCGCGCGTGGCCGTGGCCGTCTCGGACCCCGCCGACCCCCGCCGCTACTTCCAGGTGCGCGGGCGGGTGGCGTGGGTCACCGAGGAGGGCGGGGCCGATCACATAGAGGGGCTCTCCGGGAAGTGCTTGGGGGGGCCCTACCCCTGGTTCGGGGGGCGCGAGCAGGCGCGGGTGATCATCGCCATAGAGCCCGAGAAGATCAGCGGCATGGGTTAGTTCCCCCGCTGTCCGAGGTGCGGTCGGCCTCGATGGGCGGTCCCGGCTGGTGGTCGGCCCCCGAAGGATCATCAAACAGGCGAGGAGGAACGGGCAGATGAACGAAGAACCGAAGGCGGCGCCGTATGTCGACACCGTCGAAGAGGGGCCGGCCTACTGGATGGTCGGCATCCTTTGGGTGGTGCTCGCCAGCGGGGAGCAGACCGGGGGCGCCTACTCGCTGATGTGGCAGCTCTGTCCCAGGGGCTCCGGTCCCGGTCCCCACCACCACGACCAGGACGAGCAGTTCTTCGTCATCGACGGCGAGATCACCTACCTGACGAACGGTCGGGAGCTGAAGGCCGGGGCGGGCTCTTTCGTGCTGATCCCGCGCGGCACGGTCCACTCCTTCAGGGTGGACTCCCGGACGGCGACGCTACTCAACTCCTACACCCCTGCCGGCTTCGAGCGGACGATCACGGAGCTCGGGGAGCGCGCCCGCACCCGCACGATCCCGCCGCCCGACAGGCCGGCTATACCAGGCGGCATGGGCGACGCCGTGGCCCTCTTTGGGGAGATCGGCATGCACGTCCTCCAGGAGCCCGACGTCCTTCGGGCCGGCCGGAGCGAGGCCTGAGGGGGCGATCGGGGCGTGGCCCGGCCTTCAACCGGACAAGAACGTCCGCACTTCCTCGTTGAACCTCTCGGCCCGCTCGACGTGGGGGAGGAGGGCGGCGTCCCTGAAGACGCGGGGCTCGGCGCGCGGGTTGTTGCGTGCAAAGTTGTTCCCGTCCGAGAGGGGGACGGTTTTCGCCTCCTGGCCCCAGCAGACGAGGCTCTTGTGCGGCACCCTGGGCCAGAGGTCCGAGATCCCGAGGTTCAGCTTCCCGGACACGAAGGCGGCCGGGAAGTGCCTGGCCCCGGGCCCGTGCCCGGCCCGGTAGTAGTCCTCGACGACGTCTTGGGTCACGAGCTGCGGGTCGTGGTAGGCCATCTTCTCCAGGTAGTAGCGGATGCCGGCCCGGGAGACGAGGGCGTGGTAGAGGGTGTCGCCGAGGACCGGCGCCCGGAAGAGGCCGTAGACGGCGTCCCCGAGGAGGCCGGAGGGACGGTCCAGGGTGCCGTAGCCGGTGGGGCAGACGAGGACGAGCTTCTCGAAGAGCTTCGGGTTGCGCACGGCGGCCGGGACGACGAGGGCCGCGGAGAGGGAGCTCGCGACGAGATGGGCTCCCGCCCCGATCTCCTCCCTCGCGAACGCCTCGATCTGGCCCGTCACGTCGTCCGGCGCGTAACGCCGCCGGGGCTTTTGCGAGAACCCGCAGCCCAGCAGGTCCAACGCGTACACCCGGAAGCTCCTGGATAGCTCCTCGAAGTTCGCGCGGAACTCCAGCGAGGACGCGCCGGCGTAGACGCCGTGGACGAGCAGCAGCGGCTCTCCCTCACCGGCGACGGAGTACGCTATCTTTCCGCCGCCCCACCGGTAACGCCTGGCCTCACCGCCCAGCCTCGCCGGGAGAGCCGTCTTCTCTAACCTGTTATTGAGGGCCCAGAGCCCGCCCGCCACACCGGCCGCCACGGCCGCCTTCAGCCTGACCATAAACCTCCCCACTTCCGAAACCCTCGGCGGACCGGATCGTACCCGATCTGCACGGACCGCGAGAAGATCCCTTGACAGATCCATCACCTCACATATCATTAAGGCGGTTAAATAAGTCGCTTAACGAAGCCGAACTGGACGGGAAGCGTGTGGACCGGGAGAGATTGGTAGACGAGATCGTGTTGTTGTTGCCGGTTTTGGGGCGTGAGTTGGGTCGGCCGGTGCCGCTGGAGCTGGAGGCGTCCGTGAAGGCCGGGGCTCCCGCGCACGCCTTTCCGTCCGACGCGCACGTCTCCCCGGGCCACATACAGGTGCTCATAGCGCTCGCGAAGGGGCCGTGTTCGGTCGGCCACATCGCCCACACCCTGGGGGTATCGCGGCCGGCCGCGACGCAGCTCGTGGACAGGCTCTCGGAGCACGGCATGATCGAGCGCCGCCACGACCCTGAGGACAGGAGGGTGGTGCTGGTCGACTACGCGCCGGGGATGCACGAGGTGGCGCGCAGGATCATGGGCGTGCGCCGCACCCAGCTAAACGCCGCGCTGGACACGTTGACGGACGAAGAGGCGGTGGCCTTCTACAAGGGCCTCAAGGAGATCACGGCGGCGCTCGGCCGGGTGCCGGGGGAGGAAAACTAGTGCAGGCGATAGTCCGCTGGTGCCTGAAGAACAAGTCCGTCGTCTTCCTGGCGGCCGTGATCCTCATAGGGGCCGGCTCATACGCGACGACGCGGCTCAACCAGGAGTTGTTGCCCGACATCGAGTTCCCGCTCATCACCGTCTCCACACCGGTGGCGGGGGCCGGGCCCGACCTCGTGGACGAGCAGGTCACGCAGCCTTTGCAGGATTCCGTCGAGGGTATCGAGGGCATAGAGGGCGTCCAGGCGACGAGCTCGCCCGGCTTCTCCGTGCTCGTCGTGGAGTTCGGGCTCGACGTGGACACCGAGCAGGCCGAGGACGAGATCAACGACGCCATAAACGGCGTCTCCCTCCCCGAGCAGGCCGCCGCCCCCGAGGTGAACCGCCAATCTGCCTCGCAGTTCCCCATCCTGAACGTCTCCCTGTCTGCAAAGGACGGGGACCTCGCCCGCGTCACCGAGTACGCCGAGGACGAGGCCATACCGCTCATCGAGGACGTCGAGGGCGTGGCGAGCGCGGACCTCGTCGGGGGCTCCGAGCGGCAGCTTGAGGTGGACCTCAAGCCCGCCGAGCTCGAGGAGCGCGGCATCCCCGCCGAGGCGATAATCGGCGCCATCTCCGGCTCGAACGTGAACGCGCCCGTGGGCGACGTGAGCGTGGACGGCCTCTCCACACCCGTCCGCACCACGAGCGAGCTGACCACGGTCGAACAACTCCGCGACCTGCCCGTCGGCGCCGCGGCAGCGCCCACGGCAGCGCCCACCGGAGCACCCGCGGGAGGGGCGCCCACGGGAGCGCCTGCGGGGGCTCCAACGGGGGCTCCGGCCGGGGCCCCGACTGGGGCGTCCGCACCGCCATCGGCTGCGCCCGCGCCGGCGGGTGCGGCGCCTACGGCGGCGGAGGCGCCCGAGCCGGTCTTGCTCTCCGACGTGGCGGATGTCGGGGAGGCGAGCTCGGACATCTCGGGCGTCTCCCGGACAAACGGGGAGCCCAGCCTCGGGCTCAACGTCGTCAAGGAGCCGGAGGCGAACACCGTCGAGGTGGCCGAGGGCGTTACGCAGGCGCTAGGGCAGGTGCGCGAGGACCTTGGCGAGGACGAGGTGATCGTGGTCTTCAACTCGGCCGAAGACGTCGAGGAGTCGGTGAACGGGCTGGTGGAGAAGGCGCTCATCGGCGGGCTTCTGGCCGTCGGGATCATCTTCCTCTTCCTCCGCTCCTTGCGCGCCACGCTGGTCACCGCCGTCTCCCTGCCCACCTCCATCCTGGCCGCCCTGCTCTTCTCCTGGGCGGACAACCTGACGTTGAACATCATCACCCTGGCGGGCCTCACGATAGCCGTCGGGCGCGTGGTGGACGACGCGATCGTGGTGCTTGAGAACTCCTACCGCTACGTGCAGGAGGGCTACAGCCCCGAGGAGGCCGCCCTCAAGGGCACGAACGAGGTGGCGAGCGCCATTACCTCGTCCACGCTGACCACGACCGCCGTCTTCCTGCCCCTGGGGCTGGTCGGCGGCATCGTGAGCAAGTTTTTCCTGCCGCTCTCCCTGACCGTGGCCTTCGCCCTGATCGCCTCCCTGATCGTCTCCATAACCGTCATCCCGGTGCTCACCAGCGTCTTTATCAAGCGCCAGGCGAAACGGGGGGCGGTCCCGGAGCCGCGAACGGAAGAGAACGACCGCGAGGTGTCTCCGGAGGATTACGAGGACGGCGAGTACCCGGTGGATGGGGGCCGCCGCGCGCGCAGGACCCGGCGCGGTCCGGGCGTGCCAAGGGTGCTGGTCTTCTCGCTGCTGGTCTTGGGCTTGCTCTTCGTCGGGGCCGTGGTCGCGGCCGGAACGGGCTTGCTCGACGGGTTGTCCTTCATCCCGGCGGGCATCATCGAGGGTCTCGGCGGGATCTCGGACGGTGCGCGCAACGTCGTCGGCGGGATAGACACGGGCTCGCCGGTCTTTTTGGTGGTCGCGGGGGCGGTGGCCGCGCTCCTGATCGTCGGCCTGGCGGTTCTCGCGGCGCGGGCGGCGAGGCGCTCGGCGGCCCGCCGCGGGGGGGGCTCGGACGGCCTGCTCGTCGACCTCTACGCGCCCCTGCTGCTGTGGAGCCTTAGGCACCGGCTCGCGGTCCTCCTCATAGCGCTTCTGGCGTTCGTTGGGGGGCTGGCGGCGATACCGTTCCTCGCGGTCAGCTTCTTCCCGCCGAGCGAGGAGCGACTCCTGCAGGCGACTGTGGAGTTGCCGGCGGGGACCGCCATCGGCGAGACCAGCGAGGAGCTGCGGCCCTTCGAGGACTTCATGAACGAAGACCGCGGCGTGGAGAGCTACCAGCTCTCCATCGGCGGCGAGGACAACTTCAACCCCGACGCCCCTTTGCGTACCGGTAACCAGGCCCAGGCGTTCATCGTGGTCGGGGAGAACGCCAACGTGCAGGAGACCCTAAGCAGGCTGGCCGAGGAGGGAAGCGACCGCTTCGGCGAGGGCTTCCAGGTCCAGATCCTGCAGCAGGGCCCGCCGACCGGCGGCATCGAGGTCACCATAACCGGCGGCACCGAGGAAGAGCTCAGGCGGGCCTCCGAGACCGTGGTAGACGAGCTTGACCGAACCGACGACGTGACCAACGTCCAGAGCGACCTATCGGAGGTCAGCCCGGAGATAGAGGTCTCCGTCGACGCCGGGGACGCCGCAAAGGCGGGCCTCTCCCCGGGCGCCGTCTCGACCTCGCTCGGGACCCTGCTCGGCGGGACGGGTTCGGAGGTGACGCTCGGCGACGAGCCCGTCGCCATCGGCCTGCCGGAGGGGTCGGTCGATTCCATCGAGGAGGTCCGCGGGCTTCCCCTCGGGTCCGGGCAGACCGTGGGGGACGTGGCGGAGGTCAGGGAGGTCCAAGCGCCGTCGGCCATAAGCCGCGACGACGGGGACCGGGCCGTTACCGTTACCGGCACCATCACCTCCGAGGACACCAGCTCCGTCTCGAACGAGGTGAACGCCGCGCTGCCCGGGCTGGACCTGCCCGACGGCGTGACAGCGGGCGTCGGGGGGGAGAGCGAGGACATCGAGGAGAGCTTCAGGAACCTGATCCTCTCCATCGGGGTGGCGCTCGTGCTGGTGTACCTGATCCTGGTCGTCTTCTTCGGCTCCCTCGTAACGCCGCTGATCATCCTGCTCGCCGTGCCGCTCACGACCGCCGGGGCCTTCGGGGCGCTGCTCGTCACCGGCACGGCGCTCTCCCTGCCGGCGCTTTTGGGGGTCTTGCTCCTGATCGGGATCGTCGTCTCGAACGCGATCCTGCTCGTGGACTTCGCCCAGAACGCCCGCGGGCGCCACGACACGGTGGACGGCGCGATCTTCGAGGCGGGACGCGCGAGGTTGCGCCCGATCCTGATGACGGCCCTGGCCACCATCTTCGCCCTCGTCCCCCTCGCGTTCGGGTTCGGCGGTGGGGGGAGCGCGCTCATCTCCAGCAGCCTCGCGATACCCGTGATCGGGGGGCTCGTCACCTCGACGTTCCTGACCCTGCTCGTCGTCCCCGTCGGCTACTCGCTCCTCAGGGGCGGCCTGCGGCGGAAGAAGGGTTAGCCACTTGGAGTCGAGGCTGCAAACCGGGAGAGAAGCGCCGGAGTTCGACCTCGTCGCGGCGGGCTCGGGGCGACGGGTGGGCCTGCGGGACCAGAGGGGACGCAAGGTCGTGCTCATCTTCCACCTTCAGGGCACGGCCCCGACGGCGCGCGAGATCAACCACGCCGTCCGCGTCCGCTTCCCCGACCCCGAGGAGGTCCTCGTGGCGAGCGTCATAGACCTCTCCATCGTCCCGCCCGTCTACTGGATGACGGTGGGGCTGGTCCTCGCAAGCGCCTACGACCAGGCGACGCGCGAGCTGCCCCCCGACCTGGACCCGGCGGACTACCTGGTCATCCTGCCGGACTGGGGCGGCCGGGTCAGCCGCGAGTACGGCGCCCGCAACACCGGTCGCGCCGCCGCCATCGTCGTCGTGGACGAGCATTCGGAGGTGGCCCTTTCGTACCAGGGAGAGGGCCCCGTCGAGGCGGTGCTCGGGGCGCTCGAAGACCCCTAGCGTGTTTTGTACGACAGCCACGTAGCGACGGAAGCTACATACTTGTCCGAGTAGCACCCGACACAGGAGGTCGGCCATGACCATCAGAGAGGGAAGGCACCGGACCCCGGACAGGGGGCAACAGATCCGGATGCGCGAAGCCCTCAAGGACAAGTTCGAGGAGATCCCGGTCCACGTCCCGCGCAGCGAGGTGGAGGCCCTGGGCGCCGAGATAGGCCTCGAAGACCCCGCGGAGGCCGCCCGCCTCTTCGACCGCCTCAAAGGCGTCTCGTGGCGGGGCGACTACGTCCGCTCGGAGACGGGCTGGACCGCCGCGTGGGTGAAAGAGATCAATTAGATTTTGAGGTTTTAGGCTTCAGGTCTTCCGGTGATGCGGGAAAGTGATCCCGGAGTCCAGAAAGCCCCACGCTCAACGAAGACGCCGACCAGCACCCGCCGCAGGAAGAGCTTTGAGCCCGCGCCTACCACAAGCCACACGGCCTCCTCCCACCGTTACAAATAAACGCCCCCACACCGCCGCCGACCCCCGCCCCAAAACCTAGGACCTCAAAACCTAGAACCTCAAAACCTAGAGCGTTTGTCACAGCGATTGGTCCAGCGGACGGTAGCCGCG
>CADCVH010000114.1 GCA_902806085.1 uncultured Rubrobacteraceae bacterium | reverse complement strand
GGCGGCCCGGCCCATCCCCATGGCGCTCGCCACTTCTTGGGGCACCTCGAGCTTCGGGTACTCGGCGTTCTCCACCGCCACCTCGCCGGGACCCTTGTAGACCACTATCCTGTTGTCGGCCATCAGCTACTCCTTCCACTGGCACTCACCCTCGCGGAGCGCCTGGCTCATTCTCACCCAGGAGCGTCGTTCCATACTCCCGGGTCCACCATCACAGGGCGGTTGCCCCCGCCTCGGCCACCTCTTGATCCTGATCCACGGTCCCGCCGCTCACGCCCACGGCCCCCACGAATTCACCGCCGCGCTCGAGCGGGATGCCCCCACCGAAGATCACGATCCGTCCCTCGCTGGTGGTGTTGATCCCAAACAATGGCTGTCCGGACTGAGACATGCTGCCCAACTCCTGGGTGGACATCTTGAAGCTCATTGCAGTGAACGCCTTGTCTACAGCGATGTCTATGCTGCCGAGCCAGGCCTCTTCCATCCGGGCGAAGGCCTTGAGATTCCTCCCCGCATCCACCACCGCAACGTTCATCGGCTGACCAATCTCTTGCGCCTTGTTCCGGGCGGCTGAGACTATCCTTTGCGCGTCCTCGAGCGTGATGCTTTCCATTCTCCTCCGTCCCCTTAGCTTCCCGTTTCCTTGTAACCTATCTTCCACACTAATCCTCCGCTAAAACCGCGCGTCGCCGTATCGCAGGTAGCCCAGCGGAGCGTGAGGAGCGGTGAGGAGCGATGCCCGTTTCGACCACCCCTTCCATTGATCATCGTTCGTGCTCCTCGGCGACTGGAAGTAGGAACACCACCACCCCTCGGTCGAACACCTGCAGGCACGAAACCCGTCGATTGCGGCCGGTGACAGGAACCGTAACTCTCCCCCTATAAGGGTCTGAATCTTTATGCGGTCTTGTAACACCGTCCCAGTCTCAGGCCCCGAACCTAGCCTGATAGTATCTATAGGGGCCCTAAAATCCGCATACCTATTCACCGCAACGGATAAATATTAGCCCAACTTCGGAGAACTCTACCAGTGCGAAGTTCGCACAATGGCCCTTCCACGCACTCCGGTGAATAGGGAAAGGTCGGGGCGCCGGCTAGCCGCCCGCCTTGAACTGCCCCACGCGCACCAGCAGGATCTCGCAATCGTCGCATTCGGCCCCGCTGCGCAGCACGTAGCGCAGGCGGTGGACCGTCATGCGGTCGAGGCCTTCCTCGACCTCGTTGTCGGGTATGCTCTTCATCGCCCGGGCCAACGCCTCCTCCATCGCCTCGGCGTCCGGGGGCGCGATCACGAGCTGGTCCCCGATGTCGTCCAGGGCGAGCTGGGGCCCCGAGAAGCCGTGCTCGGCGGCGAGGACCCTCACGTCGGCCATCACGGCGTCCGTCACGGCCTCGGCGGCCATCGGCCCCGAAGGCGTGCTCGCGATTAGCTGGTAGCCCACGCTACCCCCTCCTCCCCCCGGCCACGAAGCGCCGCACCCTCTCCCGCGTGGTGGGCCCGTTCGTCCCGTCGTGGTTCATGGCCTCCGTGCACCTTCCCTTCGTTCCCCCCGACCCCGACCCCCACCAGGGCCGCGGCGTCGCCACCCGCGGCTCCCAGGGTACATCACTCCGGCCCTCGCCCGCCTCGTCCCACCCGGCCGATCCTGGTCGGGCGTTTTACCCAGGTTCTTGCATGCGAACTTTTTGGAACCCCCTTTCCAGGCACTCCGGTGGATAAGCGCAAGAGGAAGGAGGCGCCGCGTCCACCAGACCGGCATTCCGCTTAGCGCACCGCGTAGACGTCGTAGCCTACCCGCGAGTTCTCCCCGTCGAACTCCCCAACGCCCAGGCACTGCAGCCGGTTGAGCCACTGCAGCTCGGGGGCGGCCGTTAGGAAGCGCAGCGCCACGCGCAGCACCACCTTGGGGGGCGCTTCGCCCCTCAAGAAGCGCTCGTAACCGTTGGCCCCAAGGTCCCCGACGCCCGTGGACGTTGCGGACACCAAGGCCCCCTCCCCGGCGTCGAACATCGCGCGGATGTCGAGTACGGCGACGCCGTCTGTGCGCAGCGTGAGCCAGTCGCCCCCACCGGGCGCACCGTGCCCCGGAGCTTGGGCCCGTCGACCTGGCCGCCGGTCACGTAGAAGTTGGCCCGTATGCCCCCCGGGACCGGTCCCACCACCTCGGGAGGGTCCACCGTCACCGTGTAGGAGAAGATGTGCTCAAGGTCGTAGTCGAACACGGCCGTTCCTCCTTCCTGCCCCACCACCCAAGCGAGGCGGCGCTCCTCGACGGTACCATCATGCATCCGGACGCCGATGGGCGAGTCGCCCAAATGGGTGATACTCGCTACTTCCTTTGCTAACTACTTCCGGTAAAGACCCTACTACGCCGCTAGGTGAAAAAAGCACGAGGGAGGGCCGGCGCCTATCATGGAACGATGGAGCTCGGGAAGACCGCGCGCTACGCCTCCGCCACGGCGGCTCTGGCGGTCCTCGCCTCGTCGTTCGTCTTCGTCTTGCGAGAGCGACGCCGCCCGACGCCGCTCTCGCCCCGGCTCTTCTTCCTGCTCGAGAACCCGCTCACGGGGGCCTTCGTCGGGGCCCCGCTCCTCGTAGGGAGGCTCGGCCTCGCCCCGGGCATGGACGTGCTGGACGCCGGCTGCGGGCCCGGCCGCCTGACGGTCCCCCTCGCCGAGGCCGTCGGGCCGGGCGGCTGGGTGGTCGCCCTGGACGGCCAGCCCGCCATGCTCGGCCGGCTCGAGGGGAGGCTGCGGGCTGAGGGCGTGAGGAACGTTCGGCCCCTCCTCGGCAAGCTCGGCGAGGGGGCGCTACTCGGCGAAGGCGCGCCGGTGGTCGGGCAGGGCGGCTTCGACCGGGCGGTTCTGGCGATGGTGTTGGGCGAAGTCCGCGATCGGGCGGGGGCGCTGCGCGAGCTCCACGGAGCGCTCAGGCCCGGGGGCGTGCTCTCGGTGACGGAGATCTTCGGCGACCCGCACCACCTCGCGGCCCGGATGGTCCTCAAGGAGGCCGAGGCGGCGGGGTTCCGGCTCGCGGGACGTTTCGGGTCGTTCCCGGCCTACACCCTGAACTTCGAGAAGGAACCCGTTCTACCCCAGGGCACTTCTGGTTAGGCGCCGCCGGGCTCCAACCGCATCTCCGGGCCACCATCACCCAGTACGGCACGAAACGTCGCCCCAGGTATCTTTGTGTTTCGGTACCCGCACGCTCACTCGCGCCCTTGGCGAACCCGTCCGCCGGGCGCCGTCTCCTCTACGAGCATGTCGACGACGTCTTCCAGGCGCCCCGCCCGCTCGTACGCCCGTCGCTGCCTGCTAGCGCCGTTGCCGCGCTCCAGCGTCTCGCGCGCTAGCGCCGCGACCTCCTCCCAGTCCCCGGCCTCCTCGAGCGCCGGGCGCGCGAAGGCGAGCATCTTCTCGATCACCTGCTGGGCCGGAACCGCCCGTGCGGCTTCCGGGTCCACGAGCTCGCCGTCCAGACCGTGGCGCGAGGCGCGCCAGTGCGCGGCGCGCATGAGTTCCGGACGCACCGACGGGTAAGACTCCCCGCGCTCGCCCCGCTCGCGGCACGAACGCACAAGCGCGCGCGAGAGGCCAGCCAGCATCACCGCCTCATCCACCCTGCTGCACGCGTCCGAAACCCGGACCTCGACCGTTTTGAGCTTCTCCGGCAGCCTTACGTCCCAGTAGACGCTGGCGGTGTCCAGCACGCTGCCGGTCTCTACCAACGCCCTCACCAGGGCGTCGTGCTCGGCGAGCGAAGAGAAGGTTGCCGGCGGCCCGGCCGTCGGCAACCTGCCCCAGACCTGCGTGCGGTAACTGGCGTAGCCGGTGTCCTCGCCGAGCCAGAAAGGGGAGTTGGCCGAAAGCGCGAGCAGCGGCGCAAGCCACGGGCGCAGGCGGTTCATCACCTCCAGCGCCGTCCCACGGTCCTCGAGGCCGACGTGCACGTGGAAGCCGAACGCGAGCTGCTGCCGGAGGAGCCGTTGGTAGCTTTCCAGTAGCTTCTGGTAGCGCTCCTCGGGGGCGAGTGGCTGTTCTCGCCAGTGCGAAAACGGGTGGGTGCTCGCGGCGGCGATCCGGACCCCCTCCTCCTCCGCCGCCTGCGTGATCGCCCCCCGCAGCCTCACCAGCTCGGCGCGCACCTCCGCGAGCGAGCGGCAGACGGGGGACATCACTTCGATCTGCGAAGCCCGCAACTCGGGCGCGACCTCCTCGTCGCCCAAGGCTTGCCGCACCCGCTCCAGCACCCTCTCCGCGCGGGCAGCTAGCCCGCGGGTCTTCGGGTCGATTACCTGGTACTCTTCCTCGACCCCGATGGTGTATTCGTCCGTGTTCTTCGGCACGCCGTCCATCTCCCAGGGCAAAAATCGTCGGAGCCGGGCGCTCGTGGCCTGGCGCTTGCCTCTTCAGGCTCTCGCCAATTCTACCCGCTCGCCACCAATCCCAAAGAGCAGGGCGCTGAGGCCGACCGTGCTTCTCCTTCCTCGGCCTCAGCGCCCGCTCGGCGAAGGCTTTTGCGGTGGCCCCGTCCCGATCTGCTTGCAGGTTGGCACGGGCATTGAAGCACGCCTTGTGGCCGAGGCCCGCCCCGAGGGCCGCTGGACCCCCACGGACCCGTCGCGGGTAGAGAGCAGGGGTAACGTCGACACTACTCCAACCGAAGGCAAAACACGTCATGACAGGACATAGGAGAGGCCGGGGTCATGCCCCCTCCCCTGTCCGATGGGAACCGCCGGGCGGGCCGCTTACCTCCTTGCTTGAACAACCGGCTCGTTGGTCAATCGGCCCGTTGGCCAGCCCGGCCGTGCCCGGGCCCAAGATAC